>CBDFMU010000026.1:587500-629539 GCA_965249785.1 Saprospiraceae bacterium | reverse complement strand
ACTTTCACGGCTTCCTGGCCTAGATCGCAGCTGCTGGCAGGGGTCAGGACGGCACTGATGCCTACATCATTTGTCCAGTAAGTTTCAAAACTAAATGGCCCCAGCCGGGCACTAAAGTCCGTGGTGTCGCATTGCTGGACCAGATAAAAATCGTAAAACGTTTTTTCCTGCAAGCCAGTGAGCGTCACTTTGGGCGTAGTTACGAAGGCCGTATCGCCGACTCCGACACCTGGCACGAAGCCCTGTGGCCCGTAAATCACCTGCCAACCCAGCACATTGCTGGCGGGAGCAGGCGACCAGCGCAGTTTGGCGCGGGTATCGTACACGTTTTCGATCTGTACGTTGGTGGGCTTGAGGCAACTGGGGCATTCCGCTATGGCAGTGTACAGAATAGTGGTCGTACTGGGGAGTGCGGGCGAGGTATACACCACCGTGCCGTCCGCATTGTACAGTTTAAAAGAGACCTCGGTGACAAACGAACCTGGCACCCAGGTGACGATCAATGGAAGTCCACCAGCCACCGTGAAGTACACGGTGCTGTCAATGCCGTCATCGCTAAAATTATTGAGCGTAAACGAGTAGGTATTCGGCCCGGAAGTGATATTCACGGTACAGCCATTCCAGCCGTCTCCATAACTATCAAACATATCCAGCTGATATTGGCATTGGGCATCCGCCCGATATAGCCCCGCGCAAAACAGGGCCGGAAGAAGAAAGTGTAGCAGTTTAATGTTCATGTGCAGCCTGGTGATGAGTAAATAAAAAGGCAAAATAGCAAATGGCAAATTGGCAATCAATGCTTTGCAAAAAATTTACCCTACACTATTTTCAGTGAGGTACTTATTTGAAATTTCTCTTCAAAAAATTACCGACGAAGGTGACGGGCTTCAAAGGTACGCGCTACGGCGAAAATGCCATAACCGTAACTACATTCGTCCGGTTTTAGCGAAAAAACAAAGGAGGAAAGAGCAAAAGGGTAAGGGGCAAATTTGCAATTGGCAAAATAAAAGGCAAGGAGACAGCGAGCGGTGAGCAACTGGCAAGGAGCAATAGCCAAAACTTATTTGCTCATTATCAGTAACCTACCTGCTTTTTTGCCTCCTTGCCTTTTGCAAATTTGCCTAATTTACCCTAATCCGCTCCGTGCATCATTTTTCGTAATGGGAAGGATAAACCAAATAAAATCACCCCTGCCACGCCCGCCATACCGACGAAAAGCATGAAAAACTGGTAGAGGTCTTTGATTTTCGTGCCGAGGAAAGTAGGATAATTTAGGGGCAAACTTAGTTCTGCTGATTTGGTAGCCAGAAAAGCTTGCGCATCGTTGCTGGTTACGGGTGCTCCTAAATACGTATTTGATGGTAAAGTGATGCCTAATCGTTGCAAGTTGCCAGCCAATTCAGCTGATATTTGATGCACCTCTAAGCCTTTGGCCTGCGCTTTTTGCGCAATATCTTCCGATAAACTAATGAAATGATATGTGTAGGTGGTATCATTCTTTGTATCTTTAGTTACTACTTTCATGTCACCTATTTTGTTCTTTCGGACATAATCCAATATACTCATATCCTGATGGGAGTTGGCAAAGGATTTGACAGCTGCCTTTGCTTCTTCGCTTGATTCTTTCGGGATTACGATATTGCTCTCCAGCAAGCCTTCGTATACTTGATTGTTAATTCCGTTTTCGGCAGCCAGGGCGTATTCCGCGCCCGAAGGCGGATATAAACCGCTCAACTGACCCGCCGCTTTATTGGCCACCGAATTGGCCAGAAACCATACGCCGAACAGCAGCGATACGAAACGCATCGGTGCCAGTTTGGAGACCAGCGACAGGCCGATGGGCGACAAACACAATTCGCCGACCGTATGGATGACGTACAATGCAATCAGCCAGAACATACTGACTTTCATGCCCAGGCCCACACCTTTCACGCCAATAGCAATAACCGCGTAGCCCAAAGCTAGGATGAGCAAACCTAAGGCCTGCTTAATCAAGGAGTTAGGCTCAGATTTACGTTTGGCCAAAGCTACCCAGATGGCCGCCGTGAGTGGTGCCAATAGTACCACTGCCACGGCATTGACCGACTGGAAGTAACTGGCTGGAATGATCGTACCAAGCAAAGACCGATCAGTTTGTTCCTGCGCAAAGAACGTGAGTGACGCACCTGCCTGTTCAAATGCGGCCCAGAAAAATACCACAAAAAAGGCGGACACATAGACGACGATGATCCGGTCGCGCTCCACTTTGGTCAGGGATTTATCAGTGATAATCACCGTCATCATAGAGACCGTAATGGCGTAGATCAACGCAGCAATGGTATCGAACGAAAGCGCGTATTTCAACAGCAAGAATCCGCCAACTGCCATGCCCAAGCCCAATAAAAGCTGGGAAGTTCCCAAACCGCCCGTACCAGCGTCCGCACTTACTTCCACCGACGTGTTTGGCGCAGCACCGATGGGCGAGCCATCCGGCCGCACGACATATTTATCTTTTTGGGTTTGGAACAAAATAGTTCCGAGGATCATGCCGATCCCCGCCGCTAGAAAGCCCCATTTGAAGTCCGCCGCGTTGCCCGTATCGCCCACATAACCGCACAATAAGGGTGCGATAAATGCCCCCAGATTGATGCCCATATAAAAAATGGTGTAGGCCGCATCCCGGCGACGGTCGCCTTCCACGTACATCTGACCAATCATGGAAGAAATATTTGGTTTAAAAAAACCGTTGCCGATAATGAGCATCGCCAGGCCACCCCACATGAGCGGAATAGACAAATTGGCATCCTGATAAAAAGAAGCACTGCCAAACATCAAAAATTGACCAACAGCCATCAGCAAACCGCCCAACACGATGGATTTGCGATTGCCCCAGTAGCGATCCGCCACGTAACCTCCGATCAGCGGCGTGAGATAGACCAGCCCCGTGTAACTGCCGTATATTTCAGAAGCCTTTTCTTTGGAAAACAACAGCGCATTGATCATGTACAGGGAAAAAAGGGCGCGCATACCGTAGTAGCTGAAGCGTTCCCACATTTCCGTAAAAAAGAGCAGGGAAAGCCCGCGCGGATGTCCCCAAATTTCGGTATTCGATTGTGCCATTTCTTTTTAAATTGACCGTGATGGAAAATTGAAATTTTAATTTTGAACAGGGCAAAAGAACGGAATAAACCTTCACCTGAAACCACGCGCCTATTTTTTTCGATGGAAACCATCTCTATCTACTTCGATAACTGCTTGCCAGCAACAGAAATCCGGGTACAGGACTGCCAACATTGGTCCTTTGCGCCCTTATCTTTGCCTCCCTTTTGCAGCATTTAAACCCGTTTTTCTACCTATAATGGGTATTTCACCTAAAAATCATCCCATGATTCGTCCGCTCCTTTATTTGTTTTCCCTGGTTACATTATTCACTCCATCGGCTTGTCATCGAGACCCGTCCGGCCCGCCTTCGCCTTCGGCAAAAGCACAAAAACTGCTGGACGAAGACCGGGACACCCTTTCCGGCGAACCCACTCGCCATGAAAATAACTGGGTCAATCGCGGCTGTGAGGTCATCACCGACACCGAGGTGCTCCAACAATTCGGCATTGACGCGAAGCGCGACATTTTCAATGCCCGTACCCTGCCAAAAGAGGCTTTTTGCCTGCGTACCTGGAAGAAAGCGGACTGGCGAGAGCGCGAAAACAACAATGAAAAAGGGGGTACTCCTTATCTGGAACCTTCCAATATTCTGACGGTGCAGGTGTTTGGCTATGGTACTACGTTGATTGCACAAGAGCAATTTGCCCAACTTCGTCGCGACCAGCGCAAAGTGTATGAAGAAGATGTGAGCGGTCTCGGCGATGACGCTTTGTGGAGTACCAGCACCTCTACGTTGTTGGTGCGCAAGCGTTATCAAGTGCTTAATATTGCCCTCACCATTGCCGACCAGCCCCATGATAACCTGGCACCTGCCAAAGCACTGGCGTTGCTGGCCCTGCCGAAAATGTAGATTTTACTTGATCAATTATTGCCCTGTAAATTAAATTCCTTGAGGATGTGAGGATTGGAGTATTTGATTAAAACACTTGATCATCAATGCCTTGGTCTATCGTCTAATATCCAATTTCTAATGTCTTGCTACTTAAAATTAGTTTAATCTAAATTTTGCGTAATGTGTCGGGTTTCATTGCTAATTTGCCTTTTGCAATTTTGCCCATTTGCTTATTGCTATTTGCCCATTATACTCATGCTTGCCACAGACCGCCTTTTCCTGATTCCTACCACCCTGCCCCTGCTGGATGCCATTGTTGACGAAAATTGGGCCGCCTTATCCGCCCGGCTCGGCGGCGTAGGCTATGCCGAAAACTGGTTGCATTTCCCGGAAGCCTACCTCTGGCTGCGCGACTATCTGCGCGAACACGACGACGAACCCGCCTGGTGGAGCTACGTGATCGTGCATCGCCACGATGTGCGCCTCATCGGCACCTGCGGCTTCAAGGGCGCGCCCGATCCACGCGGCTCCGTCGAAATAGGCTACGAAATCGCCGATGCTTACCAAAACCGTGGCTTCGCGACCGAGACGGCGCGGGCTCTCTGCGAATTTGCCTTTGCACAGTCGGGCGTGCGCGTCGTGACGGCCCAAACGTTGGCCGAGGAAAATGCTTCGGTTCATGTGTTGCGCAAACTAGGCTTCACATTTGTCCAGGAAAAAATTGATATAGAGGAAGGGAAGATTTGGGAATGGGAACGGGGAAGGGAGAAATAGGCAAGGAGCAAAAAAACAAATAAAATAGTTCTTGGGTGCTGTGTAATGAGTTGGTCAATTTTCATCTCTTGAATATTAATCAGTTCAGTTATATCAATCCCATGAAAAAATTCTACTTTCTGCTTCTTGCGGCATTCTATGCCGTTGTTCCTGTTTTTGCGCAGTTTCCCGCTATTCAGTGGCAAAAAACCATTGGTGGCAGTGACAATGATTATCTTACTGATCTTCAACAAACTAGTGATGGCGGCTACATTCTTGGTGGCCATTCATCTTCCAATATTTCAGGTGATAAAAACGAAAATGGTATTGGTTGCTTCGATTATTGGTTAGTAAAATTAGACAGCGGTGGCAACCTTCGATGGCAAAAGACGATAATGGGCGACCTCCAACAATCTATCCATCTGCTTCAAATGGCTGCCGATGGTGGTTACCTGTTAGGTGGAAATGTTTGGTGCGATACCGCCAGGACCTTGGCGGATCATGACTTTGGCCATCAGGATTGCCGAATAATTAAATTAAACGCAGATGGAAATACCCAGTGGCAGAAAACCATCGGGGATGGTCGACATAATTACCTTTTCTCCGTATATCCCACTGCTGACAGCGGATGTATTTTACATGGGAATTACCAGTATAAGCTTTCGGGCTTTCAAAACCTGGACAGTATGGAAGACGTTGGTGTGGAGTGCTGGATAATAAAATTGGATAAGGCTGGTCGTATTCAATGGCAGAATAGTATGGAGGACAAAGTTATAGCCGCAGTGCAATTAACCCCGGATGGCGGCTGTATTCTTGGCGGCTCAGCCCGGTCCGACACGACGGGTGAGGTGAGTCCAAAAAGTTCGGGTTATTATAATTACTGGATAGCCAAATTGGATGCAGCCGGAAAAATGCAATGGCAGCACAAGATCAACCGGAAAAATTGGGATTACATAATTACTTTGCAGAAGACAGCCGATGGCGGCTATATTGCCTTCGGTCCTTCACAGTCTATCATGCCTTTCAATCCATTGACTGGTAATGGTAGTCTCTTTGCCGAACAAGATTATTGGTTGTTTAAATTAAATGCCGATGGAGAACTTCAATGGCAAAACAGCTTGGGCCTAGCAAAATATTCCGGGCAGCCAACTTTTCAGTTGACATCTAATGGTAGATATTTTGTACAAGGATATTACACGTCTTTTTTACTACGCTCTGGGGATGGCCCTCAAAATTATTATACTTGGGTAGCAAAGTTAGATACTGCTGGTAGTCGCCAGTGGCAACACTATGAAGATGTGCGTTATAACAGAAGCAGTCTATTTCCGAGTGCCGATGGCGGTTATTTGTTCGCAGATATTCAGGATTGGCGTTTTGCCTGCGAGGACACTTCTGTGTTGAAAAATATGGATTATAAAATAGCCAAGTTTAACAGCGTGGGAAAAGAAGAATGGCGAAAAAGCTTTGGCGGCGATAGTTCCGACCTTTTACAGTGTATTCGGTTGACCAGCGATGGCGGTTACCTGCTGGGCGGATGCTCCCGGTCCAATATTTCGGGCAATAAAACCGAAAATTGCCTGGGGGAATACGACTATTGGGTCGTAAAATTAGCACCAGATGACAGTCTAACAAGGCATCGGTAAAGCAAAAGGTAAATGTGTATATTTACCATAAAATCCCGAAAAATAAAAAAGGGTTGGAGCTCCACCAACCGGCGCAACTCCAACCCTTCTCAACAACTTCCACTTTCTCAACTTCTTCAACAAAAAATCAATAAGCCCGAGCAAACAAAACCCGCTGTGTACTAGGCTTACCCGTCAAAATGCAGGCACCATCTTCCTCCACCGCATCCAGCGGAATACAACGAATGGTTGCCTTGGTTTTCTCCTTGATTTCCAGTTCCGTTTCCGTGGTACCGTCCCAGTGCGCGGAGGCAAAACCGCCTTTATTTTCCAGCACGTCTTCCAGTTCCGCCCAGGTATCCACCCGCGTGATGTGTGCATCGCGGTAGGCTTTGGCGCGGTCGAACAAATTTTGCTGAATTTCGTCGAGCAAATTCGATATGTATTCCGCGATGCCATCGAGCGGCACGTTGGTTTTTTCCTTCGTGTCGCGACGAGCCACTTCCACTTGACCAGCGGCGAGGTCGCGCATCCCCAAACCGAGGCGCACAGGTATGCCGATCATCTCGTATTCCGCGAATTTGAAACCGGGACGATTCTGGTCGTCATTGTCGATTTTTACCCGCACGCCCTTGGCTTTCAGCGCGGCAGCGATCTTGTTGGCCGCCTCGTCCAGCTCTGGCGAAGGCTTGGGAATAGGAATAATGACCACTTGTATCGGTGCCAATTTAGGCGGCACCACCAGCCCATCGTCGTCGGAGTGGGTCATAATTAGGCCGCCGATCATGCGGGTGGAGAGGCCCCAAGACGTAGCCCATACCAATTCCTGTTTGTTTTCTTTGTTCAGGAAAAACACGTCGAAAGCGCGGGCAAAATTTTGTCCCAAAAAGTGCGACGTTCCCGCTTGCAACGCCTTACCATCCTGCATCAATGCCTCAATACAATAGGTGTCCACTGCGCCCGCGAATCTTTCGTTAACGGTTTTCACGCCTTTGATAACGGGCATGGCCATGTATTCTTCGGCGAATTGCGCGTACACATCCAGCATTTGCCGCGTCTCGGCGACGGCTTCTTCGGAAGTGGCGTGGGCGGTGTGGCCCTCCTGCCACAGAAATTCGGCCGTGCGCAGGAATGGTCGCGTCCGCATTTCCCAGCGCACCACGTTGGCCCATTGATTGATGAGCAGCGGCAAATCGCGGTAGCTTTGTATCCAGTCGCGGTAGGTATTCCAGATAATGGTCTCCGAAGTGGGGCGCACGATCAATTCCTCTTCGAGTTTGGCGTCGGGGTCCACCATCACGCCGCCATTCGGGTCGGCTTTCAGGCGATAATGCGTCACTACGGCGCATTCTTTGGCAAAACCTTCCACGTGCGCGGCTTCTTTGCTCAAAAAACTTTTCGGAATGAACAAAGGGAAATACGCATTGACGTGGCCAGTTTCTTTAAACATCGTGTCCAGTTGGCCTTGCATCCGCTCCCATATACCATAGCCGTTGGGCCGAATGACCATGCAACCACGCACCGGGGAGTTGTCGGCCAGACGGGCTTTACGCACAATATCAAGGTACCATTGGGAATAATCTTCCGAGCGAGGAGTAATTTCTTTTGCCATGAGCAGATTTAGGTGTAAATTGCGTGGTTGTGCCGAAGGCACGAATTTTTTGTTGGTAGAAAGTGGCTTGTTTTGGTTAAAAGTGGGTTAAAAGCGGGATGTCCAGTTGACTTATTTGCCTTGGCTGCGTCTCAATAGGAAAGCGGGAAAAAGGCCGAAATGCCTCCTGAGTACGTGGAAAAGAAGGTGCTGGTAAAAATTTTAACAGATTATCTTTTTAATCCGTTCCCCTTAACCAACTTTAACCACTTACAAGCTCGGCTTTAAAGTCACATTAACCAAAAAAAGTGCGCAAAGGTAATATTTTTGACCCTGTAAACCTGCGTACCGGAACACGCACGATTCAAATACACACTGTTGTCATGAAACAAAAAAATAATTTCCTGCTTTGGATGTTGCTGACCTGCTTTACGCTGGCGCTCCATGCGCCCGTTCAGGCCCAGGACGATCTCTACTACGATCCTGCTACTGCGCAGAAAGTGTCGCCGACCACTAATAATGATAAGGGCGATAATTCCTACGACGAAGGCAGCAACGTGACTCGCCGTTACGCAAACGATGACGAAGAATACCACGATGAGGACGACTATGCCTACGAATATTCGTCGCGCATTCGTCGCTTTCACCGCCCCAGCCCGGTCGTTGATTACTACGATCCCTACTATGTGGATTTGTACAATTACGACCCCTATTATCTGCCTGGCAACTCCATCTACACATCCGGTTATAATGACTATTGGACGTGGAGACGCTGGCAGCGTTGGAACCGCTGGAACCGCGCCAGCTCCTTTGATTATGGTTTTGGATGCAATAATTACAGCCCCTGGGGTTGGAATAGCGGTTTCCAAGTCTATAATGCCTGGAGCAGCCCGTCGTTGTTCAACAACTATTACTACGATCCTTACTGGACCTGGAACGGATACAATCCGTACTATAGCAATGGCTGGTCGAACAATAACTATTACTACAATAACAACCATTATACCGATAATAATGGTAGCAATAACTATCACCCGCAGACGTATACTGGGGTGCGCCGCAACGGCACTTCCGTCAATCCCGGCTATGCCCGCATCAGCGATGGTGGCAATGGTCGGCTGACAGCCCCCAATAAAGATGCGCCAGTGATCGAAATGAAAAGTCGCCCGAATGGTCGCATGATGCCCGGCAAAGAAACGAATCAAGTAGAACGTACTGCGCCAAACACAAATAGTGGCCGCCGTCCAGCTACCGATACTCCTAATGGAGAAGTTCGGGGTCGGAACACCGCGCCAGTAGAACGCCCAGGCCGTACTTCGCCTACGCAGACGGAACGCCAGACGACGACACCTCGTAGTGAAACGACACCAGGTCGCCGTCCACAGACCGAATCTACGACTCCGGCTCCGCGTCAGCGCGAAGAAACGCGCCCTACTCGTCAAAGCCAGGGTACGGAAACGCGTCCAGCCCGTCGGCAAGAGCAAACTTCCGAACGTCCTAACCGTTCGGAATCGGAACAGCCACAACCAAGTCGCCGTCAAACGGAGACCCGTTCGGATGATCGCCCAAGCCGCTCGGAAACACGCTCTACTCCACAGCGTACAGAAACGCCGCGCAGTGAAAATAACAGCTCGCGGGAACGCAGTGGCGGTGATAGCGGTGGCTCCTCTTCTGGTAGCAGCAGTGGCAGTCGTGGTCGCCGGGGCTAATGATGGAACGCTTTTTTTAGATTCCTAATACACTTTTCAAAGGGGTGGAAACCGGGGTTAGCACCTTCTTCCACCCCTTTGCTTTGCCCATTGAATCAAAAATGCAAAGGCCAATAGGCAAAAACTAGTCCCCTTATTGCTGCGTTTATTGTCCGTTGTGGGCTTGCCCATTTGCTTATTGCATTTTGCTCATTTTTTTCCCTCTTTCCACTTGATTAAAGTTCAAAATATATATGAGACGTTCTCTTTTGCCCCTGTTTTTTCTCCTGGCCTCGGCACCGATTTTTGCCCAACTGGCCAGCGATGTACTGCGCTATTCCTATCTCCAGCCTGGCGGCACGGCCCGTTATCTGGGCGTAGGCGGCGCTTTTGGCGCGCTGGGTGCCGAATACAGTTCGCTGAGCAACAACCCGGCGGGACTGGCTTTGTACCGCTCTAATGAGTTGGTATTCACGCCATCACTAAAATTTTCCAAGACCGATGCGGTGCTGCCCGACAACGAATCGTCACGAGATACAAAAAGTAATTTCGGTTTTGACAATGTTGGCTTCATTTTCAATACCACGCCACGCAGCACTAAATGGAAGACTTTTAATGTAGGCATTGGGCTCAACCGACTGAATAATTACCACCAGTCTATTTACTACGAAGGCGATGCTAAAGGCAGTATTATGAATGGTTTCTTTGACAATGCTGAAAGTGTACTGCACAGCGGCGGCGACGAGACCGGGTTCGATCCTTTTGGCTCCAAGCTGGCCTTTGATGCCAATGCGATCTATTACCAGGATAACATACTGACTTCCGATTTTGTGGGCAATGAAAGTGCGATACTCCATCGTACGCAGAGCCTCAATACCTCCGGGCGGATGAATGAGATGGTGCTTTCTTTTGCCGGTAATTATGATGAAAAGTTGATGATTGGTGCTACCATTGGGGTGCCATTTGTCAATTATCGGCTGGAAGGCGAATACCAGGAAACCGATCCGGGCGGAGGCGTAGCCGGTAACGTACCTTATTTCACCGGGCTGACCTACTCGGAATTCCTGAAAACCGAAGGAGTAGGTTTTAATCTGAAAATGGGGATTACCTACAAAGTCAACCAAATGCTGCGCCTGGGAGCCGCTTTCCATACGCCGACTTATCTGGGCCTGACCGATACTTATAGCAACACTTTTGCCTATGATTATGAAGATGGCGGCGGCAGTGTAGTAGGGAGAAGAGCAAATTTCTCCCGACGGAGTATCCGATTACCGGCTGAAGACCCCGTGGCGGGCCATCGGTAGCGCGGCGTTGCTGTTTCAGAAATACGGCTTTTTGAGTGCTGATTTTGAATTTGTAGACTACAGTGCCAATGCTTATAACTTCACTGCCGATGTAGCCAGTGCCGCCAATCAGCATGACGAGCGCACGGTAAACAATGAAATCCAGCGTACTTATCGCCAAACCAACAATATTCGGGTGGGTGGAGAATTAGTGCTGGACGATTTCCGACTACGCGCGGGGGTCAATTTGCTGGGCAAGCCAGAGGCTGGTGAGACAGGCTATAATATGGCCTACACCGCCGGGGCTGGCGTACATGGACAATCTTTCTATCTCGATCTGGGTTATCGCCTGTCGAAAGGTAAAGGCTCGGTCACTCCTTACGCGGGTGCGCCGGTGGCCACTACGAATAATACCAGTAATGAAATACTGTTGACCTTGGGTTTCAAGTTTTAGGGTGGTTAATGGTTAGCGGTTATTTGTGATTTAAGTTGCTGATAATCAGGCTTTTTACGGTTTTTTCCTAAAAACTATTCAACCTGACTAAATATCAATGCGATTGGCCAAATCGGAACATTCCGGTTTGGCCAGCGTTTTTGAAAAAGGGATTTACATTGCTTCGCAGGTTTTTAACTAAAAGTCGGAACTTTACAATTGATTGGAAGAATAGTAGTAAACCGATGCTTTGTATCCCTAATAACCAGTAACGAATAACCAATAACTATTCATTAATGAAAGTTGTCATCCCCGTAGCCGGTGCCGGCACCCGCCTCCGTCCACACACGTACACCCAGCCCAAACCGCTTATGCCGGTGGCGGGCAAGCCGATCATCAGTTTTATTATTGATAAACTGGTCGAGGCAGGGCTCAATGATTTTGTATTTGTGATTGGGTATTTGGGCGATAAGATTCGCGACTTTATTCAGACAACTTACCCTACGCTGCGCACCGAATTTGTGTATCAGGAGCAGCGCGAAGGCTCTGCCCACGCCATCATCACGGCGCGCGAGGCCATAGAAGATGAGGACGAAGTGTTTATTGCTTTTGGCGATACCATTTTTGAAGTGGATTTGCGGCAAATGCTCGATTTACCAGGTTCTTGTCTGGCTTTGAAAAAAGTGACCGATCCACGGGAATTTGGCGTAGCCGAGTTGGACGATAACAACGTGGTGACTCGTCTGGTGGAAAAGCCACGCATCCCCAAGTCGAATCTGGCATTGGTTGGTTTATACAAAGTGAGTGACGTGCCTGCTCTACTTCGTGCGGTGGACTACTTGATTGCCAATGAGTTACGTACCATGGGCGAATACCAATTGACCGACGCCCTGCAGCGGATGGTCGAAGAAGGACATCGTTTTCAGACAATTGTGGTGCAAAACTGGTTCGATTGCGGGCGCAAGGAAGTACTGCTCGAAACCAATGCCATGTTGCTTGCTCAGCGCGGTTACGCCGCCGACGAATTCAGCCTGCCGGAGTTTGACAACACCATTTTCATCCATCCCGTAGCGGTAGGCCATGATTGTCAGATTGCCAACAGCATCATCGGCCCTAATGTGAGCATCGGCGACAATGCCAGCATTCATTATTGCATCGTGCGCGATAGTATTATTGGCAATTTTGCTGCGCTGAAAGACGTAGTGCTGAATCGCTCGGTGATTGGCAGCGACACCACTATTCATGGCATGAATTTGAGCCTGAATATTGGTGACAATACGGAGATTGATTTTGATTAACCTCTTTGTCCATAGCGGACAACCGAATGTGCAACAAAATCACCATTTAAACTTTCTAACCCTGCTAAACCTAAACTACCTTTTAATGAATAAGCTGTTTGCATTACTCTTTGCTCTCCTCTTTTGTGGCGCTTGTTCGTACACCCTGAAAATAAAAGACGGGCGCACCGCCTACGAGCGGAAGCAATTCGCGGTGGCCACTCCCATGCTGGAAAAAGAAGTGGCCAAGGCTAAAACCCGTGTCGAGCGTGGCCAGTTGGCCTACTTACTCGGCGACTCCTATCGCCGCATCGGTCAGGACGACCACGCACTGGATTGGTTCAAAACTGCTTACGATAATAACTACGGAGCCGACGCGCTGAAAGCCTATGCCTTCGGGTTGAAAAAGCTCGAACGCTATGCCGAAGCCCGCGAAGCCTTCAAAAATCTGGGCATCGAAATTGGTTCCCCCTACGAATATCGCAAGGAAATCACGGCCTGCACCGTTGCCGAAGAATGGCTGAAACAAGCCCCTGCCAACGGCTGGAAACTGGAAAGTGCCCCTTTCAATAGTGCGCAAAATGACTTCGCTCCCACTTATTTTACCGATGGTCGCCTCGTTTTTACCAGCGACCGGGCGATGGCTAAAAGCGAAGGTAATTATAACTGGACGGGTCAAAAATTCATGGATTTGTTCATCGTAGAGCCAGAGGCAGCCAGTCCGCAAGTCTTTGATGGTCAATTAAATACCAGCGGCAATGAAGGGACGGCCTGTTTTAATGCTGCTGGTACTACCGTCTATTTTGTGCGGGCGGTGGGTGCGTACAAAGGCGACGATGCTTTTTGCAAAATTTATATTGCTCAAAGAACTTCCGTGGAGAGCGAGTGGAACGATCCGACCCCCTTGCCTTTCCAAAAAGAAAAAATCAACTATCTGCACCCGGCACTCAGTGCTGATGGGAACACGCTTTATTTTTCCAGCAACGATCCCGAAGGTTGGGGCGGCTACGACCTCTACACAGTGCAACGCGATAACAAGGCCGAAACCGGCTGGGGCGAACCAAAATTGCTCAGTCGCAACCTGAATACGCCTGGCAACGAACTTTTCCCCACGCTGGATGCCGACACACTATATTTCGCTTCCGATGGGCTGCCTGGCATGGGCGGGCTGGATATATTTCGCACTTACAAATCCGAGCGCAATGCCTGGGCACCACCAATCAATCTGAAATCGCCCGTCAACTCCGGCTCCGACGATTTTGGTTTCTTACTGGCCATGCAAAAAGGTGGCGCGAAGCTCCCTCCAGCGACCAAACCAGGCGATCTGATGCGCAGTGGTTTTCTGACTTCCAATCGTACTGGTACACGCGGCGGCGACGATATTTGGCGTTTTGAGCAACGGGTGCCGCCTCCCAAACCACCCCAACGCGATACGGCGCCGACCAAACCATTGGCTTACAAACTCCTTTTGGAAGGCTATGTACTGGAAAAAATATTCACCGTACCAGATGATCCAAACAGCAAAGTATTAGGGCGAAAACCCTTGACTGGCGCAACTGTAGTCGCCGAAGCCACGGGCGGCAAAAAGCAAACATTTACGGTGAAAGACGACGGTTTCTTCAAAATGGAATTAACCGAAAACACCGATTATACGTTCACCGCTACCTTGGATGGCTATTTGTCGAACAACGCGAAGTTTTCTACTAAAGGCATTGCCAAAGACGCGAGTAATCCAGTCCAGACTTTTGAAATAGAGATTGTGCTGGACAAAATATTCCGCAATCGCGAGATCGTGCTGGAAAACATCTACTATGACTATGATAAGTGGGACATTCGTCCTGATGCCGAACCTACGCTGAACCGGCTGGCCGATGTGCTGCACCAAAATCCGGGGATTCATATTCAGTTGGGAAGCCACACCGATTGCCGGGGCAATGATACCTACAACCAGACCCTGTCGCAACGTCGGGCAGAAAGCGCGGTCAACTATTTGATTTCCAAGGGCATAGAAGGTGGCCGCCTGGCTGCTATTGGCTATGGCGAAACGCAACCCGCCGCTGATTGTGCTTGCGCTCGCTGTACCGAAGCGGAACACCAGATCAATCGGCGGACGACTTTTAAGGTATTGGAGTAAACGGGCAAGGGGCAAAGAATCCTTCTAGTATGGTCATTGCGATGACGGTATTATGGGTCCGCTATTATGGACTACGTTTTTAGTAGACGCTAACTTTGCAATCTTCATAATAGACGTTCCGTCCAAAGATTCTTGGTAGTGAAGTGGCCTGCTGGGTCAGTTTTCTTCCTGTGTCCAGCCAGTTCAGGCTAGACACAGTTTTTATATTCACTTATAATCTTACGAATTATGAAGCTTATCTTTATAGCCATTTTATGGCTAATTCTTCCGATGTACATATTTGCTCAAAAAGAGAATTATAATTGGGTATTAGGAGAAGATTTTACGGATGATAGTATATGTGCCACTGTAATAATGAATTTTAATACCTCTCCTTTTTCTTTGGATTGCATCTATAAAAAAATAGGCATTTATCTTTCCAATAGTGTTGCTTCTGATTCGTCGGGGCAGTTACTCTGTTTTTCAAATGGCACCCATATTTTCAATAATGAGTTTGATACAATGGAGAACGGAAGTAGCATACATTCTTCCGAATATTATCCTTCTGGCTATTTCGGTACGCAGAGTACACTAGTTATACCAATTACTAATAAGCAGTCTCTTTTGATAAGTGGAAAAGTTAAAAATTATTATACGTCAAACGGAGTATTACTTGGTGGATTCGCACCAGTTTACTATTGTAAGATAAATATTTCTGAGGAACACCCTTTGGGTCGAGTAGAAGAGAGAGAGATACCTATTTTAAATGATACAGTTAACTATCATGGGCTTTCTGCGGTGCGCCATGCCAATGGACGCGATTGGTGGATGGTGCTGCAAAAAAACGACAGTAATCTATATTATATTATCTTAGTGAGAAATGGAACACCCGAAATCTATAATGCTCAAAAATTAGGTCCTTCTATTCATCCCGGTTGGGATCATTGTGTCTTTTCCCCAGATGGGAAGTCGTTCATCCGCTATAGTTGGTGGGGTACTACCTCTGATCCGCATTCCAGCATTTATCTGTACAATTTTGATCGCTGTAGTGGTGTATTATCCAATTTTCAAAAATATGATTTGAAAGATGATGGCCCGGGTGGGGTGGCTGTTTCACCAAACTCTCGCTACCTGTACGTATCCAACTGGGATACCATTTTTCAGTATGACTTACAGGCCCACGATATTTTTTCCACCGAAACTATTGTGGCGAGCTATGATGGCTTTCGCGGAGCCGATGGCTATCCAGTGCGCTTTTTTACTCCGCACCTGGCTCCGGATGGCCGCATTTATCTGTGCGTACCCAACATCCCCTCGCGCTACCTGCATTACATCGAATACCCGGACTCGGCGGGACTGGCCTGCCACGTTGTGCAGCACGGTCTGGAATTGCCCGTTTACAACAGCAATACGCTTCCCAACCTGCCCTACTTCCGGCTTTATGCCGACCCTGGCAGCCCCTGCGATACCATCTGGCGAGGCAAAGTGGAAGATTTTGCCGGGATAAAAATACAACCCAATCCTGGCGACGAGGAGGCGATGCTCTATCTTCCGGGGGATGGCCTACCACAAGTAGGGCTGCTGCGCCTGTACGCCGCCACGGGAGCCCTGGTCTTACAAATGGATATACCGCCGAAGGCCACGGTGGTGCCCGTCAACGCCGTTGCCTTATCCAGACGGGGTTTATTTTTATGAACTTCGTCTGCGAGGTGCGCGCATAGCGCAGGGAAAGTGGATGAAATCTGGCCAATAAAAAGTATTTACTATAAGTAGCAAAATATAATTTTTTGAAATTCCTGCTCTTCCACCCAACCGAATCCACTTCTCGTGCGTCTTTATGTTAAATGTTTCGTAAATCGAAATTTGACATAAACGTGACTTTAAACAAGGGCTTATCTTTCGGAATATTAGGGATAAATGCCGCCAGAAAAAGGTGATATTAAATAAAATAGAATTTGTTGAAAGCATAATGTGCGAAAAAACCTAGTAGCCAGCAGCTGACTTTTGTAGCAAAAAAAGAAAGGTTCTTCCCACTAGTTTCAAGAACTTTTTTAAGTAGGTGGACAAAAACTATTTGACATTTAATAATGACATTAGACCTTGAAAATCAATGATTTAGCCAATTATCTAATGTCTAATTTCCATTGTCCAAATACTTATCATATTAATAATTACACCCTATCATATCACTCACCAAAAACACACTTGGGCAATGAAGAAATCTTACTTCCTACCCTTCTTTGGCATCCTCCTCTTTTTGGGTGCCTGCAACAAAAAGGCCGATGTCACTTACTACTATTATGAGCCGGAAGAGTACGCTCTGCTATCTCAGTATCTGAACCTGCCAAATATACCCAACGAATACACCGTAACGCTGCCCCAGCACCTCAGCAATGCTGGCCTGTTCGCACGGCCAGTAGAGCGCGAAAAAGCCATATTGGGCCGCGTATTATTCTATGACAAAAACCTCTCGAAAGACGGTAAAATTGCTTGCGGCAGTTGCCATAAACAGGCGATTGGATTCAGCGATAACGTTATTCATAGTAGCGGCGTAGCGGGCAATGTGACCGACCGCAACTCTATTGCCCTGGCTTCGGTAGCCAACTTTTCGGCTTACTATGGCACTGACCTGAATGGCCCGGCGGGCATTCGTTTCTTCTGGGACAATCGCGCAGAAACTATTGCCGAACAAAGCAAAGGTTCGTTGACCAACCCCAAGGAAATGGGTATGCACATGAATGAAGTCGTAAACGCCATTCAAGAACAGCCTTATTATACCCCGCTTTTCAAAAAGGCGTATGGCGATACAGAAGTGACGGAAGACCGGGTGACCGAAGCGATCGCCAACTTCATCAATGCGCTGGGTTCGTACCAAAGCAAGTTTGACCAGGAGGCCTCGAAAGAGTCTTATGGCTCTTCCTATAACAATTTTGCTGGTTTTAGCGATTCGGAAAATCGCGGTTTGCAACTGTACCAGACTAATTGTGCGTCTTGCCACAGCCCCATCATGGGCCGTCCAATGCTCTTCAACGCCAATAATGGCCTGGATGCCGTGACTACGGCTGACCGTGGCGTGGGGGGCATCTCCGGCCTCAGCAACGAACAGGGTACGTTCAAGGTGCCAACCCTGCGCAACATCGCGCTGACTGCTCCTTATATGCACGATGGCCGCTTTGCCACGCTGGAAGAAGTGGTGGAACACTACAGTACGGGCATCCAGTCGCACCCGAACCTGCACCCGAATCTACAGGTGAATGGTCAACCCAAGCGCATGAATTTCTCGGACACAGACAAGCAGGATATGGTTGCCTTCCTGAATACGCTGACCGACAACCATATCAGGACCGACGAGCGTTTTGCCAATCCATTTAAATAGTAAATCAGCATAGCAGTATAAAACTTGCGGGGGCGCGGAATCTTTAAAAGAGCATTCCACGCCCCCGTAATATTTTTATTTACAATAGTCATGTTACTGCTGTCATGTCGAGGGGACAGGCTGGCTAGGGCAGATCATCAGGAATAAACCGATCACCACGAAGTGGTTGAATATGAATAGCCCTGGATGAAATCCGGGGAAGGAAGTGAAAAAATAGCGTAAACAACCCTGCAAGGGGTTGCATCTCTGCGTCCCATTTTTTGTTCAACCCCTTGCAGGGTTGCTCGCCCTCTATCTTATTCTACCCCGGATTTCATCCGGGTTATTCATGTTTGACCCCATTCGGGGTTCTAAAACCAAGCGATTCATTAGCAGCGTAGCCGAAACACCTGAGTCAAGTAAAAATAACAGATGTCTCGGCTATGCTCGACATGACAAAACCTGTTCAGCATCACGCTGCGCCAACTATAAACAAAATAACCCTATAATGCGTAACCGTCAATCTTTCTCCATCCTTACTAGAATAAGCAATTAATTTTTATGAGCAGTTTTTCCAAATATTCTAATAAGTTTTATGGCAAGTATTCAATATTAGCAGTTTTACTGGTATTAGGAGCGGCCAAAAATGTTGCGCAAAATTTTAATTATGCCCCTAATTCGATTCATTTTTGTCAATTACAAAACAAGTATGCAGCTACTTTGTCTGTTGGTCTTGGGCAGGGAAATAATTTTATCAGTCGAGAATGGCAGGCGGCTTTCAGCCCCATCGAGCATGGAGCCATTATGATCAATTATTTCGATGAGCATAAAAAAGCAGTGCTGGAGCGAGAAGAAGAAGGCGGATCGAGCGGGTTTGGCGAAATCGGGATTGGTGCTTATGAGCATACGGAATCCGGCACGGCCAGCATTTTTGTGGGCTTTGGGAAAGGGTCTATATTCAATAATTATGTGCTGAAACGCGCCACTTCTTTTGATTTTCAACGCTGGTTTGTTCAGCCCACCATTCTTCGCTACAACAAGAATTTTGAATGGGGTGTCGCGCTGCGCTTCAATTATCTGGCTTATTCCCACGGGGAGGTAGATTATAGTATCAGCGACTATGATCTGCGCGCGGTGAAGGCATTAGCGGCCAAATCACCCTTTTTTCTTCCCGAACTCGGCTTGCACGCCGGTCTGAATTTTTCCCTGTTTACTGGTAGCATCAACCTGACCAGCCTCTTTTACGCCGCCTATACTTTTAATTTTGAAAAGGTAAACAGCAGCCTGATGTTCACTTTCAACGTGGGCAAACTGTACCAAAAAAAGAAAAGCCAGCCGAAAAAAATAAGTAAATAGAGCGTAGCAAACATCCCGATTTTTATCGGCAAAACAATGAAAATCAATGTTTTAATGGGTAATTACGCCAGTTTTAAACAAGGTCGCTGCTCTCTTCTTTTTCTTCTTCTCCATTGAAATACGCGCCCACTTTCCGGGCAGCAACCTTACCGATCAATTCTTCCAACAGGGCAGGTTCCGCTTCGCGCACCCGCCCCAGGGAGCCAAAATGCTGCAAAAGTTTCTCCGACGTTTTGGCTCCAATACCAGGAATTTCGGTCAATTCGGTTTTGATAAAATTCTTGCTGCGCTGATTGCGGTGGAACGTAATTGCAAAACGGTGCGCCTCGTCGCGGGCCTGCTGAATAAGCTTCAACGATTCTGATTTCTTATTCACCAATGCTGGCACCGGATCGTCCGGGAAAAAGATTTCCTCCAGCCGCTTGGCAATACCGATCACCGTGAATTTGCCTTCCAAATCCAACGCACGGATACTCTTCATCGCCGCACTCAACTGGCCCTTCCCGCCGTCAATAATGATGAGCTGCGGCAAGCTTTGACCCTCGGCCAGCAGGCGTTTGTAGCGTCGGTACACCACCTCTTCCATGGAAGCAAAATCGTTGGGACCTTCCACACTTTTTACGTTGTAATGGCGATAATCGCGCTTGGCAGGTTTGGCATTTTTGAACACTACGCAACTTGATACGGGGTTGGTTCCCTGAATGTTAGAGTTATCAAAACATTCAATATGTAGTGGGATTTCGGTCATGTGCAGGTCGGCTTGCAAGGTGCGCAAAATGCGCTCGGCACTGGTTTGTTTGCCAGTCTGGTTCATCTCCTGCTTGCGTTTTTGCAGCAAATGATATTGCACATTTTTCTCCGACAGTTCGAGCAGTTTCTTTTTATCGCCAATCTTCGGGATCGTTATGGTCACGTTTTCGTCGGGTAGTACCAACGGAAACGGCACGATGACCTCCGCCGTAATACTATTGAAACGTTCGCGCAACGTCTGGATAGCAAGCAGTAACATAACCTCCCGTTCTTCTTCCAGATTTTTGGTCAGCGTGAGCGTGTAAGTATGGATAATCGCGCCGTTCACGACTTTCAGGTAATTGACAAAAGCCTCCTTTTCGTCGTCGGCAATAGAAAATACGTCCACATCGTGAATACTGGCACTCACGACGGTGCTTTTGCCCTGATAATCTTCAAAAAGCGTGAGTTTCTCTTTCAATTGCTGCGCCTGCTCAAATTGCAGATTGGCTGCTGCTTTCTGCATTTCTTCGCGCAAGTGGGTTTTCACCGCGCCGAAATTGCCTTTCAGCATATTTTTTATCTGCTCAATTTTGCGATTGTACGACTCTTCCTCCTCGAAGCCAACACAGGGTGCCGCGCAGTTTTTAATGTGGTATTCCAGGCAAGGCCGAAACTTCTTTTTATCAATATTTTCCTGCGACAAAAGCAAAGTACAAGTGCGCAACTGGAACAATTTCCGAATTAATTCCGTGATCTGATCAATACGGAATTTGCCCAGATAAGGCCCGAAATACAGCGAACCATCTTTAATCGTTTTTCTAGTCAAAAACACGCGCGGAAAACGCTCGTTTTTAATACAAATGTAGATGAGCGGCGATTTCTCATCTTTCAGCATCACATTATAGCGCGGCTGATGCTTCTTAATCAGCGAGTTTTCGAGCAGCAGCGCGTCCTGCTCCGTCTCCACGATCGTGAACTCAATGTGGTGGGCGTTGCGCACCAGTACTTTGGTCTTGGCGAGCTGGTATTTTTTATCGCCAAAATAAGACGACAGGCGATTGCGCAGATTTTTGGCCTTGCCGACATACAGAATCGTCCCGCGTTCATCTATGTATTTATAGATGCCGGGATCGGTGGGAATAGTCGGCGAAAACTCTTTGAATTGCTCGGTGGTCATGGCGCTGGGTATAACAGCGGTTTTAAAAGGAGGTTTGAATGGCCCGAAAGTATAACGTTTGAGTTAAGAAACCCTGACACAGTTATTTGAACACTCCCGCTGATGTAAATACGCTCCAACAAACAGCACTTTATCCGAATCCGACTTCCGGGATCGTACATTTCTTACTGCGAATTCATTCCCACCGCCGATGGAACTAACTGGTCATTTGACCTTTCGTATCTACCAGATGGCATTTACTATCTTCGTGCTACAGAAAATACCTCTATCAAGACGTTTAAGGTCGTGAAGTTATGAATGAAATCCGCAAAATCCTGCTGCTTAATACACTACTGTTTGGTTTAGCCGCTTGTACTTATGACGTAGAAAATGAGCTCTGGTGCACTAATCCACCAGAAGCCGTTTTACCCGATAGTGTTGGCGTGGGTGAATCAGTGCTCTATTTGAATGGGCAAAAAGTAGCTTGGGTACCCAAGGTGGTTTTAAACGGCGGAACCGTGTTGAGCTATGAATTTTCTACTTATGATCCTGTCTCTACTATCGAAAATGGCGTATCATTCATACGAGTGCCATTACATACAGGCAATTTTGAAATGATTTCATTGGAAGATTTCGCGAATTTGCTCAACAGCGGCGGTACTCTTGCAGATGATGTTATAGTAACTGCCTTTGGGAATTATATATCCGGCACCGATGAAGCATATATCTACCGATCAGTGGACATGGATCAGAGTTTTTTCCAGGTGGAGTCCTTTGATACGCTTCACCGGCAAGCGCGGGCAAGGTTTAAGACGAAGTTTTGCCTGGAAGACAGGAATGGCTATCTGGGTATATATCTGCCGACGACCTTACTTTTTCAAGGGGTTATTAATGAATCTTACTAGTAATTCTTTTTGATGGAGCCAGAAGCGAATACTTCTGGCTCTTATTTTGTACGACCTGCCAAGTCCGCCTTACATCTGTGCGCTTCTTCACAAAACACCAAGTACGGCCATAAAATCACAGAATCTTGGTGCCGAATCAGCATTTTCTTGCGACCTTAGCGACTTAATTAATGGGGCATACTACTTGAAACTGACTGGTGGCAAAAGAGTATATTCTGTGCAAAGAGTTGTAATTCAACACTAATTTTAAATCATTATGCTATCCCTATATCAACTAATGATGTGGGGATAGCTTTTGCTTAGCACTTGTTATGCGTTTAATATACACATTGCTTTTTTTAACATTTATTTGTGCCGCATTCGCCCAAAATCACAATTTCCATTGTTATTTAGGCTATGCGAATGGAAACTCGGATCCCAAACTAGGCGGTATGACTATAAGTTTCACTACTAATCCGCCAACTGTTTTTACAGAGAAAAAAGAAGTGGATTTTGGTGCTTATAGTGCAGTCTGTAGCGACTCCAGTGGTCAACAAGTATTGTTTTATACAAATGGCATCTCTATTCGTAATCGTTTACATCATTTAATGCAAAATGGTGACACTATTAATCCAGGTTACCTCTGGCAATCTTTTCAACATCAAGCTTACCAGGGTGATCCTCGTTTATGTTTTTTTCCGGCCCCAGGTTTGCCCAATCAGTACTATTTGATTCATTTAGCCACTAAATTTGATCCGTTTAGCACCTATGGTTATGCCCAAATGCCACTGTATTATTCTCTAATTGACATGAACGCCAATAATGGCCTGGGGCGAGTGGTCAAAAAGAATCAAATCCTAGTAGACAGTACTACGGACAATCTGAATCTCATTGGCCCAGCCGCCGTTAAACACGGCAATGGCCGGGATTGGTGGATAGTGACTGGCCGCTATAATAGCAATGAGTTAATAGTCTTTTTGTTTTCACCTACTGGCATCAGCGGTCCTTTTATACAGCATATTGGCCCACCTTATCCACAGACCGAAGGACGGGGTACTCCGCTTTTCACGCCCGACGGCAACACTTATATCCGAGGAGATTCCCGTAATGGGCCGCGCATCTATGATTTTGATCGCTGTACCGGACAGTTGAGTAATCTACGTATTGTACCTTTCACTTATCCTTTAGGTTTTGAATATGCTATTTCGCCCAACTCCCGCTTCTTATATAGCAGTATGGTTGAATTTGTGGTTCAGTTTGATCTCCAAGCGGGGGATATTGGTGCGTCTATGGACACCGTAGCTGTTTATGATGGATTTACTTCCCCGTATGTACCTTGGGAAACTGCCTTTAATCTTGCTGGTTTACAGCCAGATGGTAAAATATACTATTCTAACAGTACCAGTACCACCGCTCTCAACGTCATCAACCGCCCTGACCTGCCGGGACTGGCCTGTGATGTACAGCAACACGGCATCATTTTACCCAAGTTCAATCACTGGACTGTCACGCACAATCCCAACTATCGCCTAGGCGAGTGGGAGGCTGCACCCTGCGATACCCTCAACGCTCAGCAGCCCAATGATGGTTTTGTACGTAATCCCTACCATCCCAGTGCTTTTCCAAACGATACTACCTATCGCCTATGTACGCCCGTGCCGGATAAGACGCAGTCGCCGGATATTTATTTCCACCGCCCCCGGCTGCCAGATACGCCCATTCCTTCCACCTTCCGCTATATGCCGGGCGGCGTGATGCAGGAGGATAAGCAGGAGTGGTTGCAGTTTTATCAGAATAGGCAGTAGAGAGTATAAAGGTTGTGGCCAGAGTCTCCTACTACTATAGCTGTCATTCAGAGGCGCAAGCCGTGGAATCCGAGGCCGAAGGCGGAGGTTTGTAATACAGTTTCGGCCTTCGGCCTCGGATTCTTCACCTACGGTTCTGAATGACATGCTCCCTTGAGTGCCATGTACAGTAGCATGGATTTTAAATCTATTTCGTTCAAAATAAGACTGTTAACCAGATGTTTTACCGATCCATATTTATATTGCTTTTTTCTAGTAGTTTTATTGCCGTCTGGGCGCAGGCCGTACCCATCTGGGTGGCAGGGTCGCACGACTTCCCGGATAGTGTGCCGGGTTATACGAACGTCATCATTCGTTTTGAGGGCGGTAGTACGCAGGTAGATTCCACCGATCTACGGATGAACTTTGAATCCACCGCTGCGGCCATCAGCGATGAACAGGGGCAGTTGGCTTTTTATACCAATGGTTGCTCCGTCGCCAATGCTGCCGGGGATACGTTGCTGAATGGTGCGGGCCTCAATCCTGGCGAGATCGCCGAAATGTCTTGTCCACAGACGGGCTATCTCTGTCCCAAAGGAGCGATGATCCTGCCCTGGCCTGGCGATCCGGGTCGCTATTGTCTGGTGCATTTGGGCGCGCGCTATGAACCGAGTCGCAAACTGACTTTCGGGCCGCTCTACTATTCCGTAGTAGATATGAGTGCGCAGGGCGGCGCGGGTGCCGTCACGAGTAAGAATAACCTCCTGCTGGATGGTGATTTAGAGCCTTTTACTGCCGTGCGCCACGGGAATGGCCGCGACTGGTGGATCGTTATTCCAGTCTATGCCACCAATCAGTATCATTTATTCCTGCTGTCGCCTTCGGGCATTACTGCTTTACCAGAGCAAGCGATCGGCCCGGTCATGTCGTGCAAACGAATTGGCAGCAGCACTTTTTCACCCAATGGCCTGCGTTACGGGCGGCAGCAGAACTGTCAGACGGTAGTGCTGGATTTTGATCGCTGTACCGGAATTTTCTCTGGTCCCATTACTTTGACTACGCCCGCCTATTCTTTTGGCGGCGGCGGCATTGCTTTCTCGCCTGATGGCCGACGACTTTTTACGACTAATCACGTAACGCTATTGACTGCTGATCTGACGCAAACGAATCCGGTATTCGACACGCTGGTACATACTTATGACTATACAAATTGGGGCATGAATCTGGGCCTGATGCAGCAAACCGCAGATAATGAGGTGTTAATCAGCAATATGGCGCGCCGGAAATACATGAGTCGTATCACCATGCCCACGCCAGACGGTGCTACGGCTACTTATGACTATCAGGGATTGGCACTCTCCGGTTTCACCATGCGCACTACGCCCAACGAACCCAGTCGCCGATTGGGAGATTGGTCGGGAAGTCCGTGTGACACGCTGGGTATTAATCCGACCACCGAAGTTTTGCCGATTGCACAGCCGAGTGTAGCATTGGAACCCAATCCGGCGCATGATCGCTTTGTACTGCACGATTATTCGGAAACAGTGCAAACCGAGCGACAATTGCGCGTTTTTTCTGGAACGGGTGCTTTATTAATAGAGAAATTAATACCGTCTAATAGTATAGAACAGACCGTTTCCATTTCAAATTTCACTCCCGGACTGTATTTTTGGGAACTACGTTGGCCGGATGGAAATCGGGTGGCGGGGAGATTGCTGGTGCAGTGAAATCCAATTATTTACTTTTTAACTATTCTAGCTTAGTAGAATAAAGGTAATTTATCGCACAGTCCAATCTTCTATATCAATCCCCTGTATTCTGGATAAATGTTTGGTATTATTAGTAACCATTTTCATCTTTTGTCTTACCGCCGTCGCACCAATAAGCAAATCAAAATCAGGAATGACCTCACCTATTGCGCGTAGCCGGGCTTTTTCGCTAGCGTATAAGTCAATTGCAATAGAAAAAGGAATAATTTGCAGGTAAGCAAGAAAATCCGTTAATCGCTTGCGCTTTTCATTCAGGAAAGCAGGATCAGAACACTCTACTCCAAAACGCAATTCAGCTACACTGACTTCCGACAAAAAACAGTTTGCTACTCCAACTTCCTGGATTTTTGCGCTATATTATAACGGTCTTTGAGCCAAAAAATAATAATATTTGTATCAAGCAAGTACTTCATATCTGCTCAATTGTCCGCCCCATAGTACGCGCTCCTTCCAATAATGCAATCATTTCTTCTGCGGTTTCCGGGAAATCACTCCAACTTCCGGCAAAATGAAGCACCCAATCGTCTTTTTCTATCTGTGGACGGTCGTTTTTATGCTTGCGAGCAAACTGTTTATTCTTGATAGACTTGACCAGTAATTCAATAAGTGACAATTTTTCTGCTGAACTCAAGTCTTTGAGCAGCAGCCAATAAGGATTTAAGTTGGCAGGTATTTGCATGAATAAGGTGTTTAATGCTCTTGCAAATTTAAGCCTTTTCGATGAAAAGCAAATGCTTCGTTATTTACCCCTTCTCCGACAACTCCAACCAGCGCATCTCCTTCGTATCCAGATTTTCCTGCACCTGACCCAGTTCCGTAGAGAGTTTTCCGGCTTCGTCTGCGTCCAGATCAGGAGCATCAAAACGACCTAGAATCTGCTTTTTGCGCTGTTCCAGCGTAGACATTTCCTTTTCCAGTTTCTTGATTTCGTTGCGTTCGGTGCTGCTTAGTGTAGCGGCGGGTTTAGCCGCCGTCACCGTTTCGCTGGCCTTGGGAATTGTCGCTACCGTAGATTCACCTACCGAAACCGTCGGTGCCTTACGTTTCAGAGCGCGGTACTCCGCGTGCGTGCCATTGAAATCGCGGACGACACCATTGCCCTCAAAAACAAACAGGTGATCTACCAGCCGATCCATGAAAGTAACGGTCGTGCGTAACGACCACCAGAGCATCCGGGATAATCTTCCAGAAAATCTTCCAGCACTTGCAGCGTCATCACGTCCAGATCGTTGGTCGGCTCATCGAGAATAAGGAAGTTGGGATTCTTCATCAGCACGGTGAGCAGGTACAAGCGGCGACGTTCGCCGCCGGAAAGTTGGCTCACATACACCTGCTGTTGCGGGCGACTGAACAGGAATTTTTCGAGCAATTGCGCAGCCGTCATTTCCTTGCCTTTTTCCAGCGGAATCACGTCGGCAATGTCGCGCACGGCATCAATCACGCGCCGATCTTCGGCCAATTGGATGCCCTCCTGGCGGTAATGGCCAAAGACTACTGTGTCGCCTACCACCACTTTGCCGGTATCGGGTAGCCAGGGCCTGGGTGATGAGTTGCAGGAAGGTAGACTTGCCGCTACCGTTCTGGCCCAACGATACCGACGCGCTCTTTACGCTTGAATTTATACGTAAAATGTTCGATTAACTTCTTCTGCGCCGAACGCTTTACTAATGTTGTGACACTCCACAATCTTGCCGCCCAGGTAGGTTTCCTTGATCTGCATCGTCATATCGTCCTTCTTCACTTTCAGCGTATCGTTATTCTCTTTTCGGTCGAAATAAGCGTCCACGCGGGCCTTCGCCTTGGTGGTACGGGCCTGCGGACTCCGGCGCACCCATTCGAGTTCCTGTTTCAGGAGTTTATTCTGGCGTTCGTAAGTGGTGGCTTCGGCTTCCTCGCGCAGGGCTTTTTTCTCTAAATAATCGGAATAATTGCCTGAATAACGCCGCAGGTTTCCACCTTCCAGTTCGATGATGCTGTCGCAAACATTTTCCAGAAAATACCGATCGTGGGTCACCATGAACAGCGTGATGCCCGGCTGTTGCAGATAATCTTCCAGCCATTCAATCATCTCTACGTCCAGGTGGTTGGTCGGCTCATCGAGAATCAGAAAGTCGGGTTCTTCGAGCAGGATTTTGACCAAAGCCAGCCGTTTTTTTTGTCCGCCAGAAAGCGAACTCACTTTTTGCTCGAAATCATTCATCCCGAACTGGTAAAGCGTTTCCTGCACTTTGGCATCGAACGCCCAGGCCTGCATGTCATCCATAGCGGCCATGGCTTCTTGCAATTCGGTCTCATTTTCCGGATGCACTAGGGCGTGTTCATAGCGTTGCACCACGCGCACGAGCGGATTGCCATTGTCCAGCACCGCGCCCAGCACATCGAGGCCGGGGGCAAATTCGGGTTCCTGATCCAGCCAGCCAATGCGGATGTCTTTGCGCAGCACGATTTTGGCCTGTTCGCCTTCCGAGCCTTCGCGCCCGGCAATGACGCGCATGAGGGTGGTTTTGCCGGAACCGTTTTTGGCAATCAGACCAATTTTTTGGCCTTTATCAATGTGCAACGTGATGTTTTGGAACAGCACCTTTTCACCATAACTCTTGGTGATATTTTCGAGGGTAAGAAAATTCATGGCGCAAAGGTAACATTCCTGACCTGCCAATTTTTATTTGGCAAGTCGTGTCGGAACTAAAAGCGGGCAGCATTTTCAAGCCAAATCTTCAAAAACTTTTTCTACGTCGATCTGGATGCCCGTGGCGGGATCAGTGAGCAGTATCAATGTAAGAAAAAGTATGCTGCTCATCATTGGGCAGCAGTACACTTGAATGGCTCTTATTTCTGGCATACCAATCGACAGGCCAGACTGAACCTAGCCCTATCGGAGAAGTAGATCATTCCAGGCTTTGGGGCTTGTTGAAAATCAATGCTTTGGCTGGGCGAGATATATTACCTCGACTATAGTCGTGCACCAGGCATTTCACCGTTGGTCTTTCGCTTCTGATGATCATTACGCAGGTGAAGTCTTCTTTTTATTGAAAATCGCAAAGATCGGGGGTCCCCAACCTAGGCGGCAACTGGTAGCGAGGCTCACTTCGGTTGGCAAATTGGATTTCCATGCTGGTGGCGATATTTTAAGCTGCAGTAAATTGCCAATACAGGCCTGTCCCCGCCATGTTTATGTTGGTGCATAGGTCGGTATTTCGCGACTTTCATTTCGGATTCATTACAGGATTTCTCCCGCTGATACTGGCATGCAAAGCAAGCCTGGCTGGTCGCCGCGATTGGTGCTTTTCGTTACGTCGCCCGAGATTTAGTTGCTGGCCAAAAATAACGACTCAAAAAGCCATAGTAAATTAGATTATCTGATCCAACGGGCTACTCAATAGCTAAAGCTTTGGTTGGCGATCTATGACGTTAAATGGCTCGTTGGCATCCTCCACCCAGTTCACGCTTGTCGCAAAAAAAGCGGTTAGCCATTTCTGTCCTATTTAATGCGGGTGGCCATTGCGTAGGCCGATTTGAATACGTTAAAAACCCAAACCGAGGCCGGTTTGCATGAAATAGTCTTTCAAATTGCCAATTTGCAGACAGGCCGGATACGTCGAGGTCGGCTATAAAAACAATTAGTGGCTCTACCATCTGCAAGATGGATGCCGGTGATTCGGTATAGCTAATTTCGAGGATTTGAAGAGCGATACGCAGTAAAAATTGGAACGAGGACGGTGCGAATTTTGCAGGTAAAAGCAGATAAAAATCTGCGTAAATCCGTTTAATTCGCGTTGTCCGCGTTCCAATTAACCCTACGAAGTATTTTCAAAGCAACTTGCCCTGCAACAACAAAGCAGCGATGGAAAAATAAATAACCAGTCCCGTCACGTCCACCAAAGTCGCTACAAAAGGGGCCGAAGAAGTAGCCGGATCAAGGCCAAAACGCCGCAGCAGGAAAGGGATCATCGAGCCGCTCAGTGTACCCCACAGCACGATACCAATGAGAGAAAATGACACGGTAAATGCCACCGGCAACCAGTGTTCGCCGTAGTTGTAAAAGCCGCTTTTTTGCCAAATGAGGATGCGGATAAAGCCGATAAATCCCAAAATACCGCCCAGCAGCAGCCCGGAAAACAACTCTTTGCGCATGACATACCACCAATCTTTCAGTTCGATCTCGCGGAGGGCCATGGAACGAATGATGAGCGTAGCCGCTTGCGAACCGGAGTTGCCACCGCTGGAAATAATGAGTGGCACAAACAAGGCCAGCACCACCGCGCGAGCAATTTCGTCCTGAAAATAGCCCATCGCCGTGGCCGTCATCATTTCGCCGATAAACAGCACGACGAGCCAACCAGCGCGTTTGCGCACCATTGTCCACAGCGGTGTCGCTACGTAAGGCAGATCGAGGGCTTCCATACCACCGATCTTTTGGATGTCTTCGGTATCTTCTTGTTCGATCACGTCGAGCATATCATCCACCGTGACGATGCCAACCAGCACGCCGCTTTCGGCTATCACGGGCAGGGCGGAGCGATCGTATTGCTTGAATACATCAATGGCTTTTTCGCGCTTCAACATACTATGCAAACTGATGAAACGCTCGTCCATCAGGCTTTCAATGCGGGCATCTGTGTCGGCCATCAGCAGCGCACCGATCTGGATATCATCTATCAGCCGGGCATCGTCATCCACCACATAGATAAAATTCAGCGTTTCGGCTTTTTTCCCGTTTTTCTTGATGTGTTGCAGGGTTTGCGTGACCGTCCAGTCTTTTTTCACCTGAATATAATAAGGAGTCATTAGGCGACCCACGCTATCTTCTGGATATCCGAGCAGATTGACCGCTACTTTTCGCTGCTGGCTATTGAGCAGATTAATGGCTTCTTTGATCAGTACGTCGGGGAAATCCTCAAAAATGCGAGTACGATCATCGGGTGCCAGATTGTTGAGCACGGTAGCCAAATCTTCCTTGCCCAGACGGGTCAGAATCTCTTTTTGCGTCGGATTATCAAAGTAGGCAAACGTCTCCGCTTTCAAACGGACGGGGAGCAACAGGAAAGCAATGGTCTGCTCATTTCCTTCTAATTCACTGACCCTGAGCGCAATATCGCTGGGGTGCAGGTCGAGCAATTCTTCGGTCTGAAAGTGCATGGTAAGAAATGAACGATGACCTATAAATGATGAACTATGCAGATGGCAAAACTTCTGCTTGAAAATAGGTAGCAGACAGCCAGAAAAATGCGCCAAAGATAAGTGCTTTGAATAGCCGAATTTCCTGGAAAAATGCCGAATTTTGCGCCCTTTTCATTCATCACTATCCTTCATAGTTTTATCATTAGTTGACTCTTGGGCCGCAAAAACAAGCTCCGCAAATTCGCCGAAGTCCTCTCTTTTCCCAACGTGTATGAATGCTACAATGTGCAGCAGCCGTCGCTCGTGGGCCCCGGTTTGGTGCCGGTAGAGATGAAAGGCCAATGGCACGAGCAGCATTTTAAAAATGACCATCCTATCACGCTGGAACTGGCCTGCGGTGGTGGCGAATACACGGTGGGCCTGGCGCAACTTTTCCCGGAACGTAACTTCATTGGCGTGGATGTGAAAGGAAATCGCCTGCATACTGGGGCCAAAATGGCTTTGGAAACGGGCCTGAACAATGCCGCTTTTCTGCGCACTCGTATCGAAGTGATCGACCATTTCTTTGCGCCAGACGAAGTAGCCGACATCTGGATCACTTTCTGCGATCCTTTTCCCCGTAAGGGCGACGTGAACCGGCGACTTACGTCGGATAATTTTCATCAACGTTACCGCCATTTTCTGCAACCCGGCGGACAAGTGCATCTCAAGCACGACGACCCGGATTTTGTGCAATTCACGCTCGATACGCTGGCTGCTGATGCACAGTGTGAGTTGCTGTACACGAATCTGGATATTTATGCGGGTGAATTGCCTTTGCCGGAATTGAGTATAAAGACGCTTTACGAGGGCAAGCATTTGGCAAAGGGGAAGACTATTAAGTATTTACGATATACGATTTAAAGCCCCACCCCCAACCCATCCCCATGAATGGGAGGGGGACTTGATTGTGGTCATTCCCATTGATTGTCAGGTCCTTAGAAAATAAATTTTAGAAAATAATACAAATGCCTAAGTCCTGCATGATCAATTTCCCCGCCCCCTTACGGGGAGGGGTCAGGGGTGGGGCTAAATTTTTTCCAAAAAATAAAATATCCTGGGAACTTCCCGTTCGCCCCTTGCGTTGGCACTAAATGCCGGTGAACTTTGCACCGGTTTCACCAAACCCGACCAATATGGCTTCTTTAACTTACTTGGCCAAAGAATCGGTACAAACGCGACACGAACGCATTTTTGAGCGCGAATTCTATCCGCTCATGGATGCCTTGTACCGCTTTGCCCTCCGTTTCACGAATGATCCAAACGAGGCGGAAGATCTCGTGCAGGAGACCTACCTGAAGGCTTTGCGCTTCATGGACAGTTACACCGAGGGCACCAATGCCCGCGCGTGGCTGTTCCGTATTTGCCAGCACGCCTTTATCAACGATTATCGCTCGAAGAAATCGCAACCGTACAAGACGGATTATCAAGACATTGTAGTGTACCACAATGAGGATGATCCGGCGACTCCACGGTATCAGGGCTTTGCGGAAGAAATGGGCGGCAAACTGCTCGGCGACGAAGTCACGTTGGCGATCAATAATTTGAAGCCGATATTTCGCTCGGTGCTGCTGCTCGATCTGGAAGGTTATACCGACCACGAGATCAGCGCACTGCTTGAAATCGAACTCGGTACGGTCAAATCACGGCTGTTCCGTGCGCGGAATACCTTAGCCGATCAGCTGCGCGACTATGCGAAAACGCAGGGCATCAATGTGCACGATACAGAGAGCGATTCGGTCATGCCCAGCGAAGATCCAAATATGTCTTAATTCAATACAGAGGGTTCACTTGTTCGGCTTGCCGGTCATAGTGAACCCTCTCCTATTATCCGCCGAGGCCTTTTTCAGGTGCAGGCTCCACCAGTCATATTCATCTAATTTCTCACCATCACTCACCTTTTCAACAGTTCATTTTTCACCACGGTACAGTTGGATTTGTCTTAATAAATCTACTCCCGATTCTATGTTTTTTTTAATGCAAAGTACGACTTCAAATAGGCCCACTACAATATATGATCCGTTGCTGACAGGCAATCCGACTGATCATTGTGGATGGACCCGGCAGCAGAGGAATAGCATAATCGGTAGCAACATCGTGGCGAATAGATGGATACAAAAAAAATTAACGATGAAATCTACGCAAAAATCAAACGGCACCCTCGCTGCCAATCTCCAAGTCGGGGCTTCCCGCGCTCCAATTACCGACCATCCGTCCAATGCTTCCCCGCTTATAGATCGACAAAAACCTTATGCTTTATCCCAATCTGTCGAAATACCCAATACCGAAGAAGAAGCGTTTAGAAACTTCCTATTGAGCCGCCTGCCTGAAGTGAAAGCACCACAATCCCTTAGAAAAAAGATACAGCGTATGATCGAGCATAGCCGCCCTTGAATCTTCTACCCCATTTTTACGGCTAACTTTGATAAATCATACTTCCTACGCCGGAGCCATGCTAAGCATGACTCCGGCGTTTTTTATTGAACAGCTCGAGATGTGGTGCAACTCAAAGGGTGCCATATCTATTCTTAGTACACTGTAAACTAAATTCCGGGAGGATGCGAGTATTTGAGTATTGGACCAAAGCAATTGATAATCAGGCAATTGATCGAATACTCGAATCTTCAAATACTCAAATAAACTTAGTTCACAGTGGACTTAGCCTCTTAAAGGAAACGTAATTCTAACTTCATATAGACTTAACAATATTCAGCGGCGCGATCAATAATTTTGCAGCAATAATTTGGCATCCATATCCATGAAATTGCGTCTGCGCTCTATCTCTTCGCTGCCTAGTCTGAATTTGTCTACTCCTTCCTTGGAGCAGCATTTTGATCCTATGGCTAATAAGAAGGTTACTAAGAATACTACATGGCGGCCCTTCTTATTATACTGGATAATTGGCATGGGGTTGGCGGCAGTTTACTTCGTCTGGTTTTTTGCTGATCTCTTCCAAAATAACATCCGTTAAAACCAATGCTATGAAACGCGAACTTGATTTAGTAGTCATATCTGACATTCACTTAGGCACTTATGGATGTCACGCCCACGAACTGCACAATTACCTTAAAAGTATTAATCCGAAGACGTTGGTCCTCAATGGCGATATCTTCGATATCTGGTATTTTAAGAAAAGTTATTTTCCGAAAGAACACCTGGAAGTAGTGCGCCGCATCATGAAAATGGCGGTGAATGGCACGAAACTGTACTATCTCACGGGTAATCATGATGATATGCTGCGCAAATTCGGAGAAATATCCTTTGGTCTGGTTCAACTGCGCAATAAGCTGATTTTCCAGATTGATGGACGCACGTATTGGGTTTTTCATGGCGACGTGTTCGATGCCAGCGTGTACCGTGCCCGCTGGTTGGCGAAGTTGGGTGGCGAAGGCTACGATTTGCTCATCCGCATCAATCGGGCTATTAATTCCTGCCGAAAATTATTCGGTTTTGCGCCAGTGTCGTTTGCGGCCAAAGTAAAAAAAAGTGTAAAAGGGGCCGTCAAGTACATCAGCGATTTTGAGGATACTGCCATTCAGATCGCTGCCGAAAAGGAGTACGATTGCGTCATCTGCGGCCACATCCACCAACCACAAATCCGGGAAATCACCGCCAATAATGGTCGCAAAGTCACTTATATGAACAGCGGCGACTGGGTAGAACACCTGACCGCCCTGGAAATGAACCGGGGCGAATGGTCGCTGTACAAATACGATGCTTCGGAATTTGAAGTGGTGAATCCGCGCCTGCAAGTACCCGAGCACGAACCGAAGGTGTATCACCTCCACCGCGATGAAGTAGTACCTAATCAGAACGGCCTGGCAGCGATAGAAACCTGGTGAGCGTTAGCATGGTACACCGCAGCAGATAAGTTTTTTAGACCGACCGGAGAGGACAGGATAGATTAATGCGCTCCGGTTTGTTTTGGCTTCATACGAGTATATTATAGAATGTTTTGTGAAAAAAGCGTGGGTCATTCCGAAAATTCGGGATGGCCCATGTCGTTTACAAGGGTAGCTGGCAGTAGAAAATGGTTTAAAGGGTCGTATTTTTGCGAAAAATTGCCAGCCTAACCACCAAATATGTCACCACTAAATAACTACACCCTCAATCGCTGGCTCCCCGGCGAAGGCGAGGGCATCCCCCAATACCACGCCATCACCGGCGACCAGATAGGCACCGCCAGCAGCGAAGGGCTGGACTACGCCGCCATTCTCGAATACGGACGCAAAACTGGCGGCCCGACTTTGCGTCGTATGACTTTCCATGAGCGCGGACGCATGCTCAAAACATTGGCCCTTTACCTCAATGAGCGCAAGGAAAAATACTATACGGTTAGCCACTGGACAGGTGCCACACGTCAGGATAGCTGGGTAGATATTGAAGGCGGCATCGGCAATTTGTTCGCTTACAGCAGTTTACGCCGCCGATTCCCCAATGAGCCGTACTACGTAGAGGGCGAAACCATTCGCTTATCCAAAGAAAATACTTTTATTGGCCACCACATTTTAGTGCCAAAACAAGGCGTAGCCATCCACATCAACGCCTTCAATTTCCCGATCTGGGGGATGCTGGAAAAAATCGCGGTCAATCTTTTGGCGGGCATGCCAGCCGTGGTCAAAGCCAGCGAACACACCTCCTACCTCACCGAAGCGATGGTGCGTGACATTGCCGCATCAGGTATTTTGCCGGAAGGTGCCTTGCAGTTGGTGGTCGGCTCCGGGCAAGGAATTCTTGACTTTGTAAATGGCCAGGACGTGGTCACTTTTACCGGCTCAGCGGCTACTGGACAAAAACTGCGCGCGCATCCGGCCATTTTGAAAAACAGCGTTCCTTTCACATTGGAAGCCGACTCGCTCAATGCCGCTATTTTGGGGGAAGATGCCGTGCCGGGTTCCCCCGAATTCGACCTGTTTATCAAAGAATGCCGCCGTGAAATGGTTACCAAAGCCGGGCAGAAATGCACGGCGATTCGCCGCATCATCGTCCCGGAAAACCTGTTGGGTGATGTACAAAAAGCATTAATTAAAGAACTTGGTAAGACTATCATCGGCGACCCGTCCGTGGAAGGCGTGCGCATGGGTGCACTTATCAATCGCAGCCACCTCGCGCGGGTTCGCGAGCGATTGGCAGAACTTAGCCTCGCTACACCCGCTATTTTCGGCGATCCAGAAGCCTTTGAGGTGAGTGGTGCGGTGCGGGAAAAAGGGGCATTTATTCCGCCAATTTTACTCCTGAATGATCGGCCGTTGGAGAAAACCTTAACCCATGAAACAGAGTGTTTTGGGCCAGTCTCCACCTTAATGCCTTATAAAAATCTGGAACAAGCCATAGAAATCGCTAATTTGGGAAAAGGCTCATTGGTGTCTAGTATTTGCACCTACGAACCGGGTATTATGCGCGAGTACGTATTAAACGCCGCTGCTTTTCACGGACGAATCTTAATCCTGAATCGAACTTCCGCGAAAGAAAGTACCGGCCACGGTTCGCCCATGCCGATGCTGACCCACGGCGGCCCCGGTCGCGCGGGCGGCGGTGAGGAAATGGGCGGCATGCGTGGCGTATTTCACTATATGCAACGTACTGCTATTCAAGGAAATCCAACGGATATTACGACGGTAACTAATCAATATCAAGTGGGGGCAGCACAGACCGAAACGCCTGTGCATCCTTTCAAAAAGTACTTTGAGGACTTATTTATTGGTGAGACGTTGGTTACCGCCAAACATACCGTCAGCGAGGCCGATATTCATAACTTCGCTAATGTGAGCGGCGACAATTTTTATGCACACATGGATGCTACGGCACTGGAAGGAACGCCATTTACAGGTCGGGTGGCGCACGGTTATTTCGTGCTTTCCAAAGCCGCCGGGTTATTTGTAGATGCTAAAAAAGGTCCGGTTTTGCTCAATTATGGGCTGGATGAATGTCGTTTTACCAAACCCGTTTATCCGGGCATGACCATCGGCGTGAAATTGACCGTGAAAGAGAAAATTGAGCAGGAACACGATTTTACCCGCGAAGGCATTGCGGCTATTCCACGCGGGATCGTGAAGTGGTTGGTGGACGTGTATGATGAAACGGGGGAGACGGTGGCGGTGGCTACGATATTGACAATGGTAAGGAGAAAGGATTAACTTTGCTTTATGGACAAGTCAGACTATATAAATTACTGGCACTTGACTGCTGAAAAAGATTGGGAAGCGGTTGGCCACCTTTTTGAAAAAGGTGATTAGTTGCACGCCTTGTTTTTTGCTCATTTAGTTTTGGAAAAGTTGCTAAAAGCGCATCATGTAAAGGATAACGTTGGCGATTTTCCACCTCGTACTCACTACCTTTTGTTACTATGTTCCCAATCTACCCTTTCTCCTAGTGACGATCAATTGCGCGTTTTGAGTCAGATGAATCAATTTCAAATGGACGGGAGATATCCTGACTACAAAATGGCGATGTTTAAGGTTGCTACGAGTAACTATACTGCCAAAATTCTTTAAGACGTTGAATCTGTTAAAATATGGTTGACCAGCACACTGCCGTAGAAACGGTGAAAAAATTTGTGGAAGATATTAAAAGACAAGGAGTAAAACTTAAAGCAGTCTTACTATTTGGGTCTTATGCACGTGGTGACCAGCGCGAATGGTCGGATATTGATGTTGCCTTAGTAGCTGATGAGTTTATTGGGGTAGGATTTGAAGATATTAAACGCTTTATAGATGTAACTATCCAGAAGCCATATCTCTATATTGAGCCACATACTTTTAATACGCAAGATTTTGAAAATGGAAATCCTTTCGTTAGCGAAATTAGACGGACCGGGATTCTTATCGCTTGATTTGCTAAAACTAAGAAAAGTGAAGCATATCCCATCTAAATGTCCACTATACAGTGGTCAAGTAAAACTTGACACCACTACTTTTGGCATTGATCTTTAATCAGGAGTGGTAGTAGTGCGCAAAGTGCCAGCCCATGTTTGTCAACAATGTGGCGAAGAATGGCTGGATGATGAGCAAGCGGCTAAGTTGGAAAAGATGGTTGCCAGAGCACGGCAAGAGAATTTTTAATTGGAAATGGTTTATATGGATTGATCTATATCCCTTCACCACCGCCGCAACACCCCCAAATTAATTCCCCATTGCTGAAACCGCTCCGCCGGATAAATATCCTGTGTTCGGCGGGTGATATCCAGTATTCCGATAGGTTCCAGAGTCAAGCGTGTACGTTCTCCCACGGGTATTTCCAGCGCAATGCCGAGGCGCAATCCCAGATTAAAAGCACGTTTGTAAATGTCCGCGTAAGTTTGCGTATTGGGTTCATTTCCTTCTAAAATAACGCCATCTGCTTTCTGCCAGACCTGTAGATGTGCACCAGCGGAAGGTCGTAAGTTCCAGTGCTTCAGCGCAATACGATACTGAATGTCTAGTGGAATACTAATGGATTGCAGGCGATTGTAGTGCTGCACATTACGTTCATATCGGTACAAAGCCGTCGTAAAAGTGCTGTCAATATTTCCATTCACGTAGTAGTTAGGAACAGGTATATCTCTGGTGTCTTCCCATTTTCTAGTCCACCGGAAGACGGAACTAAACTGCGTATACTGGACACCCGTCCGCAGCGACCAGGATTGGCCTATTGGCAATTGTACTTGCAAGCCAATTTGTGTAGATGCTATTAGTTTTTCACCAGTTCTTAGAGTTGCGCCGGTATCTTGATGAATTTTCCAGGCGAAATAGCCTGCCTGTAAGCCGATATAAACGCGGTTCTGATTTTTGTTTAATTTTATTTCAGCTGTTGGCAGTAATAGTGGTGACAACGGATTATCTGGGAGCGGCAAAATTAATGGCAGAAAATTAGCCGGTAGAATTGGCAGGGATGGCAGGATTAGGTTAGTGGAAATGACTTCGGAAATAGATGAATTATTAGTAAAAAATAGTGTATTTGATCCAGACTCCACCGTAGAATCCTGATTATAATTGGTGGTGTCTTTCGCTGCAATTTCTTTTGAGGTTGTTGTAGCAATGCCTGTTTTTACAGTCTCCGTAACATTAAAAGGAATAGCATTACCTTTCGCTCTGAATAATTGTTTATTGGCGAATAGTTTTTTAGTAGAATTTTTTAAAGAAAATTTATTAATATTATTTGAATTAATGGCAGACACATTAGCAGAAAATACCTCTGGTTTAGTACTGAGTTGGTTGGATTGATTTTGGAATTTACTAGTCGATTTTTTAAAAGCGTTGGTATTAGAAGAGTAATTTGAATTGGCATGGCTTGTTTTATTAGCAGATAAATTTTCAATGTTAGCAATAGTATCAGGCTGTATGAAAGTCACGGTTTCTTTCAAATGAGAACTATTATTTCCAGAAAAATAACTCATCGCCAGCCACCCAGCGATCAACAGCACGCCAAGCCCAGTCAGCCACCAGAAAACGGGCAAACGACGACGCTTTTTCTCCCGGATGCTATCCCACAGGGCATCCGTATCCACAGGTGTCTGGTGTGTCTGTGATTCCGTTTTTAGCCGATCTTCAAATTCTTGCCAATTCATTCGATTGCCTGTTTATTATTCTTTCTTGCAATTGTTTGCGTGCCCGACTCAACAGCGAGCGCGAAGTGCCCGCCGGAATGTGCAGCAACGCGGCGATTTCATCATGGCTATAATCATCAAAAACGGACAAGTGGAATACCGTTCGGGAGGCCTCGGGGAGCGTGGCGATCAGGCTGACGATTTCGTCAAAACTCAGTTGCGCCAGGGCATCAGGGGCAGTTTCAAAGGCATCGGGCAGGAGTTCGGTGGCTTTTTCATATTGGAAGCGAAAATTGCGATAGTGCGCCAAGGCGGTATGAATGACAATCTTGCGCATCCAGGCCAGTAACGAGCCTTTATCGGCTTGAAATTGGCGTATCTTCTTGAAAATCAATATATAAGCCTCCTGTAAAATATCTTCTGCCGCATCAGGCGTGCGGGCATAACGCCGGGCGACGGATAGGAGGATAGCTGCATACTGCCGCACCAGCTCCTTTTCGGCAGCCGGATGCTGGCGTATGCAGCCATCCACTAGGGTAAAAATATCCGTGTCCGGACCGATCATGGGCGGAGTTCGTTAATACCTTTTTTTCACTCGGAAGGTGAGCGTATAGGGTAATTTGGCAGCATTATCTACATCCCATACCAAGCCACTGGCAGTACCAGTAGCGTATTGACCAAAAGTGAGCGGGAAGTTAGTAAAGGTTAGGTTCCCCATATCCGCTGGCTCACAAAGACAACCCGGGCAATATTCGCAGCCATAAGAATGGTAATCAGCTGAATTTAGATATACACCTGTTAAATAGCTGATTGTAGCCGGACCCATCGTAACAGAGTCTTTTTGAAAGAACAATCTTATATATACGGAATCCTCTATGGCGGCGCCCAGGTAGCCTCCCGATGCATTGTTGAAAAAAGTGGGGTACAAGTAATAGTTGTTGGTTTGGCCATTCAATTGTAGGATCACATACTCGTCCAGGGCGGAACAAACTGAAATGGTGCCAACGTTGGCTACGCCGCCTGCTACATTTACAACAAGAGGCACACTTTGCGACGGATTGACCAGATTGTAGGCCGTCATATTCAGCGCAGTTATGGGAGAGCAAGTGTAAATACTGGTCTCAAAGTGGCCGCTGGAATCCGTCGCTACCATGGCAAACACAGAATCTTGTATAAAGACCAAGCCACTGGTCAACGGTGCTCCGTTGCAATCTACCAGTGTGCCACTAACAGAGAGAGTAGTCGGCGCAGTATTATTAATATTGATTTTACTCAGGGTGGTATTTACGGAGAATGGGCCGATCGTCGTGCTATAAATGACTGCGCCACAGCTGTTACTTACTTGTAAATCAAGCGATTCATTCGCTGGAACAGTGCCACCAAAGCGACCTTCTGCATCCGTATATGCATAGCCACTACCGTAGTTCTGTGAAGTGAGGGTTACCCATGTATTTTCCAAAGGATCGCCGTTGGCGTTTCCCAAACAACCGTCTAATATAATGTAGTCAGCCGGAACATCGCAATTCCAGAAACTGAAATGTGCCACTTCGCCCACATAATTACTGCCCTGTTTAGTCGCACTACCTTCTTCTTTCCAATAGCCATTGCTTTCATCAAAATGCCACAGTACAATCGTATTTGGCGCATTGGAAGAAATAGAGGCAGGTATGGGCAAAGAAATAGTAGCCTTTTTGTTGGGAGCCAAATTCAGGGCGGCTCCGGCGGGCGTGGAAAGTTCTACGCCAATCATACCAAAGGTTTTCAGCACTTTAGCGCGACCATCGGTATCTTCGGCGCGTAAGTCGCCAGGCATTTTATTAAATGTTTGCGCGTCACTTGGATCCAGCCAGCGGGTGGAAGCCACAAAAGTACCACTATATGCCTGCCCATCGGCAGTGACCAGACTTTGTGGCGGAATAGTCACGCTCCCTCCACCGGAAACAGCAATAGTCGCCTCACTATTCGTAGAAAATTGCTGACTGGTTTTCTCCATCAATACTATTTGCATATAGGTGCCGCCGCCCAATTGTGGGTGCGCAAAACGACCGGTAGAAAAATAACCTGGTGCCTTTACCTGTACATAAGTGCCATTATGATCGAGCTGTTGGTTATAGACGAAGAAGAGCCCTTCCTCATTGGTAGTCAAGCGTTTGACCGGCCACTTTTACCGTAGCCCCGCTCACGGGTGTACCGTATTCCGTGGCCACTCGGCCATAAAGCGAAGCCTGCACATTGACAGTAGGAATGGGTCCCGGTTGGGTAACCGTAGTATTATCAAAATCCTTGTGGCAGGCCACAATCAAAGCGGCCAAAAGACCGACGAAGAATATTTTTTTCATGTTTTGAATTGCAGTCAGAGTCGCTTTTGCTCTTTTGTGGCCATCAATAAAACCAAAGCGCCTCCAGGTTGGAAAGTAAAACCAGACCGGGTTCACTTTTCTATATGCAACCAACTTGTTGATTGCTGCAATCAAAGCAGAGTTTTTTGGAAAAATTATGTTTATGTGATTTTTAGGAAGCTTTTGGAATCAATTTAAGTTGTTTTTACTTGAAAAATAAAAGGGCAACCAGTGTGGATTCACTGAT
>CBDFMU010000026.1:0-585000 GCA_965249785.1 Saprospiraceae bacterium | reverse complement strand
CCCCTTGACTTGCATGTATTAGGCCTGCCGCTAGCGTTCATCCTGAGCCAGGATCAAACTCTCCATCGTATATTCTTTGCTCCAAGTCTAACCTAAGTTAAATTTGAAACTTCGTTCTTACGACGTACGAGCACGATCATTCTGACTAAACTCTTATCCCTTATCACCCATCCCTTCCTTACCAAACTCCTCTCCAAGTTGCCTCAAAGAAAAGTCCTCTACTTTATAACCTTTCGCTAATCATATGTCAATGAACTCTTTATTCCTTATACCAAAACTTACCTTCGTAAGTCTGTTATTCAACAATTCTACCCGCTATCTACCCTCTCCTATTCTCTAACCCCAAAAGCGGGACGCAAAGATACTAAACTATCCAGCTAATCACCAAATCTAAATGAAAAAAATATGCAAAAAAATTTAAAAAAGGAAAAGATCGAAGGTTTGGGCCCGTAAAAGACCTGAAAAAATCTTCCAGACAGGTCGAAAAGCAATAATTTTCGATGGTTCATCGGGAACTGCCATTTGCACTGCCTGGGTTCGCAACAATTTGCCCAAATTTGCGTCTTCTTTCGCCCCCAAAATTTTACTTACGCCCTTTTTAAACCATTTTGCGGGGCCAAAGTTCGATTCTCCTCGTTTCCATTATGCTCGATCTGTCTTTTCAATATCCCGCCTGGTTCCTGGTCTTTTGTGCGCTGCTCGGGCTGGGCTACGCTATGCTGCTGTATTTTCGCGACACGACTTTCCGCGAACAAGCGCCGCGCCTTCATATAACCTTGGGGGTGCTACGCTGGCTGGTGGTGACTATTCTAAGTGCCTTATTATTGTCGCCCATCCTGAAAAACCTGATCACCGAAACCAAAAAGCCCATCGTAGTGATGGCGCAGGATGAATCGGAAAGCGTGGCGACCGATCTGCAAGGCCCGGCACTCGACCAGTATAAACAGCAGTGGCAGGCATTGCGGGATAATTTGGCAGAGCAGTATGAAGTGCATGAGTTGGCTTTCGGCGACCAAGTACGGGAAGGGGTGAATTTTGATTTTAAAGACAAAGTCACTAATATTTCGGAGGCATTGCGCACGGTGTATGATCTCTATGGCGGTCAGAATCTTGGTGCCGTGGTGCTGGCTTCCGATGGGGTCTATAATGAGGGGAGCAATCCAGCTTATTCGGATGCGCCTTTGGCCGCGCCGGTCTATACGGTGGGTTTGGGCGACCCGACACCCAAGAAGGATTTACTGGTAAAACGGGTTTTTACCAATAAACTGGCTTATTTAGGGGATAAATTCACGATGCAGGTAGACGTGGCGGCAACCAATTGCGCAGGTGCACAGACGGTGCTGACCGTAAGTAAGGTGAATGGCGATCAGGTGCGGCAAATCCAGAGTATGCCGATCAATGTAGCCAGCAATGACTTTTTTGTAACCAAAGAAGTACAAATAGAGGCTGATCAGCCTGGTATTGTACAATACCTGATTACGGTGGCCAATATTCCCGGCGAAGCCTCCACGGTAAATAATCGGCGCGAGGTGCTGATTGATATTCTCGATGCCCGGCAAAAAATCCTCCTGTTGGCTAATAGCCCCCACCCCGATCTGACGGCTCTGCGCCAGACGTTGGAAGCCAATAAAAATTACCAGATCAGTATTGCCTACATCGGTGCAGCGGGGCTGGACGTGAGTAAATTCGATTTTGTGGTGTTGCACAACCTGCCTTCTGCCAGCAATGATATTTCTGGAATACTGAATACGCTGAATGACAAGCATATTCCCCGCTTATTTATCGCTGGTATGCAGACGAATTTTGCGGCACTCGCCAAGGCGCAAGGACTGGTGAATGCCCAGAGCGATGGTAAGCAAAGTGACGACGTGCAGGCGAAGGTAAGCCCCAAGTTTGCGGCTTTTGCGTTGGCTCCGAAAGTGTTGGAGGAGTTGCCACGTTTCAATCCGATCACTTCGCCGTTCGGCAATTTTTCGGCGACCCCGCAAGCACAAGTATTACTGTACAAGCGGATTGGCAAAGTGGATACCGACCAGCCGCTCCTGGCAGTTGGCGAAACCAACGGGATAAAAACGGGCGTTTTTCTGGGCGAAGGTTTCTGGGAATGGCGGTTGTTTGATTATTTGCAACACCAAAACCACGAGATTTTTGATGAACTGGTGGGCAAAACGGTGCAGTATTTGTCGGTCAAAGAAGACAAACGCAAGTTCCGGGTCAACATTGATAAGAGCATTTTCAATGAGAATGAAGCGATTACGTTTGGTGCAGAATTGTACGATGACAATTATGAACTCACCAACGAATCGGACGTCTCCATGAGCGTCCGCAACAGCGCGGGCCAGGAATTCACCTACACCTTTAATAAGCTGGGCAAAGCATACACGCTGAACGCCGGGATTTTGCCGGTAGGTAACTATACCTATAAAGCGACGACCAATTTTAATGGACAAAATCTGACTTACGAAGGGAAGTTCAGTGTGCGCGCTATCCAGCTCGAACTATTTGAAACGGCGGCCAACCACGGTGCTTTGCGGCAATTGAGCGAAAAATTTGGCGGCGAATTCGTGCTGCCAACCGATATGGCCAGTATTGCTGAAAAAATAAAAAGCAAGGGCACCGTAAAGCCGGTTATTTATCAGAGCATCAAAACGAATCCGTTTATCAATCTAAAATGGATTTTTGCCTTGCTAGCCGGGCTTTTAGCGGTGGAATGGTTCTTGAGGCGGTATTTTGGGGCGTATTAAGTAAGGAGACAGTATTAAGTAGACAGGAATCAGGAATCAGGCATAAACTACTAACAATCAGTAATTTATATTGATTTTTAAATGTCAAACAATTTTGTTCCCCTATTTAAGTAATCAAGTAGAATTAGTGTAAGCTAAATTTTGCGTGAGTTATTGGTTTTCATTGCCAATTTGCCTTTTGCAATTTTGCCCTTTTACTTAATCAGGTGCCATCACTTTTTAATGATCTATGCTATGCGTTCGATTTTTACTCTGTTGCTGATTTCCCTCCTGGGTCATCTTTCTGCCCAATCTACCGCTTACGTCATCAGTGGCGGCCCAACGCTGGGCACCCAAAAATGGGAAAATAGCGGCGACCGGCAGGTACTTTTCAAATACCACGTGGCCTTGGCCATCGAATCGGTAAACAATGAAAATGATAAAAGTGCGGGGTTTTTACAGATTGGTTATCACGTGAAGGGCAGTGCTAATCGCACCAATTTTCTCTTCAATACTGGTGGCCGAGGGAGGATCACCCGCGAGTACCGCTTCAACAACCTGTCGCTGGCGATAGGCGCCAAGCAAAAGTTCCCGATTGGCACCAATGGGGCGCGGTACTTTTATTTTGGTGCTTTGCGCGGCGATTACACCCTCAACAACAATATCAAGGATTTGGGAAATGAGTATGGCATAAACTACGTCAATATTTACGATCCGCAAGATCAGTATGTAAAACGCTTGATGTTTGGCTTGTCCATCGGCGGAGGGCTGCAGTTCCCTTTTGGCGAACTGATCGGCGGGCAACTTACGCTATCCATCTGCCCGGATGTGACCAACCAGTATCGCCAACCGGCCATCCCCAACGTGATAGACCCATACGGCGGTGGCAACGTCACCATACCGGAACGCCGCATTCGCAATACCGCCGTGGAGATTTCCGTCGGCCTGCGGCTGCTGCACAAGGTGGAAATAGTAGAGTAAGTGATGAGTTATGAGTGATAAGTTGTTCACCCACTCACGCCATTTATGCTCTCCCTATTTAATTCAATCCTGCCACGTTTTTTTTCCCCTTTGCTCGAATAAGATATAACGAGCCCTAACTCATCACTTATAACTCATACCTCCTATTCCCATGTCTCTGGTTTCGGAATTCAACGACTATCGCGCCCGCATGAATGATCGTATTCTGGCGCATGATAATAAGGTGATCAAGCGTTTTTGGAGCCTCGATAATCAAACTTATCAGGAAGGTGCATTATCCGTAAAAACGAAGGAAATGCTGGGCCTGGTGGCTTCGATGGTGTTGCGTTGCGATGATTGCATCAAGTATCACCTCGGCAAGTGCCACGAACTGAAGGTCAGCACGGATGAAATTTTTGAAATATTCGCTGTGGCCAATATGGTCGGTGGTTCTATCTGTATTCCGCACACGCGGCGGGCGGTGGAATATTGGGAGGAATTGGCATCCATGTCCATATAGAGACTTTGCAATGTTTCTATGTGGATGATTACCGCACCACGGTCACGCTTCCCTTGTATTCCACCTCTTTTTGATCAACAAAACGCACCGAGGCGTAAAAGGTAAATACGCCAGTCAATTCGTCGCCTTTGTAGGTGCCATCCCACCCACGTCCAGGGTCGCTCAATGGAATGTCGTGCGTCTCAAAAACCAAACTTCCCCAGCGGTCATATACCCGCAGCAGGGCAATATTCTGCGCCGCCGGGCCACCAAATAAGGTGAAGTGATCGTTCGGATAAGGCTTGCCTGGCGCAAATACATTGGGTACATAAATTGGCCGATTATCCGACACCAGAATACGCACCGTGTCGGAAGCCATACAGCCATCTTCATCAGTGATTTTCACGATATATAGTTGATCCTGAATAGCTTGCAAAGTCGGGTCAGCACTAGTGGGATCGCTCAATCCCGTCGTGGGCATCCACTGAAAAGTGACTGGCCTCCCAAAAGGCGTAGTGATGGTGCTAAGATCTACCGGGAAACCGAGTTCGACGGTGGTATCGCTGGGTGTAGCCATCACGGTAAGCCCGGGCGGTTGTTCGATGGTCGCCATCACCGAATCTATACAGCCCGCAGCGTCTTTTACGATCACCCAATAATCGCCCGCTGGCAAGCCAGTGAGGGGCGAGGCGGAGACGAAAGTCAAACCATCGGTGCTGTATTGATAGCCGCCTTTGCCGCCCGTACCCATTACGTTGATTTCGCCAGCGGGAATGCCATTGCAAAGCAAGTTCACCACGCCCAGTAAATCAATACCCACATCCGCTGGTTCGATAATATTTACGCTGCCCGTAATAGTGCATTCATTGCCGTCGTGAACCGTCACGCTGTATTGACCGGGGCCAAGATCGTTAGCCCTTTTTACCATTTGGCCATCTGACCATATATACGTAAAGTCGCCAAATCCGCCGGAGGGATTAGCTTTCGCCATCCCGTCATTGGCTCCAAAACAGGAAATATCGAAAGTATCAAGTGCCAGTTGAAGAGCGGGGTTGTCGGTCACCGTAACATTGAAAGTGCCTTCGCAGAGTACATTATCTACCGCATGAATGGTATAACTACCCGCCGCAAAACCGCCCTGCGTATTTTCAGGAATTGGCCCGTTGCCCCAATCGAACTGCACCGGAGCTTTGCCATTGGTAACATTGAGCGTAATAATACCATTATCGTCGCCAAAACACAGCGGTTTGGTTACTGTGGGCACGGCAGTGAGAATCCGTTCTGCCACATTAATACTTAGATCCGTGGAGCAATCATTGGCATCTTTAATCACCAAAGTATAGGTTCCAACCCCCAGGCCACTCAGCGTACTATCCGCCTGAAAAGGACCACCGTTCCAACTGTATTGATAAGGCGGCGTGCCCATCGTGATATTTGCAATCTTGATTTCCCCATTAGCAGTTCCGTTGCAATCGGGCGCAGCAATGACCGTATCGACTTCCACACCAGAATTGACTAGTACATTTTGAATGGTCGTTACTTGACAACCAAGATTGGTTTTTAAAGTGAGTACAACCGGACGCTGGCCCAGCACATTAAATTGTACCGTATGCGGCCCCGGGCCAGTGGCGGTCTGTGGCATCGCATCTGCGCCAAAACTCCAGTTCCATTCGGTAATACTTCCCAGAGCAAAAGTAGAGGCATCTGTTATCTTGACCGACTTGCCGACACAAATGACTTCAGGTACAATCGTAAATTTTGCTTCGGGGCCGAGAAATTCGCCACTACCACCGAATTGTAAATTAAACCCATTGCCTGTAGCACTGAAATTATTGACTACCAATGCGTAAGATTCGCCAGCCACCATATCGAAAGGCGACAACCAGGCATCATCACCAATATCCTGGCAGCCCGCGTTTTCACTAACATCGGGATCGCCAGCCTGTAGCCCGGTCGGACCCATACAAGGGCTGGGATAGGTGTTATCGCCAGCAGCATTGCACCGTACTAGTTGTTTGCCCTCACAATTACCGATGCCATTTGGCAGGCGGTACAACCCAAAATCCAGGTCGTCAGAAACATTTAACGGGCTCAGTGCAAATTCCAACGTACCAGATTGGGAGCAGGTCCAGACAAACCAGGTGGAGTTGGTTTCATAATTGCCTGAAGAATGCCCATTGGAAAAACAGAGGGCATCTTGGTCGAGTTCTGTAATATCTTGCCCGCCTCCGATCACTGACTGGACTACAAAAGCCGATTTATCGCATAAAATCGCAGCCTGCGGACAATCGGAAGTGGGCGTTACGGGCGGGTTATAATTATTAATACACAATTGAAAAGTGCCCGTTTGACCAGCTGCGCCCTGTACGCGTATGAGGTAAGTAGAACCAACCACGAGGCCCCCTTCGTATGCTGCTACTAAATTGGTATGCGGAGGAGCAGACTGACATTCCAACTGATTAATCACGCCGCCACAGGCACCAGCATAGATGGCCACTTGCGGATTATACAGCGTGCCACCGGGTGCCTGGGGAGTGATGCCGCGTATAATGACCGTCACATCAGTAGCGACTGGCGTGAAAGCAAACCACACGTCGTTTTCTGTACTGCCAAAACAGGTGGCCGCGCCATAACTGGAAGGCGTGGCACCTACGTTGGTATAAGCACCGTTTCCGCTACAATAATTCGCTATATTAGATAAAACAATCGGGTTGCTACATTCATCATTACTGGGTGCCTGGGCCATTACAGCCAGCGTACCAAATACAAGAAACAGAGCCAGCGGAAGTTTTTTCATTTTGCAGAACAGCAGTACTGAAATACAGATAGTTGGAACTGCAATATTACCGCACCACCGTCACGCTTCCCTTGTATTCCACCTCTTTTTGATCAACAAAACGCACCGAGGCGTAAAAGGTAAATACGCCAGTCACCTCGTCGCCTTTGTAGGTGCCATCCCACCCACGTCCAGGGTCGCTCAATGGGATGTCGTGCGTCTCAAAAACCAAACTTCCCCAGCGATCATATACCCGCAATAGGGCAATATTCTGCGCCGCCGGGCCACCAAATAAGGTGAAGTGATCGTTCGGATAAGGCTTGCCTGGCGCAAATACATTGGGTACATAAATTGGCCGATTATCCGACACCAGAATACGCACCGTGTCGGAAGCCATACAGCCATCTTCATCGGTGATTTTCACGATATATAGTTGATCCTGAATAGCTTGCAAAGTCGGGTCAGCACTAGTGGGGTCGCTCAATCCCGTCGTGGGCATCCACTGAAAAGTGACTGGCCTCCCAAAAGGCGTAGTGACGGTACTAATATCTACCGGGAAACCAAGTTCGACGGTGGTGTCGCTGGGTGTAGCCATCACGGTAAGCCCGGGCGGTTGTTCGATGGTCGCCATCACCGAATCTATACAGCCCGCAGCGTCTTTTACAATCACCCAATAATCGCCCGCTGGCAGGCCAGTGAGGGGCGAGGCGGAGACGAAAGTCAAACCATCGGTGCTGTATTGATAGCCGCCTTTGCCGCCCGTACCCATTACGTTGATTTCGCCAGCGGGAATGCCATTGCAAAGCAAATTCACCACGCCCAGTAAGTCAATACCCACATCTACGCTGGTTCGATAATATTTACGCTGCCCGTAATGGTGCATTCATTGCCGTCGTGAACCGTCACGCTGTATTGACCGGGGCCAAGATCGTTGGCTTTTTGCACTTTGGCCATCCGACCAGGTATAGGTAAAATTGCCAACCCCGCCGGAGGGATTAGCTTGTGCCATCCCGTCATTGGCCCCAAAACAGGAAATATCGAAAGTATCAAGTGCCAGTTGAAGAGCGGGGTTGTCGGTCACCGTAACATTGAAAGTGCCTTCACAGAGTACATTATCTACCGCATGAATGGTATAACTACCCGCCGCAAAACCGCCCTGTGTATTTTCAGGAATTGGCCCGTTGCCCCAATCGAACTGCACCGGAGCTTTGCCATTGGTAACATTGAGCGTAATAATACCATTATCGTCGCCAAAACACAGCGGTTTGGTTACTGTGGGCACGGCAGTGAGAATCCGCTCGGCTACATTAATACTTAGATCCGTGGAGCAATCATTGGCATCTTTAATCACCAAAGTATAGGTTCCAACCCCCAGGCCACTCAGCGTACTATCTGCCTGAAAAGGGCCACCGTTCCAACTGTATTGATAAGGCGGCGTGCCCATCGTGATATTTGCAATCTTGATTTCCCCATTAGCAGTTCCGTTGCAATCGGGCGCAGCGATGACCGTATCGACTTTCACATCGGGATAAATCAGGGTATTTTGAATGGAAGTAATTTTGCAGCCAAGATTGGTTTTCAAAGTCAACACGACCGGGTGCTGGCCGGGGGAATTAAATTGCACTTCATGCGGGCCCGGGCCAGTAGCGGTTTGTGGCACCGCATCTGCGCCAAAGCTCCAATTCCATTCGGTAATACTACCCAGGATAAAAGTAGAAGCATCCACCACTTGCACTGGAGTGCCCAGACAAACGGCAGCAGGGTCTGTAACGAATTTGGCTTCAGGGCCGAGAAATTCCCCGCTGCCACCAAATTCTATGTTAAAACCATTACCCGTGGAGCTATAGTTATTGATACCCAGGGCATACGATTCGCCAGCTACCATCGCGAAAGGAGCTAGCCACGCATTATCACCACTATCCGTGCAGCCCGCGTCTTCACTAATATCGGATTCCCCGGCACGTAGTCCGGTGGGGCCCATGCAGGGACTAGGGAAAGCAAAATCGCCGGCAGCATTGCAGCGTACGATCTCTTTTCCCTGACAATTGCCAATACCATTAGGCAGGCGGTACAAGACAAAATCTATGTCGTCGGAGATGTTTTGCGGGCTGAGGGTAAACTCCAGGGTGCCAGATTGGGAGCACGTCCAGACAAACCAGGTGGAGTTGGTTTCATAGTTGCCCGGCGCACCATTAGAGAAACAGGTCGCGTCGTTCAGTTCGCTAATATCTTGCCCGGCCCCGGTTACTTTTTGCACCACAAAAGCAGATTTATCACATAAGATAGAGGCTTGCGGGCAATCGGAAGTTGGGTCTACGGGTGGGTTGTAGTTATTAATGCACAATTGAAATGTACCGGTTTGACCGCCCGCGCCCTGTATGCGCACGAGGTAGGTGGAGCCAACAAACAGCCCACCCTGATAGGCCTCTGCCACGTTGGAACCACCTGGTGCAGACTGACATTCCAGCTGATTAATGATGCCCCCGCAGGTGCCGAAATAAATAGAAATCTGCGGAAGTTTGAGGGTTCCACCTGGTGCCTGAGCAGTAGCCCCGCGCACGGTTATGGTCACGTCGGTGGCGACTGGGGTAAAAGCAAACCAGACATCTTTCTGCGTAGTCCCAAAGCAAGTGGCCGCCCCATAACTGGATGGCGTGGCCCCTACATTGGTATAAGCACCCACGCCACTACAATAACTAACCACGTCGGTCAAAACAATAGGGTTGGAACATTCATCATTGCTGGGCGCTTGTGCCAGCAGGGTTAGCGTGCCAAACGCAAAAAACAGGGCAATCAGGAGTTTTCTCATTTTGCAGATTATTGACATTGGAGGTAAGCAGCAGGTAGAAAAATATTGCCGCTCAAATGGTTTGGCTCAAGGTGTTTTAACAAACGTGGTACGCGAGTTTTGTTTGCACGGTAAGAATAAGGTAGATAAACGGTTCAAGCGGTGTACACAAGACGCTATAGCGGCGAAAAGTGTTGGCCAGGATGTATGTCAAATTTTTCTTAAAGTGTTCGCTGCTAAACCTTAAATATAGTCGGTTTAGAGCAGTTTAGAACGTTTAAAGGGTTTAGTTTTTTGATCCTCAGTCAGGTTATATTTCATTTTTGTTCAAAACAGCTCTGTGTGGACTATAATACAGGAAACCGCCTTTGGAGTTTAATAGTTGAAGGCCACTTCGTCACCATTTGCTTGCAATAACGTCATCGCGGCATCTTTTGTGCAGCTTCAGACAATCAATGTATTCGCAGATCAAAATCATGTAGTGGCCAGTTGGCAATCCACCGCCAAATATAATGGCTCCGCACAATGCGCTCTTACTCTCACTTTCCAAGCTTTACAAGATGGCACTGTACAGGAAGCCTTAACTTTGGACAATAAAATAGCCACCGAAGCCTACGACCGCAAATTGCAAATCAAAAATGTAGCGTTGCAATTCGAGAATCCTACTGTTATTCAGGAGCACGCTGTTTTCTATCACGTAGCACCCAATCCAACCAATGGCCCGATTTACGTATCCTATTAGCTGCCCACGGCTGGTCCAGTTACTATCACACTATGGCCGCCTGATACAAACTACAATCAACGACCAGGCAGCAGGTTATCAACAAATGAAACCATTGGCTCCAGAATCGGGCGCGTTGTTTCTGCATTTGCAATGGCCGGGCGGCGCAGAGGTGCAACGAATAGTAGTACAAAAATAGATGTAAGAAGAACCAGTTTAGATAATTTTTCGGGTTCGTGCTTGGTGGCTGCGAACCCGGTTTTTTTGAAATATTGTAAATTCTGGCAAGGGATAAAATGTTAAAGTAGCATTATAATTCATTATTTTTATATTTTAGTATAATAAATTATTCTTAATTATATTTACTTTTGCAGGTATTATAAGAGAAACTAGCTGCTTTTTGATATCCATTTCTCCTTATTATTTCAATCCTGCCGATGAATACCTCTAAATTCACTTCCAAGGAAGAACTCCTTCGCGATTTAGGAATTTCTAAGTCAACCTTTTATCGCCGCCTCAAGGCACTTGGCATTACTACCACCGGACAATTGATGTCTATAAGAGAAGTCCGACGAATCCGTCAAGCACTGGGTTTTTCCCCCGATGAACCTCCAAGTACTTCCCCACAGTCATAATCTGGCACTTATTGGCACTTATTGGCACTTATTGGCACTTATTGGCACATAAACTTATAACCTTAAGCAGGTACCTTTACATTGTAATTGATTGTGTTTAAATAATGTTGTTGCTAACACTTTTTAAAAGTTATATGCATCAATACGGCTAATGTCCTCACGTAAGTTTGTAACGAACCGCGAATAAAGTGTTGAAATCCTTTCCGTTAGCATCTATCTGATGCACTTCTGTTATCTTTTACTTAAGTATAAAGTGTCAGCTACTATACTTAAAGTTTATTGACGATTTAATACGTAAAATTTTAAAATAGACAATAGGCTCCTTCTATATAGAAGAGGAATAGTTTATTGCGTAATAAGCGTGCAAATCCAGAATTAACGCTTAAAAGTTTTCTCAATTTTTGCTAGCTTAGATGTATCATATTGATATATCTGCCCTCGTCATACGCTAACTACGTATGATGAACCTAAATTGCTTTCATTAATTAGTCATGATGCCTTTGCTTTGCAAATTGACTAATTGCAATAAGAATTTGTGTGCACATATTAATCATTAACTATTGGGGACTCTACGCCTCCGAAAGTAGGGCGTATCGCTGAAATACGACAACGTAAGCGTAATAAAAAAATTAAACAATGAAAAAACCGATTATTGTAGCCTTTGCGCTCATGCAACTTTTTGCCTGTACTAAAGAAACCGCAGTAGAAAGCACTACCAAGGGAAATGAAGTAAAGGTTACCGTTGACCGAAGTAAATCTCCAGAGTCAAATACTCGAATTGTTAATCAAAGCACTGACGCGAATGGCGTAACATCAGTTGAAATTGCAGTAGACCCTTTACTCTCTCAGAATCAACAGAATGGAGATGTAAATGATCGTGGCACCTGTACTATTTATGAGGCAGTGAGGTTTCGTACTACTGCAAGTATGTCTGGAGCTTTAGTAGGAGGGACGGGCGTTGATGTTAAATTCCAGCTCATTGCACTCAACCTCTCCACAGGGATGGTATCTTATCCTACTAGTCCTGTAACTTTTTCGGGTGTTGCTTCTGGCTTAAACCTTGGATGGAGCGGTATAACAGACAATACTACTTACAGGTACACGGTGGCTTATGAATATTGTCGGCGCACTAGTGGTGCCGCTACTCCTACATTCAGAGTTTTTGATGCTTTTGGCGATAACGGTGCTCTTCTTGATTCTGACCCGGAAAACAACTCCGCTAGTGGTGGTACTTGCGACGCTTGGAACACTGCAGTTTGTCCATTTACTAACACACTTCCTGTTCTAACAGCAGGGGTAGTTTATTGCAAATTTGCTTTTCCTGCATCATGCACTCTTTTGAAATATTAAAATTATTTGTCGATTTCTCCTAATAAATAATGGACGGGACAATCACCTATTATGTGGTTGTCCCTTTTTCATATTTTCTTCTAAGACTGCACTCATTGCCGCGCCCGCCGATAAAACAGCAGCTTTTGAAATTTCAAGTCATTCATATAATCTAATATATACCAAAGGCGCAACCACGTCCAGACAAATAGAAAGACGATTGCGCGTTTGTTCCAATACCAAGTCTGTAAAAGTCGAAGCTGGTGAATGTTGGAAAGGTCAATTTCTTTGCGCTTGATCTCTATTCGTTCTTCGTACGTCTCTGGATCATAGCTAACGACTGTATCGCCCAGCGCAATTTATCAAAATGCCAATCCCGGCAAAAAACCTACTTTTGCGAAAGCGGTGGCCAGCTATTTGCCAACGCCTTCTTTTATGCGCCAACATATTCCTAACTTCCTTACGCTCAGCAATTTATTTTGTGGCTGCTGTGCCATTCTCTATATCGTCCACGGAGACCAGATCACGGCAGCACTTTTCACGCTAGGGTCATTTGTCTTCGATTATCTGGATGGGATGGTAGCGCGCGCCCTGAACGTGAGTTCCCCACTGGGAAAAGAGCTGGATTCGCTGGCCGATGTGGTGAGTTTTGGCGTAGTGCCCAGCGTGATGTTGTATATGATGTTGAATCGCGCAGCCTGTCTCGGCGCACCCGCTCGGTGGGTACCGGAGCCGCCTGCCATTCTGAATTACGTGTGTATGGCCGCTTTACCCGCCTTTGTGCTGGCGATGTTCTCCGCTATGCGGCTGGCCAAATTCAACCTCGATACTCGCCAGGGCAGTTATTTCATGGGATTGAGCACTCCAGCCTGTACGGTATTTGTGCTGGGACTGGCTTTGCAAGGGCCCGATCCACGCTTCGGCTTACAGCAATCTTTGATGAATCCCTGGTTTCTATACGGCCTGATCGCCCTCTTATCCTGGCTATTAGTCAGCGACATCCCCATGTTTGGCATGAAAATCAAACGCTTCGACTGGCCAAGCAACCGTTTCAATCTGGCCTTTTTGCTGCTGTTTGTAGTGTTAATATTCTTTTTACAGGCCCTAGCTTTATCCGCCATCATCGTGCTCTATATCCTGGCCTCTATTTTATTTAAGAAAAACGTAGTCGCCGAATAGCCAATTTGTATCAAAATAGCAATTCTCAACTCCCTCCACATTCTCCACTTCTCAACCTGAAATATGAAATTCGTCGCCGAAATTGACATTATGCCCCATAAAGAACTGCTGGATCCGCAGGGCAAAACCGTGGTGAACAACATGAAACACCTCGACCTCACTGGCATTGCCGATGTACGCATTGGTCGGCACGTAAGTATGGCCCTCGAAGCCACTTCCGAGACCGAGGCGCGCCAAAAAGTGGACACCGCCTGCCAAAAATTACTGGCTAATCCCATCATGGAAAACTATACCTACTCTCTTACTAATACACTGTAAAATAAGTTATTTTGAGTATTTGAAGATTTGAGTATTCGATCAATTACCTGATTATCAATTGTTTTGATCAAATACTCGCATCCTCAAGGAATTTAATTTACATTGTACCAACCACTAACCCAGCACTAAAAGGCATAGAAAAGGATGGTGCATTTGCCCTCGCTTTTTTGCCCTTTTGCCAATTGCCTTTTTTGCTATGCTCACTATCGTACCTACGCCCATTGGCAACCTTGAAGACATCACCCTGCGCGCCTTGCGGATATTGAAAGAGGTAGAAGTTATTCTAGCCGAGGATACGCGTACGAGCCGTCGTCTGCTCGATCATTTTGGCATCAAAACGCCGCTGCGAGCCTTTCACGCTCATAATGAGCATAGTGTAGTGGAAAGAGTGGTAGATGAATTGGCCGCCGGGGTGCCGATGGCCCTCGTGTCCGATGCTGGTACGCCGGGCATCAGCGATCCAGGTTTCCTATTGACCCGCGCCTGTGTTCGTCGGGGCATTCGGGTGGAGTGTTTGCCTGGGCCAACGGCTTTTGTGCCGGCTCTGGTGGCCAGCGGGCTGCCTTGCTCCACTTTTCATTTTGAAGGATTTTTGCCCCATAAAAAAGGTCGCCAGACCAGATTGAAATACCTGGCTACACTGGATCATACCTTCGTACTCTACGAATCGCCCTTCCGCCTCCTGAAATGCCTGGAGGAACTCACCATCCACTGCGGGCCGGAGCGGGCCGCCTGCGTAGCCCGCGAACTATCCAAAATGTTCGAGGAAGTAAAAACCGCGTCACTGGCGGAATTGACCGTTCACTTTTCTCAGAAAGAAATAAAAGGGGAAATAGTGGTGGTGGTAGCGGGAAATAAGGAGTGAGCAAAATCCTGCTTCCCTTTTTTACAAGTATAAATATTAAGGCTGTTTCACAGCATTCAGCGAATGCTGAATGAGGACTTACAATTGATTAATTTCCATTGTAAAAGGGCTCGTTAATGCCTTTTTTATAGCTATAAACTACAACAACATTCATCAATCATATAATCTGCATTCGTCCATCAAAAATACATTATAATTAATTTTAATGCAAAGTCGTTGCAAATAAAAAAGCCCCCCTCCAACTTCAGGAGAGAGGCCATCCCAAAAACCGATTTTAAAGTATGTTTAAAATCGGTGTTTAGTGTACCCTTGTGACCGCAGATAAAATGCTTGGCTCGTGCACGCCACAATTTGTAAGTCATTCAGTGTAATAGAGGGGTAATTAAAGCAATTAATATAATTGCCTCAATTACCCCTAATTACGTCCTAGTTTATTTGCTCTGGATCATTTTCTTAGTCGCCATATCCGTAGCGGTTTCCAGTTTGTAGTACAGCAGACCTGAGGTGTTCAGCACCGAGCGTTCCACAGGGATGGCGTTGTAGCCTTTGGCGAAGTCACCTTTTTGGGTGAAGATCGTCCGGCCACTTTCGTCATACACCGTCAGCGTAGCAGTAGCAGCAGCTGGCAGGTTGAACCCGATGGAAGTGTGACCCACGAATGGGTTTGGTTGGTTCTGATACAATTCGAAGCCAACACCAGTGATGATGCTCGATCCGTTCTCGTTGAAGCGCAGTGCAACTTCTTCGCGCTCGCCTTTGCTGTTATACCCTTCAGCTTTCGTGATGCGGCTCGACACGCTCAGCAGTTCGCTGATCTTGCCGGCTTTTGCAGCGCGGAAACTTACCGTGAATTCCTGAGCGCCATCAATCGAAGCAGTCAGTGCATCTTGGAACACGCCGAAGTTATCGGCAGACACTTTATCGCCAGCAGCGATTTCAGTTACGGTCAATCCATCCAGTTTCAAAGTGAACTGGAAGCCTTGAGCTGCTTCTGCGGTTTTGAACGTCACGTCGAACGTTTCGCCGGCTTTCACCGAGCGGTCATTCACGTCCAGCAACAGCGTACCAGCCGAGCGATCGTCCGAAGACTGCAAGCTGCTAGCAATAGCTGACTGGTTCACGTCACCAACTTTCATAGCCATGAAGTCATCGTTCATTTGGCTGGCTTGAATGTTACCCACCGTTGTATTCTCTGGGAATACTGTCGAGAATGGATTGCTTGGAACTGGGAAGTTGAACGATTTTTCCACGAAGCGCCAAGAGTTGTTATTTGGCAGTTCCTGGTAGATGCCCAAGATCAGTTTACGCAATTCCACAATGTCAAAGGCCGTGATCGAACCGGATTTGTTGGCATCCGCAGCAATCATTTTGTACGGACTGTTCAATGGCTCAATACCCAGGATGTGTTTCGAGATCAACACCAAGTCATAAGTGGTTACACCATTGAGCGGGTTGTTGTCTTGTGTAGGCGTAATGGTCAGGTTCGAAGCCATTGGAATAGCGTTCGAGAAAGCATACTCACCAGCCGCGTTCGACAGATCGAACATCGAGAATGGTGGAGTTGCTGGGTTCGAGCCACTCACTTCTACATTACCTTCTTCCAAACCAACCGAAGTTTCGGTTTTCAATACACCGGCTACCGAAGCACTGGTGCCAGGTGTACAGTTTCCGCCATTGTCCTGGATGATCACATACGTTTCGCAGAAGCTGGCATTACCGGCCAGATCAATCGCCCAGATTTCTACTGGCTGGGTACCTACATCAGCGCAGGTGAAGGTCACGCCCGGAGAATTGACCGGGAAGCCTGTACCTGTGCCCGAACGGCGAATACCGTATTTCAGCAAGTTCGTTGGTGTGCAGTTGTCATAAGGCAGCGAGGTTGGCGGGAAGAAGTCCGTCGCCCACAGCTGGATCATCCCGTTTGGCATGTTGTTGATGCTCAAACCGTTCAAGCAAGTCACCGTTGGTGGTTTGCAATCCCGTACAATGAACTGGTATTCGCACACCGATTCGTTGCCGCAACCGTCGGCCACAAACCACTTGATCTTGTGGGTGCCGTAAGGAATTTCTGGAATGACGTAGTTCGTTGGCGAAGCCAAAGTGTTCCAGCGCACAAAACCCGTTTTGTTCACACCCGACACGGTCGTTTGCAAGGCGAAACGGTATTTCTGGTTGCTGTTTACCGGACGGAAGTCAAACGTGTAGTTCGTACCACCCGCAAAGTTCGGGTTGTTGGCATTGCCAAATTGCAGCGTGCCAGGAGCTGGTTGTTGTGCAATTGGCAGGTTGAACGTGTTGCTGTTGATCACGGTTTCCATGATCCCGTCGCCGTCCAAATCCAGGAACAACAGGTAGCGAATGTCGATATTGTCCAAAGAACACGCATCGCTGGCCGTGATGTGCAGGTCGGTTGGACCTTCACACAAGTCATGCGACTGCGATACTTGATCGAAATAGTAAGACGCATTGTACAACAGTGGATCGTTCAGCGTGTAATCGCCAAAGCCAATGGTGTTCGCTGGCAACACCGCGCAGAAGTCTGGCGAAGGTTGTGGGCACTGGATCACCGGAGCCACGCCATCAATGATCTTGATGATCTGTTTGTAGCGGTAGCAGTTGGCATTTGCATTGTAGAACGTGCAGTAGTTGGTCGTCGCCGGGTCGGTCGGGTTGATCCGCACCACCGTCGGTGCCCAGCCTGGAATGCTGTTGCCGCAAGCCGATACGGTCGGGCCTTGCAGGTTTGCCTGGCTGTTCACGATCGTTGGGTTCGGGTTGGGCACATCAATGCATGGCAGGTTCGGATTGTAGGTACACCAGTTGATGATCGTCCAGGTCCGTTCGATTTTGTAACACGCATCCGGTACTACGGTATAGATTTGATCTACGTAGGAAGTCGCCAGCAGTTCGCAGTCTTTACCAAAGAATACTGGCTGGCCGAAGTTTGGCGTACCGTCGCAGACCGTCACGATCATATCGTTCGGGAAGCGCACATAGTAATCCTGGTTGTAGTTCACCACCACTAACTGGGTGCAGGTCGTCGACTGGTTGTGGCAATCCGACACCGTGAAGGTGCGGCGGATGGTGCCCCGGTTACATACTGTATCGAAGTTCGAGTAGTTGTTCGCCACCGTCAAACCGCACTGAGCCTGGCCCAGGTACACATAGTTGTTCGGAGCAGACAGCAGACAGCAGTTGTCGTAGAAAGTTGGAATACCATAAGCCCACAAGGTTGGATCGAAATTCGTGCAGCTCACGATCGCCGTTGGCGGTGCAATGCACGTTGGTCGGATCTTGTCCTGGACTTCCACCTGAACCATACATTCGTTGTAAATGGCGTTGCCATCCAGGTCGCGCGACAGCGTCACACCGTCAGCTTCCAGTTGGTATACGCGCAGGATCACCGTCTGGGTGGTCCCTACTTCGCAGCAGTAGAACTTGATCGTATCGTTTTCCAAAATCGCCGTCTCGTATTCCGAGCCAGGCTGGTTGCCGATCGAGCAGTCCGGGTGGGTGTTGACGTGGTTCAGTCCTTCGATGCAGGCCGAGTACGGGAACATCCGGCGGACAGTGAACAGCACAGGGTGACAGTTGTCATACGAATTGGTGTTGAAGTCCGACGCAGGAATGCGGGTTACCCCACCAAATTCGCAGGCACCAAAAGCGGCAGGAACGCCGTTCGGGCCAGCTGGGCCATAGCAATCGTATGGATCATCCGGGCCGAGGGCGACGGTCGTCGTCGTCTGGCAGGAAGCCACCGGTGGTTCCAGATCGAGCACCGTCAAGTGGAACGTGCAGGAAGAGGTGTTGCCGCAGTTGTCGGTGACCACATAAGTCACGGTGTGGGTTCCCAAAGGCAGGCAAGGCGTAATGCCGAAAGCACCCAGCGTATCAGGCAGCCACACGTTGTTACCAGGGTAAGTGGTCAAAGTGCCACCGATTGGTACCATCGCCAGAGTATCAAATGGAGCCTCGATGGAGGTTTCCACGATCATACCGGAGATGCCAGCGATGCGCGAGCAGTTGTCGGTGATGATCACATCGGGCAGGTTCACCAGGGCGCAGCAGTTTTGGCTGTTCACGCTCACCGTCAGGTCAGCTGGGCAGGTAAAGGTCGGCCCAGTGCTGTCCAGTACTTTGATGATCTGGAAGCATTCTTCGTGATTACCCGTGCACCAGTCAATGATGGTCCAGGTACGCGCAATTTTGTAAGTGCCGTCGCAAACTGCGATACGCAGGTCAGTGTAGTCGTAGTTGATGTTGCAACCAGCTGGTACACCAAGCACATACGGGAAGCCTTGCAGGCCAAGAGCCTGAATAGCTTCCGGTGTTGGATAACCGGCAAGCGTGCCACAATCGAAGGCAGGAGCAGTGATATTGTCGTAGTTCGGCGGGCAAACCACATCATCCAGCGTTGGACGTACCAGACTGATGGTTTGGATGCAAGTCGAAGAGTTACCGCTGAAGTCAGTAGCCGTATATTTACGAGTAACGATTCTGGTCAGACCGCTTGCGCAGGTCTGGTCATTTGATACATCAACATAAGTCAACGTAACGCTGCTGCAAGGGTCAAGCAGACCACCACCCACGACGAACGTGTTGGCGTTGATCACTTGTACGTTCGGGTTTGGCAGGGTGATGCCATTAGTCAGACCAATGTTGACAAAAGCCGAGTTGGTAGAAACAAAAATTTGCGCAGCATTGATGGTAGATACGTCACCAAAACCGTCAATATCGCGGAAACGAACGTGCCAGATACCTGTAGCCAATTGACCATCGAAGCTGGACAACAGACCGAAGTTGAATGGAATGTTGTGGTGCAAGCCAGTAGTAAGGCTTACGCAAGTCAACGCAGCATCACCTTCGTCGTCGAAACGAGCAAAGATTGGTGCAGGAGAGCAACCACCTACTTGGTCCATCAAAGTGACAACGGTACCGGATGGGCTAACCACGTCAATTTGAATGTTGTTGAAGAACACAGAACCACTCAGGTTCACCAATACGTCTACGTCATTGATAGTACCGGCACCAGCATTCACTGGTACGTCAATTACTACTTCCGAGTTGTCATTCAACGTCTGTGGAAGAGGCTCGTTCGTGCTAGCTGCCACCGAAAGGGCGAAAGTAGACGAAGAAGTTGGCAGCAAAAGTGGATCAGGGAAGTTACAAGGCAAAGTCAGTGGGTTACAGATCAAGACGGGAGGAAGTTTGTCTTGGATCGTAACATTACCCCAGCAACGGTTGCCAGTAACTGGATCAGTTACGCGAACATAATAGGTTTTGTTTACGTCAACGGCACCCACTACTGCAGGAACCCAAGGACCATTGCCAAATGGAGCAATTTTGTCAAGTTCAACAATATAGTTGCTGAAACAACGGTAGTTAGTACCCGACAGCACTTGGTCAGCAGTGATCGTACCAGTGCAGTTTGCGTCTACTGAGAAGTAGATCAAATCGTTACAAGACAACGCAGTAGCTGGATTTGCGAAAGGCAGAACCGTTACAGTAGTCGAGCAGGTACCTACGTTGCCAGAAGCATCCGTAGCCGAGAAAACGATCGTCGTCGTGCCGATAGGGAACGCGCCAGTAGCATTAGCACCACCAGCAACGAGTGGGTTGGTAGCCAAGTTGCCCAGGCGGAAGCTGCTCGTGATTGGACCACCCGAAGGTAAGTCGCCAGTGATACGGAAATTGTCAATACCTGCACCCCAAGCCCAAGCACCTTCGTCATCATACGAGAAGCGGAATTGGAACTGGCTGGTACGCAGCGCAGCTGGAATAGCATAGGTAGTTGTACCGGAAGTTTGGGTAGTTACTGGGAAACCAGTGATGGTCGTCCAGGTAGCACCACCATTGCCCGATACTTGAGCATTCAGGATACCACTGCCAATGAAAACTTCATTGAACCAGTTGAAGCTCAGTACGGTGTTCTGATAAGCAGCGATGTTATAAACAGCCGAAGTGATCGTCTCCACAGCTGGATTGTAAGTAGACAAAGTACCACGACCATCATCATTGATCAGCGCAAAAGGACCGACAAAAGTAGCCGGAGGAGCAAAACCAATCGAGGTAGTAAGAGCGGCGAAATCGAACAAGAACGGTGGGATAGCACCGGCACGGCTGGAAGAAGTCGTCCAACCAGCAGGTTGTGTACCAAAGCCTTGGAACACGATGGTAGCCCCCAATACGGCAGGACAGTTGTCAGTCACAGTAGCGGCTGGCAAAGTCAACGTGCTGGAGCACTGACCACCAGCAAGCGTAACCGTCGTTGCCGCAGGGCAAGTAACTACTGGTGCAATAGCATCATTAGTTGTCAGGTTGACTGTTTGCGTAACCGTTGCCAGGTTAGGTCCAAGGTTGTAGGTCAATATGACGGTACCTGGGACAGATGTAAGAGGCAAGTTAAAGATTGAACCTGGAGTAACTACGACTGGAGTACCAGTACCAACCTGCAGAGTCAGGGTAGTACCTGCTACAACTGGAGCGACAACTGGGATAGTGATCGGGGTAGTAGTAGCACCTGGGCATAGACCAATGTTCAAGGGAGCTATTACGCCACCGTCCGCTGCACCACCAATGGTGAAAGCACCCAAAGGCAGGGGAGCGAAAGTGATAGACCAGCTGATCAAAGCACCGATGTCACCACCAGCGTCATCATAAATGACCAATTGGTAAAGGCCATTTGCAGCACCCGTGAAGCCAGCTAGGGTAGTAACAGTACCCGTAGGTGCCGTACCGCAAGCAGGAGCTACAAGGCTACCTTCTGGATTGAAAAAACCAGCGATGGTAGTTGCACCAGCAGTAGTAATGTTTGGGTAGTTGAGCGCAGGGCGGTCATCCACAAAAGTGACGTTGATATTGTCGCCACCACCACCGTTGTCGGTGCTGAGTTCCAATACTCCACCATTTGGCGCGATCAGGAATATATCCAAATCAGCGTTAAAGGTGTGGGTCAGGTTAAGAGTTACCGTTTGGATACGAGTCGTTGTACCCAGAGTACCAACGGTTGGGTTGGTCAGGTTGAAACGCGTACCAATAGTGGTTTGCACACCCACCGTGCAACCGCCAGTGTTACCTGGAGCGTCGGAAGGAATGGCAGAGTTACCAGCAGTATTAACGTTGCTGCCGACAACCGTCGTGAATTGCGCCTGTGCCGTGAAGGCAAAGCAGGCCAAAGCAGGCAATAAAACGAACATTCGTTTTACGCTGCTCCACAACAATGTATTCTTAATTTTCATGAGAGTAAATTTTAAAAAAAACGGATTGTGTTATAAAAAAAAATTAATTCGTCAACAAGGCAGCACCTTCCGCCACAATGTTGTTCAATAAGTTAACAGTTGCAGTAGGGTAATCAACAGCAACCAATTTGCCGGACGAGATCACTGCTTCTTTGACAGTAACGTTTGCTTCCAATTGGCTAAGGACCAATTTGAAATATGCACGACGAATATCAGTCTGGACATAAGTAAGTGAACCAACCTGTTGGTTTACCAATTGTGCTTCCAGTTGCGCAATGCGTTGTTCCACTGCTGGAATAGCATCCACGGTGGATTTCCAGTTGGACGTTTCCGGATTAAAGGAAAAGTTGCCATAACGCTCTCCTCCGCGAGGAGTAGTAGGACTGGCTTGTGAGAACTGTTGCGCAGAAGCTAACTCCGGCAGGAGCGCCAACACGCTGAACACTCCCATGACGAAAACTAACTTTCGGAAGTGTTTCATGAAATTTTGTTGTTGCATGATAGAAGAATTTAACGTTTAGAAATCAAGTGTTACTTAATCTTGGTGGGCACTATCGAGGCTGTAATTACAAGCCCTTACCGATTCACTTTTTCTCCTTTCAGAGACTTTTCGAGGTCGGTAGTTTCGGCTTCTACTTCCTGTATTTTCTTCTGGATGGTCTTTTTTTCATTAGCCACCTGTGCTTTGGACATCTCTTTACTATTTTCCTTCTCGGTCAGGTAATCCAGCATTTTCATATTTTCCACAAAGCCTGCTTCCGTCTGTGCCTGACGACTTTCCTGGTCTTTTATTTCTTTTTCATTTCTTATTTCTGAGGAGGATTCTTTAGCCGCTTTGGTCGTGCGTAATAACTCCTTGTTAGCCAGTATTCTTCGACCCAGTGGTTCGTATTGTTTGGTGGCAACTTCCATGATTACGGCAGAATAATCTTCTTTGGGGGCTGCGGCGGCCTCTCTGACGGCGGTGGGGGTAGGTGCTACGGCTGCTGGCTGTGCTGCACTTTTATTGTCTTGTTTGCAGCCGACAGAAATAGAAATTATCACTATTAAACAAAAGGAAAAGAAGAAACCAGCCTTAGTCATCTTGTTTAGAAAAATTCGCGTCATGATGAATTAGATTAGATTAAAAAATTTTGTTGGATCGGTAGGAAACACAAAAAGAGCATTGGTGAGCAAGCATCACGCTTTGCCGACCAATACTCTCTAAGAAACAAGCACACTAAAAGTGTATGTAAAAATTATCTTCATGAGATTAAAGCAAAGGCGTGAACAGAATATCCCAAGCATAGGGATGAACATTCGGGGTGGATTAAATCGGTATCTTTGCAGCGAAAACCTTGCCAAACTCGCACTGCTAGGAATTAAAAATTTGCAACTGGTGCCGTTGCCGCACATGGAAAACTTATAGGAGAGCGAAAAGCATCTGGCTCAGACGAGCCTGGAAACCGAAACGTTAGCAGAGGATGCCAACGACTTCACTCATGAGATTCAAGCGGATTAAATAAAGTTGCTATCGATATTAAGCAGAGCAAATGTATGGCAATAATTTAGAAAGTAGCTCTTTTGAAGTTTTTTTTTCATCTTTTTAATTTTTTCTTTTTGTGGCCAAAACAACCAGAAATCGCTCTGAAACCATAAAAAAAGCCCCCCTGACGACTTTTCGCAGAGAGGCCATCCCAAAAACCAATTGTTAAAGACATCTGTCTTTCGGCACCAGAGCTATCCGGGCTGATTATTTGCTTGTTCCTTTGGGGAGAAACAGATAATTTTTTTCTTACATGCCTGTTGGATTGGCATCGGCGGGCCGGGCAGCCTTCTTGGCAAAAGCATACGACAGACTGATCTCGTGCGAGCCGCTATTATATTTTTGAAAAGGCGAGAACGCTACATCATAAGAGTAGGTCACCTGAAATTGCTGGTACTTGGTGCCGAGCATAAAAGCCATGGAACCCTTGTTGTTGGGCCGGTAGGTGAGGCCAGCGATAAGCTTGTCGTCCAAAAAGCGGCCTTGCACATTCACATCAACCTGATAAGGCGTATTGCGTACATTGCGCATCGTCAGCGAGGGAATGATCTTGAAATTCTCGCTGGCAATGTTGGCAATATATCCGAACTGAAAGATGTAGTGCTCAAAGAGCGTAGTGCGCTGCGTTTCATCTTCTTCCACCAGCACATCGTCCAGGCGTGTACGAATGGCATTGGGCAGCGACAGGCTGATAAAGAAACGCTCGTCATATTGTAGATAGGTACCGACAGTAGCATCAAAAATGCTTTGTCCGTCCACGCTTTGTTCCACCACGTCATCGCCGCTTTGCACCAGTGAATTATCGAGCAGGCTGGATTTCAAATGGCGATTGATGAAGTCGGTGGATAAGCCTAGTCCAATGCGGGCTTTCTGAATCTGAAACCGGAACGCATAGTTCAGTTGCAGTTTCATCAAATTCTGGTTGCCCGCTTTTTCGCTGAACAGGCCACCACCGAGGGCCAGCTTGTCGCCCACGGGCGCGGTGTACATTAAGGTATAAGAAGTCGGCGCACCGGGAAATCCCGTCCAGGCACTGTGCACATTGCCGATAATTTCATGTTGATTTTCAAAACCCGTATAGCCCGGATTGATCAATACCGGATGGATTTGGTACTGGGAATAAACGGCCTGTTCCTGGGCGAAAGCGGCTGCTACCAGCAAACCGAAGCAGAGTGTAAAAAGTGCCTTTTTCATTGCAATCGAAAGTTTGGGCGTGAATGGAATGGATAAAATTAAACAAGAGGAAAGGGAAGGGCGAATTTGCAAAGGGCAAAAGGGCAAGGGGCAAACAAGAGCAAAGGGCAAATTTGCAAAGGGCTGCCTCTTGCAGTTTTTGCTTTTTGCTTCTTTGCTCTTTGCTTTATTGCCCTTTGCTGATTGCCTTTTGCTGATTGGAGTTTACCGCAGCAGGTTGACGTAGCCTTTGATACGCTGTGGCGAACCTTGATCGTCGGTATAAGTCATGACGTAGAAGTACACGCCCTCTGGCAAAGTGGCTCCGCTTTTGGTGGTGCCAGTCCACACGACGCTGTTGTTGTCGTAGTTCTGCACATTGAAGACCAGTTGGCCCCAGCGATTGAATATTTGAACGGTGTTGTCAATCGTCTCGGCACAAGTAATGTAGAGTACATCGTTTTTGCCATCCTGTTGTCCGGGCGTAATGACCGGGCTTCCCGACAGGCAGCCACCGGCTGGATAAGCAATGGTATCGCTTGCTATCGAGCTGCAGCCTTTATCATCTACAATGGTGAAGATGACTACTTCGCCGGCACAAAGGCCAGTGGCACGGGCTGCATTACCGCTATGGCCATTGCTGCCCGACCAGGCATAATCAACGACCCCGCTGGCACCTTGCGCCGTGATCATCGTCTCGGCATCGCAGGAATTGAAACGGCTGGGCAGATTTTGGTTGAAAATAGCCGTGATGGGCGCAGGCTCTACCACTTGTACGGTGGTCAGGGTCGCTACACCGTTACCATCGGTCACTGTTACGGCATAACTACCGCCGCACAGGTTGTCGGCAATAGAATACGAGGAAGAGTTGAGCAGTGGGTCGGTTTGAAACTGGTTGCCTGGCAATGCCCAGCGCACTACATAAGGAGCAACACCCCCTACCACGGAGATTTCCGCAATACCATCGCATTCTTTGGCGCAGGTAACGGCGGTTATGATCTGTACTTGCGCCGCTACTCCCTGCGGAGCACTGAGGCTATCCGACCAGACGGAGGAACAACCCAGTTGGTCAGTCACCGTCACGGAATAAGCGCCCCCGCAAAGTGTAATGTTACTAGCCGTATTGACTCCGTTGCTCCAGGCAATAGTAGCGTTACCGGATTGGCCGGAAAAAGCAACGCTCGCTTTACCATCGCAGGCACCAGCACCACTGACTTGATAGCCATTGTAGAGCGAAGTCTCGTTTACGTTGGTTACTTCCAGTTGTGATTGCGCAGTAATCGTCCTGCTATAAATGAACGTACTATCACTTTCATCTGTGACTGTGATGGTGTAAGTACCAGCCGACAGTCCAGTAATATCATGAGTCGTAGCAGTGAAACCATTAGGGCCAGACCAGTTATATTGGTAGCCCAGGCCATTAGCCCCAGAGAAAGTGAAGGCAATAGAACCCGTTGCTGAATTAGCGCAGTTCGGATTCACAATAGCACTGAACACAGGATTGGCAGCCGAATACACCCGAACTAAATCGTAGGAATATACTGCAGTACAGCCCGAAATTTGATGAGTTACCGTGACCGTGTAAGTACCAGAATCAATATTCACCAAAGCACTTGCTGTCGAACCAGTGTTCCATAGATAAGTCAGTGGAGACCCTGCTGGTGATGGTTCTAATACGATAGAGCCGTTTTGGGCTTCATCAATTGGCATAGTGAGATGATTACCTACCGCAGCGGTGGGCAATTGGGTAATGTTCTGCGTCCCCAGTACGGTCGTATGGCCGACATTATCAGTGATGGTCAAGTTATAAATGCCCGGCGAAAGTCCACATACCTGCGTGGTATAGTCCGCAGTGACCATTGAAGCACCATTACCCCATGAAATGGTGAATGGGATGGCCGTAGCCGTATTGGAAATCAGTAATTGGATGCAGCCGTCATTGCTGCAGGCATTTTTTACCGAGGTGACCACTGTACCGGCCAAGGGGTCAGGGTTATTTAAATTGACATTAATAACCGCCGTAAAAATGCAAAGGTTGGCATCCGTAATATTCAGGATATAATCACCCGTCACCAATCCAGTGATGCTGTCGGCGGCATTAGAAGTAAATCCGTTCGGGCCAGTCCAGCTATAGGTGTAAGCAGGAGTACCGCCCGAAATGCTATTCAGCACGATGGAACCATTATGTGCAGTGCCAGTTTGTTCTGTTACAGTAGTATCAATCGTGATGGCAGTCGGCTCCGAGATGTGAATAGCGGGAAAAACCGTCGTACAGCCGGAAGCAGTGATCGTCGCGACATAATCGCCACCCGCCAGATTGCCAATGGCCGTACCAGACAAGCCGCCCGTCCAGGCCACATCATAAGTAGTACCTGCAACACCGCCAGAAGGAAAAATTACGATACCGCCAGTAGCCTGTCCGTGGCAAGCGACATTGGTAGAGGTGTAGTTGCCCAGCGAAATATTGTTGGCAGAACCTACGGTAGCTGATTTCGTCAGGACACAACCACCCTGGTCCGTCACCGTAGCGACGTAGGTACCGGGTACCAGGTTTGTAACGTTGGTCTGCGGAGGTAGCGGCGTGGGCCAGACTACCGTAGAATTGCTCCATCCGCCAGTAATATTCAAATTAATAGAACCCGTAGCACTGCTCGCACAGGCCGCATCTATATGCGTTTCATCAACAACTAATGGAGAAGCCGGAGCCGCAATAGTAAACGCAGTCGTAGTCGCTGTACAAAGGTTAGCATCCGTGACCGTCAAAGCATAAGTGCCAGCGGCCAATCCAGTAGCATCTTCGGAAGTAGAGACGGTTATATTGTTACTAGTATTTTTCCAGGCAAAAGTAAGTGTTCCGGTACCGCCCGCTACATTGACGTTGATGGACCCATCATTGGCATTCAAACATTTCACGTTGCTCACCACTGGCGTACCAGTCACGGCAAGGGCCGTAGCAGGTTCTGTAATTTGCAAAGCAGTAGCAAGGGTGTAAGAGCAGTTTTTCGAATCTTTTACCACGACCGTATAGTTACCAGCGGCTAGACCCGTAATACTTTTTCCCGTCGCTGTATAGCCGTTCGGGCCGCTCCAAGTATAGGTGTAAGGAGCAGTACCGCCGGTGGCATCGGGTAAGTTGATGGCACCATCGGAGCCACCTTTGCATTTTATGCCAATTGCGTTAGCATTGGTAGTGGCAGTCAGGGCAATAGGAGCTGGTTCGGTCACTGTAATTGTACCCGAAGTAAAGGTGCAACCGCTGGCGTCAGTGATCGTAACTTTATAGAGGTTGCTGGCGCGCAGGCCAGTAAGGTTGGGACTATTCACCGAAGTGAATCCCGACGGGCCAGCCCACGCATAGGTGTAAGGGGTGGCACCGCCGTTGGCAATAATGCTGATTGCACCATCCGAACCGCTGTAACAAGTCACACTGGTTGGATTGGCGGTGGGTAGTGTGATAGCGGAAGGTGCCGTTACCGTAGCCGAAGCCGTTACCGTGCTGCCAGTGGTACAAGTCACCGTCACGACGTAGTTGCCGGCGGTCAGGTTGGTTGGATTCTGCACCGTTTTATTGGCGGGCGTAATGCCAGGGCCAGTCCAGTTGTAGGTAGCGGTGCCGCTGCAGTTGGTCACGTTCAGGGTAATAGAACCGTTATTACCAGCACAGGTCGCATTCTGGACGGTCATAGCTGCCGAAAGCGAGGAAGCGGACTTAATAAATACTGAACCGGAGGTGTAGGCAATTGGAATAGAACCAAAGGTTTTCTTCGCCGCACCGATGGGAACGAGAACGTTGCCTGGATCAAGATAAGAACTGATTTTTACTGGAATGAAGGTATTATCAGCACTGGGTGCCCCGATGGCCTTGAAACAAGCGGAAAAAGCTACACTGTTATCTGGTAATGTCAAGCCCGCTGGTTTCCGATAGGCATATTGAATGTAGCGCAAGGTCTGTTCCTCTCCGGCCTGATTGACGATATCCAGCTTCTGAAATTTCAGGAAATTCTCAATATTCGCGGCAGAAGTAGTAGAAGTATCCAGGCCCAGCGGGTTAGCACCGAGACTGAAATGGTCGAATTGCAGTTGGAGAGAGTCATAGGTCATGGCGAACTCTCCATAAGTGGCATTGTTGAAGTTTTTCACTCGCACATCCACGCAACCCACCATATTCTGCACCGTGCTATCCTTTTCACCAATGTAGGCAACCGCGAAGCTCTGCGGCGGGTTATTTTGGATATAGATAGTGTCTTTAATGCCGGTGGTATCTTTCCAGATATTATTCGGTGACCCAGGACCGTTCTGTTGCAGTACTTCGGTGGGATTAGGATTCGAGAATCCTAATCCGTTCGGTGTCACTAAAGTATTAGTTCCAGGGTTGCCTTTTGCTTGGTAGCAAACCTCATACAACGGCGAAAGATCAGCACGGGTGTTGGGTGTAGTAGGAGTGTACCACAGCAGTGTGAGGCGACCTATATTATTAAAAACGCCAAAACTAATATCACTAGGCACCAGCCTGTTAGTGCGGCTATCGCGGTTGCCTACTTCGTCCAATATGGTTGAATCCCATTTGATAGCATAAGTCATATCTACGATATTATCAAAATCATTGCCCGTCACCGGCATACAGCCTACTTCACCTGCCGGGATGTACAGTGAATTGGCAATAATATGGAAACCCTGGATGGGTGCTTCTACTACCGGCGGAGTGGTCGAGCAAGAGCCAGCAATGATAGTGGCCGCGCCATTTTGGTAGTTCATGGTAACTGGTTGACCAGTAGAGTTCACCACATCAATATTGGGCTGCTGCGTACCACTCAGATTTACGGTAGAGCTACAGTCGGTCAGCACCTTAAAATTCAGGGTGAAGAAAACGCCATTTGCCGGAATAGTCGCACCGTCAGGCTGACTAGTGGGGTTGGCATTCCAGCTGACCGCCAATTTTCCGGGTATTAAAGCCAGATTGGGATCCGGGTCCGCAAAATCAACGTGAAAGAGCTTTAACTGCGCGTGCGCTCCGGTCACCGACACCAATTGCAGGACGTCTTTATTGTAAACAACCGGAAACTGAATCGTCGAAACGTTTTTGAAATTAACCACCTTCATTTGGATGGCCACATTGGCTCCCACCGCCACCGTACTACTGGCTGGCGTGAAAGTGACGTCAATGGGTGTTTGCGCAAAAACCTGACTTGCGCACAGCAGCAAAACTGCAGCGATGAAGAGTTGATGTATCGGTTTCATCTTTAACAAGAACATGGGATGATGATGAAATAAAAATTGAGTCAAAATAAAAACAGAGTGCGCACACAGGCCTGGGTGGCCGTCCGCAGGTTCAGAAAATAAGTACCGGAAGCTTGGAGGTCAGCGGCTGAAATACCAATGGATTGGTCGCCCGCCGGGAATGCCCGATCTTCTGTATGTATCACTCGCCCAGCCAGATCGGTCAGGGTGAGATAGACGACCGTGGCTTTTTCCAAATGGAAAGCAACTTGCGTGAAATCTGTAAAAGGATTGGGTGAAATTTGTACCGGAAGTTCTGTTTTCTGCACTGGCTCCTTGGCGGATACGGTGTAACCAACAGCTACAAAACCGTTGGTAAGTTGTGCAGTACTAATGGGAAAAGCCTGAATGGAAGAGTCGGGCTGTCCCTGGGTCACTTCAAAAGCGGTCGGGTAACTCTCGGTAATCTGCAAGCTGGAGCCTGTATTGGCAGCCCCTATTACTTTCAAACGAACGTGGAAAAGTTTGGTGCCATCAGCTACGGAGGTGCCCCACAGGTAGGAAGGAGCCGTATATTTTACGCGGATAAGGCCGCTGTCCGCTGCCTGCGTCAAACCAAAATCCTCTTCGTCCATTCCACTCAGGTTGAAGGTATTGACATCCTGAAATTGCAGTACGGTCGGGTCCCAGCGCAGCACAAACTGCAACGATGTTACACTATCGAAATTGGTTACGCTTAGGGCCGGATTGATGATCGCGCCAGGGAAGGCATTGTTGATCACCGGCAGCGAAAAACCAAAAGGTTGGGCGGAAAGAAAAATGGAATTAAGCGTCAGAACGCTTACGCCGAAGATGCGTAACCAGAGGTGCATGGAACAATTGGTTGTTGATTAAGAACGAAGTGTAATACTCGTCCCGGATTAAAAAGAAACTTATAAAGATGGTTTTCCAAAAAGCGGGCCAAAAAAAGTCAGGGAGCAAATTTTGACAAAAAAATACTTTTCCTTTTCTCCTTTGGGGCCGCAAAGGAACAAAAAAAGGCGGACGGTAGAGTAAGGGGCATGGCAAACGTATCAAAACAGGTAAGGAAAATGGTTAGATCATGCTATATCGGGATGTCATCCTGAACGAAGGGAAGGAACTGGCCGAGAGCGCAGGTAGATGCTCACATTTTTCGTAGCCAGATGCTTCCTTCGTCAGCATGACAGCGTAGAGTGGGAAGGTGGAGCGTTTTTCATAGCCATTTTGATGCGTTTGCCCTGAGGGTAAGGGGAAATTGGGAAAAGGCAAATGAGCAAAAGAGCAATAAGCAAAGGGCAAATATTGACCTGGATCAATGCACTCTCCCCCTCATGGGGAGTAGGAGGGGCGTGCTTCGCAAATAAGCGAAAATAAAAAAGGGCAATAAGCAAAGAGCAACTTTTACATTGCTTTTTGCCTATTGCCCTTGCCTTTTTTGCCTACTGCAAACTTGCCCTCTGCTTCCTTTTATTCTACTACGATCATTTTTCTGGAAGCACTGTGCGTCGGCGTATCCAATTGATAGAACAGAACCCCCGTTTGCAAGTCAGCGCGATTGATTTGCACTGCATTCAGGCCTTTGGCATAGTCTCCTTTAATCACTTTCAGTACCCGGCCTTCCACCGTGCTGATTGTCAGTGTAGCAGTGGCCGCTTCGGGTAGATTGAAGGCAATAGTGGTGGCATCTTTCAGTGGATTCGGCCGGTTTTGCATCAACTCAAACTCCGCACCAAACACCGACGAACCATTCGGTGTGTTGAAACGGAATGCTACTTCCATCGGCTCCCCACGACTGGTGTAGGCTTCGGCACGAGTAATTTTACTACTGCCGCGCAACATTTTGCTTAGTTCACCGGACTGCGTAGCACGGAATTTCACCGCAAACTCTCCGGCATCGCCCTCTGCCGAAACGGTGAGCGTGTGGTCAGCCGCAAATAAACCGAAGTTCTGCTCGGTCATATTTGCGCCCGGCAGTAATTGTTGTACTTCCAGCGCGGGGAAATCCAGCGTAAACTGATAACCAGCGTTCTTATCTGCGGTTTTGAAATGTACTACGACCTCTTCGCCAGCTTTTACCTGACGATCATCTACATCAAAATATAAGGTGCCTGCGGTACGGTCATCTGCGCCCTGCAAGCCATTAGGCAAGGCAGTGTTATTGATGTCCCCGATTTTGATAGCGACAAAATCTTCGGCCAACATATTATTCTGCACGTTAGCCAGCGATTTATTTTCCGGGAATAAAGTCGAGAACGGATTGCTCGGAATCGGGAACACAAACGACTTGTCCACAAAACGCCAGGAAGTATTGGATGGCAGTTCCTGATAAATACCCAGAATCAATTTACGCAACTCCACAATGTCGAAAGCCGTGATAGAACCGGATTTGTTGGCATCGGCGGCGATCATTTTATATGGACTGCTCAGCGGTTCTATACCCAGAATATGCTTGCTAATCAAGGCCAAATCATAAGTGGTCACTCCATTCAGGTGGTTATCGTCCTTGGTGGGTGTCACTGTATAGTTCGAAGCCAACGGAAGGACATTCGAGAACATATAGCTACCGGCAGTATTAGACAATTTGAAAGCCGTCATTGGCGGCATAGCATTGGGTGGCGTACCTTCCAACTCTACATTTGCCTCTTCCAGACCAGCACCCGCTTCCGTTTTCAGTACCCCGGCAACGCTCACCATCGAGTTCGTATTCGGGCCACAGTTGCCAAAATTATCTTGTATATCGACAAAAGTTTCGCAGAAACTAGCATTGCCAGCCAGATCAATCGCCCAGATTTCTACTGGCTGGGTGCCTACATCAGCGCAGGTGAAGGTCACGCCCGGAGAATTGACCGGGAAGCCTGTACCTGTGCCTGAACGGCGAATACCGTATTTCAGCAAATTGGTCGGTGTGCAGTTGTCATAAGGCAGCGAGGTTGGCGGGAAGAAGTCCGTCGCCCACAGCTGGATCATCCCGTTTGGCATGTTGTTGATGCTCAAACCGTTCAAGCAAGTCACCGTTGGTGGTTTGCAATCCCGTACAATGAACTGGTATTCGCACACCGATTCGTTTCCGCAACCGTCGGCCACAAACCACTTGATCTTGTGGGTGCCGTAAGGAATTTCTGGAATGACATAGTTCGTTGGCGAAGCCAAAGTGTTCCAGCGCACAAAACCCGTTTTGTTCACACCCGACACGGTCGTTTGCAAGGCGAAACGGTATTTCTGGTTGCTGTTTACCGGACGGAAGTCAAACGTGTAGTTCGTACCACCCGCAAAGTTCGGGTTGTTGGCATTGCCAAATTGCAGCGTGCCAGGAGCTGGTTGTTGCGCCAGCGGCAAATTAAAATCATTACTATTAATCACAGTTTCCATGATCCCGTCGCCATTCAAATCCAGGAACAACAGGTAGCGAATGTCGATATTGTCCAAAGAACACGCATCGCTGGCCGTGATGTGTAGGTCGGTTGGACCTTCACACAAGTCATGTGATTGCGATACTTGATCGAAATAGTAAGACGCATTCCAGAGGTTTGCATCATTCAACGTAAAGTCGCCAAAGCCAATCGTATTGGCGGGCAGGGGCTGACAAAAAGTTGGCGAAGGTTGTGGGCATTGGATCACCGGAGCCACGCCATCAATGATCTTGATGATCTGTTTGTAGCGGTAGCAGTTGGCATTCGCATTGTAGAACGTGCAGTAGTTGGTCGTCGCCGGGTCGGTCGGATTGATCCGCACCACCGTCGGTGCCCAGCCTGGAATGTTGTTGCCGCAAGCCGATACGGTCGGGCCTTGCAGGTTTGCCTGGCTGTTCACGATCGTTGGGTTCGGGTTGGGCACATCAATGCATGGCAGGTTCGGGTTGTAGGTACACCAGTTGATGATCGTCCAGGTACGTTCAATTTTGTAGCAGGCATCCGGTACTACGGTATAGATTTGATCTACGTAGGAAGTCGCCAGCAGTTCGCAGTCTTTACCAAAGAATACTGGCTGGCCGAAGTTTGGCGTACCGTCGCAGACCGTCACGATCATATCGTTCGGGAAGCGCACATAGTAATCCTGGTTGTAGTTCACCACCACTAACTGGGTGCAGGTCGTCGACTGGTTGTGGCAATCCGACACCGTGAAGGTGCGGCGGATGGTGCCCCGGTTACACACCGTATCGAAGTTCGAGTAGTTGTTCGCCACCGTCAAACCGCACTGGGCTACGCCCAGGTATACATAGTTGTTCGGAGCAGACAGCAGACAGCAGTTGTCGGAATACAAGGGAATGCCGTAGGCCCATAGGGTGGGATCAAAATTGGTACAACTGACTACAGCATTCGCTGGAGCGGTACACGTTGGTTTGATCTTGTCCTGGACTTCCACCTGGATCATACATTCGTTGTAAATGGCGTTGCCATCCAGGTCGCGCGACAGCGTCACGCCATCAGCTTCCAGTTGATACACCCGCAGGATCACCGTCTGCGTGGTCCCTACTTCGCAGCAGTAGAACTTGATCGTATCGTTTTCCAGGATCGCCGTCTCATATTCCGAGCCAGGCTGATCGCCCACTGCACAATTCGGGTGGGTATTAGTGTGGTTCAGTCCTTCGATGCAGGCCGAGTAGGGGAACATCCGGCGCACGGTGAACAGGATAGGATTGCAATTATCGTAGGAACCGGTGTTGAAGTCCGACGCAGGAATGCGGGTTACGCCCCCAAATTCACAGCTGCCCAAAGCCGCTGGCGAACTATTTGGACCAGCCGGGCCATAGCAATCGTATGGATCATCCGGGCCGAGGGCGACGGTGGTCGTTGTCTGGCAGGAAGCCACTGGTGGATCGAAATCGAGCACCGTTAAATGGAAAGTGCAAGAGGTAGTATTGCCGCAGTTGTCGGCCACGATATAAGTCACAATGTGCGTACCTAATGGCAGGCAAAGGCTCGCGCTGGGCGTGAATACCCCCATAGTGTCAGGAACCCACAGGTTGTTGCCGGGGAAGTTCGATATCGAACCATTTACGGCAATCATATTCGTTTGTTGGGTCGGATTGTTATAATCAAAAGTAGCAATCATCGCCTGAATGCTGCTGATACGCGAGCAATTGTCTGTAATGAGCACATCGGGCAAGTCGGCTATTGCGCAGCAGTTTTGACTGTTGACACTGATGGTCAAGTCTGCCGGGCATTCAAACTCTGGCCCCTGATCATCCAGTACCTTAATAATTTGGATATAAGTAAGTGGATTAGTACTGGGCGGAGATTGGCTGGTTGGTAAGCACCAATCATAGGCGGTCCAGGTACGTAATATTTTATAGGTACCGTCGCAAATCTGTAGGACCTGGTCGGTATAAATGACGTTTAATTCGCAGAAAGTATTATTGGGAAACAGTGGAAACTGTACGCCGAAGTCCTGAATGTAGGGAACACCAGTGGCCGTTGGATCTGTAATCGGACTACCACAGGTCACCGTTATATTGGGCGGGAAAACTACGCTTTGTAGGTGGCGACGGAAGAAATAAATGAATTGTGTACAAGTCGAGTAATTGCCACTTGGATCGGTAGCCGTCCACTTGCGCACCACATAGGCACTCAGGTCGGAGAAGCCGTTGATCGAGCCACCGCAGGGCAAATCATGCCAAACATCAATATGCGTCAGAGTGAATGGCCCGCAATTCTCGTCTACCAATGGGTATGCATCATTGATATTCAACACATTGAGCAGATAATCGGGCGAATAATCCGACACCGCGCAAGACACGGAAATATCGGCGCAGGTGATGGTCGGAGCCAGCTTATCCTGTACGTGCAGATAACCCGAGCAAGTATTGCCGGAGTTCAAGTCCCTTACTCGCACCTGGACGGTCTGATTGATTTGAGCGCTGGTCAATATGGGAGCTACCCATACATTGCCGATTTTTATCTCGACAATCAGGTTGCCATTTGGACAGCCACCGCCCGACAGAACAATATCCGGGGTGATCACTGCTTCGCAATCTGCGTTGAGGGAAACCTGAACTAAGTCGTTGCAGGCGAGCGAGCATTGCGCATACGCTGAACTGCCCAGCAACATAGATATCAATAGTACGATAAACCCTCGATACACCCACATAAATTGTGTAGAATTCGATTTCTTCATGAGATTAGAAAAAAAATGTTAATGAAAATTAAAATTTCCGCCCAAAGGTAAAACCTAACCGATAAAACTAAAAATTTTCGCCTGGCGAAAACCTGATTTTAACGCTTTGGAAGAGCCGATCTGTTACAAGAATCGTGCCTTTGCCCGTCAAACAGGCAGAAATGCTTGAATCTGACAAACTTAACAATTGGAAATTCGATCAGGGCTGATCAAACGAGATGATTCTCAAAAGCGATCTTGATCAGAGTAGCTGTATTGTTAACCCGTAACTTGCGCATAATATTCTTGCGGTGAACGCTTACGGTTTGGTCGCTGATAAACAGGCGCGTAGCAATGTCTTTATTGTTCAAAGCCTGCCCGATGTAGCGCATGATCTCGATTTCCCGGCGGGTCAGGCCATGCTTCCGGGCAAAAGTTTTGTCTGGGTGACTGTTTTTAGTCGTCTGACTTGGCTCCAGCATCATCACCCCGCTGCCAGTAAAAGTATGGCCTTCCACCACCTGTTCGATGGCTTGAAACAACTCATCGGTGGTCCCGGATTTGAGCAAATATCCATCCGCTCCCGCGCGAAAAGCGGCTTTTACCAGCCGTGGATCATCCTGCACCGTCATCACCACCACCCGCGTATTCCCAAAACTCTTTTTGAGTGTCGGCAATATTTCAATGCCTTCGGCATCGGGCAGATTGAGTTCCATCAGAATAAGATCGGTGGGCATTTCGCGGAGGAGGTCGGTGACCTGCTTGCCGGTACGAGCTACGCCGTTAATATGGTAGTTGAATTTGCCATGCGAAGAGCATAAGACACTTTGCAGTCCTTCCACAAAGATTGGATGGACATCGGCGAGCAGCACGTTGAGCGATTGGGCGAGTGGATTGGGCGACATGATAGACGCAGCACACCTCAATTTCTATACCATAGTGGTATTTTGTAATACCGTTTTCTTATTCTCCTAATATTCGAATCTCTATGCGTCGGTTCTGTTGTTGCTCCTCTCGCGTAGCCCCTGTATCTGAAAAAAGCATTTGCTGGTTGCCATAGCCTTTGTAAGTCATGCGGTCAGGGGGAATGCCATGATCTCGTAGATATTTATATACCATCTGCGCCCGGTCAACAGATATTTTCCAATCTGATTGGAGCAAATCTTTGGGTTTTACCCCTGGCGCATTAACGTGACCGGCAATTTCAAAGTGAAGGTTAGGATGCGCCTGCAAAAAGTGCAGTATTTTCGGCAGTTCCGGTTTGGAGAACTCTAACAGGTTGGCTGTACCACCAATAAAGAATAAACGATGCAGAATAACAATATCACCGGGCCGGGCTGGTTGTAGAGAAATATTAGGGTCAAATTTGTATTTGGCCATCAATTCCGGGCTGCCGAACATCCGCATGATAACTGTTTCAAAGAAATGATCTTTGCTGGACACCTCGATACTCACCACCGTATCCTTGGGTAATTGTACGCTGTAATGCCCTACAGTATCGGTCGTGATGGAATCGCTGCGGGTTTTGGAATTAAAAATAAGAGTGGCCGCAATGCCCTCACCGGTCTTTTTATCCACCACTTGACCAGCCAATGCCACCATCGGCACAGCTCTCCATATTTCGATGGTAGCACGACGGTTTTTTTGGCGGCCCTCCTCGGAGGCATTCTGCGTGGCGGGGCGATGTTCCCCAAAAGCCGAAAGATGAATTTTGTCGACTCCAATACCTCGGCTGATCAACCGTTTTTGTACCATAGCGGCGCGGCGTTGAGAGAGTGCATCGTTGGCGCGGCTTTCTCCCAAAGAGTCAGTATGCGCGGTAATGCGTATTTGGCTGCTGCCAGAAATAGGTTGGAAAAAATAGGCCAGGCTGTCCAGCGTCTCCTGCGCAGCCCGAGACAAATCGGCTTGTCCAGTAGCAAAATGAACCTCTACACTGCGTACTGTATAAATCGAATCGAAAATAGATTGTGCCAACAAAAAGTCAGGCAACCCGAGTAATAACAGGAGGGGAATATTCTTCATAACCAAGATGTTAGCCGTAAAACGTTATCTCGGCACTTCTATTTTCTTGACAATTTCGTCCAGCACCTCGCGCGTACTGAAGCCTTCCATATCGCGCTCCGGCGTAAGGATGACGCGGTGGTTGAGTGCCGGAAAAGACACATAACGAATGTCGTCGGGAGTCACGAAATTGCGCCCACTCATCGCGGCTACGGCTTTGGCAGTTTTCATCAATGCCAGGGACGCACGGGGACTGGCGCCTAGAAACAAGTCCGTGTTATTACGCGTATTATGCACGATAGCAGCAATATAATCCAGCAATTCTTCCCGAATATACACCTGCTCAATGCGTCGCTGACAATCGGCAATATCGCTGGGCGTGAGTACCTGGATAACTTGTTCGCGCAGCACCCCGCTGAAATCATTGCGGAAGCGGCGGAGAATCATCTTTTCCTCCTCGAGGCTCGGATATTGCAGAATGATCTTAAACAAAAAGCGGTCGAGCTGCGCTTCAGGCAGTTTGTAAGTGCCTTCCTGCTCGATGGGGTTTTGGGTAGCGATCACAAAAAACGGGCTTTCCATTGGGTACGTTACCCCATCCACCGTCACCTGTTTTTCCTCCATTACCTCAAACAAAGCTGCCTGTGTCTTAGCCGGAGAGCGGTTGATTTCGTCAATCAACACGATATTAGAAAACACTGGCCCCGGCTTGAAACTGAATTCCGAGTGTTTCATATTGAATACCGGCGTACCCACTACGTCGGCAGGCATCAGATCGGGCGTAAACTGAATCCGCCCGAAAGAAGTATTGATGGTTCTGGCTAACAACTTGGCAGTCAACGTCTTGGCAATACCCGGAACGCCTTCCAGCAGTACGTGGCCACCCGTAAATAAAGCCACCAACATCAGATCGAGCATATCTTCCTGGCCGACAATGACCTTGCTGATCTGTTCTTTCACGCGCTCGGCCCGCTCGCGCACGGGGCGCACGTCCACGCCCTGGGCGTAAGGCGTTTCCACCGATAAGTCAGGAGTTACTTCCGCCTCAAGCTGCTCTATTTCGTCAGGCGTCTGGTATTCGTTTTCGTCTTCGTGCAAGTTCATTGTACGTTGGAGTATTTTTAATGCTGATTTTTAATTGCGATTGGCACTAGCATTATATTGATTATTATGCACGGAATACGTTTACGAAACTTCCAAGAGTTTTGTAAACGTCGCTTCGTAGACTTGCATGACATCAATAGATTTATCAGGTTTTTAATAGTAATTTCTATAAAATCACTGTTAAATTCTATTTGGCCCTCTTAAAAAATCCCTCCATTGCCAAATGCAGATCTACCATCATTTGCTCAGTCGGTTCATAGCGCACAATAGCGGCATAGCGAGTAAAAATATCCCGAATCTGATGTTCCGGCACTTCTGATAAACTGGCCAAACGCCGAAAAAATTCATCGTCCGTACGCGGCAACAAATTGACGGTATCAATAGCCGCGATAACACCATAACGTTCGCGCATCTGGGTCAAAAATAGTTTCATTTGCTGGCCGCTTTGGGATTGATAATCCTTTTCCCGAAAGTGCAAATTAGCAATCGTACTAATAAATTCGTAAGAAGAGTTTTCATTTTTGGGTAATATTGGAATAATCCGCTGGCGACGCTTGGCCCGAAAAAACAGCCATGCCCCCGCCATGCCCGCTAATAAGTACCAGGCCCAGGCCAAAGCGGGTTGCTGCAGAATAAAAGTCAGCGGATGCTCCTCCTCCAGACCGCTGCCGCGAGTACCACGATTGCGACGACGCGCCACCGCTTCCGGCACCTGACTCAGATCATCCCACCATATATCGCCCGCTTGCAACTGCGACCACGCCCCTTCGACGTAGGCGTGGGTTTCGGCACGCAATAGGCTGAAATTAGAAAAAACAATAGGGTTGGTATGCAACAAAAAACGACCTTGACCAAACGGAAACTCGGCAAAACCCACCACCGAATCATTCACATAACCTAATGGACGCTGCGGCTGATCGGAACAGAAATACACGTCCGGAATATAATGCCAGCCATAATCCTGCTTCTGATTTTGAAAAGCATAGTAAAAAACCGGATCATCTTTCAACGGCGGTTCGACCAGGCTCAACTTCGCAAAAGTGTCGGTCGTCGTCGCATAGTCATCCCAGCCGACTTCGTTGCATTCGGAGTAATACAAATGAAACATCAGGTCAAAAGGAATGGTCTTGCTGGAAATAAAAGCGGTGTTGCCAGCCGCCACAAACTCCAGCAGCCGACTTGTACTCAACGAATCGAGGTATAATGCCTCCCCAACAAAAACGTAATTGCGACCCGATAGCGTATCTTTTGGCAGTTCGTCCGCTACATTCCTGGTGATTTTCGTCAAAGTCTTACCGGGAAAATAACTTTCCAGCAAACGATAAGCGATCTTGGTACCATAGGGCTGATCGTTGCGCTCGCGATACGCTTTTTTATTCCACGAAGCCTCCTGCCAATCGAATTTCGGCTGCGTGGATTCATAGAAATAATAGAACACCGCGCCCAATAGCACGACAGCCAACAAAACCAGCAATGGCAACGACCGATTGGACATAGAACAAAAGGGCAAAAGACAAATTAGCAAAAAGCAACCGCGATTGGCATTGCCAATTTGCCTTTTGCTAGTTTGCTAGTTTATTTAATAACCCGAATTTTCATTTTCACATCCTTCACCGGGCGGTCGCCAGCACTGGTTTGCGTAGCGGCTATTTTATCAATGATATCCAGTCCCTTGATGACGCGGCCAAACACCGTATAGTCGCGGTCGAGGCTCGGCGTACCACCTACGGCCAGGTATTCGGCACGTTGTTCAGGGGTGTAATGGAAATGTTTCATGGATTCCATCTGGTTGAGCGTAGCCTCCGTAACCGGACCGCCTTGTACAATATAGAATTGCGAACCGCTCGATTTTTTTTCTGGATTGGAAGGCCCACCCGTGCGGGCAGCAGCCAACGCACCTTTGAAATGCACCAGCGAATCCACAAATTCAGCGGGCACCTGATACGACGGCCCGCCCATGCCCAGTTGCTTGCCAGCCGCAGCATTCCGCGAATCGGGGTCGCCGCCCTGAATCATAAATCCATTGATGACGCGGTGAAACAACAGGTCGTTGAAGTAACCTTCTTCGGCCAGTTTGATAAAATTGTCGCGGTGTTTGGGGGTCGCATTGTAAAGTTCAGCAGTCATCGTACCGAAGTCGGTCTCGATCTCGATGAGGCAGCGTTCGGGTGCAGTTACCTGGATCATTTGTTTGTTAATAACAGTTTTAGAGCCTTTGGTGGCTTTGAGCATGACGGTGTAATTGCCGCTGTGGGCGTAGCGGTGAGTTGGATTGGCTTCGGTAGAAGTGCTGCCGTCGCCGAAATCCCAGACATAACCCTCGGCTTTCAGGGATGTGTTGGCAAAAGTAACATCGGTGGGGGCCACTATTTTTTGAGTAGGCAAAGTAAAATTAGCGACTGGCTTTACGGCGCAAGAAGCAAGGGTAAAAAGCGCGAAGAGCGCAGGAACAATCAGGTTTTTCATGTTGAAAAAATGGTATGATTTTGTTGAGAATGTGGAGTGGGGTTGAGAATGTTGAGAAAAAATGTTGAGAGGGTTGAGACTGCTATGCAGGTTGAGAAGGGAGTGTTTAGAAAAACTGTATCAAAGTTTTTTATCAGGTCAATGTACTACACCAAGTAAATCCCTCAACATTCTAAACAACCTCAACTCCTCAACAGAATACTTATTTCAACCTTCCCAAACCCGCTTTGGCTTGCGCGTGCATACTGGTGGCATAGGCCTCAGGCTTCAGCGTCAGACAACGGTTGAAAGCCTGCCGGGCTTGCGTAAAGTCCTTTTTTTCTTCGTACAGCAACCCCAATTGTAATGCGGCATTGCAGGCAAAATACGATGGATCGTCGGCTCCCCGTTCAATAGTCTGATTGTACCAACGAGCGGCATCATAAGTCTTACCCATCCGATGGGTAATCCGGCCTAAACGATAGCCATATTCCAGATCAAGATTATGATGGGAAGCGTATTGCGGGCCTGCATCTGCCAACAAATCATAGGCGCGTTGGTAGTAGCCTCCATCAAAAAGCAGGCGCGCTTTTAATAGGCGCACATCGGGCCATTCGCCGCTTTTGGCATCATGCAGAGCCGCCACATCACCCTCATCGCTCAATCCGCCCTGCGTTTTTACATATTCAATATTAGTTGTATAAGCCGCTGAATTACCATTTAGCAAGTAATACCAGGCCAATTTTTGATAGCCTTCCTTGATGCCGCTGGTGCCTTTGGAGGTGGTCAGAAAAGTTTGCAATGGCCCGTTCGCATCGGTGTCCAGACGACGCAGTTTGGCCAGGCCCAGCAAGTACGTCCGCTTGGGAAAAGGCAGATACGGGGATCCGCTCGGACTTTCCTGTAAATAGCGAATCGCTTCGTCGTTGTGCCCCACCCGCATGGCTACGGTGGCCAGCACAAAGGCCGCGAATGGATTAGTTTTGGCAGTGAGTTGACTATTTTTGATGGTCTGCCACGCCACTTCACCCTGATTATTGAGAAATAATTGCAAAAACGAATAGGCCACCACCGCTTCGTCCCGAAAAATAAATTCGTTATTTTTGGCGTAAGCCAGCACTTCTTCCATCTCGCGTACGCCCTGCGCCGTGCTGCCGCTCATGCCCCCCAAACCGCGTAGTACCCATTTATAATCCTCTGGCACGTTGCCTACCAGCGCGTGCATGATGCCGAGGCTCATTTTATTGGCGATAAAATCGGGGAAACGACGCTGATTTTCTTCCAACAGCGCATAAGCCTGTTTAATATCGCTGGCCCCCGCGAGAAAATCGCTGAATCGCATCCGCAAAATAGCCCATTGTAAACGAATCTGGGCTTGCGTATAGAGGTAATACGGCGACTGGCGATCCCCCCGCGAAATCTTGTCCAGTCGCGGATCCATATTGCGGGACAGGCGGTTATAATCCGCTTTATTTTCACTGGCAAAAACCGTCACGAAATCCACGTAATTGGCCACGTAAAAGGTCATCAAGTTATCTGGTTCGCTCGTTTTCAACGCTTCCAGTTCCGCCTGGCTTTCGCCGACGCGCATACTAATGGCTTTTTGGTAGGCATCGCGCACAGCCGGGGAAAAATCGAAATACTTAGCTGCCCAAACGCAGGGTAATTGGAATAATGCAGCCAGTAAAAAGAGGATCGGGGTGCATTTTTTCATAGAAAATGTGGGATGAAATCTGAATGATGGGGTTAGTAAAAGTGGAGGGGTTGAGATATTGATAGTGAATAATTTAAACCACTCTGCATTGATTATTTGAAAATAAGACTAGATAAAATGTGCCCAAACCGTCCTTCTTCGCATATTGTCATTCTGAACGAAGTGAAGAATCTGCCCGGGAACGAAGGTGAATAACCCACTTTTTTCGTAGCCAGATTCTTGCTGTCGTCAGAATGACAAGTTTCCGGGGTAAGCACTATTAAGAAGTTTCCCTTGTTCCGTATCAGCCCATAGGACTGACATTTGGTAACATAAAACCTGTCTCTCAAAAAAATGGAGGACATACCGAAGTGCTTCTGTATGTCCTCCCAATAATTTGGACGGGTCAAAAACTGCAGTTACTGTGCCACCGCTACCACTCCGTACTCTTTCGCCAGAAATTCCTTCACCCATTCGGTCGTAACGGACTTGGGTCGCTCAAGGGGTAATCCCAATGCCCGACTCCAGCATTGCGCCGCCAGCACTCCTAAAGCGCGGCTGACTCCAAAAATGACCGTGTAGTAATTGTATTCTTTCAAGCCGTAGTGTATCAGGATAGAGCCGGAATGGGCATCTACATTGGGCCACGGATTCTTCACTTTACCCAGGCTACTGAGAATGGGCGGTACCACGTCAAATATCTTCCAGACAATATCTACCAGGTCGCTATTCTGTATATTGGCCTCCGCGAATTGACGCTGAGCGAGGAAACGTGGGTCTGGTTTGCGCAGCACAGCGTGGCCGTAGCCAGGGATGACGCGCCCGCTGGTCAGGGTGCTTTTTACGTATTCAGCGATCTGCTCGCGGGTAGGCTTGGAGGTACCGAGCGTGTCCACCATTTTGAGTATCCAGCGGAGTACTTCCTGGTTGGCCAGGCCATGCAAGGGGCCAGCCAGCGCGTTCATGCCTGCACTCAGCGACAGGTACGGATCGCTGAGCATGGAGCCGACCAGATGCGTAGTGTGTGCCGAGCCGTTGCCCCCCTCATGGTCGGCATGAATCGTCAGGAAAAGACGCATATATTCTTTGAAACCTTCGTCTTCAAAGCCGAGCATGTGTGCGAAGTTGCCGCCCCAATCCAGCGAAATATCGGGCAATACCTGTTCGCCCTTATGATACACGCGACGGAAAATATAGGCGGCCACACGTGGCAAACGCGCGATCAGGTTCATCGTATCCTCGTAAGTGGCATCCCAATACTCCGACTTATTCATACCCGTATTGTAGCGCTGGGCGAACACGCTGGTGTTCTGCATCGCCATAATACCGACCGAAAACTGGGTCATCGGGTGCGAATCCACGGGCAGCGCATCTATGGCGCGGAACACGTGTTCCGGTACATTGGTGCGGCGTACCCAGTTGTCAGTGAGCCATTTCACCTGTTCCTGCGTGGGGATTTCCCCGACCAGCATCAGCCAGAAAAGGCCTTCGGGAAGGGGTTCTTTACCGTTGGGCGCACGGGGCAGTTTTTCGCGCAGCTCCGGGATGGAATAGCCGCGAAAGCGTATTCCTTCTTCGGCATCGAGCAGCGAAGGTTCCCATAGCATCGAGGTGATATCACGCATACCGCCATACACCTGATCCAGCAACACTTCGTCCACTTTTTTGTCGCCGTGTTCTTTGAGCAGGCCTTTCACTTCTTTGGCGAGGGCCTGCGATTTTTCGTAAAATTGTTGTTTAAGCGGATCCATGAACTTGCGTGGTGTGGGTAGTGCCAACTTTTGATTGACAGCCAGTCATCTATATAATGCCAGGCTTTTTGTGCGTAAAAAATTGATGGTCAATAATTCCCATTCAGCCCGACTTTCGGGCCGTAAACGGCGGCAAAGGTAGGGTTTCCTGAATTGTTTTGATGGAAGAATGCAGATTACATGATGGTTGATTATGGATGTTTTTCTACCTGCTGCTTGTTTTTTGCTGTAAACTTGACGAAAAAACACCCGCTACAACCAGAGAATTAATCATCGCCTCCTTGGATGTTGCTTCGTCGATCCGGGAATCAGCGTTACCGAAGGTGTAGCAACATATCCGTCGTCATTCGGTTCAGATCAAATTCGGGTTGCCAGCCCCAATCCGAGCGCGCTATCGAGTCATCAATGCTGGCTGGCCAGGAGTCGGCGATAGCCTGCCGGAAATCGGGTTTGTATTTGATCTTAAAATCCGGCACCTCGCGGCGAATACTTTTGGCCACCTCATCAGGTGTAAAACTCATGCCAGCCAGATTGTAGCTGGTGCGCACCGATAGGCGGTTGGTGGGGGCTTCCATCACTTCGATGGTGGCCCGGATGGCATCAGGCATATACAGCATGGGCAGGCGAGTATTGGCACTCAGAAAACATTCATACGACTCCCCCCGCGCCGCATAGTGATAAATGTCCACCGCGTAGTCGGTAGTGCCGCCGCCGGGCATACTCTGATAACCGATGATGCCAGGGTAACGCAGCGAACGTACATCCAGCCCATAGCGACGATAATAATAATTGCACCAGTTTTCGCCGGCCACTTTGCTGATGCCATACACCGTTTCGGGGATGAGTACTTCGTACTGCGGCGTATTTCGATGTCTGGCTTCGCGACCAAAAACGGCGATGGATGACGGGAAATATACCTTTTTCAAACTGCGCTGCCGGGCGATTTCCAGCACATTAAATAGGCCTTTCATATTAATATCCCAGGCCCACATCGGGTCTTTTTCGCCGGTGGCGCTGAGGATGGCGGCCAAATGATAAATGTGGTTGATGCGCCATTTTCGGACTAATTCTTCCAGCGCGACGGGGTCCAGCACGTTGAGTACCGCCGTGGGGCCAGCTTGTTCGCCCAAATCGCGGAGGTCCGTGGCGAGCACACGATCCGCGCCGTGCACTTCGCGGAGGGTTTCGGTCAGCACCGCGCCGATCTGGCCGCCAGCCCCGGTGATCAGGATATTGTCTTTTTTCATGGTATGTGTGGTGAGGGCAGTATGGCAATAAGCAATTAGCAAAAGGGCAAGGGGCAAAGTGACATCCCGATTTTTCATCGGGAAAATAGTGGCAAAGATGGTTCTGAAAAGTAAAATATAGCCACAAAAAAGTAAACAAATGGGTTGTTGCTAACTATTTCGCCAGTTATTCTGTTGCCGTTGCGCTTTACCATTTTGCCATTTGCCTCTTTTGCCCCTGGCCATTTGCTTTTTTGCCCATTCTTTCCCACACCGGGGCAACCCGCTGCCGCCGCTGTGCGCCAAAGTCCCAGAATCAACAAAAACAGCCGACCTGCCGTTAATAGCTGCTTTACGTTAGAATCTCTGCCTTTTCACTTTATGAAAAACCTTTTACTCGCGCTCTTTTGCCTCGTTGGCCTCGCGTCTGCCCGTGCGCAATCCATTGTTACCTTACAACGGACGCTTCACTGGGCCGCGCAATCGCAGCAAGTCATCACGCCAGATGGTGAAAAACTGGACTACTGGACCTTCGACGGGGCTGGATTCGCCGATGCTGCGCCTACCCTGCCGGTCTTCGGCGAGCGATTCGCGCTGGCGGGCCGCTCTACGCTAACGGTAGAAGTACAGGATGTGCAGTACGAATCTTTTAGCAAAAAGGCTTCGCCGCAGGACGCGCAAATTGGCTCCAATATCAACGTAACCGCCACGGTGGAGCAGGAACGCAACCACTATTTCGGACGGGTGCGTTTTGTGCCGATTCGCCGGACGGGCAGCGGGTTTGAGCGGGTGGTTTCGTTCACATTGCAGGTACGTGTGACACCAGTGACGGAGCCAGTAACTGACCGCAATGGCCCGCATACGTACACCTCCGTTTTGCAAAGTGGCACGTTGTACAAATTTGGCATCCGCCAAAGCACGGTGTATAAACTGGACTACGCTTTTTTAAAGAACGAACTGGGTATCAATGATTTAGACAATATTGATCCCCGTACCATTCATATTTACGGCAATGGCGGCCAGATGTTGCCGGAGAAAACGGATGCCACTCGTCCCGATGATCTGATCGAAAATGCCATCCTCGTGACCGGCGAACAGGATGGTAAATTCGACAATGGCGACTTCATCCTCTTTTATGCAGTTGGGCCAGCACCAGTGACTTACCGCGCCAGTGCAAACGATCCGCAACTGACCGTGAGCAAACATTTATACGACCGCGATGCCTGGTATTTTTTGAAAATTGGCGATGGCAATGGTCTGCGGGTGGGCGAAACGGCGAGCGTGCCAGCCAGCTATGTCACCGAAGAATTTGACGACTATCAACATCTGGAAGACGAGCGGGTCAATCTGCTGGACTTTTTTCAGTCCACCCAAGGCTCTGGCAAACAATGGTTTGGCGATTACTTTTATCAAACCCGCACCAAGGACTATACGTTCAATTTTCCCAACATCGTGGCGGGTAGCGCGGGTCGAGTTCGTATGGAGTTCGCGGGCCGTTCTGGGACTGGTACTAACGTAAAGCTCAACGTTGCCAACCTCAATCTCAACCGTCCTATCAGCAGTGTTTCGGTGAGTGATAATGAGTCACCTTTTGCATCCGAAGTGGTTTTTCAGGGCAATTTCCAGCCCGCTGGCGACGATATAGTGGCCAAAATAGACTATCCCGAAGTGAGTCAGCAGAGCGAAGGCTGGCTGGATTATATTGAAATCAATGCCCGTCGCCACCTGGCTATGACTGGCGAAAGCATGGAATTTCGCGATTTGCAAACCCTGGAACAAGACAACAGCACTTTCCGGGTGAGCAACGTGACGGGCAGCGGCTTTACGGTGTGGAATATTACCAATCCACAAGTGCCGGAACGCCAACTGGCCACCCAGACGGGCAGCACGGTCGAGTTTGGCGCAGCCACCCGGACTACTTTGCGCAGTTTTGTAGCTTTTTATGACAATGCCGCCCTGCCCAAGCCCGAAACGAAAGTCGGCAAGATCGCCAACCAAAACCTGCACAGCCTCGATAATGTGCAGATGGCCATCATCTATCACCCAGATCTGGAAGCCCAGGCCAACCAGCTTGCCGAGCATCGCCGGAATTTTAGCGGTTTAAATGTGGCCCTCGTCAATGTGGAGCAGCTCTACAATGAGTTTTCCTCCGGGGCCAAAGATCCGGCTGCTATCCGCGATTTTGCGAAAATGCTGCTCGACCGTAATCCTGACAAATTTGACTATTTGCTGCTCTTCGGTGATGGTTCTTTTGATCCAAAAAACAATACCGAAAGTGCTGACAATAAGGATTATATCCCGGTTTTCGAGACGGCACAGTCGTTTAGCCCCATCACGGCCTTCCCCTCCGATGATTTCTTCGGGCTGCTCAGCGATGGTGAAGGCGGCAACCTGACTGGTGCGCTGGATGTAGCCGTGGGTCGGATTACTGCCCGTAATAGTGGCGATGCGCAAGCTGTAGTGGACAAAATAATTGCTTACGATAGCAAAAAAGAAACGCTGGGCGACTGGCATTTACGCATGACTTATCTTGGTGACGATGAGGAAAATAACGTGCACCTCAATCAGGCCGACCGGCTGGCCAATGCGAATGGACTGGCGGAAAGCTGGTTTAACATTGAAAAAATATTTTTTGACGCCTATCAGGAAGAATCTACTTCTGCCGGCCAACGCTTCCCGGATGCCAAAGCAGCCATCAATTCCGATATTTTCAAGGGTACCCTGGTCATGCAATACATCGGCCATGGCGGGCCACGCGGCTGGGCGCAGGAGCGGGTCGTTGACCTGAACGACATTGCTGGCTGGGATAATGCCAATCGCTATCCGCTGATTATCACCGCTACTTGCTCCTTTGGTGGCTATGATGACTATACTTTTTTGACTGGCGGTGAGTTATCGCTGGTGCGGCCCAACGCCGGGGCCATTGCGCTATTCACCACGGTGCGGGCAGTCTATATTTATGCCAATAATACCCTGACCGATGCAGTGCAAAAATTCCTGTTTCTCCGCAATAACGGCCAATACCGCACCATCGGTAACATCCTGAAGGACGCAAAAAACACCCTGAATCTCAGCGACGATAACGCCCGCCGTTTTACCTTGCTTGGCGACCCGGCCATGTATCTGGCTATGCCGGAATATCGGGTGGTCACTACTAAAATAAACGACTCGACCGTAGTAGCCGGTCAACCGGATACCCTGAAAGCCCTTATGCCGGTGAGTATTGCTGGCATGGTGACCGATACCTTAGGCCATCTATTGTCCGATTTCAATGGCAATGTGTACGTCACCCTTTTTGATAAGGTGCAAACTTTGCAGACCTTGGGGCAGGATGAGGGCAGCATCGTGCGACCGTTCACGGTACAGCGCAACGTTATTTTCAAAGGCAGTGCTACCGTCACCAACGGCCTTTTTAAAGTGAGTTTCATTGTCCCAAAAGACATTAACTACACCTATGGAGCGGGCAAAATCAATTATTACGCAGAAAACGGTACTCCGCTGGATGCTGCCGGAGCCGACCGCAATATTATCATCGGCGGAAATGCCAACCTCGTACAGGATAATCAGCCGCCGCTGGTGCAGCCATTCCTGAACACCGATGCCTTCGTGACGGGCGGCATTACCGACACCGATCCAAAGGTGCTGGTAAAATGTTCCGACGATTTTGGCATGAATGTGAGCGGCACCAGCCTGGGCCACGATCTGGTGGCTACGCTGGACGATAATGTGCTGGAAGCCATTGTGTTGAATGATTTTTACGAAAGTGAAAAAGATAATTTCCGTAAAGGTCAGGCCATCTATCCTCTGCGCAACCTGACCCCGGGCCGCCACAAACTGCGGGTGAAAGGCTGGGATATTGCCAACAATCCCGGGGAAGGCTACACAGAATTCATCGTGGCGGAAAGCGGCAAAGCGGCCCTCGATCACGTGCTGAATTATCCCAATCCGTTCACGACCAACACAAATTTTCAGTTCGAACACAACCTGGCGGCACAAATGCTCGACATACAGGTGAGCATTTTCAGTGTATCGGGCAAATTAGTCAAAACCATTATTCATACTACCCCAAACGCCGACGGATTCCGGGTGACCGACATTGCCTGGGATGGTAAGGATGACTATGGCGATCAACTCGCGCGCGGCGTGTATTTGTATCGGGTAAAAGTGCGCGGCACCGATATTGCTGGAGTTACTGCTACCGCAGAAAGCAGTTTTGAAAAACTCGTTATTTTAAAATAGGCCCTTCTAAAAATCGTTTCCACCTACTTTTGCGTAGTTTTAAACAGTATCAACATCAAAACATTTTTCCAACGCTACTTTGTGTGAGCAGGAAAAATCGAAACCGACAAATTTTGCTACTAAACCGTCTATTTTTTCCCATGAAAAAATTTTTCGCACCCACACTTTTCGCCGCAATTTTGGCACTAACCAGCACTTCTCTTTTCGCGCAAGGAGTAGAACCTCGCTGTGTGAACGGTTATGATCCCGTCACTGGCGAGAAGTGTGCCAACGCCGTCACTTCTGCCGTACCCTTCCTGCGCATCGTCGCGGATGCCCGTGGCGGCGCGATGGGCGATGCTGGCATTGCCACCTCTGCCGATCCCAATGGGATGCACTACAACCCTTCCAAATTGGCCTTTGCGGACAAAAAAGTCGCCATTTCCGCTACTTATACGCCTTGGATGCGCAATCTGGGCTTGCAGGATGTCTATCTAGCCTACCTGACGGCGTATAAAAAGATTGACAAACTACAGACCATCGGGATGAGCCTGCGTTATTTTTCGCTGGGCAACATCGAATTCACCGACAACGACGGTCAATCGCTGGGCCAGGGCAATCCGAATGAATTTGAGGTGGAAGGAGCCTACGCCCGTAAACTAACCGACCGCTTTTCAGCAGCAATTGGGGCAAAATTCATCTATTCCAACCTCGCTAACGGGCAGGTGGTGCCAGGAACCGGCGACGAGATCAAGCCGGGTGTGGCTGGTGCTGCCGACCTTTCGATGACCTACAAGGCACCCGTGAACTTCACTAAAAACAAGAGCGATTTTACGCTTGGTGTGGCTATCAGCAACCTCGGGTCGAAGATCACCTACACCAATTCGGTGCAGCGTGATTTTATTCCAACCAACCTTGGAGTAGGTCTGGCCTGGAGATTCCACCTGGATGACTACAACACACTGACTTTTACCAGCGATTTCAATAAATTACTGGTGCCCACTCCGACCCCAGAAATTGATCTGGACGGCAATAACATCCCGGATTATAAAGAGCTTTCTTCCATCCGTGGAGTATTCAAATCGTTTGGTGATGCGCCGGGCGGATTTAAAGAAGAATTGAAAGAAATCACCGTCGGTGCAGGGGCTGAATACTGGTACGACGACCAGTTTTCGGTACGCATGGGTTATTTTTACGAAAACTACTCCAAAGGCAATCGCAAGTATTTCAGCGTTGGTCTGGGCGTGAAATACAACATCTTCGGTCTGAATTTCTCTTACCTCGTGCCAACCACCAACCAACGCAACCCGCTGGATAACACCCTGCGCTTTTCGCTGCTGTTTGATTTCGATGCGCTTACTGACGAAGACAAATAAATACTTGGCTATCTATGCCATGACTTGATGTTTTTAGTCAATTCTTCTAAAACAGGGTTTTACGGTACTACCGTGAGACCCTGTTTTATAGGGGCCTGTCTCTGATAACCCTACCACGCAATCTGCGCCCTGAATTTTCGTTTTTTGCTCCAAAATCTTCGCCCATGCGGATTTTTATTTTGTTGTTTTGCCCTTTTTTGACGACGGTCCATCTGGCGGCCCAATCATCGTTTACCACCTTGCAAACCACCAACGAGAAGGCTCGGACCGCCTTCAATGAGGGCAAGCAGCAGAGCGATCAGGGCGAGTATGCTATTGCGCAGGGCAGCTACGAACAAGCGATCAAAAAAGACACCTTGTTCATCGATGCCTATTTCAAACTGGCGGATACCTACGTGAGTTTGCGGGATTATTTTAAGGCCGAACGCTCTTTTGAAAAAGGGATTTCGCTGGATTCCATGTACGCGCCCGTGGCTTTTTATTTCCTGGCCGAAGTAGAATGGCAGTTGGAGAAATATGCAGAGTGCGCCACCCACGCTCAATCATACCTCACCAAAGACCCGAAAAATGCCAAGAATAAGGCTGGTGCTACCTATTTACTGACCAACGCTCGTTTTGTGGCGGAGGCAATGAAACACCCCGTGCCGTTCGAGCCAAAAAATCTCGGTACTGGCATCAACACGGAGGCCAGCGAATATTTCCCTTCGCTGACTGCCGACGGCTCCACCATGATCTTTACCCGCAACGACTCCGGCGACGAGAATTTCTATCAATCCCAATGGAAAGATAATGCCTGGCAGCCCGCCGAACCGCTCAAAGGCGTGAATACGACCGATAACGAAGGTGCGCAGGCCATCAGTGCCGACGGATCGTGGATCGCTTTTACGGCGTGTGACCGCCGTGGGGATGGTTCGCAAGGCAGTTGCGATCTGTATTGGAGCCAGTTAAAGGCGGAGGGCTGGACGCAGGCTTCGCCCTTCAGCAACGTCATCAATTCGGCCAATTGGGAAGCGCAGCCGACCATCAGTGCCAATGGAAAAACGATTATTTTTAGTAGCAATCGTCCCGGCGGGCGCGGCAAAATTGACCTTTGGCAGACAAATCGGCAGGCTAATGGTAAATGGACCAAACCGGAAAATCTCGGCCCTTTGTTGAATACTGGCGGGGAAGACCAGACTCCTTTTCTGCACCCCGATGGACAAACGCTCTATTTCACTTCCGATAGTCTGCCGGGCATGGGCGGCAAAGACATTTACTTCTCCCGCCGCCAGCCCGACGGTCAGTGGGGGGCTCCGCAAAATCTCGGTTACCCGATCAATACCAAAGGCGAGGACGTGATGCTGACCGTCAGTCTGGACGGGCGCACCGCTTACTACGCAACCAATCGTCCCGGCGGGCAGGGCCGACTCGATATTTATTCTTTTGAATTGCCAGAGTATGCCCGCCCGCGCCCGGTGACGTATGCCCGCGCCAAGGTCGTGGACGCGGTGACTGGCTATCCCATTGTGGCTAAAGTGGATTTTATTGACCTGAAAACTGGCCAGTCTTATGTGTCGGCATTGACTAAAAAGGATGGCAGCACACTGGTTTGTTTGCCCGCCGGGACAGATTATGCCCTGAATGTGAGCAAGGAAAAATACTTGTTTTACTCCGAGAATTTCAACCTGGTGGAAGCGGCTACTTTCGATCAGCCCTTTTCCTTAAACATTGATTTGCAGCCCATTGGTACCGATTCAGCGGCAACAGGCGGCAAACCCATTGTGCTGCGCAACGTTTTTTTTGAAACTGGTTCCGCCGAATTGATGCCTACTTCTGCCACCGAACTGGATCGCCTCGCGACGCTGCTTACCGAGTCGCCCACCTTGCGCATTCAGATCAATGGTCATACCGACAATGTCGGCGATGATCGTAGCAATCTTACGCTGTCTGAAAATCGCGCCCGTGCGGTACTGAATTATTTGGTAGAGAAAAAAGTGCCCGCTGAGCGTCTGCGTTCCAAGGGTTTTGGGGAAACCAAACCAATGGAAACAAATGACACGCCGGAGGGCCGGGCGCGCAATCGTCGGACGGAGTTCGTGGTGTGGTAAATGGTGCTAATTCTTGACATTATGTACTGAGTTTAATTGTCCAAGAGTTTCATTTTCAGCACTCTAAAAAAGGAAGATGCAGGCCGGTTTTAACTTTGAACAAAATTTAAACCGCCCAATTATGAAAAACATCTTCCTTTTCCTGTGCTGCACATTATTTGTCCCCTCGTTATTTGCCCAAAACACGACGACCTGGTTTCCGCCGGGTGCCAAATGGCAATTTGATTATGAAAGTATAAGTGGCCCAGGCGTAGAGATATTGGAGCATGTTGGCACGACCGTAATTGATGGACATTTGTGTACTAAACTACATTGGTATGGTTATAATTATGGTGCGATCAATGGGCCAGTCGATTATGGTTATGAATATCTCTACGCTGAAAATGACTCCGTTTTTCTATCAACAGATGTAGGTTTTGTGATGTTGTATGATTTTACGCGACAAGTTGGTGATACAATAATACCGCCTAATTCTCTCTATAACTTTGGCATCATAGACAGTACTGGTACGACTGCAGTTTTAGGTATACCCGTACGTTTTCAGGATATTTCATTGTTTAGTTATAATATTCCGGATATAGGACACTCTCGTGTTTATGAGCGATTAGGAGGCCAGCATTTAGTTTATTGGGATATTGAAAGTCCGATCACAGAAATTCAGTATGACCTGGCCTGCTATCGCGATGATGAATATCCTAATACGAATTGCAACTTTTCAATTATTGCCACTTCTAATCTAAATGACATTAGTGATCAAATAAAACTTTATCCAAATCCGGCTACTGATTTAATTACCTTAGAATTACCAATAGATATAGTGCCCGCGATAGTGCGTCTGTTTGATGCACAGGGCCGTGAATTAGGTCAACGTAAAATAAATGAAACAACTAGTCGATGGTCATTATCAGATTTGAGCGCGTCCAAAGTCTTGTTTCTACATTTTCAAACGTTTGATGGAAAATCCGGCACTAAAATAGTACGCGTAGAATAAGATACTACATTAGTGGCCGCCACCCCGCACCACTTCCGCGTCAGAATTAGCATTATACTTTATAAATACAACGCATACCGCTGCCAGCATCATGAGTACCCCGGCCAGCCGGAGCGCGTTCACGGGGTTATTTCCCAACCACGCTTTATAATACATAGGAATAGTAAAAGTCTCGATCAGCATGGGGAGCACAATGAACATATTAAAAATACCCATGTACACCCCCGTACGATTCGGCGGAATACTACCCGCCAACATGATGTAAGGATTGCCCATCATACTCGCCCAGCACAGGCCAATACCGACCATTGGAATATAAAGCATAGCTTCCTGCTTGAACATCGGAATGGAAATCATGCTAACCCCGGCCAGGAAAAGACAGATACCGTGGATGGATTTCGGGCCGTATTTCTTTGCCAGCCAGGCCATGCCAAAAGCGGAAACGAAGGCCACCGCGTTATAAAAAGCTCCCAACGGACCCACCAGGAGTTCTGCCTGGCGGAAAAGGGGGTTACTGGCATCCACGGTGTCGTACAGAGATTTGGATAAGCCTTTGGCGATGTATTGCCAATAGATAAATATGGCGTACCAACTAAAAAGCATCATTGGCCCCATGAGTTTCATGGTCAGCGGCATTTCTTTGATGGCCTCGCCTATTTCAGCGAAGTGGCTCCCAATCCTTTCGGGGCGCGACGGATCGCTTCTTTTTCCTCCTCGGTCAATGGATTTTCCTTGGTGGTGTATAGCGACCACATGATGGAAGTAATAGATACTACACCGCCAATGAGAAAAGCAATCAGCGTAGTGGTCGGTATGCGACCTACTTTGTCAGCTACGCCAATAGATAAGAAATTGATTAATAGAAATGGCGTAAGGTAAGAGAGCGTTTGCCCTAATCCGGTGAAGGCACTTTGCGTCAAAAAACCAATAGAGTGCTGGCTTTTATCCAGTTTATCACTGACGAAGGCGCGGTAGGGTTCCTGGGTAATATTGTTGGCAGCGTCCAGTATCCAGAGGATGCTGGCGGCCATCCATACGCTGCTGCTGAACGGCATGGCAAAGAGCGCGAGGCTGCAAAAGATGGCCCCGACAAAAAAGTAGGGTGTCCGTCGCCCCCAGCGGGTCAGGGTGCGGTCGCTCATAGCCCCGATGATGGGCTGAAGGATCAAACCCGTCATCGGTCCGGCTAGCCAAAGGAGCGGCAGGCTGCTTTCCTCGGCCCCCAGATAGGAGTAGATCGGGCTCATATTGGCCTGTTGCAAGCCGAAACTGTACTGCAAACCCAAAAACCCGAAGTTCATGCTCAGGATTTGCGGCAGCGTGAGGAGACTTTTTTGGATATTCATGGAAAACTAATAAAATGTGGCTAATTTGTCAATGTGGCTAATCTACTATGGTCATGTCCGTTCAATAGCCAGAAGATGTATGGAAAACGGGCAAAGATAGTCTGGCGAATGACATCCCATAATGTTTCGCGTTCTTTGTGACTTATTTTTCACACCATTCTGGCTGATTCCTGGTTCGCCGAATCTGCACAGTGACCACCCTTACAAATTAAACACTTTGTCCACCTTAACTACACGTCCACCCTCCGCTTTTGACTGGTTTGTGCTAGTATTTTTGGGCGCCATGTGGGGCGCGTCGTTCATTTTTATCAAACACGCTGTCCAGATTTTCGATCCGTTGCACATGGCGATGTGGCGGATGGTGCTGGCCACGTTTATCTATTTGCCCATCGCGGTAGCGTATTGGTCGAAGATTGACTGGCGACGCTGGCGACCATTGGCCGTGGTGGCTTTTTTCGGTTCGGCTATTCCTAATTTTCTATTTGCTGTAGCGCAGCGTCATGTTACTAGCAGTTTGGCAGGTATGCTTAATTCGCTTACGCCATTGTTTACCTTGATTTTAGGAGTCAGTTTTTTCAAAATGACTTTTACGCGTAATAAACTGATCGGCGTAGCCTTAGGGTTGATTGGAGCGATCATGCTCATTTTATTCAACAGTAAAAGCGGTGTAGAAGGCAATGCTTTTTTTGCTGGTTTATGTGTGTTGGCGACGGTGTGCTACGCTATTAATGCGAATACGGTGAATACCTGGCTACGCGACCAACCAGCGGCGGGCATTGCGTCGGCGGCTTTTGTGATTACCGGGCCAATATTCATCATCGGACTATTTGTTTCTGGTGCATGGACGGCGGTTTGGCAACACCCCGATGCTTGGGAAGGGCTTGGTTATGTGTTTTATTTAGCCGCCATCGGCACCGTCTTTGGGTCGATTTTATACTTCTGGTTGTTGCAACGCACGAGTGCCATTTTTGCTACTTCGGTCACTTATTTGTTGCCGGTGACGGCTATTGCGTTGGGTGCTTTCGATGGCGAATCAATTGGTTGGATGGATTTGGTGGGGACTTTGGTGATATTGGCGGGATTGTATGTGGCGCGGAAATAAATGACCGAGTAACCCAACGTCTGGAAGAAAATCGCCGTAATGACTTAAAACGATTCTTTCAAATGATTAAGAAACTCCTTCTTTTCTCGCTCTTCACTTTTGGCTTTTCATTCCTGTACCTATGTTGTTGTGGGGGAAATTTCCCGCACTTTGACTACCAAAAACTCACCGTCAGTTTCTACAACCAGCCACAACTCCTTCCCAACGATTCTATGACGGTTTTTTCCATTACGCCGGATGGTGTAGAATATTTTGCTGGCACCTATATGCCAACTGTTAGCAATCTGGCCTTTGGTACCAGCTGTCCCTTCGATGGAGAGGATGGCCCCAAGTATGCACTGACGCAAATTGACATTACTGCTGATCAGGATCTGGATGTAGCGCATCCCGCCGGCACTTCCCTCAATGATCTTTTCTATGATTTAAGTAATGACACCATCAGCACTTTGAGCGACAGTTTACCGGCTTTTTTTGAATTTTTAGGTCCCTATAATCCTTTACTAATCGGTACTCCTTTTGTGGCTACCGATACTGCACAAACTTTTATACTTAAAGTTCGGGCTACTAAGTCAGACGGCTCTATTGCGGAAGGAGAATTGATGGGTGTTAAATTTCAATAACCTTTACTAAAATATTGGTGCGGAAATAAGTAGGAAACCCTGACCCAACCATTCCGTTTGCTTTGCCGTATATGTAGGAAAAATACGCTCTTATGAAAAAACCAGCCACTAAAATCGCCTTCCTTTTCGGTCTCTACATCGCACTGCATTTTATGTCTGCTTGTGTTCCTAATTGTGATTGTCCGGCGGTAAATTTTCCTTTTTTTGATTACCAAAGAGTATCTGTTACGGCCAATGATCCTGCCGCCAAAGATATCCTCCATTTAGATGTTCTTCCAGAAGATATAAGTTTTTTGGCCACCGTAGAGCCGAAATGATACCCCCTTTTAGTTTCATCACTACGGCTTGGGGCTGCGATTGCGATTTTAATGGAAGTAACGGCCCGAAATTTCCAGTAACTTCTTTAAATATTTTTTTCGGATCGGGCCTTCGACGATTTGCATCCGATTGATAGTTCGCTGACTTCGTTATTTACTTATACCCTACACGATTTGAGTATTGATCTGGATTATCCTACTCCTGCCATTACTTTCGTGCAAGGCGTTTTGCGTAGTCTCCGACTGACGACTAATAGCCAACCAAAAGACCAGGAGTTGCCTATTACTTTTACCCTTCAATTTATTAAAAGCAATAACGACACTATAAGCGTGCAAACCGATACTATTCGTTTTCAATAGTTATTTAAACCAACTAGCATACAATACATAATTATTAGCAATCCGCTCAATTTGCCCCTTGAATAATTCCGGCGTAAGGTCCTTCACTCGTCGGGCGGGCACGCCTGCGTATACGCCGCCAGTTTTACAGACGAAATTTTCCAGCACCACCGCTCCCGCTGCGATCAGGCAGTTTTCTTCCACCACGGCCTGATCCATAATGATCGCACCCATGCCCACCAGCACATTATCGTGCAACGTGCAGCCATGCACCAGTGCCCGGTGCCCAATACTGACTTGGTTGCCAATCGTAGTGCCGCATTTTTGGTAAGTTCCGTGCAAAATCGCCCCGTCCTGGATGTTCACTTTATTACCGATGCGGATGAAATTCACATCGCCACGCACCACGGTTTGGAACCACACGGAGCAGTCGTCGCCCATGATTACATCGCCGATGATGGTGGCATTTTCTGCTAAAAAACAGTTTTGGCCAAATTGCGGCGTGTAGCCACGGCAAGGAAGGAGCAGCATTTTTTAGATATGAGTTATGAGTGATGAGTTATATAGAATGCACAAGTTAACTCCATTGTAAATTAAATTCCTTTAGGATGCGAGTATTTGAGTATTCGACCAAAACACTTGATAATCAGGTAATTGATCAAATACTCGAATCTTCAAATACTCGAATAAATATAATTTACAATGTAATAACCACAGGCCGTAATAACTTATCACTCATAAACTTATAACTTTTTTAAACCGTCTAAACCAAAAATGGCACAATAACCAGGCGATGGCAGCTCCGAAAGCATTGGCCAGCATATCATCATATTCAAAAGAGCGGCCCGGCAGGAACGCGCCCTGCACACATTCCATGAGCGCACCGTAGCCTGCTGCAAAAAGAAAGAGCAAAAACTCTTCGCGGAGCGTGGGCGTTCGTCCAGTAAGGCGACGAAGGCTACGCCATGACAAGCCCATTAGCACAGCATAAATGAAGGCATGGGCCAGCTTATCGGGGGCAAAAAGGTCGAAATGCGGCAACGTTATACTCGGCATCGTAGAGAGGCCAGTGACGATCACCAGCCAAATCAGGGCGGGCAGCCAGACAAAAAATGTTTTGGTCGAAATAGACATGAGGCTGAAAAGAAAAGCCCAATATTACGCCGTTGCCGGGAAAAATGCAGAAACTGCTACATTACCGGGTGAAATCAACCACGCGCTTGAAATGATCAGGATTCTGCCGTTTCTGCTGCTTTTTATTTTTGTCTGGGCCTCTCCCGGGGCGGCGCAAAGCGGCTTTTCTTTATATGCCGGGAAAGTGCAGGCGGAGATTCCTTTTGAATACACCAATAATTTTATCATTCTTACCCTGACTTTCAATGGATCGCTGCCCTTGCGATTCATCTACGACACGGGCGCAGAACATACCATCCTGAGTAAACGTGAGATTTCGGATATGCTGCGGGTGCCTTACGAGCGCGAATTCCGGGTGATGGGTTCCGATCTGCAGACTGAATTGGTGGCTTATTTAGCGCGAAATATCCGTCTCGATATTCCGAATCAGGTCATAGCGTCACGGCAGGATGTGCTGGTGCTACAGGAAGATTATTTCCGATTTGAGGAGTATGCCGGAGTAGCGGTCCACGGCATTCTGTCAGCGTATGCTTTTTCTAAATATATTGTCAAAATCAATTACCAAACCCACATCATTACCCTCTACGACCGCGAATCCTTCAAACTTCGCGAATCGGGGTTTGTGGAAGTACCGATGGAGGTGTTTCGCAACAAAATGTACCTGAATACTACCCTACAGGTGCGCCCTGACTCCACTGCCCCGGTCAAACTGTTGCTCGATACTGGTGCCGGACTGCCACTGCTGCTGTTTGCCAATACCCATCCCTTCTTACATCCGCCTGCCAATGCGATTCCAAGCAACATCGGCATGGGGTTGGGAGGTTATCTGGAAGGTTTTACCGGACGAATCAGCAGCTTCGACATTGGTCCTTTTTCGCAAAAAAACGTGGTGACTTACTTCCAAACCCTCGACTCCATCAAACGTACTGACCATCTCAATCAACGGAATGGCCTAATTGGCAACGCTATTTTGGAACGTTTTCAGGTAATTCTGGATTATCAGAACGGCAAAATCTGGCTAAAACCTGCCAAAAAATATAGCCAGCCCTTTGTGTACGACCGTAGCGGGCTGAATGTGATTGCCTCTGGCCTTAATTTTAGCACGCTTACTATCCAGAATGTGCTGCCCAGATCGCCTGCCGCCGAGGTTGATATTCGCAGCGGCGACGTTATTTTGCGGGTAAATCTGCTGTCCTCTAACCTGCTGTCGCTGGCCGATTTGCAACGAATACTGCAAAAAAAACCGGGCAAAAAAATAAAAATGACCCTTAATCGGGACGGTAAACGGATCAAAAAAACGTTTTTACTGCGGGAATTAATTTAAAGGAAGGGTTTAGAAAAAGGGTTAGGGAGCGTGGTTTAGCATATCAATAAGAATCATGGGTTAAAAAAAGATATTGATTTTCTGGTGATTACGCGTGAAACCTGTGAGGTTTTAAAAACCTCACAGGTTTAAATTACTGATAACCAATATACTACTTAGCCAAACCCATGATTCGCATTATTAACAAATTAACACATTAACATCGTGTCCAACCCAATAGATCGCCTGAGCCAATTAGTGCGGCCCAATATCCTCGCACTGCAGCCCTATGCTTCGGCGCGCGATGAATTTACTGGCCATGCTGCCATCTTTTTGGATGCCAATGAAAATAGTCTGGGTAGTCCGCTGGCAACCGATTATTCGCGCTATCCCGATCCGCAGCAAAAGGTTTTGAAAAACAAGCTTGCTTCGCTTAAAGACCTGACTTCCAATCAAATATTCATCGGCAATGGCAGCGACGAAGCCATTGATCTGCTGCTTCGAGCCTTCGTGGAGCCGAGCCGCGACAACCTATTAATTCTGCCGCCCACTTACGGCATGTACACTGTGCAGGCCAACATCCACGGAGCCGAAATCAGGCGGGTCACGCTGCTACCCGACTTTTCGCCGGATGAAGCGGCCATCGAAGCAGCTACCGATGGGCAGTCCAAATTGCTTTTTCTTTGTTCACCCAATAATCCTACTGGCCAGTGTTTATCCGATGAATTTGTACTAAGAATGCTGCAGGGTTTTCCCGGTTTGGTCGTGGTAGACGAGGCTTATATTGATTTTGCCAACCGTCGTTCCTGGAGCAGTCGCCTGGATGAATTTCCAAATCTGGTGGTGCTACAAACCCTGTCCAAAGCCTGGGGACTGGCGGGTTTGCGTGTAGGTATGGCATTTGCCAACCCATTTATTATCAATATTTTAAATAAAATAAAATATCCGTATAATCTTGCATTGCCCACTATCCAACTCGCCGAACAAGCCCTTGAAAAAGGTGCAGAAGTACGGAAAAAAGTGACCTTGTTACTCGTTGAGCGCGAACGTTTGTCCGTAGAACTCCCAAAAATGCCTTGCATCCGCGAAATTTTTCCCAGCGATGCCAACTTCCTGTTGGTGCGCACCACCGATGCGGACGGCATTTATCAGCATCTTTGCAACCAGGGGATTGTGGTACGCAATCGTAGTCGCGAGCCGCAATGTGCGCAGTGTCTACGCATTACGGTGGGTTCGGTGGAGGAGAATGATCGCCTGTTGGAGGCGTTGGGAGCGTATTAAATTCTTTCCACTCTGTGAAGTATTCGAAAGATTTATGCCAAAGCATACCCTGAATAAACACGCTTACTCGGTGCCTGAAATTCTAATACCAAATCTTCCCGAGGTATGCCACATTCGAGCAGTTCGGACCCGATTTCGAGGTTGGTACCATCGTGATAAAGAAATACCTTGCCATTTTTAACACCGAGATGCAAAAAACAGCCATAATTACGGCGGTCATCCTTCCAGCCACTATTATATAGTAAGTATTGACCATGCTGGTCATCGGCAACTACAAGGGTCTGGATTTCTTCCGGCACTTTTTTGAGCGAGCCGTATTTTTCCACTATTTCCCGCAAAATATGTTTGTATTTCGTTATCTTATCCATAGCAAAATCTTTGGTTGTGTTGTATCGTAAATACAAAGGTTTATAGCATAACGACTGACGATTTTTTCTACAAAAATATTGTCAGAAAATAATTCGTAATAAGCATCTTGGGGCATAGCAATAAAAAGTAAGCGTTCTGGGTCGTTTTCCTCTATTGCATGAAGGTAGAAGATAAATTGTCCGACAGCATGGTGGAATTCAGAAATGGTGGACAACCCAATGAAACTTTTCACCTCGACTGCTATTTTTTCTTGGCCTTTCTCCGCCACTATTAATTTCTCAGCACCTATATCAATTGGAAAATTCCATTTCCCGCCAGCAACATAGTATGGGTCATGAGTGATCGTCCAACCGTCGTTTTCAAGGGCTTTAAGGACGAGGCTATGGTAAAAATCTCGCTTTGGCATACGGCAAAAATAAACTAATTTGCTTCATTAATAGAGTTTACCTCCATGCAAAAAATCCTTTTCCTAGACCGCGACGGCGCCATTATTGTGGAGCCACAACCCGACCAGCAGGTGGACAGTTTGGCCAAACTCGAATTTATGCCGGGGGTCATCTTTGCTCTGGCCCGCCTGGTCCGCGAGACGGATTATACGCTTGTAATGGTAACCAATCAGGATGGACTTGGGACGGATTCTTTCCCCGAGGAAACTTTTTGGCCGGTACAAGAAAAGATAATGACCACGCTGACCAACGAAGGCATTTATTTCCGGGCGGTACACATTGATCGTTCTTTTCCGCACGAAAATCTGCCGACCCGCAAACCCGGCACGACCATGCTGACCGAATACTTGGATGGTCAGGTGGACTTGGCCAACTCTTACGTCATCGGCGACCGCCTGACCGATCTGGAACTGGCTAAAAATCTGGGAACCAAAGGCATTTTATTTGCGCCAGAGGCGGCGGACGATGCGCCGGGCGAGCTGCCTAACACTTGGGTACTGCGTAGCTGGGAAGCCATCTACCAACACTTGCGCTTGCCGCCCCGCCAGGTGCAGCACCGGCGCACGACCCGCGAGACAGACATTTCGATAGACTTAAACCTGGATGGAACCGGGAAAAGTCAGGTCCAGACTGGTCTTGGCTTTTTTGATCACATGCTGGATCAGTTGGCGAAACACGGTCAACTTGATTTGACGTTGCGCGCCGTCGGCGACCTGCACATTGATGAACATCACACCATTGAAGATACGGCTTTGGCACTGGGGGAGGCATTTGGGCAGGCGCTTGGCGATAAGCGCGGTATTGAACGCTATGGTTTTACGCTGCCGATGGACGATGTGCTGGCCCAGGTCGCGCTCGATTTTGGAGGACGGCCCTGGCTGGTCTGGGAGGCTGATTTCCATCGCGAACGCATCGGCGAGATGCCAACGGAGTTGTTTTTTCATTTTTTCAAATCCTTTTCCGATGCCGCCCGTTGCAACCTGAATATCCGCGCCGAAGGCCAAAATGAACATCACAAAATCGAGGCAATTTTCAAAGCCTTCGCCAAAGCCCTGAAAATGGCCGTTCGCCGCGACCCAAACAATCGGGAACTGCCCACCACGAAAGGAGTTCTCTAAATATGAATTATAAATTATGAATTATTTTCACGTTAATATTACACAGCCATTTTTTATTCTTTTAAGGTGATTAGGACACACCACAAATCTTCCAGCCCGCTCCTTTTAAATAATTCATCATTAATAATTCATAATTCTTTTGACTGCGATCATTAAATACAATGCGGGCAACATCCAATCAGTCTTGTTTGCGCTGGAGCGATTGGGTGCGGAGGCCATCTGGACGGACGATCCTGAAGTGTTGCGCCGCGCGGATCGGGTGATTTTTCCGGGCGTAGGCGAAGCCTCTTCCGCCATGCACTATCTCCGCGAACGCGGTCTGGATGACGTGATCCGTTCTTTGCAGCAGCCAGTGCTGGGTATTTGTCTGGGTTTGCAATTATTTTGCCGTCATTCAGAGGAGCATAATACGGACTGTTTGGGCATTTTTGACTTGGCAGTGCGGCGTTTCCCGGCGACCTTGCCGAATGCTGCCGAGCCGCTCAAAGTACCCCACATGGGCTGGAACACGCTGCACGATTTGCATGGGCCACTGTTTGAGCAGGTAGCGGAAGAAGAATTTGTGTATTTCGTCCATAGTTTTTATGCGGAAAAAAGTCCGGCTGGAGTGGCTACGACAGATTATGGCGTGACGTTTAGTTCGGCTTTGCAGCGCGACAATTTTTACGCCGTGCAGTTTCACCCTGAAAAATCGGGCGAAGCAGGCCAGCGTATTTTGCAGAATTTTCTGAGAATCTGATTTTTATTTTTCCATTGATTGCATTGATTATCAATATATTATTTCCATTTAATTGCTCAGCTTTTCCTCCCCTCAAATCCCCAAAACACACGCGAAGTATTTCTACCAGCGGGTTCAGCTGCCAATAATAATAGGTCGACGGCTAAACCCACCGCTACGGACACTTTGTCTGCCAACTGCCAATTATTAAAGCGTTGCACAAAAAAGAAGGTGGTATCTGCTATTTTTGCCGTCGCACTTGGCATTCGCAGTGCGCTCATGTAGTAATTTGATGAAACACCTCTACCTTATTATTTTTTGCGCCTTCATCCTGTCGGACCTATCAGCACAAAACGCCTCGCGCATCAGCGGCAATCTACAGACTAACGGCAATTTTTTCATCCGCGACCCAGCGATTGGTGCTGCCGGTACGCCGCAGTATGACTACCAAAAATTCGGTGCGGAAAGCTGGCTGAACCTGAATTATTCCAACTGGGGCTTCGATGTTGGCGTACGCTTCGATGTATTCAATAATTCTAACTTGCTCAACCCCAACGGTTCCTATACCGACGAAGGCATCGGACGCTGGTATGTGCACAAGAAAATTGACAAGTTCGAACTGTCGGGCGGCTATTTATACGATCAGATCGGGTCGGGCATCATTTTTCGGGCTTATGAAGAACGCGCACTCGCCATCGATAATGCGCTGTACGGCATTCGTCTCGGCTATGAACTAAATAAAAACTGGAAAATTCGGGCTTTCACGGGCCGGGAAAAGCGACAGTTTACGCGCTACGGCACGGTCATTCGCGGTGGCGTACTGGAGGGTTTTATCAAACCTGATTCGACCAAAAATTTCACGCTCGCGCCAGGCGTGGGCGTGGTGGGTCGTACCTACGACGACGAAACGGTGACGGGCGTGATCAATACCATCGCTAATTATGCCCCGCAGGACAGCACTGGCGCACAGTACAATACGTATGCCGCTACGATATTTAATACCTTGACTTACAATGCTTTTACCTGGTATGTGGAAGGTGCCGTGAAATCCAATGATGTCATTAATGACCCCTACAAAGTGCGGGTAAATGGCGTACGAGGCACCCTGAGCAATCGGAAAGGTTACACGGTTTATACCAGCCTGTCATTTGCCAAAAACGGCCTGGGCATCACCCTGGAAGGCAAACGCACCCAGGATTTTTCGTTTCGCAACAGCCCATTTGCCGAAGGTATTCAGGGGGCGATCAATTTCCTGCCGCCGCTGGCCCGACAAAATACCTATCGCCTGACCGCTCGTTTTAGCCCGGCTACGCAGGAACTTGGCGAGCAAGCGGTGCAGCTCGATGCCCGTTATGCATTGAATAAACACCTCGATCTGGGCTTCAATTTTTCAGAAATTCAGACGCTGGAAAACACGGAACTTTACCGCGAAATTGCCCCGGAATTTACCTACAAGTACAAGCGCAAATGGCAGCTCATCGGCGGTGTACAGGTGTTGAAATATAATATCGGCGTGTACCAAGGCGAAGAAAAAGGTACTTATGTGGATGCAGTGACGCCTTACGCGGAATATTTGTACAAATTCACGCCGCGCCGTTCCATTCGGATAGAAGCACAATATCTGGCGACGCAGCAGGAATTTGGGTCGTGGGTAAATGCGCTGGTAGAACTGGGCTGGGCACCACATTGGCTGGTGTATGTATCAGATATGTACAAATTGCGCCATGCGAAATCGGGTGAATTCACCTCTGACCAAACCAAATACGACGGTTTGCATTACCCCAGCGTAGGTCTGGTGTACACCCAGCGCGCCAATCGCTTTTCCCTGGCTTACGTGAAACAGGTGGAAGGCATCAACTGCGCTGGCGGAATTTGTCGTTTGGAACCGGCATTTAGTGGCTTTCGGTTACAGGTGAATTCGTCTTTTTGAATGCGCCCTCTTGATAAGAATGGGGCAAATACAGCCGAACCCTGTTCGGTTCGCTTTATAACAGGGTGCGACAATACGGGAGTGCCCGAGTGCTATTGCTGCTTCGGTGTAAGCGATGTTTTCTTTTCGCAACGCTCGCCAAGCCGATATTTATTAACTATTGCTCACTGCTGAAGTTATGAAAAACATATTTACTTTTCCTCTCCTGGCCCTCGTGCTTTTGACCTTGGTAATGGGTTGCAAAGAACAACCGCTCACCATCCCCGAATTGACGGTGGGAAAACGCCACGTATTGGTAGAGGAACTGACCGGCGTGCGCTGCCAGAACTGCCCCGATGGCACTCGCGAACTGATAAGTTTGCAAAACCAACTGGGCGCAGAAAACCTGATCGTCGTGTCTATCCACGCGGCGGGCAACTACTCTGATCCTTACACCACTGTTCCAGCCAATCAGTATGATTTCCGCTTCCCGGATGCGCAGGCGATGGCCGACTATATTGGCGAAGCGGAGGGCTTTCCCACTGCCGCTGTTGACCGGCGTTTGATAGATGGCAACACCTCGCTGTTTGTGTTCCGCACTACCTGGACGGGACTGATTGCGGATGATCTCGCCAAGGACTATGGTCTCGGCCTGTTTCTGAATGACGACTATGACCCGGCGACTCGACAACTAAATATTGCCTTGAATATCGCTCCTGAGAAAACTTTGCCGGGCGAAAACCGCCTGACCGTGGTTATTACCCAGGATAGTATTGTGGACGTACAGCAGGATGGTGCGGTGCGCAAACCGGCCTACATTCATCGGCACGTGCTGCGGCAAATCGTCACCGCCCCCACCGGCGATCTGATTAGTGAGCCGCTGACAGCCAATGGGTTAGTACGAAAAAATTATTCGGTCATCTTACCAGAAACCTTTGATGACAAACATTGCACGGTAGTGGCCTATGTACATCGTGGTGGCGCGACCGACAAAGAGGTGTTACAAGTAGAAGAAGCAGCCGTATTAAAATAGCGGAGTCCCTGATTTTTGTGGCTGTTTTATCAATGCACCGTCGTCCTGAACAGAACAACGGTGCATTGACGTATTTTTTCCCAACTAACCTCGCGAAATACGTTTACATCCAATGGCGTTACCTTGCCACCGAAAACTATTATAGTATTGAACTCAAAACCTTACCACTATGCGTCAACACGTGCACTCCCCGATTTTTCTGCTGTTTTTCACTTTGCTGCTGTTAAGCGTGTTAGACAGTTGCAGCGTTTTCCAAACTCCTACCGCACCCACCAACGGGAAGGAAACTACCAGCACGGGCACTAAACCATCCAGAGCGCGATCAAACACAGCGCGCCGAGGCACCACCACTCAGCAGGAAGGAGTAACTGCCAAATCAGGCAACACCCGAACGCCCGTTCGGCGGAGCAGACGCCCTGCTGACGAAGAAATGGAAGCGGATGCCAAACCCGTCACTTACAACACCGCTTCTAACACGCTCCAGCTCGATTATATCAAGTTGTACAAAGATGCGGCGGTAATGGAAATGAATCAGGGTGGTATTCCAGCCAGCATTATACTGGCGCAGGGCCTCATCGAGAGTGCGGCTGGCCAAAGCGACCTGGCGAAAAATGCCAATAACCACTTTGGTATCAAGTGTGCTGGCAGCTGGACTGGTCGTACCATGCTCAAACAAGATGATGACAAGGATGAGGATGGCAAACCGATCAAATCCTGCTTTCGGGTATATACTACCGTAGCCGAGGGCTTCCACGACCATGGCGAATTTCTACGCGATCCCAAAAAACATAACCGCTACGGTTTTTTGTTCAATCTGGACAAAACCGACTACAAATCGTGGGCACGTGGCCTGCAATCTGCTGGTTATGCCACTTCCCAGACTTACGCCACCCAGCTAATTGACATTATTGAGCGATTCAAAATCTATGAATACGACCGGCCCAATGCAACGGCTGGCGTGTTAACTATTCCGGGAACCGATCCAACCAGCACTGGCGCACCCAATCCAAACAAAGCCAATCCGAACGTTCCTGACCCAAATAATCCTAATAATGTGCCGGTCATTCCGCCTGCCCAACGCATCGGGCGCGTCAATGACGTGAAAGTGGTGCTCAGTCGTCCGGGGGAAACGCTGGATGATGTGGCCAAACTATACCAACTCAATACGTTGAAAGTGGCCGATTACAATGATCGTGGGTACACGCCTGGCATTAAGTTGAAAGAAAATACCCGCGTTTTTATTCAAGCGAAACGCGACCGCTGGCGTGGCAGAGCCACCGAACACTTCGTCCGCGACGACCAGACGATGTTTGATATATCACAACTCTATGGTATTCAATTAGAAAAACTGCTTTCCCGCAACGGTCTCCGCAATGGTCAGGAACCAGCCGTGGGGCAAAGACTGATCTTAAAAGGCACTCGCCGAAAAGGCGACAACGTGTCGTTGCGCGACGCGAGTACCATCGCCAGCAATGCAAATTCGACTTCCAATTCGACCACCTATCCTACGCCTACGGCCCCGGTAACCCAGTCGTCTAATGCCGGTAAGACAACCGTGATCGTAAATGACGATGAACTCTTTGAAATCCAGGGCAACCAAACGAGCATTCCGCTAGCTACTACGCCCCAAACGCTTCCACCCGTCACTACGCCTCCTCCTGCGCCAATCATAAAACCCTCGGTCAGCGACCTTCCCTACCCCAACGATCCGGTGCCGCAGACGGGTAATAACGGGATGCAACAACCTACGACTACCTATCCGCCTACTACCGTCGTGACACCTCCGCCCGTATCTGTTGGGAGCGGCTATCATGTAGTGGTGAAAGGCGATACTTTGTATAATATTTCCCGAAAGTACAACCTTACGCTGGCGCAATTAAAACAGCTGAATAATATGTCGTCCGACGAGAATATTCGTATTGGTCAGACGCTACGGGTAAAGTAAGTACTGGGCAACCCTGCTGCAAATTTCATCTATGAATCATCCGAAAAATTCGGATGATTCATATTTTTATAAAGCGCTCCCTTTATTCTTCATATTTCATCATTTCACTCTTTGATTAAGCATATTTTATTCGATAATGACGGCACCCTCGTGGACAGCGAGATCATTGCGGTGCGTGCCACTTTACGCCTGCTGGCACCCTACGGTTTCCGAATGACGGAGCAGGAATACGCCCAGCGCTATCCTGGTCTGCTGGAACGTGATATCCTGTCGGCCATCAATGCCGAGTATGGTATTATCGTGGACGACGATTATTTTGAGCAGTTGCGGAATGCCCACCAACAGGGTTTCGACGATGAACTACGCGTCATTCCCGGCATGGGCGACATTTTCAAAGGGCTGAAAGTGCCTAAAAGTGTGGTCTCCAATGCCAGCCTCCGCCACGTAGAATATTGTCTGCAAAAACTAGGTTTGTATGAAGCACTGGACGGACATATTTTCTCCGCCGAGCAAGTCGGGCAGCCGAAACCTCAGCCAGACGTTTATCTATTGGCACTGGAAAAACTGCAACTTCAGCCGGAAGATGTGCTGGTAGTAGAAGACAGTCCTACGGGTGTACAAGCGGCTCATGCAGCCGGGCTGGACGTGATTGGCTTCCTGGGTGCCGCCCATATTCACCCTGGGCACGACACTCGTTTGCTGGAAGCGGGTGCTAAATATCTTGCTACCGAAGCGAGCCAGTTGGCAGCATTGTTTCAGCAATTCAAGGTGTTGTAAATATCCGTAGCCAACTCCTGGCTACTCGATTTTTATAAAAAGGTTTTTCATTAATTTTCCATGCCTCGTTCTCCCGACTATTCTGGAGAGAACGAGGCATAATATTTTTTTAGCAGTATAGAGAAAGTGCCAAGGAGCAGTGTCGAGATACAAGTACAGGAAATGGGAACATCTAATGCAACCCACGACGTGGACAGTTTCCGACAGAATGGCAAAAGCGGCGTGTTCTGTGCTGTGTACGCTACGGTGTATGCCACTTTTGTCATCTTGTCGAGAACCGTCCATGTCGCGTTTTTTTACTTCTGTACATTTATTTTGGAATCGTTCTTTATCTCCATAACTAATCCCTCCGTCCAAGTAAAGAAGCCGAAAGGACATAATCTTCAAATGCCATTTTGGCAGTTTTTATTAAATAAAGTGACAATTTGTCATTAACGCAAATTAATTTACTGCCATAAAATCCGAGATTAGGCCGTGGTACGTAGATTGATATTAAGGGTCATCACAGGATTTTAAACCATTAAATCTTTCTTGCTATGACACTCTTAAAATTTCAACCAGTTTCTGCTCCTAAAGCTACGCCTTTCAACCTGTTTAATACCATGTTTGACCGTAGCATTGCCGATTTCATGGGCCACGATGGCCTGACCAACTACCAACCTTCGGTGAATGTGGTAGAAACTGAAAATGCTTTTCACCTCGAGCTGGCTGCTCCGGGTTTTGACAAATCCGAATTCAGTGCCCGCGTTGAAAACGATCAACTGGTGGTGGAAGGCAAACGCGAAGCAGTTGCCGAGCAAACCGAAAAACGCTACACGCGTCGCGAATTTCAGGTGGCTTCTTTCCAACGGAAATTCAAACTTCCAAAAACCGTGAACCAAGATGCTGTCCAAGCAACTTACGAAAACGGGGTGCTGAAAATCACGCTGGATAAGAAAGCTGAAGCAAAACCATTGCAAAAAACCATTGAAATTGCTTAATCAAGCAATCCAAGTAATTGACTTTCAAAAGATTAGTTAATAGGGTTTTAGGTGTTTTCATAGAGCCGGGCAGCAATGTCCTGGCTCTTTTTTTTACCCTCCGGAGCCTTTTTTAACCGCCGTTGCCTAAAAAAGCTATGGCGGTTAAAAAAAAGGCGGGTGCTGCATTTACCCACTAATGATACCCAGGCAGGAATTATTTCTGTCTTCCCCGAAACCTAAAAAATAAAGGCAGGTTTTAAACTCACCGATTAATCTACTGGTAAGGTTATTTTTGCATCCGCCGAATCCCTCCCGCAAGGAGCCTGAACGAAACGACACCACCAAAATCGAGTATAAATGGAAGTGCCTTTGCCCAATCAGTCTTACGTAGAGGGTCTGCGGACCAATGATGTACACCTGCTGGAATCTTTGGTCAGTGCCGGCCAGCCGATGGCCGTGACCGCCGTTCGCGCGGAAGGCGGAAGCCAGGCCGACGGGGAACTCATGTTTCAGGTTGGCATGTTAGAAATAGCCCATGCTGTGCATACCGCCGATTTGCCGACAGGGGTGCACTTACTCGATCGTGTCCAGCAATTAACCGTAGCACACTACCTGGATTGGCGGGCGGAGCGCGGATTAGCTCCAGAAACCGGTGGCCTGGAAGCATTTCCCATAAACGAAGATCCATCCATCCCTACTTCGGAACAATTGCACAGGACACGTCGCCAATACGTCGCCTGGAGCAAATTCGCTCGTCTGGATGCGGCGTGTCAGGCGAAATTGCGCGACGAATTGGGTTGGGACTATTATCGTCCCACTGCTTCGGCGGATGACATCGTGCATTCCGAAAAATTCTCCGATTGTCTGGCCCGCTACCGCGAACTATTGGGGCCTTCGGCGACCGAAGGATTAGTAGAGCACGGACTACCGAACTGGGCAACGGAAGCCGTTTTGGATGAAAAAGGCTACGATCTCTGGCAAAAAATCCAGCAAGTAACCAAAGGTGTGGCTCGACAGCGAGTGGAAGTGCAGCAAAAAAAACAAACCCGACGGAACTGGGTTATAATTGGTACCTTGCTTAGCATTATACTACTTGGCTGGTTATACACTTGGTACACGCGCCCAGTGGCGGTGGTCGTTTACAAAGATAATTTTGCGCCCCCCGAAAGTATGGTCGCCGATATGAAGGCCCGCTACAGTCACTTGACCCTTGATGATTCGACCACGGTACACACCGCCGATTGCGAGCAAAAATTCCAGATGGCGGATGAGTTTTATCAGAAAAAAGAATACGGACAAGCGGCGGAAGAACTGGAAGGTATGCTGGACGGGCAGGAATCGCCTTGCCAATCAGATGCACTATTTTATTTAGGTATTATTGGTTTACAGCTGGATCAGCCAGATTATACTTTGTCGAGTTTTGCCAAAATCGAAGATCTGGAACATTTTGGCGAAGACATTTATTGGTATCAGGCAATGGCTTTCGTAAAAATGGCGGAGAAAGACCCGAATACCAAAGAGCGGGCAGTACGTTCGCTGGAACGTGCCCTCGGCAACATTCAAGATACCACCCGCCGCGAGCAGGCCCAGCGGATGCTCGACAAACTGAATAAATAACGAACCGAGTAAAATTGCAATTGGTAAATTCGCATTGATAATCAATGTATTATAAAAATTAGCCTAAATTATTTTCAGCGAAATTCCTACATGCAATTAATCGAAAAATATTTCCCCAACCTGTCTACTGAACAACATCGTCAGTTTGCAGCAATTCCTGCCCTTTACACCGAATGGAACGCCAAGATCAACGTCATTTCGCGGCAAGACATTGATAATCTGGAAGAACGGCACGTGCTGCATTCGCTGGCCATCGCCAAAGAATTTGATTTCAAACCCGGCACGCGCCTGCTCGATCTCGGTACGGGCGGTGGATTTCCGGGTATTCCGCTGGCCATTTTATTTCCGGAAGTCAAGTTTATGTTGGCCGATAGTATTGGTAAAAAGATTCGTGTGGTACAGGAAGTCGCGCAGGCATTAGGCCTGAGCAACGTAGAGGCTCGTCACGCCCGTGCCGAAGAATTGCGACCATTGGCAGCGTATGATTTCGTGCTCACCAGAGGCGTGGCGTCGCTCACCCAACTATTGCAGTGGAGTCAGCATTTACTAAAAAAGAAGCATCAACACGCTTATCCCAATGGTTTGATTGCTTTAAAAGGCGGAAATCTGACTGGCGAAATAGCGGCTTTGCCCGGTAAAGGCGAGGAATACAGTGAAGTATTTCCGTTGCGTGATATTTTTGAGGAGGAATTTTTTGACGAAAAATTTATCGTGTACGTCCAAGGGTGATCTAACCCCGAATTTATTCGGGAAAATCAAATTGCGGCGTAAGCCCCCTCCTACTCCCCATAAGGGGGAGAGTACATTGAGCCAGACTTAACATCAGTGGTTTACTAATTGCGAATTTGCCCTTTGCTTATTGTCCTTATTGCAAAATGCCCGCCGAACTCGCCTGATCATATTGCTGCAAATTATACCGCTCAATGATCTCGATCAGTTTCTCGGCATACGTGCGATCCGTAGCATAACCCAGCTGTTTCAGGCCATAAGCCCACTGCCGGTAGTCATGTCCGTATTTTTTCAGTCGGGCATACCGACCCGAGGTCAGCATTTGGCTGTGCGCTCGCCAGCTTTCCCAGGGGTTTTGATATTTGCGAAAGAAATCTTTGTGCGTGTCGTCGGTGAAATTAGTGCAGTGGCCCTTCGGACAGTGCCGCGAGAAGCATTTAATACCAAAATGATTGTTGTTTTCGCGTGCCAGTTTGCTATCGCCTGCCCGGCTTTCGATGAGGCCCTGCGCCAGACAAATGCTGGCGGGAATCCCATATTTTTCCATTTCGGTGGTGGCTATTTTGTGAAAACGTTCCACGTAGCCAAGCGTCATTTCCTCCGTCAGTTGGCGCGAACCGACCGGCGCGGCCTCGTTGCCACCGCCTTTGCGACGGTTGGTATTATCCGTAGTGCTGACTTCCAGCGTCGTTTCCATCGCCTTGCCGCTGGAAAAGATGGAGCGCGAAAACGGCCCGGGTGCGTCAGAGCCAGAGGCAATGACAAAGTAGCCGAGGACTACTATGGCGCCTATTTTCAGCAAAGCTCGTTGCTGAAATGCGCCGCCCGTCAGCCGATTGAGTTGCCAGCGCAACCCTAGCCAGGAGCGACGAATACGCACTAAAATCTGTCTTAACAACACGCCCGTCGGAGCCACTTCCAGCGGGTTGGGATTATATTTTCCAGGCACCATGCTTTTGGCCGGCTTCCGCGCGGTTTTGGCAAAGCGGATTTTTTGCTGCACGGAAAAAGATTCCGTTTCCGATTGTTGTTTAGACAGACTCATAAATTGGCGGCATAGAAGATGAAAAGACAGTGAATAAATTGGCGAAGGGTGGCACCACAAATGTAAAACAAAAAGTTTCTATAAAAATTCCCTGTTTTTAAAAGATTACAATGCCAACACCGTCTACTGTACCTAATGTTGATAAGTTTTAGCGCATTTATGTTTATAAATCAAGTAGATAGCAAAATTTTAACAGGCTAAAAAAATTATTTATTAACACAAAAAGTTTTTATTCTTCCAATCGTTCGTCGCGCCAGATATAGTTTTAAAACTAAATGACGCTGCAATGTCATTGGCCAACCAACCTGACACGGCCTATTTGCATCCCGGAGGAAAGTGTTTGCAAACTGCTCGCGACTCACTTTTCACATTCATGTATCTGCCTGGCAGCGTTTATGATTAGCCCGCCGTTTCTGTCCTTGGAATGGAATATTGCGGTGCGGTTTGGCCGAACGGATACGATTCTCTAACTTTCCAACGGAAATCAACACATGGATTTCGCCCTTAATTTGGAACGCGTCGAAAAAGACCTGGTCTCCGCCCTCATTCACCAAGAACGCTGGGCGCAACAGCAACTGTACGAAGAGTACTATGGCAAGATGATGGGCATTTGCCTGCGTTATGCTGGTTCGCGCGACGAAGCCCTCGACCTGCTGCACGAGGGGTTCATCAAGGTGTTTCAAAACGCCAGCCGCTACAAGCCCGGCACTTCTTTGCCGGCCTGGATTCGGACGATTGTGGTCAATACTTGCATTGATTATTATCGCCGCAACACCCGCCGCCGCACGGAAGATTTGCACGAGGCCAACCAGTTATCCAGCGATCAGCCCGACGTGTTGAGTGGCTTGACAGAACAGGAAATACTGGGTGCGGTTCAGCAACTTTCCCCGGCTTATCGGGCGGTTTTTAACCTGTATGTCGTGGAAGGTTATTCACATAAAGAAATCGGCGATGCGCTGCAAATCACGGAAAGTACCAGCCGCAGCAACCTCGTGAAAGCCCGCACCAAATTGCAAGAATACTTTGTCGCCAAGCGCATGGAATTTGCCCAAGAGCGTTAATTTGGATTAATAGATATTTTGACATTAGACCATAGAATAGACCAATAAGCATCTAAATTTTCTAAACCTTTTTAAACCTGCAAAACCCCTCTAAACCAAACAATATCAAAGACTTCCGCTACATTGATTATGGACAATAATACATTTGATTCCCAATTGAAGTCGGCTCTGGAAAATCTGGAAGTGCCACTTGAACCAACGGCCTGGGCCGCGTTCGAGCAACGCTTTCCGGCTCCCACGCCGCCTCCAACCGATGCGGTGGACCAGGCGGTACGCCGTTCATTGGAGCAATTGGAAGTGCCGTATCAACCGGCGCATTGGGAGCAGTTGGCAGGTAAGTTGACGCGCATTGAGCAGTTGCGTCGTCGCATCTGGATTTCCAAATCTGCGGAGGCGGCCATATTACTATTATTGTTGCTATTGGGCGGGGCTTATGGCTTCTTTGGTTTCGAGCCTTACCACCGTTCTGCGCCGCAAGAGTTGCCCGCGCAAAACGTGCCAATGGCCGAATCGGGCAAAGCAAAACACCACCAGAATAATCGTGGTTCTTCTCTGGAAAATGGAAATGGTTCGGCCAATGGAAATGGTTTCTTTGTACCATTAGATGCGTCACAACGGGCTGGCAGTCAGGCCATTGCCGAAGCAGGTGTCGTTTCCGAAACCGCTCTTACGCCGATGGAAATGGCTGCGGCAGTAAAAAATGCCAATAACCAGAATAACTCGGAAAATCGCTTGATGATGTTGGCTTTTGGCCCACTTTCAACCAAGGATTTTATGACTTTGGATATTGCTAATCTGTTGAATCCTTTGAAAGAAGTAACGCCTAAGGCCCTTCTAGCCAGCCATTTTTATGCAGTTACTTATGCTTCGCTGGACCAAAATCGGGTGCGTATTGGCTCCGAAAAACGTCAGGCCCAAGGGTATGGCGGTGGTTTGATGGTCGGCTATCGGCCTGGAAAATGGGGCGTAGAAGTGGGTGTAGCTTTTAGCCAGAAAAACTATACGCCACTAAAAGAGGTAAAAATTTCTACTGATAATACTAACCAGGGCTATTACCGTTCTTTTGATCGGGAAGTGGATGCCGATATAGTATCGGTGCCTTTGAAAGGTACCCGGCGCATGGCTCGTTTTGGCAAAACCAGCGTTCATGCTGTTGCCGGTATGACCGCCAGTGTGGCTATTGAAAAGACTTATCGCAATAAAAAAGAATTTTATCCAGGCAATCCACCTAGCGGTTCACATACTATTCAGACTACAGAACTGAGCAAAAACAGTGCACAAGGCGTACTGGAAGGCGGTCAATTTAATGATAATGTCTACGTCACCGCTGATCTTGGGCTGCGGGTAGAGCATTCGCTCGGCAAACGCCTGGTGGCTTTTGTAGAACCTATGTACCAATTCAATGTGTCGGGCCAGGGCATCGGGCCAAAACCGGCCAAGATTAATACTATCGGTATTCACGCCGGAGTAATGGCGAGCCTGTAAAGCGGAACCCTGTTCGGCGTAAAATGTAACTTCGTCGAACAGGGTTCGACGTTACACGGAGTGCGTCCGGCTCGCCAGACGCACTTGTATCCCAAACGGCGTTTGGCAATACACGAATCCATCGCGACTTTTTTGCAAAAACCGGACACCGTGCGCCCCGTTCAGTTGTGCGATCATCATGTCCAGATCGTCTACTTCAAACGACAGCGAACAGCCAGGCATACTGCTTTCGCGCAGCGGATTGAGGGCCTCGCCATAAGTCATCCATTCTACCAATTCCAGTTTTGCCGGGCCATTTTGGAGCATCACCGAGCGACCGACGGCGCGTTCCGGTACGCCATACACCAGATTCAGGGTGGTACTTTCTGATTGATAAGGCCCACCTTTTGAAATTTGTTGGAAATCAAAATAAGCGGTGAAAAACTCGACGGCAGCATCCAGATTGGGTACAATGAAACTGGAATGTTGAAAAGTAGTCATGTCTAATTTTTATAATTGTTGGTAAAAGGATAGCATCCCAATATTTGTAGCAGCAAAGTTACAAACAGAAGAGAGGTGCAGCACAATACATTGTGCTGCACCTCCAGAATCTATCTTTTAAAAGACTACAAATATCTCGCCGCTCTGCGAATAATTAGAATATTGTATTTTTAAGGCCTGATAATCAACAACTTCCGAGTGTATACTTGCTTACCCGTATCCAGCCTAACGAAGTAAATTCCCGGTTTCTGACTTCCCAAATCCAGCATTTCAGCGAGTTGGTCGGCCTCGAAAGTTTTTTCCAAAACAGATTTTCCCAAAACATCAAAAACGCTCAATCGACCTTTGGTACGAACGCCGAAGTTGGCTTGCACTAATGTTTGGCCCAGCGTCGCGGGATTGGGCGAAAGTTGGAAAGAAATGGCTGCAACGTTTGGTGTTCGAGTGGGAGTGGTGCCACAATTTTCGGGCGTAGGCAGCGGTTTTGTGCAATCCCAAATAGTGTCGGTCGCAAAATCAAAGTAATTAGAGACACTTTCGGGCATACAGCCAGCACCACCAATCGTTATTTGGCAAGTGCCAATATAGTCGCCATTGCAGTAAAAGAAGTCTGTGAACGCTGCATCTATACCGATAAATACATGAATACCAATCACAGGAACGCTGTTAAAATCCTGGTGAAGCGTCACATGAATACCGGATGCCAATTCGTGACAATCAGGGTGTTGCGCTGCATAACTCTGAATAGAATCCTGCAACCACGGCAAGCAAAGCGGATTAATGGTACAGTCAGAATTGGAAGTACAAACAACTTCCGAAGTTAATGGGTCGCCTGCTACGCTAAGAAACGTTACTGAACAGTCGGGTTTTATTAGAAAAGTCCAACTGCGATTATTAATACATCCCGCCGGACAATCGCCCCATTTGACAGTATAAGTAAGCGTTGTCCCTTCGGCCACCGTGTCTAAAGTAATATTGTTGCTACCGCCAATGAACGAGTTCGGAACGGCGTGCGTCCCCGGAATGCTATCGAACAAAGCCGCCAAAGCCAGCGTATTGAGCAGTTCTTTAGTTTCAAAAGTGAAGGAAAACTGCTCAAATTTTGAACTGTCCACCAAATCCAATTGGTAGTTTACAAGCAGCGCATCTATCGTCGGATCGCCACTTGGATAAGCGCCTTGATACAATTTTCTGGCCCAGATATTAGTGGTATCCGAAGTCACAATAATGCTAAATGGATAAACTGGGGTCGGCGAACTCTGAATATCCAGACAAGTCGTCACTGTGTCGCGTTCCGGGAATTGTGTGGCATTATACACCGCCGCCAAGGCATTCAAGATGGGATTGTATAGCGTAGCGGGAATGTAAACCGAATCGGCCAGGGCAGAATCGCCGAGCATTTGGCGCAACGCAATGATTTTTGCCGTGTTTTCATAATGCCTGCGCACGAGCGTGGAACCACCGCAGGAATCAGGAAGTTGAGCAGAAAGAATGGTCGTAGTGGCTAGTAAAGCCAGCAGCAGAAGTGTAGTAGATTTCGTCATATTGGGTAAAAGTTAAGCAGTGCAGAAGTTTTTGTTTGTCAATGCTTTATAGAAATTTCTTGTTCAAAAGCATAGACACTGGCTATATGTAAAAAAAAGTGCCAGATGGATTTTCTGCAATTTCTCAACTTCTTTCGGCGGCTGAACCCGCCGGTACTAGCAGCCGCCGTTGGGCTTACTATTCGGTTTCAGTGGAGGTTCATTTTCCAGACCTATCACTAGTTGGTGCATAGTGTTGCTAAAATGTTCCACCTCTTCCTCGCCGATGATTTCCGCAAATTTGCGCTTCAACTCATTCATCGTGTGGTAGATACAAGTCAGTAACTCGATGCCGCGCTGATTAATAAAAATGACGCTCGACCGCGCATCTTTTGCGTGGGCCTGGATAGAGACATAGCCCTGTTCTTCCATGAGTTTGACCACTTTGCTCATGGCCTGCTTCGTCACCCCCGTGCGGCGGGCCAATTCGGTGGTGGTCACGCCTTCATCGTTCAAATTGCCCATCACCGACAGGTAACTCATCTGAAAATTCCCAAAACCGCTTTGTTCCAAGCGCGGTTCCACGAACTCATGGATGTAGCGTTTCAAGCGCCAAGTTAACCGCCCCATCGAGTGGTCGCGGATGTGGTGGTATTGTTGGAAATCAAATGTTTTGGCAAATTCGGTCAGGCTGCTCATATCTGCTGATTATGGGACAAAGATAATAGGAAAATATTTTTTCAACAAAAAATAGTCAACTTACTTGACTTTATTAGTCAACCAGGTTTACCTTTGCCCCCGCAAAATCCACTCCAACATTATGGCAACGGAACAAACCAACCCAGTTCGTAAATTTCTCCCCCGCGTTATCTTATTGGCCGCGCTGCTAGTCGGCGGCTGGTATGGCTACCATTACTGGAAAAATAGCCAACTCTACGAATCCACCGACAACGCCCAGGTCGAAGGCAAAAGCGCGCCAGTGCTGGCTCGCGTGGCTGGCTACGTACAGATGCTGAGCGCGGAAGACTACCAAAAACTGCACGCTGACCAACTGGTCGCCGTCATTGATTCGCAGGAATATTCCATCGCAGTGGCTCAGGCCGAAGCCGATTATCGCCAGTCATTAGCCGATCTCGAAAATGCCCGCGCTAACCTCCGCAACGTCTCGGAAAACATCAAAGTGGCCAATGCCAATGCTTCGGTGCAAGCCACGCGCCGCGATAAAGCAAAGACGGATTTGCAGCGCGATCAAAACCTGTTTAAAGGTAGCGCATTGACCCAGAGACAGTTAGATGAATCCAGTTCTGGCGTAGACATTCAGGAAAAACAATTGTCGGCTACGCAAGCACAAGTGACGCAAGCCCAGGTCTCGCAAGGCGTGGCTTTGGCCAACATCAAGAAAATGGAGGCTATTGTGCAGGTAAAAAAGACAGTGTTAGATCAACAACAACTGCGCCTGTCGTACACCAAAATCTACGCGCCCATTTCCGGCAAAACCGGCAAAGTGAACATTTCCACTGGCCAATACGTGCAGCCCGGCCAAACGCTTTTCACCATTATCAATGATTCGACGTATTGGATTATTGCCAATTTCAAGGAAACGCAACTCGAAAAAATGCACGTCGGCCAAGCCGTAAAAATCAAGGCCGACGCTTTTCCTGACCTGAATATTACGGGCAAAATCTCCACGATTTCGGAAGCCACGGGTGCCAAATATTCCCTTTTGCCCCCCGATAATGCTTCCGGCAACTTCGTAAAAGTGACCCAACGCGTGCCCGTAAAAATCGAATTGGACAATCCCCAACAGTATAAAGATGTGCTGCGGGCGGGCCTCAGCGTGGAAGTTTCCGTGCGGGTGGTAGAGTAGAAAAGAAGTATGAACGATGAGGTATGAACTATAAACGCCCATAGCAATCTCATGCGCGTGTAGTCTTCTCAACACTCTCAACCACCTCAACATTCTCAACCATTTCTCATGGCTTTGCAAGGTTTTCAAAAATGGATCATCGTCGCCGTCGCGATTTCCGCTGCCATCATGGAGTTGATCGACACGTCTATCGTCAACGTGGGCCTGCTGCAAATGGCTGGATCGCTGGGTGTTAACGTGGAAGATGTCGCCTGGGTCATCACGGCCTACGCCATCGCCAACGTGATCATCATCCCGATGACGGGCTTTTTCCAACGGTATTTTGGGCGCAAAAACTACTTTATTGCCTCCATTATCCTGTTTACCATCGCGTCGTATGGCTGTGGTATGGCGGAAAATCTCCCGATGCTCGTGCTGATGCGTTTCATTCAGGGCATTGGCGGTGGTGCACTTTTATCGGTGTCGCAAGGGCTTTTGTTCGACTCTTTCACGCCTCAACAGCGGCCCATTGCATCGGCGGTATTCGGTATGGGCATTGTGCTTGGCCCGACTTTTGGTCCGACGTTGGGTGGTTACATTATTGATAATTACCACTGGTCGTGGATGTTTTTCATCAATATCCCGGTCGGTATTTTGGCCGTGGCGTTGAGTTTCTCCTTCATTGAAACCAGGCCCGAAGAGATGAATATTGACCGAAAAGCCATAAAAGTGGACTATTTCGGTATTGTTTTGCTGGCGGTTGGTATTGGTTGTCTACAATTTGTACTGGAACGTGGGGAGGCGGACGACTGGTTCGATAGTAATTTGATCAGCATTTGTACGGCTTTGACCACAGTTTGTCTACTCCTGTTTGGCTGGTGGGAACTGCGAATCGCGGAGCCAGTGGTCAATCTGCGGGTATTCAAAAACCGAAACCTGTCGCTCGGCACCGCTCTGATGTTTGTGATCGGGATTGGACTTTTCACCTCGGTGTATATGTACCCGCTTTTTGTGCAGCGCATCGTCGGTTACACGGCCACCCAAACGGGCAAATTGCTCATTCCAGGCAGCATTATTTCGGTATTTCTTTTCCCGCTTGCCGGGCGATTGCTGGCAAAAGGCGTGGCTCCGGCGAAATTAATTATGCTGGGCTACGCGGCTTTTGCGCTGTTTTGCTACGTGCTGTCGACGTACAATGCCAATGCTTCCGGCGGCATGTTCATCTTCGCGCTGATGCTCCGGGGCGTTGGGCTGGCCTTCGCCAATGTGCCGCTCATCAACCAGTCGGTAGCGACGCTGGCTCCCAAAGACCTGCCGATGGGCATCGCCATCACGAATATGATCCGTCAAGTGGGTGGCGCGTTCGGGATTGCTTTGACCAATACGTACATCGGACAGCGGTTGCCGCAACACGTCAATGACTTGTCCACCAATCTGCAACCCGGCGATGCCCTCACCGGCGAGCGCGTGACAGCTATGTCGCAGGCCCTCATTGCGCGAGGTATTAATCCGCTGGATGCGCTGTCGGCCACCTATCAAAATCTGATGTATACGATTCAAAAACAGGCACTTATGCTCACGTATTTGGACGTATTTCGGGCGGCGATGGTGTTTTTCATCGTCACATTTCCATTGGCATTTTTCCTCCAAAATAAAAAGCCGAGCGCGGAAGCGATGAAGGCCGCGGCGGAAGCGCATTAGAACACGCCGTGTCATTCAGAACGAAGTGAAGAATCTGAGGGAAATTTTGAGGATTTGAAGATGCGAGTATTTGATTAAACACATGATAATCAGATAATTGATCGAATACTCAAATACTCGCATCCTCCATAAATTTACGATAACCTGTAAAGGCCTTCGGCCTCGGATTCCACGGCTTACGCCTCTGAATGACAAGTAATGAGGCACGTTATTTCTGAAAATATTTTTCTTAAAGATATGATTATCAACAAATTGACCATGAGAAAGACCAAAAATCTGGTCGCTGTTGCCCTGCTTCTATTATTCAGCGCAGCAAACATCTTAGCCCAGGAAACGCCCGCCGCCCTCCGCGCCCTCGTGGAACAGGCTAATGCCAATTTCCCCAGACTGAAAGAAGCCGAAGCACTCCTTCGCGGCAACCAGTTGCGGGTGGAAGTGGCCAAAACCGCGCTCCAACCCTACGCGACCGCCGACTTTCAATATCGCTATATCAATCCAGTGGCTAAGGCCAGTTTCCCGACGCCCGATGGCCCGCGCGAGGTGCAATTCACGCCATACAGCAATTTTGACCTCAAAGCGCAAGGTTCACTGACGGTCTATGATTTTGGCAAAACCGACGCTTCGATTCATCGCGCGGAGGAAGATGTGCGCAATGCGCAGCACAATCTGGAACTGAACAAGCACAATCTGGCTTATCAGGTCGCACAGATATATTACGGTGTGGCGTATTTGCAACGGAGCATTTCGGTACAGGATTCGGTGTTGGGCAGTCTTAATCAAGTACTTACGCAAACTGATTTTCGCTATAAAAACGGTGACGCGCTCGAACTGGATTTGCTAAACCAACAAGTGCGTATCGAAACGACTCACAATCGCAAAGTGGATTTGCAAAACCAATTGGCGAAGCAAAAAATCCTGTTGGCCTACCTGATCGGAGCCGAAGCACCAGCCGTGGACGCTGCTGCAGTAGATTTTAGCACGGCGACTACCGCTCTCACGACGGACGGCCTGTATCAACAAGCACAAAACAGTAACCTCGAACTGGCCATCGCCAACGACCGGATGCGGGCTGCGCAAGCCGATCTGGTGGTCGCGGAACACGCCAATCGTCCAGTAGTAAGCCTAACTGGCGCGGCGGGTTTTAAAAATGGTTATTTGCCGGAAATTGCGGTGCCGAAATTCAATATAGCCGCCGGAGTGGGTATTTCTGCGCCTATTTATTCGGGCAAACGTTTTACCCTGCAAAAGCAGAGTGCACAGATTTCCTACGAAGCCGGTCAGCAAAATTTAGCCTACGTACAGACGACTTTACAACGCGACATCGCCAATGTATTGGCCGATATGGAAAGTAATCGCCAACGCCTACAAAACCTGCAAACCCAGACTCGCCAAGCCAACAAAGCCCTCGAAATCGCCCGTACGCGTTATCAATATGGGACGCTGACTTTTCCGGAACTGGATACAGCGCAGACCAATGTGGAAGAGGTGCAATTGAGTCGTTTGAATATTGAATATTCTTTGCTGCTCAATGCTTTGGAAATCAAGCGATTGACAGGGATAGAATTATAAAAAGTGTTTAAAAAGGACGGTAGCACGATGACTCAACAAACACCTTGCTTACAAACTTAACACTAACTTAAAGTGCTTCCAGGCTGCTTTAGAAAACAGAGCGAGACCTTTGTGGACAAAATTTTATTGTTCACTCCCTCACGCTGTTATGACGAAAGCAATTTTTTGCTTGGCATTGTTCTGTTCCACAATATGTTCTTTTTCGCTGTCCGCACAGGACAAAGGGAAAGTAGCTGGAAAATTGATTGATAACGCTACTGGTGAAGGCCTGATTGGTGCCACCATACAAATAGAAGGAGCCACTGGTGGTGCAGTAACCGATTTCGATGGCAAGTTTTTGCTTGCCCTGGCTCCAGCTACTTATAACCTGGTTTTTAGTTATATTTCCTATCAAACGGAAAAAATGACGGTGGACGTAAAGCCCAACGAGGTCACTTACGTCAACTTCGTGATGAAGGAAAGCGACAATTCCCTGACGGAAGTCGTTATCAGCTACACCATCGAAAAATCAAGCGCGCTGGCCTTGCTGACCGAGCGAAAAAACGCGGCGATGGTCTCGGATGGAGTCTCCGCCGACCTCATCCGCCGGACCCCAGATCGCACGACCTCCGACGTACTGAAAAGGGTGACAGGTGCTTCCATCCAGGAAGGCAAATTCGCGGTCATTCGCGGGATGAACGACCGCTACAATGCCGGTTATTTGGACGGTGCCTTGTTACCTTCCACGGAATCGGATCGCAAGGCTTTTGCCTTCGATGTAGTGCCAGCCAGCCTGCTCGATAATTTGCAAATCATCAAGGCTGGTACGCCCGATCTGGTGGGTGATTTTGGCGGTGGTATTATTAAAATCAATACCAAAGCGGTACCCGAAGAATTTACGCAAAACCTGAGCATCGGCGGCCAAACCCATTCTCTGACCACCTTTAAAGGCTTCACGCAGTTCAAGCGTTATTCAGGTGAGTACTTCAATATTCCCAGCAGTCAGCGCAATTTGCCTGATTTTGCGGAAGGTGCCTTGAAGTCCGCTTCGGCTTTCCCGAATGCCGAAGAAAAAAGGAAGTTTGCCGACATTACGGAGAAATTTAACAACGACTGGACGAATAACGCTATTAATGCGCCGCTCAACCCGCGCGTTGCCTATTCTTTGGGCTTCCCGGTTCAGATTTCCGAAAATCGGAAACTCGGTGTTATTCTCGCCCTCAACTACGCCAGCACCCGTCGTTTCTCCTCGGGTCAGGTGAATACTTTTGATGGTTCCGGCCAGGTCTCGTCCTTCAAAGACGATGCTTACCTGCAAAACATCACCAGCGGCGGCATTTTCAATGTTAACTATATTGCCCCAAAAACTCAGATTAGTCTCCGTAACCTGCTCAACGCCAATACCGACAACAACACCATTTTGCGGACGGGCATTGGTAACGTCAGTGATGCATTAGAGGTCAATAACAAAGCTAATTTGATCAATTACAACCGTTTATACAACGGCATTGTTTCCTGGAAACAGGTGGTCGGTGCAGATTTGTTTTCGTTCAATTTGTCCCTAAACTATGCGAACGTCCGCCGCCAAGTACCCGACTACCGCATTGTCAACTACACCAAAACACCTGATTTTGAAGAATTTCGGTTGGTGCCAGGCGACTTTTTTAACACCAGTACGGGCCGGTTTAGTTCAGATTTGAAGGAAAACCTCACTAGCGGTAGCCTCGAATTGGCGAAGCAATTCAACGGAGGTAAAGTAAAAACGGAGTTGAAGGCCGGCGGAACGATCCAGAACCGCGACCGTTCTTTCTATGGCCGTAGTTTTGTATATAATGGTACAGCACCTTCAAATACGCTGAACCCCGCTACGGATTTGGGCAGCGGAAGTATTGGCGCAAATAAATTATACCTCATCGAAAAAACCTCGGACGACATTGGTTATTATGACGGCAAATCGCAAGTAAGCGGTTCTTACGTAATGGCTGATCAGCGATTTTTTGAGAAATTGCGAGCTGTATACGGCGTGCGTTATGAGAATGCGGACATTCAGGTGACGAATTTCAAAACGACGGGCGACGTGGCCAGAATTAAGGAAGATGCCTTTTTGCCATCAGTGAACCTGGCTTATTCCCTCTCGCAAAAAATCAACCTTCGGGGTGCTTACTTTGCCTCCGTCAACCGTCCTGAGTTCCGGGAGCTGGCTCCTTTTGCCTTCTTTGTTTTTGACAAAAATGCCGACATTCGGGGCAACAAAGACCTGAAAATCGCTCAATTGAACAATTATGACCTGCGCCTGGAATTTTTCCCTTCTGGCAGCCAGGTAATCTCGCTGGGCGGTTTTTATAAGACCATCACCAATCCGGTGGAGTTCAACATTGATATTTCCCAGCCGTTTACCACTTTCACGTTTGCAAACGAAAAATCGGCGAAGATCTACGGCCTGGAATTTGAAGTCCGTAAGAATCTGGACTTTATCAATGACCGGCAGATATTTCAGGACATTTCTTTCTTTACCAACCTGGCCCTCATCAAATCCAGCCTGGATTTCGATCCTGGTACCCAGGCCAAAAAAGATCGTCCGCTGCAAGGCCAGTCGCCTTATGTGCTCAATGCCGGGATTCAGTACGAAAATGCGGACAATGGCTGGTTTGCCAGTGCCGTTATCAATCAGGTGGGTCGCCGGATCGCTTACGTTGGCGTAGATCCGAAGTTTGGCGATACGCGTCAGGATATTTTCGAGGCTCCTCGCGCCGTACTGGATTTTCAGATCGGCAAGAACATCGGCAACCTGAACCTGAAAATTACGGTTGGCGACCTGTTGCACCAGGATCAGACTTTTTATCAGGATACGGACGACAATGGCAAATTTTCCGAGACCAGTGGCGACCGCCAGATGTTCCGTTACACCAATGGTATCACTACCAGCCTCACGGTAGGCTACACTTTCAAAAAATGGACTCGCAGGAATAATACCCCGGCGGATGAGCCTATTCACTAAACAATAAGACTTTTATTAGGATCGATAATTTATGCGTAAATTGTTGATTATCAAGAGCCTGTTCTGTCGGCATCGAACCGATACAACAGGCTCTTAATATTTTCGTAATGTCGGCTTAACACTCAGTTAATATGTCGCCCCGAAATTTGCGGCCACATAACATTACTAACATTAAGCACAACATTGCCATGAAAAAGAACCTACTCCTTTTATTAAGTGGAGCCTTCTCTCTGCTATTTGCGTCGGCATTGTCGGCCCAAACTGATTTTAGATTTGTAAAAACTGCCTATGTAGGTGCGCTGAGCGCAGATGCAGCAGCTGACTGGACCAAAACCTGGACTAACTGGGATCCTAAAACCGCCAACTACCCCGCCCCAACCGATCTGACTACCTTGGATGGTACGGCGACTTCCTTGCCAGTACCGGGTGTGAAAGACATCACGACTACGGTGACGCTGGATGCTAACAAAGTATATTTGCTGAAAGGGCTGGTCGTCGTAAGAAGCGGTGGTAAACTCATCATCCCTGCCGGCACGATCATCCGCGCCCAGGCTGACCTGAGCGTAACGCCAAAAAACTACGCCTCTATCATCGTGGAACGCGGTGCGCAGATCGAAGTACTGGGTACGGTCAATAATCCAGTCATCATGACTTCGACCAAAGCCGCTGGCGCACGTGATCGCGGCGATTGGGGCGGACTCGTCCTGGCTGGCCGCTCCAGCCACAACCTGCTGAATGGCACTACGAACGACAATGTCCAGATCGAGGGCTTTAATGGTATTTCTTTTGATGCCAATATTGCCAAAATCGGCGGCACCATCCTGGACGACAACTCCGGCACTATTGAATATCTGCGCATTGAATTTGGTGGCCTGGCATTTGAAGCGAACAAGGAGATCAACGGCCTTACGTTTGGCGCAGTAGGTTCAGGTACGGTCGTTAATCACGTGCAAGTATCTTACAGTGGCGACGATTCTTTCGAATGGTTCGGTGGTAAGGTGAACTCTTCGTACCTGATTGCTTTCAAAGGCACCGACGATGATTTCGATACGGACAATGGCTACGGCGGCAAAAGCCAGTTCGGTATCGGCGTAAGAGATTCTGCCTACTACGACCTGAGCTATGCGGCTGCCACGGGCGCCTCTACCTCCGAGGGTTTTGAAAGCGACAACGAAGCGACCGGCACCGCAGCGGTAAAACCATACACCAATGCCATCTTCTCCAACTACACGATGATCGGACCAGTGCCGGTCGGTTCTACCTGGGCTTCCATGAACTCGACGACCAAAGCGGCTTTCCGTCGCGGTGCACGTATCCGTCGTAACTCCAGCCTGCGTATTGCCAACAGCATCTTCATGGGCTACCGCAACTTTCTGATGGTGGACGGCGACAGCAGCCTGCGCAATACCAATAATCCGGCTTTGTTGGCTTTGGTGACCCCCAGCACACCCGTAGATGCACAGACGAAACAGCTGTATTTCACCAATAACTTAATTGTCAATAGCACCGCCGCTTTCAATACTGCAGGTGATACGGTGGCCAATGGCCTGGTAGAAGTGTCGCGGGCCAAAGGCTCGCTGGCCAAACTGAATGCCCTGGATGCCTTTGTAAAACAAACTGGCCCGCTGGCCAACTGCATCAATACAGTAGCTTTCAGCACTGGTACGGTGTTGGTCAACCCGCTGGCTTCTTCCACGACGCCGGATTTCCGTCCCGTAGCTGGTTCGCCTGCCCTGACTTGCGCCAATTTCGATGACAATCCGATCTTCGAGAATCTGGTGCCAATTCAGGACGTTGCCAGCGCATTGGAATCGCCGATTTTCCCGAACCCGATCTCCAATGGTACGCTGCACTTCGGTCGCCAAGTCGTTTCATACGGCATTTTCGACGTGAAAGGTCAATTGGTGAACTATGGTTTTGATACCGATCAAGTCAATATTAATGGTTTTGCTAGCGGCATTTACTTCATTAAATTGGATGGTAAAGTGCAGAAACTGATCGTGGAGTAATCACAATCAACTTTTCTTGTCTAGTAAATATTTGTCGGAGGTCGTAACTGTAATCAAAGTTCCATCTGACACGCAAATAACCAAAGCAATGGGCATCCACGAAATCGTGGGTGCCTTTTTTTGTAGTCAGAACATATTTCTTGCAAAAGGACGTGGATGTATGATGAGCTGGTAACGATTTTACTCTTCTTCCCTCCTTTCCAGAATGCGAAATGTATAGGCATACTCATTTTTAGCATCCGGGAGATGCGCTTCCTGCCACGTGGTATGCCAGTCATTGGAATCAATAGTGGGAAAAAAGGCATCGCCCTCTGTTTCCAGATCTATTTCGGTCAAATAGATTTTATCCCATAGATCGAGGCTTTCGCGGTAAATTTCTCCACCACCCAGGATAAAAACCTCCGTCTCCCCAGCGTCATAAGCCATGCCAAGCGCATCTTCGACGGAGTGAGCAATCAGTACCCCGTCGGCAGTAAAATAAGGGTCGCGGGTGATAACAATATTGGTTCGCTTGGGGAGAGGCCGACCAAGACTACGAAACGAATGGCGACCCATGAGTACGTGATGATTTAGCGTCGTGCGCTTGAACCAGGCCAGATCGGCGGGCAAATACCAGGGAATCTGATTATCTTTTCCAATGACGTTGTTTTTGGCCGTGGCGGCGATGGCGGAGACGAGCATAGAGGGTGTTGAGGGTGTTGAGGGTGTTGAGGGATAATGTCCTAAGCAGAGTATTTGTTCAAAGCCTTTTACCAGAAATTTTTCAAGTTTTTATTTCTCACCAATCTCAACCCTTCAACAATCTCAACATTTTCTACTTTCGCCCACATGACCTTGTATCTGTTGCCCGTCCCGATTGCCGAAAATGCGCTTCATACGCTGCCGCCCTATGTGGCGGACATTGCCCGTCGTCTCGATTTTTTCATTGTAGAGCGTGCCAAAACGGCCCGCCATTTCATTAAAAGTCTTGGTCCAGAGCGGCCTATTTCCGAAATGACTTTTGTAGAATTATCTGATAATCAGGATTTTGCAGAAGCAGAAAAGGCTTTTCTGGAAGCTATGCAAACTGGAAAAGACGTGGGCTTGCTGTCGGAAGCGGGTTGTCCAGGGGTCGCCGACCCGGGGGCTGTTCTGGTGGCGTTCGCACACCAGCAGGGAGTACGAGTGGTGCCGCTGGTAGGGCCGTCGTCGTTATTGCTGGCGCTGATGGCATCTGGTATGAACGGTCAATCCTTCACTTTTCACGGCTATCTGTCGCCCAAACGCCCCGAACTGGCCCGTGAGTTGCGCCGATTGGAACAACTGGCGCAACAGCATAACCAAACCCAGCTTTTCATCGAAACGCCTTACCGCAGCCAAATGGTCCTGGAAGTCGCGTTGGATAGTTTGCAGGCCAACACCCAATTCGGGGTAGCACAAGACCTGACGGGAGCGGCAGAATTCATTCGTTCGCTCCCCATAAAGGCATGGAAACAGTTGGAAAAGAAGGAGTTAGAAAAATTGCCAGCGGTATTTATGGTGTATCATTTTCGCAAAGACGGTGGAAATTTGCGGGATTACTGATGCTTGATCTATGTCTTTTGAAATCTATTCCTAATTCATCTCTTCCAAGTGCTTCTTTCCCAACTCCAACCTTTTTTTCTTGAAAATGGCTTTCAAGCCCAGCCTGCGCTCGGTATTTTCCGCAGCCTGCAACCCGGCGGCTGGCTCACCGTGGCTATCTCGGAAAGTCAATATCCAGAGGGCAACCTGACAGAATTGCATCTTGGGATAAGACATGAGTTGGTCGAAGAGATTGTGTATCCTTTTGCCATCGGCTTGCAGTCGCCCGGCGGAGAGGCGCATACCCTGATGGTCAGTCAGGGAAAAATTGAAGGCGAAACCCATCAACGTGAGTGGGTACGCGACGAAGCTGATGCCATACTAGTTGCTCGCCAGTGGCAACAATGGATGTTAGAAAAGGGATTTGCCTGGCTGGAAATTCACCGCGAAACCACCTGGCTGGACCAGTTGTACAACGATGATCCGACCACCATTCGCCGTTGGCAAACCAATGCTTTTCACCGGAGTTTGCGGGCCATTGCGCTGGCTTATCTTATGCAGCGCGATGATTTTCAGCGTATTGTACAGCGGGGAAACGCGATTTGGCGGAGGCTGCCGCTGCGCCAGAGTTGGTGCTGCGGTTAGATGGGTTGGTGGGAGCGTTGCCGTAAAGAGGGATACATTAATAATTTTGCAGAGGTATATATTTGCTGCTCCACAATACTCTGTAAAATGGGGCAGAGCCCCTAAATATTTGTAGTGGTAATAACATTAGAAACGGAGATACAGCGTACCGTAACATATTACGGTGCGCTGCACCTCCACAAATGCTCTGGAATAAAGGCTACAAATATTTTGCCGCTCTGCGGCTATTCATATGAATCATTAATTACCTAATATTATGGCAAACACCTATACGCAATGTTATTTCCATTTAGTTTTTGCAGTTAAAAATCGGGATGCTCTTATAAAAAAGGCATGGAAAAATGAATTAGAAATGTATATAACTGGCATCGTACAAAACAATAAGCATAAAATGCTGGCAATTGGAGCAATGCCAGACCATATCCACATTTTTATCGGTTATAATGTCAATCACTTAATACCCGATTTGGTAGAAGAAATAAAAACTTCAACTAATGCCTGGATAAAGAATAATAAATTTTCCAAGTTCAAGTTTAATGGCAAAAGGGGTATGGTGCTTTTACACATGCTCGCTCGCAATTAGATATAGTGAGCAAATATGTGCTGTCTCAGGAAGAACATCATAAGAAAAGAACTTTTCAGGAAGAATATTTAGAAATGCTCCGCAAAAATGACATCGAGTTTAAAGAAGAATATGTATTTGAGTTTTTTAACGAAATAATAAATTGGGAATAGATGAGGTGATGTGTTAATACAAAAGTTATTTATTTACATTTTTTATTATTGGGGCAGAGCCCCTAAATATTTGTAGCAAATTTGGTAAAATAAATGTAGAGGTGCAGCGCACCGCAATATATTACGGTGCGCTGCACCTCTACAAACGCATTTGAAAAATCTACAAATATTCCGCCGCTCTGCGGCTATTTAAAACAAATTAATGGGGCATCGCACCTGAATATTTGTAGCAAATTTGGCGAAATGATAGTAGAGGTGCAGCGCATCACAATATATTATGTGCACTGCACCTCCACAAATTTGCACTATAATTTCAGCCCACTAATTCATGCTTAAACTTCGACACCAGCAAAGCCAGCTGTCCGGCGTGATATTGCTGATGCAAAATACGGCGTGACAAAAAGGTCAATTTAGAACGTGTCGGGTCTTTTTGAAAGTCTTCCTCCGACACCCAATTATGGCGTCCAACTAATTCCTGGTCCGTGATTTGGGCGAGTTTTTCGGTAATCAATGCCGTTAAAGTGGACCATTGCTGGCGCAGTTCACCGAGGGTTGGGTAACCGGATGCGTCGGTCATAGACCGCTCAAAAAGTGGCTTCCAATCCGACAAAGCGCGCGGCTGATCCAGCACAGCATCCAGAATATCATCCAGTGAAATAAGCAAATGTCCTAGCAGAAAATAGCCCGTACTGCGCCCTTTGACGATGGCACCGGCCATTTGTTCGTCGGTCAACGCATTAAAGTAACGGTCGGCGGTTTGTAAAGTCATTTGCCACTGGGTTTGCAGGGCTTGTGATACAGGTTGATTGTCCATAATGGTTAATAGTTATTGGTTAATAGTGATTGGTGTTTTAAAGGGTTGGTTGTTAGCTTTTACGATTACCTCGACCGGCATTTTTGTAGAATAAGCAATGAATTCCTACTAGACCGTTGCTTCTTCGAGGACGGGATAATCAATGTAGCCGTCCGCGCCGGAAGTATATAGTTTGGTTCCATCAAATTCTGCCAGCGGTGCACCACTTTCAAGGCGTTCTACCAAATCCGGATTCGCGATGAAAGGACGGCCAAAAGCAATCAAATCCGCCAGACCACTGGCCAAAGCCGTTTCGGCCCGATCACGGTCATAACTGCCACACAAAATTATAGCGTTTTTGAAAGCCGCCCGCATTTTTTGGAAGGTGCTGATAGGTACTTTTGGCGCACCCATCCCCGAATGGTCTAACAAATGCAGATAAACAATACCCAAATCGTTCAGTTGTTCGGCCAGGTAAGTGAAACTCTCTTCTACCTGGTCGAAAGCGGGTAAATCGCCGTTAATACCATGTGGCGACAAACGAATGCCCACCCGATCTTTACCGATGGCCTGAGCAACTGACTCCACCACTTCCAGCACAAAACGACTGCGATTTTCAATATTGCCACCATACTTATCCGTGCGGGCATTGGCGGCCGGGTGCAAAAATTGTTCGAGCAAATAGCCATTCGCGCCGTGCAATTCCACGCCATCAAAACCGCCTTCTTCTACCGCCAAACGAGCCGCTTCGGTAAATTCCTGGACTGCCGCCTTGATTTGTGCTTCGGTCATTTCCACTGGATGGTCATTTTTCTGCATGCCATTTTTGTCGGTCCACATATCGCCAATGGCTTTGATGGCCGAAGCGGATAGTACCTGCGCACCTTCTGGCAGGTTATCTATGTGGGAAATCCGGCCCGTGTGCATCAATTGCACAAAGATTTTACCGCCTTTGGCGTGAACGGCATCGGTCACTTTGCGCCAGGCCGTGGCCTGTTCGTGCGTGAAAACACCCGGAATACGGGCGTAACCCAATCCATTTGGCGACGGAGAAGTACCTTCGGTAATGATCAAGCCCGCCGAAGCGCGTTGCTCATAATATGTTGCGGTGATATCCTGTGGAATATTGCCGATGGCGCGGCTGCGAGTCATCGGGGCCATTACAATGTGATTGCTCAGTTGGAGAGAACCGAGTTTGGCTGGAGAAAAAAGTTTGGAACTGCTCATGGAAGCGTATGCCGTTTAGTTTACAAATCGAAAAATTTCGATTCATTGAACGGGCAGGCCTCCGGAAAGTTGAGCCAGGAAAGCAGAAATTTTGGAAAAGTTTTCGTGATGCAGGCGGAAAAAATGATTTTTCCCGTCTTTGCGGGATTGCACCAGATCACTTTCGGCCAGTAGTTTGAGGTGATGCGAACAGGTCGCCTGCGCCAAACCAGTCAATGCTTGCACATCTGAACAGCAAATCTCGCCACGCTGCGCCAGTTCAAGCAGAATAGCCAGACGGTAGCGATCGCCGATGGCGGCGGCGGCTTTTTCGATAAATTTACAGTGATCCAACTCGGTAGGCATACAGCACAAAAAAGGAAGAAATTGACAAAAACACTGCTTTTATCAACGCAAAATACGGCTTATTCTATCAATTTCTTCCCTACATCATCCATAGAAATTACTTCACGGTAAAGTCCACTTGCAGATTGTCCCACAGTAACGATACTACCCCTTTGTCGGAAATATTGATCGTAAAACGCTCATTCATAGCCGCCGATGGCTTCGACGGTACGGTTACGCGCAGCACATCTTCGGCTTCTTTGTAACTGTATTCACCCCAGGCAATCGTCTTGTTAAAGACAATCGTCCACTCCTTTTCGCCGGGAATAGTGAACAGTGCGTAGCGACCTTTGGCGAGTTTTTTACCCTCCACCATGACGTCGTCGCTCACCTCAAAGGCAGTTGTTTCGTTAGCACCCGTGCGCCAAACTTGACCATAGGGCACCAGTTCGCCCCAGATTTTGCGGCCCTTCACCGCTGGCTGGCTATAATCAATGGTGATGGTTTTGCCATTGACCATTGCTTTGGCCTGCGCCGAAGGACTAGGACGTTTTGTTTTGTCCTCTTGACTAAAAGCCGTTGTGGCTAAGCCAAGCAGGCCCAAAAAGAGTAAAAAGAAGGGTTTTTTCATAAATTTTTAACAGTTTGAAGGATGAAATCGTGAATGGATTGTGTTGAAAAAAATGTTGAGGTGGTTGAAAGGGTTGAGATTGTTGAGAAGGGTTAAAAATGTCGAATCGAGCAAATCCTAACTTTTTCTCAACAGTCTCAACATTTTCTCAACTATCTCAACCCTTTCTAAACGTAAGGCTAAGATCAAAATTTTAGCCCAAAAGCAAACGATTCTTATATTTTCGACAGATTGTTTTTTGCCTACTTTCGCCAACCATAATGACATAGGGCAACAAGCAAAGAGCAAATTGGCAATTAATTAATCGAAAGGAAACAAATCATCGGTTGCTTCCAGAGGTTAATTGCCCTTTGCTGGTTGCTAATTGCCTTTTCCCTGACCATCCACACCACCACGCATGGAAAGAATTAGTGTTTTTGATATTTTTAAAATCGGGATTGGCCCATCCAGTTCTCACACGATGGGGCCTTGGCGCGCCGCCCAACGTTTCCTACACGAAATAACCGCCGCCGGAAAATTTGACGATATTCAATCGGTACAAGTCGAGTTATATGGCTCGCTGGCCAAAACTGGTCACGGCCACGGCACCGACCTCGCCGTAGTACTTGGACTCAATGGCGACGATCCGGTCACAATTCCCGTCGAATCGGTGCAGTCCAATATTGATCAAATAAATGCTACCAAACAAATTAACCTCGGCGGTCGGCGCATGATACCCTTCGAGCCGGAGCGCGATGTGGTGTTTTTGTACGATCAAACCTTGCCTTATCATGCCAACGGGTTGATTTTCAGGGCGTTTTATCAAGATGGTAGTGGCGAAAGCCAAACCTATTATTCTGTTGGCGGCGGTTTCGTAGTGAAAGAAGGCGAGGAAAATCAAGCCAGTGAGATGGTCTTGCCCTTCCCGATTGACCACGGTTCGGAACTCCGTACGTGGTGTATTCAAGAGCATCAAAGCATTTCGGAAATCGTGTTTCGCAACGAACTCATCTGGCGTTCAGAGGAACAGATCAAGGCGGAGTTATTGAATATCTGGGAGGTGATGAAGCAGTGCATGTACATCGGTGCGCATACTGACGGCGTGTTGCCCGGTGGACTGGAACTGGCGCGCCGAGCAGCACCGCTCAATCGGAAATTGATCAAAAACCGACGGTATAATGATGTGGAAGAATGGATCCAGCAGATCAGTCGGGGTGGGCATTCTTTTCAGGAAATCCTGAAATGGGTGAGTTGTTTTGCATTGGCCGTAAACGAGGAAAATGCCGCTTTTAGTCGGGTTGTGACCGCGCCGACGAACGGCGCCGCTGGCGTTATTCCCGCTGTGCTGATGTACCACCTTTGTTTCAGCGACGGTTTTCAGGAAGATGACATCGTGAAATTTCTGCTCACAGCGGGCGAATTGGGCAGTTTATTCAAAAAAGGAGCGACTATTTCGGCGGCAATGGGCGGTTGTCAGGCAGAAATCGGCGTATCCTCAGCGATGGCAGCTGGCGCGCTTACGGAATGTCTGGGCGGGAGTTATGCCCAAGCCATGATGGCCGCCGAAATCGCGATGGAACACCACCTCGGTATGACTTGCGATCCCATCGGCGGACTGGTACAAATTCCCTGCATCGAACGCAATACGATGGGTGCGATCAAGGCCATTACCGCCAGCCAGATTGCATTGGAAAGTGATCCGTCCAAAGCGAAAGTTAGTCTGGATGCGGTGATTAAAACGATGAAAGATACGGCCCGCGACATGAGTACGAAGTACAAGGAAACTGCGGACGGCGGCTTGGCGGTGAATATTCCGGTGAATTTTACGGAGTGTTGATTAGCAGACTTTTTATAAATATCTTTGTCTAAAATTAACCACTATGACGATCACGCTGCAATTGAGCGACCCGAAAGATTGGCTGGCTTTGCTGCCGATAATTCAAAAATTAAAAATCAGGTATCAAGTAGCAGAGCAATCCGGACAGCCGTTGAATGCACTTCAACAATTTCTGCTAACAGGGCCAGTGGCTACGGACGAGGATATAACATTCATTGAAGAGAAAAAGCAACATTTCAATGGAATTAGATACCTATCAACTACACAAGGACAAATCAACTACCTTTTTCTTTCAACTGGCAAACAGTATCTTATGTCCATTAAGAAGGATGAGTTTTGGCACTATTTACCATACATAGTGTCACCCGCCCAAACACTGATGACATTTTGATTGGTGCGGCCACATCCACATTAAAAGTTTTCAGGATCCAGACCTGCCACGTGCGCATCGGTTTCTACCCGCGATTTCTACCGCGATCTACTGGGTTTTGAAGTGACACTGCTCTATGGCGGACAAGCGGCTTTTCTCTCTGCTGGCGGTTATCACCATCACATCGGTTTAAATACTTGGCATAGTCTGGGGATGCCGCCTGCGCCTGTGCGTAGTGCCGGGCTGTACCACACGGCTATTTTGTACCCTACGCGCAAGGATTTGGCGGCTATATATGCACGGCTGCTCGAAGCGAATTATCCACTGACTGGTGCTGCCGATCATGGTGTCTCGGAGGCTATCTATCTGAATGATCCCGATAATAATGGCGTAGAATTATATTGGGATCGTCCACGCGAACTGTGGCCGCATCAGTCGGATGGTTCGCTGGAAATGTATACGCGGGTGCTGGATTTGGATAAGTTGCTAAATGAATTGGATTAATGTTACTGCTGTCGTTTTGTAACTAACATTAAATTATATATTTCCCCAAGATTCTCTGCAAACCAGTCTACTGCTGGATTGGCATAAACGCGTTCTTTATTTAGAATAGTCAATCCACAAGATTCCACCCATTTAAGCGCATCTTCTTCTTTTAGCCAATGAATAAAATGGCAGGGAATAAGCGGCGCAATAGGTAGAGAAAGCAAAATAACCGATTCCGCAGGACAATTATTAACTATATTTTTTAAATATTCTTCTGGCTGTGGCGCGTGTTCGATGGCATCTTGTAAAATATAAGCATCGTAATCGCCGATATAAGAAGTGTCTTCTAAATCCACCATTTTAAAATCAATTTTATCGGCATAATCCTTATCCCAATAAGAAAGAATAATTTTGGCGAAATCAAAAGACGAGGGAAATTTATCGGCCAACGTCACCTGAATATCTTGCCCCGATTTATTATTTAATACATATTCTTTGGTATATTTCATCGGTGCCCCGAAACCAATATCAATGATCGTTTTGGGCTGATATTGTTCTATAAAATCATACAGAATATTCTGCCGATCCTGGTGCCAACTACCTTCCAGAATGTATTCCATATACATAGCGATGCGGATGGTGCTATCTTCGTAAGCATCATTGTCCAGGCTTTCCACTTCGCTATTGTAGCGTACAAAGCCATCAATAATTTCTTCTTTGCTGACTTTCATCTCGCGCGAGACGTGTTCAAAGATTTCTTTTTGGCTGTTGTAGATGTTATTGGCCCGTTCTTCGAGTAAGTGTGTTTTAGCCATTTTTTATTGAGTTAAACTGTTGATTTATATAGGTCAAAGCAAGTTTAGAACGGATTTGGAATGCACAAAGAAATCCAATTTCCACGGCATTTTTTTGTTTTTTGAGAAGGTTCGTTTGTTTATCACTTGCAGCTACGGGCCACTAACAACAAAATCCCCACGACACCAGGTATTAAATCTATCTTGTCGCACCATTGGTTATATGCCATAAGTTTCAATCACTAATATTGCAAACCATTTTTAATTCTTTGATCGACAGTTTTGTGGAAAACAAGGTAGGAATAGCGGAAAACTTTTTAAGCGTCTCGCTGGCTGCTCACCTGAAAGAAAACTTACATGCTCTTTATTTAGACCAACAACTACTCGCTGCGGGTATAGGAAATAATACTGTTGTTTTAAAAGATACATTAATTAGAAGCGATAAAATATATTGGCTTGATCCAAAACATCAGGATTTGCATGAAAACAGTTTTTTTGAGTTGATGGATTGTTTTGTAAGTTATTTAAATAGTACTTGTTATACAGGAATTACTGGATACGAATTCCATTACGCATTATACGAAAAAGGAAGTTTTTATAAGAAACATCTTGATCAATTTCAGAATAATAAGAGCAGAGCATATTCTATGATCATGTATTTGAATACCGATTGGCAGGAAAAAGACGGCGGCGAATTATGTATTTATCACGACGATTACTTGCAAACGGTTGCGCCCATTAGTGGCAAATGCGTGTTCTTTAAAAGTAGTGAATTAGAACATGAAGTACTACTTACGCATCAACCGAGATTGAGTATTACTGGATGGTTGAAGTCAAACTAACCGTACCGGCGGGTTTAGCCGCCGAAAGTCTACGTATGGCGGCGGCTAAACCCGCCGATACGGTCATTCCACCCGATAAAGTATCCCCTCATAAGCCAGCCAACCACTCCCATCTGAGGTGGACAACATCAGATTATCGGCAAAACTCATCCGCAGGTTATGCCGACTTTTATCGGTAGTAGAAAAATGTAGCGTTTTAGCACCCACGATCATTTCGTACTGTACCACGGTGCGGTTTTTATAATTGGGCCAATCCAATTGCGTACCCGCCGACAGATAATCCAATTCCCGAATTTGCACCGGGCCATCTACACAGCGAAAGTTCTCTCCTTTTTCATAATTATTGGCGTTCGGGTTCCGGGCGACCACCATTGGTTCAAAGCGACTTTTTAGATCAGCCAGTGCTTCATCTTCCCAACTAATGGGGTCCCAGGCGGAACGTTTGCCGGGCGGGCCTTGCACAAATATCAGATAGCCGCCGCCAGGACTCCATTCCAGCCATCGACAGGAAGCCGGCTTTGCCAATATAGCATCAAATTTTTCCTGATAAGCATCCCGTTGTTCGTCGGGCGTCATTAGTTCCACATCTTGTTTGGACGGAAAAGACTGCGAATCATAGATGGGTATTTTCTCCTGTATCGTAAATTTTTCCTGGTCCAGCACCAGCATTTCTCCACTGATACCAAGCATTAATTGATTATCCAGCAAAACAAAAGAACCGCCCGCATACGCTTCGTCGCGCGGCAAGTCCAGACGGTGGATGATTTGCCCTTTATTATCCAGACTATATAAGCGATAATCGGCGAGACGAGGTTCACCCGGATTTGGCTCCTCGCCTTCTTTCATCGGTTTGACAATTTTTCGATAACCCAGCACATAGACGTTCTGCTTGTCGGGCGTGATGTAATAAGATTTTAACCAATAATTGCTATCCAAGGCCACAGGTATAACCTTTGCTTCGGGATGGTCGGTTGCTGGAAAACGTGGATATTCTTCGACCTTTTCAGGTGTTTTTTTAGTGTTGCAACCAAAAAGCAGGGACAGGAGGGACATAGTGAAGAGGATCAGGTATTTCATGTGGGCCGATCATGGCGAATATTAGTAATAATTATTCTTGTTTCCGCTGAAATAAAGAACCCACTATTTCATAAGGCCCTTTTACTTCGCCCCAGCCCCATTCTGGAATGTGATCCTGATCTGTTACTGGATTTTCTTCTAGTTGAGAATTAATTAAAGCCACCCGCGTCCCCCATTCAATATGCCCAACGAAGACGGAGCGAAATTCTGGATCGTCCGGCAATCCTATTTCGTCGGCACTTCGCAGTAGTAAATCCACCCATCTTTTTCGTTGTTCTTCCTTTAATTTCTTGCCAATATGCTTGCCCACCATGTGCCGGAGCGCATCATCGCCATATTCTTTACTATAAAATTTGGGGCCCATCAATACTTCTGCTAAAAAATGAGCAACGTGTCTGGAATGTTCTGGCGACATATTCCTGAACAGCGGCTCTAATATTTCATCTTTTAAAACTTTACCGTAGAAAACATCGGTTAATTGTTCAAACTTCTCCACTCGGCCAGCCCATTCGTAAGGGGTGGGTATTGGTTCCTTATTTTCCATTTTTGTTGTAGTTGTTAGTTTTTTATGACTATAATCAATTGGAATTTTACCTGCGTCGCTGCTGTTGGCGCGAATGCAATGCTAGGCGCATATAGCTCTTCGACAAGGCTAGGGAAACCTCAATTCTTTACCGATAGTTGCCCCCTCGCCCTCCTTCCATCTTGTCCTTCCAACTGCACCACATACCAACCCGAAGCCCAGCCTGCCGTTTTGAGAGCTATACTCCCTGCACCGATAATATCCTGCGAAAATGCTAGGCGACCGTGCACATCAAAGACTCGCATCTGGCTGAAATTTAAAGCATTATCCCAACTCACCAAAGTTTCCTCCACCGCCGGATTAGGTGAAAAGTGCAGCGTGGCAGCAGTTTTCGGCTCAACGGTAGCAGTGGGAGAGGTCACAATAAAAGTTTTGGTCAATGTGCCAACACTATTAGTCACTGCTACCTTATATATGCCCGGCTCGGTTGCGGAGATTATCGAAGTAGTATCACCCGTATTCCATAAATAATGGAAATTACCGATCTGGACTCCTGAAAAATTCAATGACCAGTTGAGCAATTGGCCGGTGAAACCATTGTTGCGATCAATTACGCCCAGTTTCCACACCCCATTAATAGGAGCACCCAATAGGTCCTTCCAGTCGCCTTCGGGTTGAAAAGTCCCGGTAAACGGTGCCGCCGAAGCCGGAGCAAGTGGTAGACCATTAGTAATGGATGCAATGGCCACGGGGGAAAAGCAAGTGTTCGTATAATTCGCTCCATTGTCGCCGTTCTTGCTACTTAGTTCGACAAACTGTCCGTTCGGGGCAAACAAATAGAAGCTCAGGTCGCCTACCCAATCATGTTGGATATTTACACAAACCGATTCCAGCAAAGACACATCGCTAAGTGTGTCCATTGGCACATTATCCGCTGCATTAGTGCTATTTCCCACGCTCAATTCGGAATACACCATCGTCTGCACGGGGGCAATAGAAATACTATTATTATTGCTAAATAACCAGCTTTTATTGCTTAAAGCAGTGGGCATCGGGGCAACCAGCACTACGGGCGTAGTCGCGAAAATCAGCGTATCTACCGGGCGGAATTCTGGATCGGGGTCGGCAATAAAAAGGGTAAACGTACGCAGGAAACAGCCTGTGTCGCGCACAGTCAGCACCACCGTTTCAAACGATTCGGCCAATGTATCGGGCAGTGGCTGCACCAGCCAGTATAGTACTGTATCCGTTGTAGTAATAGTTGCAGAAGAATCAATTAATTGATAATCAATGCCATTCAGTGCGGTACCGCTTAGACTCACCGTCAGCGGCAATAGCACAGTCGGCAAATTTGTAAAATGCAAGCTCACTGTATCGGCGATAGCATTTTCGGGCAAAATTGCGCTGCCTGCTTCAAAAGAAGCCGTCACCACCTCTGCACTGCCGAAGCTTTTGGCCTCCAGAAACACCCCAGAGTCCCATACCCCGTCATCTACGTCGGCCAGGGCCAGCGTCATCGTATAAATTCCGCAAGGCTGCACGGCAGCTTCAGCTATGAATACATCAAGATAACCATCATACGATGGCTGCTTGTTGCTACTATTGTTGTTGTTATAGTACTGCCCATTCTTTACCTGGCAGCCTATTCCATAGCCAGGATGTATACTATTGATCGTCACCGGAAGATTAGTTCCAGGTATGCGGGCAATATTTATAGGCGTTGGGTAGCCCGGACCTTCCAGAAAAAAGCCGAATGCATCATTGAAGTTCGAGCAACCGTATTCCGGGTATTCCTCCGAACCAAACACATATCGAAACTGAATGGAATCACCACTGGCACGAAAGGTAATGCGATAACGCGTCAAATCATGCAACGGCCCAGTGGTCAATGTAGCCAGCATCGTGTCGTTCAAAGAGAGACCATTATCAGTGGAGGCAAAATCACTTCCAAATTGATCAGCTGCTATGTTGACATTCAAGGGCGATGACGCTGCCAGGCCAGTAGTAAGCAACAGACCACGGTGCAGCCCGATGGTGGAGTCGCCGCCCGTAAAATAACCGACCGCTTTCGGCACGCCATCAAATTGGACATCCAGAATTTCAACGCCCGACCCGGTCAAATGGTCGCGAATAAGTTGTGCAGGCACATTATAGGGCGGCAACTCGGCGGAGGTGACGCTAAGCCATTGGCCATGAACAGTATGGGACAAAAGAAGGAGAACAGTAAAAAGTAAGAGCTTTGACATGGAGATAGATCGTTTTAATGGTGTATACGCATCATTCAATGGCCAGGTCAAGGATAAGAAAAAATAATTACCGCAATACATCTTCCAACAGCTGATTTGGATTCAACTTACCCAAATTGACGCTCCACGAAATCCACTTGAAATAATTGCCGCCACAAAAAATAGCCGACGTATTCGAGCCGCCACTTAGTTCGCAGTAACGTTCCTTCAAGTTTTTGGAATTGACCAGCGGAAAATAAATTTCCAGGTTGCCCTTAAAGAAATCGAGCAGCAGCCCGCCGCTCCACAACAGTTTTTCGTTGCTCGGCCGCTCCGCCCCGATCAGCGTTGCGTCGTCGAAGTAGCCTACATCCAGCCACGGGCGCAGTGGAATGCCCCAGGGCAGACGGGCCGGCAGGTCAGCTTTGAGGTTCATAGCCAGGATGTAGTTGTTGGAATTACCAATAGTCCCCCCAAACGATGATCCAAATGGTGCCTTAAACCCGCCATCCGTCTGGCTCACTTGTCGCGCCCGGAACCCCTGCTCGTCGGAGCGTCCAAAGTAGACTTCATCGAATCGGTAGTCATTGAATCCCTGCGGATTAAGGGAAAAAGCCACTGGTTCCACCGGGCGATTTCGTTCTGTATTTTGCAAGAAATATCCAGCAAAGAAGCGCGCCGTCACTTTCCGTTTTGCCTGGTAGCAGTATTGCTGTTTCCACTCCAGCGAGCCTTTCACATATTTGCCCGACTGATCAAACTGGTTGCGGTAATTGGGTTGAGTTTCCAGCGTCGCTGTGAAATGATAAGGATTGGGCAACCGCCTTTGGAAAGCCTCGTAACGCACTTCGTAGATAGTGCTTTTCTTCCAGGTTTTACCCGTAAATACACTGACTGAATCGAATGTAAATTGGCCTACTTGCTGCCCAATGAATAAAGTGCGAAAATTCAGGAAATGCCGGAAGGTATTGGAGCTGCCTTTGGTCGCCAGTTCGGCGCGTATTTGCGGCACAAAGCGGTAAAATTTAGAGTAGTAATCGTGGGTGAAGTTGTAATCGTAATCAAAAGTCTTTGCACTGACTCCCAGCGTGATTTTCGGGAAAACACCGCCAGGAAATAGCTTGTAGCGCAAATCCACCAGCCCAACCAACTGGTTGGACGCAAATGCATAGCCGGGAGCAAGGTAATATTGAAACTTTTGTGACGGGATGGGCGCATTATAAAGTATCCCGCCCAGCATAGTTTTATCATAATTATTCCAGCCAATCCACGGCAACACAGCGATGGTCGTTTTAGACGGATTTTCCACGGCTGCCACTAGCTTAAACTGCACTGGCTCCAATCCTGGTAGCACACCGCTCGTCCGACGAGTGTTGTTTTTTCGATTAATATCAAGCATATCATGTTGATAATCAATAACAAAAGCATCAGCGGAAGTGGCCGGAAAATTCACCGTCTGGTGTTTTTCTACCGAAACAGGATACCATTGGGTCGCCACGGCTTTGCCATCCTGCAAGGCCGTTACGGAAAATGGCGCACGCAGATCGCCCTTGCTTTCGACCTCCAGTTTCCAGGTTCCGTTTTCCTCTTTTACGCTTTGCAGCGCATAATCGGCCTGCTTTTCGGTTTGCATCGTCTGAAAAAACCAATCGGCATTCAGCCCGGATTTTTGAAAAGAAGCCTGTACATCTTCCGGGTAAGGGTGGCGAAATTGCCATTGGCGGTAGTAATCCTGCATAGCCGCGTCGAATTTCGCCGTTCCAGTAGCCCGTTCCAGCCAGGTCATGCACAGGGCCGTTTTCATGTACACATTTAGTCCATAGGCCAAGGGACGGAAATCGTCCGAGGGACTATCTGGCGGCGTAGCCACGTGTTCGCGGGCTAGCATCAAGCAGCCGTTTTCAATCATCGAACCCTGTTCGTCTGGCTTAAAGAGCCACTTGGGTACTTGTATTTCGTCGGCCAGACTGCCACCGCCCCAATACTGGCGCATATAACGCTGTTCATAATAGGAGTTAATTCCCTCATCCATAAAGGGATGATCGCGCTCGTTGCTGGCCAGAATACCATAGAACCAATTGTGTCCAACCTCGTGGGTAATGACCTCATCGAGGGATTTGGCGTTCGGGGAGTCATTGATTACCGTAATCATTGGGTATTCCATACCGCCGCCCGCGCTGAGTGCCGAGTGCACGGCTGTGGCTTGGGGCCAGGGATACTCGCCGACTTTTTCGGAGTAAAATTCTAGCGCGCGACGTACATAGAACGCGCCTTTTTTCCAGAGTTCAGCGTTCGAGTTGGTGAACATTGCCCAGCAATCCACTGTGCGACCCGAAGCCAGGCGCGCCGTATCGCGCAGCACAAAAAAGCGTTTGTCGGCAAACCACGCAAAGTCGTGTACCCGCTCGGCATGGTATTGCAGCGTCTTGACGGTGGTACTCGATGGCGGGAACGAGTCTTCTTTGGGATTGATTTTGGCAAGCAATTTTTCCCGTGATTCGGCTTCCTTTTTGCTCAAAAATGCCATTTCGGAAGCCGTTTGCAATACGCCCGTGGCTCCTACGATGTAATTGTCTGGCAGGGTGATTTCCACATCGAAATTGCCAAATTCGGAGTAAAACTCGCCCTGATTCAGGTAAGGTATGGCATGCCAGCCGCGCGCGTCGTACACCGCTGGTTTGGGATACCACTGGGTGATCTGGTAGGATTCTTCTACGTGGCCCAGCCGAGAAAATGATGCCGGAATGTGCAACACAAAAGGCGTGCTCAGGGTGAGCCTAGCCCCCGGCGCGAGGGGTTGTGCCAGGGTTATCACGGCGATGTCGGGATTCTCAGGGTCAAATTTCCAGGTCGCTTTTTGACCATTGACCGCGAAATCAAGATTTTTGTAAAACCCCAGCAGCGTGTCGGCTGCAAAATAGTAAGCGGCATCGCCATGTCGCAATTGCTGCTTAGAGAAAGCGGTGCGCCGATTTTTGAACGCGTTGCCCCACAGGTGCATCCAGATTTCGGACAGCGCGTCGGGCGAATGATTGATGTATTCTATCTCAATATTACCCGTCAGCGTTTGTTCGTGATCGTCCAGTGCGACCTTTATTTTATAATTGACTTCCTGTTGGAAATAGGGCTTGGTCTGGGCGGAAGCGGTGAAAGGCAGGAAGCAAATAGCGAGAAGCAAGTAACAACATGGCCACTTGTTCTTTGCAAAAGACGAGGAGACCACGCCCAAATTTTTGCCGCTATTTTTCCTCTTTGCAGGAAAGTAGAACCGAGCTTTTTGCTCCTTTCCCCCGGTAAGAGGGAGCAGGAAGGGATTTGCGGGAGGGGTAAACATCGAAAGGCAATTTTTCAAAAAAATAAAAGAACGCGTCATGTGCGAGAGTGGTGGTAACGTCAGCCTTTCGGCTGGCGATTATAGTGGAGGATTTTTGGTAAAAACTCTGATCTGAAAAATGAAGACCCGCCGGATTGCAGACATCCAGCAGGCCCGGAAACAAAGGTAATCACTGGACGGTTTTCAAATCCTACCGTCGTTTTGGCTGTTCGCGCACAAAAATCAGTGCGTTCAGAAATTCGGCCTGTGGCATCCCATTTTTTATAATGACTTCCCCTTCTTCGATAAGAACGCGCAGCTCCGCTGATTTGCCTGCCAGATTAATGGTGGCCTCGGCAGGCAACAGGTTGATCTCGTAGGATGGTCGCTTACCGTACCAGGCCCGCAAGGCAGGCCGTAGGTCAAAACTGTCTAAAAGTGCATCGTTTTGGCCAGTAATTTCATGCCATTCCAAGGCTGTTCCTGCATCGGAAAGACGAAAATATCGCCCTTGACTGGTCCATTTAGATTCCGTTTGCCTGGATTGCAAGCGATAAAAAGTTGAAAACCCCAGCACATTTGCCTGCTGGATGGGCGGATTGGTGCGTACCCAGAGCCGCTGTTCGCCGGAGTTTGCATATATATTATCATAATTTAGATTTAACCAACGTTGTAAATTTTTGATTATCAAACCATTATTGTCATTCTGAAAAGCAGTGTCTATCGGCGCGGGAAACCACGGCTGGATATAATCCATCGCTTTATGAGTGGCGAAATAATTCATGGCTGAATAAATACGGTTGGCTTCTTCGCTTTCCAGTTCCGTGGCACCGGGCTGGGCTTTCCCGTTGGCAAATCGCCCGTTTTTGACCAGTAAATATTTCAAAATATCGGCCTGACTTCGTGCGGACATTTGAAACGCGCTCCACGGCCCAAACACGCTGAGCAAGCCGAGCAGGCCCAGCGAAATGGGAATGAATTTGATGTTGTCCAGTTTGGAAAAAATAAAATACCCGCAACAAACTAGCAACCAACCGCCGAGCAATGCCCCAAAATAGCGCGATTCGGTGAGGCCATAGTCGCTGATGCGTCGCCCTACTGCCACGAAAAGTAAGCCGACCATCGGTAATAATACCCACCAAAACCACCGCCGATACACCCGTGGCGTAGCATTGTCATCGTGCAGTGGCAATAAGTAGTTGAGCAAATAAGTAAAAATGCCCGCCACCGAAAAGCCTATTATCAGCCCGGTCACCCAACCATTTGGCAGTTCCCATTGAATAAGAATTTTGAAAGAATAAGCATATAAAATTAAGAAATATAGCCCAACGATAGGGATGAGGATATACTTGCACAGGTTTTTGAACACCGTATTATAGTCATCCTCCGGCTCGTCGCGGACGTAGGAAGCTGGAAATTGATGCAGGAAAAAGACGGTGTTAAAAATGCCTGCCAGCACCGTGAACAGGCGGAAATAGTTTGGTGCTCCCAATTGTAGATGGAAGAGTTGCTCCATCGCCAGCATAGCCAACGACAGCCCAGCCCACAGGATGAAAGTATAGACCAACCCCACCACGATATTGGCAAATATCTGGCGATTATAATCCCAAAAGTCGCTGATTTTCAATTGGTTGAGATAAGGTGCTACGGCCACAAACAAATGCGCTACGGCCAGCAGCACGGCCAGGCGAATACCATCTGTTTTGCTAAAATCGTCCTGCATATTTGCAGGCAGCGACCAGCCATACAATAACAGCAGGGCCAAACCAGCGGTTAGGAACGCTAGGTGTTGCCAAACGCGCCCACCCCGCGATTCGACGAAAGCGGTGATGCCAGTAAACAGTGGTAGCCCCAGTTGGGCAAGTATCCAGATTTTGAGTTGCCAGGAGTTGTGTTCGGCTCCTATCAACAATACTACCGCAGTCGTGCCGACCAACGCCGCCAACATAGTGCCAGGAAAACGTTTGATGGCTCCAAAAAAGGCTTGCGTTAAAAAAGAAAGGGAAGGAAGAGTCATGATTTGTCAAGGCATAGTCCGCCGAAAAGTAGGGGTTTCTTTCCGCCATTCTCGCTTTGTTGATATTTCCCTTCGATTAGTCCATAATTCATCCCTGTTTCTTATAGGTCCATACAGCCAGAATATTTACCACGGCGGCGTAGGTCAGCACGGTGAAAAAGTTTTGTCGAATGTCGGCGAAGACTGCGCCTTTGAGCAGCACCAGCCGCATAAAAGACACAAAATACTGGACGGGATTGATCGTATTGAGCCATTGCGCCCACTGCGGCATACTTTCCGTGGGTGTAAACAGGCCGCACATCAGGATAAAAATGATGAGGAAAAACCAGGCGGTAAACATCGCCTGTTGCTGTGAGTCGGAGAAATTGGAAATTAAAAAACCCAGCCCCAACATGCAAGGCGTGAAAGCGGCGGTGTAGCCAAAAACCAGCCATAAATTACCCAGCATCGGGGTATTAAAAACCAGTTTGCCGACGCTCAGTCCTATTGTCATCATTAGCAAGCGATAGCAACCAGAAAGGCAGTAGTTTTCCCAAAATGAATTGCCATTTCTGGACGGGCGTCACGTTCAATTGTTCGATGGTACCAATCTCGCGTTCGCGGACGATATTTAATGCCGTTAAAAAACAAATGATGAGGGCCACGATTTCCCCCAGAATGCCCGGCACCATGAAAGTTTTGTAATCCAGATCGGGATTGTACCAGTTAGAATATTCAATATCAATCGGTTGTAGAGTTGACTGGCTAACTGGTTGATCGGTTAAAGAGACTAAACGCGGTGCCCATTGCGCCACGAATTCGCCATTGAAATCCCGAATAATATTTCCCGCGTAACCCATGCCCAAACCTGCCTTGGCCGCATTGATTGCGTTGGCAGTCAGCGAAAGTGCAGCCGTGCCTTCGCGGACGAGATTGCGCTCGAAATGCGGTGGAATTTCCAAGATCAGGTCGCTTTTATCGTCTGCCATCACTTCGTTGGCGGCTTTGGCCGTGGCGACGGATTGCGTGTGGAAGTAACCGGAGGCACCCATTTTTGCCACCAATTGCCGCGATGTGGGCGATAAATCGTGATCCACCACGCCGAGGTTGAGGCCTTTTATTTCGTAATTCGCCGCATAAGACAACAGCAGCATTTGAAATACGGGCATGATCAGGATGAGCGGCAGCATCATCTTGTTGCGGCGAATTTGGAGAAATTCTTTTTGAACCAGGAAAAAAACGGTGCGCATAGTGAAGTATGAACTATAAAGGAGGAACTATGAACTTTAAAAGCCCATCAGAGGAAACAGGTGTCAAAGTATGAGGCGTTTTTGCAATAGGTAATTTTGTGTTTTCCATATCAAGTGGTTTATAGTTTATCGTTCATACTTCATAGTTAAATTACAATCGGTCTTTAAAATTTCGCATACTCAATGCCAGGAAAAACAAGGCCATTCCTCCCAATACCAGCGTTTGTTTCCAGAGAAATTCCAGCCCTACGCCTTTGATCATAATGCCTTTAATAATCGGATTAAACCACGTAGCCGGGATGGCCATCCCCACGATTTGCAACGCTTGCGGCATACTTTCCCGAGGAAAAATAAATCCCGATAACAGCATCGTCGGCATCATCAAACCCAGCGCGGAGAGGAAAAGCGCACTCATCTGATCGGTGGCAACTGTGCTGATGAGAATGCCCAGCGACAGCGATACGAACATATAGAGAATGCATTCGAGCGCTAAGCAGCGGCAGACTTCCGCGCATCGGCATACCAAATACGAACACGCCCAGCAGCACAATCACCGCTGCATTGACGATGGAAAGGGCCAGATAAGGGGTGGTTTTTCCCAGAATAATCTGAATAGGACGCAGTGGCGATACCAACAGCACTTCCAACGTGCCAAGTTCCTTTTCGCGGGCGATGGTCACGCTGGTCATCATCGCCGAAATGAGCATTAGGATCAGCGTCATAACGCCCGGCACGAAGGTGAAAACGCCTTTTTGTTCGGGATTGTAGGCCATGCGCGTCTGGACTTGAATGACCGCGCCCCCGGTTGCCCCACCTCTTAATGGGGGAGAAAGTCTTTCCTGTTGAAAATCAAAGACAATGGCGTTGGCGTAATTGATCAGCGTAGTCGCCGTATTTGGGTCGCTGGCGTCACCGATGAGTTGCAGTTGCGCCTCGCCGGTCTGCATTCGCTGCGCAAAATCAGGCGGGAACACGATCGCCATCTTGATTTTCCCTTGGCGAAAAGCCGGTTCGAGATCGGAGGTCGCGGAGAGATTTCTTTCCAGCCGGAAATAGCCGCTCGACAGCAATTTGTTGGTCAAGGCCACGCTTTCTACATCCTTCGACGGGTCGAGAATGGCTACCGCCGCGTTTTTAATTTCATTGCTCAACACAAAACCAAAGAGCAACACCTGCGCAATCGGCATCCCAAACAGGATGAGCAGCGTACGCCGATCACGGAGAATGTGGCGGAATTCTTTGAGGACGAAAGCGGTGAAACGCCCCTGTTTTGAACCTGTTTTGGAGGAAGACATAAGTCAATTCATTTTATATAATTCTTTCAAAACCAGCGTGGCACCCGCTGACAATACGCCTCATAAGCCTTACCAAATTGCCGTCGCAGCGTTGGTTCTTCTACGAAAAGCACGAATAATACCATCGCTGTAATTACTACCAAATCATACAGCACTACTTGCCAGGTCGAAAACCAGACGGTCCAGCCAATGATTGCCGTGGTAACTCCAACATACATAGGATTTCGCGTGGATTCATATAGCCGATTGGTGACTAGAAATTCGGTCGGATCCAGCGGCAAAGGCGTACCGCGTCCTTTCATGGCAAAATCCCAGACGCAGATCAGCAGAATAGCAAATCCAATGACCAATAAAGGCAGCCCCAGCCAATGCCACCAGCCCATGTGGTGGGCGTAGCGGTTGCCGATATAAAAAGGCAAATAGCCGCCCACCGTACCGGGGACCACTAGAACGAAGAGGATATTTTTGAGTATAATTTTCATTATCAATGAGTTGTAGAATTACTTTCCCCGCGCCAACTTCCTGAACACCTCGTCCATATCCTTCGCGTCGAAAGTCTTTTTCATCGCCCCCGGCGTGTCGAGGGCCTCCATTTTTCCGTCCACCATAATGCTCACGCGGTTGCAGTATTCGGCCTCTTCCATGTAGTGCGTGGTCACCATGAGCGTTACGCCCGTGTGCGCGGCCTCGTAAATCAAATCCCAGAATTGGCGGCGGGTGAGTGGGTCTACGCCGCTGGTGGGTTCGTCGAGAAACACGATTTTGGGTTCGTGCAACAGGGCCACCGAGAAGGCCAGTTTCTGTTTCCAGCCCAATGGCAAGGCTCCTACCAATTGATCGGCTTCTTGTTCAAGTTGTAGTTTTTCTAGTAAAACACTAGTTTTTGCCTTGATATTGGGCGTTTTTAATCCATAAATGCCACCGAATAAGCGAATGTTTTCCCTGACCGTCAGGTCTTCATATAGACTGAATCGCTGGCTCATGTAACCGATGCGACGTTTCACCTGTTCGGGTTGGCGGCTCACATCGAAGCCAGCCACCGTTGCTTGTCCGCTGGTGGGTGTGAGGAGGCCGGTGAGCATCTTTAGGGCTGTGGTTTTGCCTGCACCGTTGGCTCCCAGAAAGCCGAAGATTTCACCTTCGTGGACAGAAAAACTGAGGGCATTGACGGCGGTGAATTTGCCGAAAGTGCGGGTGAGGCGGTCAGTGGTGATGACGTCGGACATAACTATTCTTTATTTAATTCGGGAAAAACCTGCTTGGCCCAGAGTGCCAGCTGCTCCATACTTTTTTCATTGAAATGGAATTCATTCAAGCCTATATTTTCGGGGAAAAACAAACGGCTGAGTTGACAGAGGTAGAGCCATTCGAGTGTTTCTCGAAGGGAGACTACTGTGGAGGAGGTGCTTCCTTCTGGCGAAAAATTCGAAATAGTCGTAGAATATCCTAAGTTCATCTGGCTTCTGGCTGCCATCTTTTTCAATCAACCGAATTAAAATTGAATATTTCGTACAGTCATCGCACCCACTAAGGACCCAGTAATCTCATATCGGGCGATTCTGGATAAATCAATCCTAAACTTTGATTTTTCATAGCCAAAATCACCCTCATCCAATTGAAGTTTGGGCAAGCGGAGGTTGTGAAGAATGTTAAAAAGTTGATCAGCCGAAAACTTGCGTTCGAACCAAATGCTGTCCAAATGATGCGCCTTCTCCCTGGCGTTCCTCCGAATAAACTATACCCGAATATCTATAAAAAGCCTTAATAGTTCTAAAAAAGTCACCCTGTCGTTCGTAGATGACCTCACTGCTGTCATTGCCAATTAAGTTTGGTCGATTTTATCGGTATAACGCTGTTTTTCAAGAGTTTTTGAATGCCCTGATAGCAACCATGCAAGGACCTCATGCTAATTGAAATAGCCCGAATTCGATCAAATTCCATCAATGGTAAAATGTGTCACTCGGCAGAATAGCAAAAGGTTCCATCGGGTCAATTCGGCTGGCCAGCAGTTTTGTTCAGGGCTGACGCATAGATACTTTCTGAAAGGCTTGGGTAATAGAACAGTATCCATTGGATTACCAGAATAATTTAGATAATTGAGCGTAGCAGGAAGTGCTGGTAGGCGGCGAAACTGGCAGTTACTGATTTTTAAAGTTTCTAATCTGCCGGGTAGTATTGGTATACTATCTAATAGATTGTTACTAAGGTCCAAGAATCGTAAACTGTCGGGCCATTTCTTGATAGTATTTAGATTAATCAATTGGCAATTAAAAAGATGCAGGGATTGCAGGTCGTTTGGCAAATTTAGAAGCGCATGCAGGGGATTCTTGCCGAGATCTAAATTTTGCAAGGGAGCAGATATTTGCTTAAAATCAAATTTTTCTATTTGGTTATTAAAGCACGACAAATCTGTCAATTTAGGAGGCAGATCATTCAGTTCCGTCAATTTGTTGGCGGCGGCATTCAAATATCGCAGGTCGCGAAAAGCCCGCTGGCCAGTCAGATCGTGGATATTGGAATTGGAGATGTCTAACTGCAAAAGTCCAATTTGTGGAAAGATCGTATCACCCTGCATTAATCCCTGTTTGCGCAAAACTTCCCGCAGTGCCGGGTCAGGCACATAAATGCCTTCCTGAGCCAGACAGACCCAGGTTAAGCACAAGAATGGAATGATTAATAACCATTTCATTTTAAAATTGGTTTTATTGGTTATTTATTTAATTCAGGAAAAAATTCTTTTGCCCATTCCGCCAGTGATTCTATGCTCTTTTCCTGAAAATGCGACTTGTTTAAAGTCATATCATCGGGAAAAAACAGGTGGCTAAGTTGATATAGATATAACCATTCCAGCATTTGCTGGATGGGGAACTCTTTAATAGCAGTATCTCCTATTTGGGGAAATCGGAAACCGCTATCAAATTGCAGATGAATTACTTTGGTAATTGCTTTTGCATCAATGAATTTTATATCGATTGTATAGTAACTACAATCTTCACAGGTGTGATATTGACTTTGACCATCACGAGCAGCCTTTGGAAGTTTTGATAGATCAATCTTGAATATAGATTTTTCGTACCCAAAATCCTGATTGTTCAGTTGAAGGGTAGGCAAGTAGAGATTATGCAGAGTTTCAAAAAGTTTTTGTGCTGAGAACTCTCGTTCAAACCAAATACTGTCCAGGCGCGCGCCTTCACCTAGGCGCTCCTTTGGACTGATTAACCCTACGTATTTATGAAAAGCCCTTGTAGTTTTAAATAAATCGCCCTTACGTTCGTAATCAACTTTAATAGTATCACTTCCCATACCCCAACTATTAGCAGTTGTTATTTTTAGTGAAATATTATGGATTTTATTAAATTCTTTTACTGCAAATATCTGTCCCGGCAGACCAAAAATTTTCCATTTCATCAATTCGCTTGGAAGGCAGTTTAATTGAGTGTTTTGACAAGGACAGGCTTTAAAAATAGCAGGTAATAAGGCTGTATCTATTGGATTAGCAGCATAATTTAATAATTCAAGAGTATTGGGCAATATTGGCAGGTGCTTGAACTGACAATTTGCAATATTTAATACCTGTAATGATTCTGGCAACGTTGAAATGCTATCCAATGGGTTCTTTATAACATCTAATTTTTGTAGATTGCCAGGCAATTTTCTGATAATTTTAATTTTATTAGATCCCGCGATAAGTATTTTTAAAGTAGGGTGCTCAAAATCAAGCACTTCTATTTTATTATTTTGACATGATAAATAAGTGAGTAGAGGGGGCAGTTCGTTTAAAGAAGTCAATTCGTTACTAAATACGTTCAGTCGCCATAATCCAGTAAAAGCACGAATTCCTGTTAAATCGTGAATACCAGCCTTAGATATATCTAATTGCTTCCTACTGGCTTGTATCTGGATTGTATCGCCTTTCATTAATCCCTGTTTCTGCAAGGCTTCCCGCAGCGCCGGATCAGGCACATAGATGCCTTCCTGAGCCAGACAGACCCAGGTTAAGCACAGGAATGGAATGATTAATAACCATTTCATTATTAAAGATCAGTTTTGCATCAGTTCAATAAAGCAATCTTCGATGGTCGCCGCAATAGGCTTTACTTCAATATGCTGGTGGTTTTTGGCCAATAGAAAGTCATAAATGGCTTTCTCTGTCGTTTTTTGGGCGGTTGTCTGTAAAACCAAATGCGCATATTCCCCGAAAGCATAACATCCCACTGCGCCTTCGAAAGTTCTTAAGTCCTTGATCAAGCGATACATATCATCGGAACGCACGGCAAAAAGCGGCTGCTGAAAAGCGGCGGTAATGCCCTGCGGTGTGTCGAGCGCGAGGATTTCTCCGTGTTGCAGCAGGGCAACGCGGTCGCAGCGCGCCGCCTCGTCCATATTGGGTGTACTGACCAGCATCGTCAGTCCTTGTGCCCGCAGGCGGTCGAGCATTTCCCAAAATTCCTGACGGCTCACCGGGTCCACGCCAGTGCCGGGTTCATCGAGAAAGAGGATGTCGGGCTTATGAATTAATGCACAACAAAGAGCGAGTTTTTGTTTCATGCCGCCCGACAACGCTCCCGCGCGGCGTTTCCGAAAAGGTTCGATCTGGACATAAATCGGTTCGATCAGGGCGTAATTTTCTTCCACTGTGGTACCAAACACGGCAGCGAAAAATTCCAGATTTTCTTCCACCGTCAAATCCTGGTACAGCGAAAAACGACCGGGCATGTAACCAATACGCGGGCGTAGTTGCTTATAATCTTGCACCACATCCAAACCCAGCACCGTCGCCGAGCCGCTATCGGGCAGCAACAGCGTGGTGAGGATGCGAAACAGGGTGGTTTTGCCCGCTCCGTCGGGGCCGATAAGCCCAAGCAGTTCACCGGCATGGACGGCAAGGTTGATGTTTTTTAGGGCCGGTATTCCGCCATAAGATTTGGACAGGTTTTTTACCTCTATTTTTTTGGATGGGATGGACATAATTGACCAGAGATTTAATGTCGCCTATTCATTCCTAAGTAAGGAAACAGTATTAAGAAGGAGGCAGAAGTAAATTATTATTAATCAATGCTTTATAAGCATTTCGGCTTAATTAGTTTAACCTAAAATTGAGGTGAAGGCTGATCATCACCCCAATAACCAATTAACTAATAACCAGTAACTACTTACCAGCTTATAAACTCAATTAATCTTGTCTTCTTAGAACGCAACTTTTACCATCTCCTCAAATATACGCTAACGGGAAATCAAAAGAAGTAAAAATATAGGTTTTCTATTTTATACCAACCCATTATAGAACATCAAACTTTCCGCTACCGCCGTTGCATTGGTTTCTAATAGTTGCATTGAATATGGCTCTTCGCCCGGCACGGTCAGCCGCACTACGCTGGCTAAATTCTTTTTATCCTGTTGCATCGTGGCCCATATTTCTGGAAATGCCGCTTCGGGGATGGGATCGTGGGTAAAAGACGCAGCAATCAGGGTAATGATCTGGGCCAGACGGTTGTGGCCACTGGGTGTCGCCGTGCGCGCCAGCCAGCTTTCGCAGATCATACCCAGCGCAATAGCCTCCCCGTGCGTACGCGGAAAAGGGCCTTTTAGAAAGTAGCTTTCCACGGCATGACCGATAGTGTGACCATAATTGAGCAGCATTCGCAGCGATTTTTCGTGCGGGTCTTCGGTGACGACGCGCACTTTGACGGAGATGGAAGCGCGCAATATCGTCATCCAGGGCGCATCTTCCAGATTGGGCATGGCTTCGATATTCTGCCACAACGCCGGATTACCAATCAAGGCATGCTTAATGACTTCTGCGAAGCCGCTCCGCAGTTCGCGTTCAGGCAGGGTTTGTAAAAAAAACGGGTCAACAAACACCGCTGCCGGATTCTGAAAAACACCAACTATGTTTTTAAGTCCTTGAAAATCAATACCTAACTTACCGCCAATAGCCGCATCGGTCATCGAAAGCAGTGTAGTCGGAATTTGGATAAAATCCACGCCACGCTTCCAGGTAGCCGCACAAAAACCACCCAAATCGCCCACTACGCCGCCGCCTACATTGATGACCAGTGCCTTTCGATCCAGATTTGCCTCTAGCATGGCTTGCCATACACGTTCGCAGGTAGGAAGGGTTTTGAAGGATTCGCCGGGGGGAAGAGTGGTGCCTTGCGGTGCATCCTTCCAGGGAGAAATTGAATGGAAGTAGGGCAGGCAATGCTCCCGGGTATTTTCGTCGCTGATGACAAAAATGGAGGAATAATTGCGGTCATGCAGCCAGGTTGGAAGCGTCTCGGCTAATGGACCAAGGTGGACGGCGTAATCGGCCAGCGGAAAAGTATGGCTTGTCATTGCTTGTAAAGAGAATTTCCCGGCAATGTAGAGCGGTTGCGAAGATTTTGCTGCCCAATAATTAATTCATTAGTCAAACACTTCGCGAATCAAGCAACCGGCATAGTAATGGATATCTGTGTACCTTGATCTGGCTCACTCGTCAGACCAAGCTTCCAGTGATGAGCCTGGCACATACTCTTTACGTAAAATAGTCCCAGACCGAAACCTTTTACGTTGTGCACGTTGCCCATTGGCACTCGGTAAAAGCGGTCAAACACCCTCTTATGGTGTTCTTTGGGGATGCCTATCCCATTATCGCTTACGCTCAATACCAGGTGGCGGCCCTCATTGTGCAGCCCAATACGAATTTCTGGTACTCCCCGGCTATATTTTACGGCATTGTCCACCAGGTTGTGCAAAATATTAGTCAAATGAATCTGGTCGGCGCGAACAGTGCTTTGCGCAGCATGTAGATTAAGATGCAGCAGGCCTTGTTTTTCATTGACTTTCAATTCCATAGACGGCGAAATACTGCGGATCAGCTCCGCCAAATCCAGCTTTTCCTGATTGAGTTCAATATTATCGCGCTCGATTTTGGCGAGTTGCAGCACTTTTTCCACCTGCGTATTTAGCCGCATCACTTGTTCTTTGATGATGCCAGCGTAGCGATTTAACCGTGCGTCTTCTTTAATTTTTTCATTTTGCAGGAAAACGTCTGTCGAAATATTAATCGTCGAAATGGGCGTTTTGAACTCGTGGGTCATATTGTTAATAAAATCCCGCTGTAGCTCGGAGAGCTGTTTCTGGCGCAAAATGACGAACATGGAATAAATGAAAAATGCAATTGTAATGAGCATTAAGGTGCTGAACATCAGGACAACCCACATATTGGTCAGAATATTGACTCTTCTGTCGGGAAAACGCACCCCAAAATAGTAGATAAAATCTGACTCGTTGTGCTTCGGTAGTGGCTCAGCCAAAGGCGCACGGGTGGGATCATTTGATTTGACGAGTTTGCCCCGCACCATTTCGTCGCTGGAGCAGTCAAAAATGCCATATTCATAGTTTTCTTTGAGGCTTTGCACTTGAAAGGCCGCGTCCAGGCAGTATTCGAGATCGTCCGCCTCAAACACATTATTGATGTTCACAACCCAATAATTGGACGACAACTGCCGCACAAAACTCACCGTAGGCAACGTAAAGCCCTTGATGCTGCTCAGGTCGTTGGCCGCATCCAGCATAGCCTGATTAACCTTCCGGTTGAATTCCCGCTCCTGCAAATCCCAGGTACGCAATATCCAGTAAGTCTGCACCGAAAGCAGGCTAAGGATGGACACCGCGCCCAGCACAATGACGCGGCGAATGATGGCATTGGTCATGTTGTTGTTGAAGATGTTGAGGTGGTTGAGTACATCTTATCTTGACCCGTCCTGGAAAAGGTTTACAGGTTGAGAGATGTAAAATCCTGTTTTTTGAAAAAGGATTTTTATCAGTGTACAAAATTACGTCATCCACCGGGGATGGCGGGGACGTTAGCATATAGTTTGATTATGGAGTGGATGGTCAGCCTCAAGGATAAACGTTTCTCCTTGCTTTCTTAATAAGAATTGGGATGTTGCTGTTTGCCTTTTTTAAAGAAATGGGTTGTACTCCATTTCATGTCGAACGGTGGTGGCGGGGCCATGTCCGGGATATACTAATGTTTCGGGAGGCAACGTAAATAGTTGACTACGAATACTTTCTAATAAGGTATTTGTATTGCCGCCCGGCAAATCGGTGCGACCAATGCTCTCCAAAAACAGCACGTCGCCCGCCAATACGAAGCCCTCTTCCTGGCAGTAGAACGAAATGCTGGCGGGCGAATGACCGGGCGTAAGTAGCACTTTCAAGCGCGTGTTTCCAAAAACAACCTCCGTCCCTGCTTCCAGAAAAGCGGTGGGGGCAGGCGATGGCTCTGCTTGCACCAGACCATACATCTGCGATGCAGCCAGATAACGCTCCAGCACTGGCAGCTCGCCCCGGTGGGTTTCCAGCCCCAGGCCCCAGGTGTCCGCCACGAATTTGTTGCCAAATATATGATCCAGATGGCAGTGCGTATTGAAGAGTCGCACCGGACGCAATTGATTTTGCTCTATAAAATTTTTCAGCGTAGCCCGTTCGGCGGCGGTATAGCAGCCGGGATCGAAGATGGCACACTCCCCAGTTTCGTCGTAGAGCACGTAGGTGTTCTCGGACATAGGGTTGAATTCAAAAACTTGCAGTTGGGTCATGGATATAGGCTGATCATTTCAATCGTGGACAAGAGAAACAACCTTGGCCCGGAAGGGTTGTATGCCAATTCCAATAACCCGCTTCCGAATCAATGTACCATCAGCTTTTTCTCTACAATGCCCTGCGTCGTCTGTAAGCGCACTGTGTACAAGCCAGCAGCCCAGCCTGTTACCGATAGCCTTTGCACCTGTCCGCCGGAAGGGGCTGCGGTATAGACCTGTTGCCCCAAGGCATTGGTTACTTCCACGCGCTCCACGTCCAGATCGCCGGTAAGAATGCGGGTTTCTCCGGTCGTTGGATTTGGATATAGTTGCACTTGCTGCTGAAGGCTTTGGTCGTGGGTACTTGTGGCTTCCAGCAATTTTATCCAGACCGTATCCTGCACAGCGGAGGTACCAAACTCGATAATTTGGCCGTCGGCGTTCACGGCTTTGAGGCCACGGATAGGCACGGTGAATGGTTTCGTATCGCCGATTTCGCGTTCGATGATGTCAATAATGATAATAAAATCTGTTTCAAAAGTAAGCGTAGCAATGGCACCGTAGCCCGACGCAGGTTCATATTTTTGGGTAAAACCCAGATCGAGTTGCCGACGATCATAGTTGTCTTTGGGCAGCCACAGAATATGATTAGAAATGCCAAAAAAATCGTTTTTGTATTCTACCTCCGGGTCATGATTCACGTATTCAGGATATTTCAGGGCAAATGCTAATCCGTATAGGTCCAAGGCAGGCACTCCCGGGCTACCGACCATAACAGATGCAGTAATTGTCAGCGGCATGGGGTTATTTGGATTCACGACAATAGTGTCCTGATTAAATTTCACCCAAACGGCCGGAGCACCGGGGATGACGGCTACTGCACTGCTATCAATCGGAGTATAATGTGGCTCGATCACGTCGGCATCCAAGTCGGTCACCAGGCCATCACCGTCGCAGTCGAAGTGCTTGTAATTCAATGAGGAGGCCAGGTGTTTCGGCCAATTGGCAGCAAATTGCGGTGTCCAGTCAGTAGTAGCCACGGGACGCGGTACTCCTGAACTGAGATAACCCACGCCAATATTCAGCAGGTCATAGACGTTGGCTTTCTCATCGCCATCGGCATCACCTGGCAACACATAATCGGGAGTAGTCGGCAAGTTGGCAGCGGTCAGACTGAGCGCGTCTGTCGTTAATATTTTGGTCACTGACGAGACACAACCATTTTGCTTCCATACACTCAAATCAACGTGATAAACATCACCCCTGGCATAGTGGTGCAACACGGAGGTCCACTGCGTTGCCTCCCAAATTGGGCTGCCATCGCCAAAGTCCAGATAGGTTAGGCTGAAATTGCCCACCGACATATTTTTGAACTCTACCGTGTAGCCTTCATCTGGATTGCCCGCCACAATCTTCATCTCCATATCGGCCATACAAGAACCATAAATGGAGTTGCAATCGCCTGCCCACCAGGTATTCAGACCAGCCGCCAACGCGTCGCATTCATTTTCGTAGGTGACATTGTCGCAGCCGCAAACCGGTACTATCTGCATCTGGCAAGTTGATTCCAGATCAGGTATTTGTGGCCTGGCACAGCCCGGTTCAAGGATCGTAACGGCCTTGCAGACCGAAGAAATGCAAGGTGTATTGGGAATTAAAGTCTTTACCTGGTATTTTGCACAAATAGAATAGGTGCCAACGTCGGGTAAAGTAGTTGTCAAATTAGGCGTTTCGCCCAATAAAGGTCCGTTATCGCCATTATACCAGCCGATGGTATTGATCTCGCCTGCATTACTATTTTGGGCCAATAACTTGGCATATACCTGTGTACCAACCGCCGTCACCAAGGCATCATAACCACAGAGGGTAGCTGCCTGCGTACTCACCATTACCTCCTGACAGTGGTGGGTCGTGGTGCCGGAATCATCCGTAATTTCGAGGCAAACCGTGTACACACCGGGCTGGGGAAAAATATGTTCTACGGTATTGCCCGGAAAATCAGTCAGCGGCCCTTCCCCAAAACTCCACTGACAGGTCTGAGTATTGGGATTGGATAATGCTGCCTGAAAGGTGTATTGCAGCGGATTCATAGGGTTGGCAAAATATCCAAACTGCGCTTCGGCAGCCGACAAATCGCCTAAACATACCAGGCTCATAGTGGGCAATCCGTCTTCGACACAGGGAATCGAATCAGGCACCAGCTCCGCACCAAAGCGAATAGTCTCGCCACCAACCAGCGGGTTGATGCCTGATATGGCACGCAGGAATTGGCCTGTACTCAGGTCTTTAATGACTGCTCCACAGCCGGGCGTGACACTGACCACCCGACCAATACGGTCGCACTGCGCCATTAGTTGGACACTGCCCAAAAGGACGAGAGCAAGAGTCAGCAACAGATTTTTCCTTGGGGTCAGGCAGTAAAAAGCAGGTAGGGAATAGGCCATTTTCTCCAGTTTTACGCAAGTGACGGCTATTCTGCCGCAATCGTTGGGCCAAAGGCTGTTTTGGCGGTACAAAGATGTAAATTTTTCCCAGTAGCAATGCTGACATTTTCTTAAACTTGCCGCCAAATAAATTTTTAAGGAATTAAGATAAAGCAATGATTTTCAAAAAAATGCGCGGCCCGTTGCGGCTTATAAAAATTATTATCAGACAATACGGCGGAACAAAAATTTACGTTTCTGCCAGCTATCTGACGAATGGCTGTATCAAATAGCCCAGACGCAAATCTCATGTTCAGCGACAAATTGATTTCTTTATTACAGACCTTTTCCAAGGTGGAAATGACGCGGCTGTACAAGTTCCTGCAATCGCCTTACTTCAACGACCAAGAGGACGTAACGCGATTGTTTGACGTGGTGAATCAGGCCCTGCGTAAAGGAGAAATGGCGACCCATCAGTTGAAAAAAGAAAAGGTCTGGGCAATGCTTTATCCAAAGCGTTGTCTGGACGATGCCCATCTGCGCCGGTTAGCCTCCGATCTCACTCAACTCGCCCTACAATTTATAGTGCAGGAAGCCCGTCGCCAAGACCCACTTGGAGAGGCTTTGGAAATGCAAAAAGTGCTTGATAAACCGGAACTAAAGAAACATTTGACTAGCCTCGAGAAGCGCTTGGAGAAATTATTAAATGAAAGTCCGACGAGCTCTACAACGACTTATTTGGATCAGTTTAGGATGCACCGGAATATTTTTTATCGCGCCTCCAAAGTTGATAAGTTAGAACCTGCCGACTTTTACTTAGAGTGCTTTTATCTCACCCAAAAGTTGAGATTTTATGTAGCTTTGTTGTTATATCGAGGTTCCAGAGCGACAGAGCAGGAAATGAAAATGGTTCCTGGTTTTTGGGAGTACCTGGCCGACGAGCGTTTTACTAAAATACCTTTAATCCAAATATATTTAAAAGTAATAGCCTGTTTCAACGAGCCTGAACAAGAGCAGCATTTTCGAGATTTGATGGATAATCTTGATAATTTTGCTTCTGAACTCAGTAAAGAAGACCTGCGGGAAAATTATCATATTGCCCAGAACTATTGCGCTTTAAAAATAAATCAGGGCAAAAAGGAATATTACCGCGCAGTATTTAATATTTTTAAAAAGATCATTGAGCAAGACATATTATTAGAAGATGGTCATCTATCAGAAGGTGTATATAAAAATATTATAACTTCCAGTTTGGGAGTCAGTGAATTTGCTTGGGCAGAACTATTTATTCAAGACTATTCTGCTTATTTACCAACACCAATTCGAGAAAATGCTCGTTCTTTCAACTTAGCATATTTGTATTTTCATTTGAAACAATATGAAAAAGTCATTGATTTACTACAAAATATAGAATATAGTGATGTTATATATGCTTTAGGAGCTAAATCCATGTTAGTGCGCACCTACTACGAAACCGACGAAGTCATCGCCCTCGACTCCCTCATAGATAGTTTTCGGATTTTTCTCCGGCGCAATAAAATCATTTCCAAAAATCAAAAACGGGAGTACAATAACTTCCTGCACATCGTCAAGAAGTTGACCTCTCTGTCTCCATCCGACCAGGCAGCACTGGCCAAACTCCGGCAGCGCGTCACCGAAACCTCTTCTACCATGCCAAAGAAGTGGTTATTAGAGAAAATGGATGACCTATTGGCTAAGTAATGGTTGCGCACCGATTCAGAGAAAGAAGCTATTTTTGCGCTCTTTCTCTATAATTTATCATTCATAATTCATACTTTCTCGTGACTCCGCGTACCGTCGCTTTTCACACCCTTGGCTGCAAGCTGAACTACTCGGAGACCTCCGCGCTGGCGCAGTTGTTTGAGCGCAATGGTTATTTACCTGTGAAATTTGAGGAACCCGCCGACATTTATGTACTCAATACCTGTTCCGTCACGGAGCAAGCCGACCGCGAATGCCAGAAGATCGTGCGCCAGGCCCTGCGCCGCCAACCCGATGCTTTCATCGTAGTTACCGGCTGCTACGCCCAACTAAAACCACAGGAAATCGCCGACATTCCCGGCGTGGATCTGGTGCTGGGCGCGGGCGAGAAATTCCGTATGCTGGATTACGTGGACGACCTTTCCAAGGCTCCCGGCAAAGGCATGGTTTACGCAGGCGACGTGCGCGACGTGAATACATTCAATGCCTCGTTTTCCTTTGGCGACCGTACCCGCTCTTTTTTGAAAGTACAGGACGGCTGCGATTACAAATGCGCCTTCTGCACCATTCCGCAGGCGCGCGGTGCCAGCCGTTCCGATACCGTCGAAAATGTGCTGGCCAATGTCCGTCAGATCGCCGCTGCTGGCACTAAGGAAATTGTGTTGACTGGCGTAAATCTCGGCGATTTTGGCAATGGCACGGAGGTCATCGAAGGAACACGCGCCAAGAAAGAAGCACTTTTTATTGATTTGATTCGGGAACTGGATCGGGTGGAAGAAGTGCCCCGCTTTCGGATCAGCAGTATTGAACCGAATTTGCTGACCAGCGAAATTATCGGCTTCGTGGGGGAAAGTCAGCGTTTTATGCCGCACTTTCACGTGCCTTTGCAGTCTGGCAACGACACGCAACTGCGTACTATGCGCCGCCGCTATACGCGCGATCTTTATGCCGAACGGGTAAGCCTGATTAAGCAAAAAATGCCGCACGCCTGTATCGGTTGCGATGTGATCGTGGGTTTTCCCGGCGAGACGGAGGAGGATTTTCTGGAAACCTATCGTTTTTTGCAGGATTTGGATGTGTCGTATTTGCACGTGTTTACTTATTCGGAACGGGCCAATACGCCTGCTGCGACGATGCCCGACACGGTTCCGCAGGAAGAGCGCAAACGGCGTAATCAGGCCCTGCGTGGTTTGTCAGAAATGAAACGGCGCGACTTTTATCAACAGCACCTCGGCACGGTGCGGCCCGTGCTATTTGAAAAACATAAAGACCCTGCCTTGCTGAACGGTTTCACGGACAATTACGTGAAGATCGAATTGCCTTTTGCGCCGAACCGCATTAATACGATTGCGCCAGTTTTATTGAAAGAATTATGGCCCGGTGGCGAAACGGTGCAGGCGCAATGGATTGGGCAGCAAGCGGCCATTTTGGTATAAAAACAATGTTGTGGCCAATAACTAATAACCAGCAACCGCTAACCATTCCACCCATGCAACTTGCCGAAATTACCGAGCTAATTCACCGCCGCCGATCCGTTTTTGCTAAATTCTATTTGCCAGACCAACCCATCGAGCGCAGTCTGATTGAGCAATTGCTCGAAAATGCCAACCAGGCACCCACCCACAAACTGACGGAACCGTGGCGTTTTCGGGTGTTTCATTCGGCAGAAAGTCGCCAGCGATTGAGCATTTACCTGGAGCAATTTTATGTGGCCAACACCCCGCCGGGCCAATTTTCGGAAGAAAAAAGGCTGAAAAGCCGGGAAAATCCGTTGCGGGCGGGCGCAGCCATCGCTTTGTGTCGCCATTTTGATCCGGTGAATGGCCTGCCGGAATGGGAAGAAAACGCGGCCCTCGCCTGCGCCGTGCAGAATATGTGGTTGACTTGTACTGCTGCGGGATTGGGTTGCTATTGGTCCAGCCCCAAAGCAGCACTAGAAGGCCACGACTTCTTCCAATTGGAGCCGGGTGATAGTTGCTTGGGATTGCTTTATCTTGCCTGGCACAATATGCCCCATCTGCCCAGCAAGCGTCGGCCCGTGGCGGAAAAGGTGAAATGGATGTGAGGTTGTTCGTCCGGCTCCCGACAAGTGCATAAACTGACCAAGGGTGTTTGGCCTAAATCTCGTGGACTAGTTTACATTTACCGCAAATAAATCTTGCCGACGGCTTCGTGCGTATAATTAATGCCCACCGAAGTTCCTTTTCGGCATTTGCAAACCCGTCCACGCTTCCGACACCTCATGCACATCGTCATCCTCGGCAACGGTATTAGCGGCATCACCGCCGCCCGGCACATTCGCAAGCACAGCGAACACGCCATTACGATTGTCTCCGATGAAGCGGACTATTTTTTCAGCCGCACGGCCCTGATGTATGTCTATATGGGCCACTTGCGCTTTCAGGATACGCAGCCTTATGAAGAGTGGTTTTGGGAGAAAAATCGACTCCAATTGCGGCGCGCCCGCGTAGAACGCATTGATTTTCAAGGCAAAAAACTATTTTTTGCCAGACGGCGAAAGTTTGGATTACGACCGCCTTTTATTATCCGTAGGTTCCGCTTCCAACAAATTCGGCTGGCCGGGTCAAGACCTGGATGGCGCGCGTGGGCTGTATTCCAAACAGGATTTGGAAGCAATGGAAAACCACGCTATTAGTCGGGAAAAACGGGCGGACGCTCGTGCCGTAGTAGTCGGCGGTGGCTTGATCGGCATCGAGATGGTGGAGATGTTTCATAGCCGCCACATTCCGGTGACGTTTCTGGTGCGTGATCCTGATTTTTGGAGCAATATTTTACCGCCCGAAGAAGCCGCGATGGTGACCCGCCATTTGCGTGAGCATCACATTGATCTACGACTGGAAACGGAATTGGAAGAAATATTACCTACCGAAGATGGTAAGGTAAAAGCGGTGGTGACTAAAAAAGGCGAGACCATTCCCTGTGGCTATGTGGGCCTTGCCGTGGGGGTGAGTCCAAATATTAACTTCCTGAAAGACAGCGGTTTAGAGATCAATAAAGGTATTCTGGTGAACGAGTATCTGGAAACCAATCTGCCCGATGTCTACGCTATTGGTGACTGCGCTGAACTGCGCTCGCCGCCGCCCGGTCGGAAATCCATCGAAGCGGTGTGGTACGTGGGCCGCATGATGGGCGAGACGGTAGCACATACTATTTGCGATCAGCGTACCCGCTATGAGCCAGGTATTTGGTTCAATTCCGCCAAGTTTTTTGACATTGAATACCAGATTTACGGCGACATCCAGGCGAAACTGCCCGACGGACAAGCCTCGCTGTATTGGGAGCATCCCGCAGGCAAGAAAAGCATCCGTATTAATTATGAAAAGGACAGCGGTAAAGTGCTGGGTTTCAACCTGATGGGCGTGCGTTATCGCCACGAAGTCTGTGATAAATGGATCGCTTCCGGGGCCACGCTGGAGACGGTATTGGCCAATTTAGGTCTGGCCAATTTCGATCCCGAATTTTATCCGCAACACGAAACAGAATTGGTACAATCCTATAACCAGCAAACTGGCAAAAATCTGCCCCTGCGAAAGCGGCGCGGCCTAAGTGCAGTGTTGGAGTTCTTAAAATAAGTTAAAAATTAATGTGGTCAATGTGAGGAATGTGGTCAATGTGTCCACGTCTATTTCCCAATGACCAATACACCATTAACCAATACCCACTATGAACAACCCAAGCCTTTCCCTCGCTACGCCAAGCCCCATGTTCACCACCGGGCGACAAAAAATCGCTTTGGCCGTTGCTGGTTTGGGCGCGTTATTAATGCTCCTTACCTGGGCGGCCGGGCAAGCCTTGGCACCGCTGCCGACTTTTCTGGCGGCAATGGCCTTGATGACTTTAGGGACGGGTATGTTCATCCATGCAGAATACCAAGGCCGCCCGGAAGGCATCAAAAACAATGGGGTCTGGCTGCGCAGCCTCACGGCGCGGGGTGTGTGGGGGTGGTTATTTGGTATTATTTTCACCGGATTCTATGTGTGCCTGTATTGGTGGCCCGAATACTTGGGTGTGCGCGGCAATGGCGTAGCCAACGTCGGCCTGGCTGCTCTTTTCGATCCATTGAGCTATACCTTGCAGGGCCGGGCTGCCAATCAATGGTTTGTGTACGGTAGTTTTTATACGCTGGCCGTGCTGCTGATGGGCTGGAAATTTATCAATAAATACCGCCACAATCCTTACCAACTGATCCGCTCCATTTCGGTGATGTTCTTCCAGTTAGGTTTTGCTTTTCTGCTGCCCAGCCTGCTGGTGCGCTTGCAGCAACCGGAGATTTATTTTACCTATTTCTGGCCGCTTTCTTATTATCAGGGTACGCCGATGGCCTATCAAAATTATGCGCCCTCCGGTTTGGGAATGTTTTATTTCTGGTTTGGACTGGCGATGTTTTTTATTGGTACGCCTATTTTGACTTATTTTTTTGGTAAAAGGTGGTACTGCTCCTGGGTCTGTGGTTGCGGTGGATTGGCCGAAACGGCGGGCGACCCGTTTCGACATTTGTCGGATAAAAGCCTGCCTGCGTGGAAGATAGAACGCCGGACGGTCTATTCTGTCTTGGTTTTTGCTGTGCTGATGACGGCTTTGTTGTGGATCAATGTCGCTACCGGACGCGGCTTGCTGGGTAACTTTTCCGAGGGTTTTTACAAGTCTTATTCTTTTGCCATTGGCTCGGTGTTTTCCGGGGTGATAGGAGTTGGTTTTTATCCTCTTATGGGCAGCCGGGTCTGGTGCCGGTTTGGTTGCCCGATGGCGGCCTGGCTGGGTATTTGGCAGAAAAAAGCCTCCAAATTCCGCATTACGACCAATGGCGGCCAATGTATTAGTTGTGGCAATTGCTCCACTTACTGCGAAATGGGCATTGATGTACGTCACTACGCCCAACGCGGTCAGGATATAGTGCGCGCGTCCTGCGTGGGTTGCGGCATTTGCGCAGCGGTATGTCCACGCGGTGTCCTGCGTTTGGAAGGGGCTGGCGAAGATGTTTCGGAACGGACGCAGCAAACTCGCACTGTGATGATTCCGGTGGAAGAAGTGCGGATTTTAAGATAAAAATCCGCTACTTTGGTGCCTCCAAATCATACAAGCAATTTTCCTATGATGAGCATCATTATCCTGGTTAGCCTGATTTTAGTCGCCGGATTAGTAGGCGGCTTGGCCAACTATTTTATGAACAAGCCGGACACCTCCTGGCTCTGGCACGATGTCTTCAAATCCTGCCTGTTAGGGCTGACTGCGGCGGCTACAGTACCGCTGTTTTTGCAGACCGTATCCAGCGGTTTAATGACTGGATGCCTGAGCAACGATCCCACTTCATTCTTCGTTTTCTTTGGATTTTGCATGGTAGCGTCGATTTTTTCCGGCAAATTCCTGCAATCGCTGGGCGACAAATTATTGCAGGAAGTCAATCAGGTGAAACAAAAGCAGGAAGAGCTGGACGAAACGACGGGCGTTTTAGTGCAGCAAAATTCCGATCCGGAGGTTTCGCCGGGGCCAGCGGAAGGAGAGGACAATTTGGAAGCTGTACGTAGCCGTGGTGCAGCGATGCCGCTCAGTGATGAGCAGAAAATCATCTTGACCTTTAAATCGGGGAAATATGCCTTTCGCACCCTGGCCGGCTTGAGTCAGGATACGGGCCTGGACAAAGCAACGGTACTGACTCTGCTGACAGAACTCGAGACAAAGGGCCAGGTAAAGAAAATCCGGCGGGCTACCGATGGCGCGGCAGTATGGTCTTTGCTATAACTTTTGCCCAACGCACATTTTTTTTCGCTGTCTTTGGAATTTCCATCTTTCCGTGCTTACCTTTGCGGTCGTTTTTGAAACAACATCAAATTTTTAGAGAAAAAATAATGGAAATCGTTGCTATACAGGCCCATCGGAAGGAGAAGTCCGGAAAAGAAGAAGCCAGAAAAACCCGTCGGGCTGGTCAAATTCCGGCTGTGATGTACAAAAGTGGCGGCGGCGACGCGATCCACTTTACCCTGGCCACCACCGAAGCCCGGGCTTTGGTCTATACGCCCAAGTTCAAAATGGCGGATGTGACCCTTGGTGACGCGACCTTTCATTGTATTGTGAAAGATATTCAGTTCCACCCAGTGACGGACGAGGTGATTCACCTTGATTTCCTGCAACTGGTGCCGGGTGTCAAATTCAAAGCCACGGTGCCACTTCGCTTTGTCGGAACAGCTCCGGGGGTGAAAGAAGGCGGCAAATTCATTCCGCGTATGCGTTCGGTGAACATCCTGACTACTCCTGAAAAAGTAGTGGATGAAGTGTCGGCCGATATTTCCAAGATGGAACTTGGTTCGACGATCCGGGTACGCGACATTTCTATCTCCGAAGGAGTAGAAATCACCAACACCGCAGCGGTACCCGTTGCCTCTATCGAAATCCCACGCGCACTGCGCGGCGGCAAGTAAGCCTACATCAGCCAAAGAACTGGCTTCAAAATATCACGCGCGGCAGACTGTGGACCCACAGTTTGTCGCGTTTTTTAGTATTCCCCTATCTTTCTACGAGGAATGACCGCGCAATACGGTGTTCTCCCGCCTGAAGTTGCAGTAAATATAAACCAGACGGCCAATCAGCTACCGGAATGGTCCAGTCTTGTTCGCCCGCAACCGACCCGCGACCTTGCTCGAACATGACCTGCCCTTGCGCATTATACACCAGATAATTGACCGGAGTAGCAGCGGCCAACTGGAAAACCAGGTGTACTTCGTCAGTGGCAGGATTGGGAAACACCTGGGTATCAAGGGATTCTGTCTCTGCTACTGCGACACTGGTGGTGCCAGCAGCACCAAAACCTCGATGGTCGTAGGCTTCAAACTCACCACCCCATAGAACGGGCATCATGGGCGAGTCAAGATTGTACAGACGATAAAATCCATTGCCAAATTCGCAGCACATCCCATCGCCATAGGCATCCACAAAGTGAATAGAATAACAGCCGGGAGCGGGCAGATCAAGGGTATCTTTGATAAAAGCCAGGTTGCCATAAGCGCCGGGGCCACTGGAAACACCAAAATACTGGCCTCCGCCATTCGGTCCAACTGCTTCATTACCACCATGATGGAGTACATTGCCGACATCATCCCGTACCTCCCAATAGGTTTCCGCCCCAAAATTGTCCGTCCGAATGCGCAGCACCACTTGTTGACTATTAAAATTGCTGGCCTGTACGAAGTGGTCAGTGTGTATATTATTGGCGGGGTCGTCGTCCATCGGCAGATAATTAACGGTCGTAATTTTTGTTTCCAGCGATCCGGTGCCGCTCAAGGAAAAATTATTGAACGCAATATCCGCCTCACCATAGAGTGGCAAATTTCCAGTCCAGGCTATATATTGGAGCGGCGTATTATTCCAGCGCACTTGTAATTGTGCCGAAGTCAAGGGTTGGGAGCCGAGGTTGATTAATTTGAAAGTAGGTGCCAAATCCAGGGTGCCGCATATTTCGTGTAGGTCAGTGCCGCTAAAAAAATCAAAAATACCGGCATTATTTACGCCCAAAGCGACCGGGCACTGGCTGGCCTTTTCCCAAAGTTTGGTAGCGTCAAATTGTCCAACTTCGTAAGCTTTATGATTGGGACAAATCATGAATAGCGTGGGATAGTAGACGGGCTGGTAACTTTCAGCGATAGTGGCATCATCAATGACTGGGTAGGAAGTAGCATCTACCCAATTGCCGAGGGTCATGCCAGCGCAGCCCGTTTGGCCATACAGGCAATTTACGTCGGTGTTAGGATCGCCTTCGATGAAAAATACCTGCACCCGACCATCGCCAGCCGGGCCATGCGTGGCATAAAATTCCTGCAATGCCCCGCTATTATGATATGCCCAACAGGGGCCACACCAGGTAGCACCTATCTCCAGCAGCACAATCTTATCTTGCGCCAATAAATCGTAGAGATGCCAGGATTGGCCAGTCACATCCGTCGCGGTAAAATCGGGTGCTATGGAGCCAGCAGGCAATTGCGCTGGTAAGCGATTGATCGCCAGCAGTAGAAATAGAAAGAGTGCCTTATAATTGGTCATTTTTTTTTGCTAAAACTGTCCGCCACTGGATATAACGCTTTGGTAAGCCAAAATTAGAGCGGCATTCCCGCCACTAGCATCTACCTTTGTTTAAAATCTTGACACTTGCTAATCCATGACATTTCGCTTATGAGAAAAATTTCCTCTACCCTGCTTTTTGTACTCGCTTTTTGCTCGTTCGCCACAGCGCAGTCCGCTTTTATTCTTTCCCAAGATACTGTTACTGGCTTCATTTTGGCACCGGAAACGACGGCCCAGGCAACTAATGACCTCACTAACGTGAGTGGTGCCCCTCTTTCTATCAAGTGGCGGCGCTTTGAAATCAATCTGACCCCGAATTGTGTGACCCAGATCTGTGACCCAAACCAATGCTATGCGCCTCAGGTAAACAGCAAAACTTTCACTTTGGAAACTGATTCCAGCGCTCATATGATTGCGGACCTGGTCAGTGAAGACGGTACACCAGGCAGCGTGATTATACGCCTGCAATTTACCAATGCTGCCGAACCTGCCGACACGGCCAGTGCCTATTATTTTCTTAGCATTGGTACATCAGGCACTACGGATCAGGCTTCTAGTTTGCGGATTCAGTTGTATCCGAATCCCGTGGCTGAATCTTTTTCTCTGGAGCATGCCGAGGCGGTACAGACGGTACGACTGTACAGTGCGAGTGGTCGTCAGGTGGCTGAATTTGCAGCTTCGCCTGCCCAACGGTATTCGCTCGCAGGCCAACCAGCAGGCACTTATTTTGTTGCTTTGGCAGATAAAAACGGAAAGGTATTCCGGGCTTTGCAAGTCGTGAAGGAATAGCAGATTGTTCCAGCAGAACAAAATTTTGCTGTTTTACGAGCCAAATTCAGGCCGCAATACAAAAATACCGGGCAGATTGCGGCCCCAGCCATCGTAGTCCAATCCATAGCCGACCACGAAGCGGTTTTCAATGTCGAAGCCAATGTGCTCCACCGACACTGGAAACTCTATGGCATCCGGCTTGTACAAAAGTGCTACTGTACAGAGCGAGGCCGGTTGCTGTTGGCGCAGGTGATCCAGGAAAAAATGCAGTGTCCGCCCCGTATCCACAATATCTTCCACCACTATAATGTGGCGGCCTCGAAGGTCCTTTTCGAGGCCCATAATGGTTTGTACGTCACCCGTAGAACGAGTGCCGCTATAAGAAGCCAATTTCACAAAACCGATCTCACAATTTCCCTCAAACGCTCGGATCAAGTCGGAGGCAAAGACAAACGCGCCACTTAAAATGCTGATAAACAGTGGATTATTTGCGTTGTGCTCCTGAGTGAGGGCTGCGCCTAATTCGCGTACACGAGCCTGTATCTGGACGGCGGAGAAAAGAGGTTGAAACGACAGGTCCCTGATTCGGATTTTTTCAGACATGATAAATTAGTAAATATGCGACTCATGGGTTTGGCTGAGTAAGTATTTGAATGTCAAGTACTTAGACCTGCCAGGTTTCAAAAAACCTGGCAGGTCTGTTCGCTAACCACTTGAAAATCAGTACCATTTTTAACCCATGATTCGCATTAATTATTAAATGTACAATTTTTGCTGGCACAACCCCTGATAATTTTATTCAGCGACGCTAAAACTACCCTTTTATAAAAGGGTTTTTGTCATTCCGTAGACATTTTACGTTACAGTAATGAAAATCATTAACAATTGAAAACCCTAAGTGAAGTACTCCTCGTAGATGAGTGCGAGGTACGTGCTTAACGTGTTACCTCGAGTTCGAGGGTTTTCCGCGGAATTTATTGCCTTCCATTTCTACCGATTGCAAAAATTATTCTCAGCACTGGTGCTTTGTCGCGCCAGATGCCACTACACTATTTTCTTTCTACTATTTAAACACTTCCGACACATGACAAATAGCCAACATCGCTATCTACGCTTCTTTCGATTACTGCCGCTGCTGTTATTATTGGCAGCCACCATCACTTCCAAAGCGCAAACCATCTATGCGCTTGCCGATGCGGACCTGATTTCTTTTAATGCCCAAACGCCTGGGACGCTCCTCAGTAGCCGGCAAATCACTGGCGTGGCAACCGGCCAATTGCTGGTCGGGCTGGATTTTCGTCCCGCCACCGGGCAATTATACGGATTAGGTTACAATTCCACTACGGGCGAGGCACGCTTATACACCATTGACCGGAACTCCGGCGCGGCCACTGCCATCGGCGCGGCAGCAGTAACACTTGCTGCGAACATGACTAACATTGGTTTCGATTTCAACCCTACCGTTGACCGCATTCGGGTAACAGTTGGTACTAATAACTATCGCCTACACCCCGTGACTGGGGCCATTGCCGCTACGGATGGCAGTCTGGCTTTTGCCACTACCGATGCCAATGCCGGCGTAGCTCCCAATATTGCTACGGTAGCGTACACCAATAGTTACCTCGGCGCGTCAGCTACCACCTTGTACAATTACGACCTTTCTCTCAACGTATTTACAACCCAGGCACCGCCGAACAATGGCACGCTAAACACGCTCGGCACTTCGGGCTTGACTTTATCCAATGCTGCTTCGGTAGATTTGGATATTTATTTCGATGCCACCACTGCGACCAATAAGGGCTTTTTTGTAGCCAATGCAGAACTTTACACGATAAATCTGCCTACTAGCACCGTTACTTCGGTTGGTACTATTAGCGGCGGTCGTTCGGTACGGGATATTGCGGTATTGATTGAGCGCGCGGTGCCTCCTACGGTTACTGGCGATTTGCTGTATGGACTGACTACTGGCGGAAGCCTGATTTCCTTCGATGCAGCGCAACCGGGTATTATCCGCACATTAGTAGCGGTGACTGGCATAGCTACTGGCCAGGTGTTATCTGGTTTGGATTTCCGGCCAGCAACTGGCGAACTATATACATTGGGCTACAATTCCGCTACTGGCGAAGCCCGTTTATATACGATCAATCCGGCGACTGGTGTGGCGACTGCGATAGGCGCGGCTCCAATCACGCTGGCCCTCGGAACAGGAAAAATTGGTTTTGATTTCAATCCTACCGTAGATCGTATTCGAGTGACGGGCAGTAACAATGCCAACTATCGGCTGCATCCAGTGACTGGTGCTATTGCGGCTACCGACACAAACCTGGCTTTTGCCGCAGGCGATGCCAATGCGGGCGTTAATCCTTCCATTGGTGCCGTCGCTTACACCAATAGCTTCGCTGGCACTACGACTACCGCATTGTATAACTACGATGATTCGTTGAATGTATTTACCACGCAGGCCCCACCCAACAACGGCACCCTTAATACCATAGGTGCTTCCGGTTTGACGCAAAACCTGACCGATCAAACTTCCGATCTGGACGTTTTCTATGATCCGGCTACGGCTCAGAACCGCGCTTATTTGGTGGCTAATGTTGGCACGAGCATCAACGACGGTTTATATACGGTCAATCTAACAACTGGTGTAGCAACACTGATTGGAAAAATTGGCAATGGTACAGCGGTTACGGATATTGCTGCCTTCATCGCCTTTGAAGCTGCTTGCGATGTCAAAAACACGGCCTGTATCCGCTTTGAAATCCTGTCTACCCGCCGTGATGCGGACGGCAACAAGGTTTTTCGGATCAGGGTAACCAACACTTGCACCAGCGCGCTAAATTATGTGGCGTTTCAAGTGCCCGATGGGGTTACGGCAGTTAGCCCGGCTACTACGTCCACTTATGCCGCTGGCGGAGGTCGTACTTATACGGTGCGCAACCCCAACTTCAGCCCATTCTACTCCATTCGTTTTAAAACCAACGGCACTGGGCTAACGGGTGGCCAAAGCGATATATTTGAATATTCCTTGCCGGAGCAAACCGATATGCAGTACATCTTTTTCTTTGCGAAACTGGCCGATGGCACGAGCTACGAGACGTATGGTAATATCTTCGATTGCCCGGTTCCAGCAGGAGTAGCAAATCGGGAAAACCAGCAAACAGAATTTACTGGCCAAATGACGGTTTATCCAAATCCAACGACGGGTCAGCTATTTGTCAACCTGTCCTCCTGGAATGGTCAACGCGTAAACCTGAGAGTGTTGAATGTAACTGGCCAACAAGTGCAGCGCACCGAAGTGGAAGCCTCCACAGAAGCTACCGCTCTGCAACTACCCGGCAACTTGACCAGCGGTTTCTACTATCTGGAAATGACGGCAGCTGATGGTACCAAACAGGTGAAACGTTTGGTCGTGCAGCGATAGAAATTAAGTGACAAATATTTTCAAAAATGCGGCGGCATCGGGTTCCGATGTCGTCGCATTTTTATTTTTTACTACCAAAGGCAAATTTTCCGAAATGGCGTTATTTTTGCTGCCACATTACCTAATATGATGCACGCTGATTCTTCTTCCATCATGTCTTGTTGTTGCTGTCCGGCTCGGAACACCGAAGCGGCCTTGCAGTGCATTCCTGTGGAGAATCAGACCTCTTGATCTTTGTAACAGAATGCTTTTCAGCAGAAAAAGCCCTTTGGTGTCGCGCCAAAGGGCTTTTTCTTTTTAATCTCAACATTCTCAACAACCTTCACCTACTCAACATAAAAATATGAAACTCGATATTTTAGCCATCGCTGCCCATCCGGATGACGTAGAAGTAGCGGCGGGCGGCACCTTGTTACATCACATAGCTTTGGGCCGGAAAGTAGGTTTGTTAGATTTGACCAAATCCGAACGCAGCACACGTGGCACCGTACCGCAGCGAACGCAGGAAGCCTATCGGGCGGCAGAAATGTTGGGTGCAGCCGTGCGGGAGCAACTGGATTTACCCGACGGATTCTTTACCGCTGATGAAGCCAGTTTATTAAAAATCATTACCCAAATCCGCAAATACCAGCCAGACATCATTCTGGCCAATGCGCCCGACGACCGCCATCCCGATCATCAACGCGCCGCTGCAATGGTGGTGCAAGCGGCTTTTCTCGCTAATTTGGTAAAAATAGAGACGACAGAAGATGGACAAATCCAAGCCGTGTGGCGAACGCGCGCCATCTATCACTACGTACAAGACCGCACTTGCCAGCCCGATCTGGTGATTGATATCACGCCTTACATTGACCAGAAGTTTGCGGCTATCAAGGCCTACCAATCACAGTTTTATCAACCCGATTGCACCGACCCGGAGACGCCGATTTCTTGCCCGTCTTTCTTTGAAGCCTTGCGTGGTCGCAATGCCATGTTGGGCCGTCAGATCGGGGTGGAATATGCCGAGGGCTTTACGGTGGCACGGACGGTGGGGGTTAGGGATTTGTTTGATTTGGTGTGAAAATAAACTTACTTCCCCAAAGAAATCAAATTGGCAAACAACCGATATGCCCCCGGCACACCCGCTGGCAACTCCCGAAAAAATGAAATGCCGGTGAAAACATAATGTCCCTTGCCGTAGGGCGCGATCAGAAGCGACCCTTCGGCGGGATTTTCACCGGGATCATTCATGGAAAGCGGTGCTTCATAAGCCTTATCCCAAGTGCTGGCGAAATACAGACCACGTTCCTGTACCCAACCGCTGAAATCATCAGCCGTGAGTTTATTAGGCGTAGTTAAGACAGGGTGATTGGGCAAAACCAGACGCACTTCCGCATTTTCGTCGGTCACGCGAGTGCGCGAAAGTTTGAACGGGAATGGTCCTAAGTCATTGACTACCAGTTCTCCATTAGTCATATATTGAACTACCAGGGTGCCACCATTTTGCACGTAGTTCAGTAGTTTTGGCTGTTGGAATTTCAGGGCCTCTTTGGTATTATAGGCGCGTACTCCAATGACGATGGCATCGAATCTCGCCAGATTGTCCGCGTCAAAGTCTTTATCAGTTAAGATCGTCACCGTACAACCTAATTGTCGTAGGGCCGCTGGTACGTCATCACCCGCTCCCATGTAGTAGCCAACCTGAGTCGCTTTGGTCTGCACCGCTACGTTGCTGACGTGCGCGCTATTGTCGAGCAACACGCTTTGCTGCGGAATATGGTCGTAGCGAATATTGACCAGCCGTTGAGAATAGTTTTGACCATTCAACGTGACCAAGGCTTGCATTTGGCCCGATGCAGTACTCCCCGGCGTAACCGTAAAATGAAAGGTCTTGGTCTCTCCGCGACGTGCCAAAGCAATCGGCGTACTGGCGGGAACGATCTGCCAACCCGCTGGAATTTTCAAGGTCAAAGTGCCATTCACACTATCGCGGCCAGCACGGACGGTTACATTCACCGAACGGGCTTGATTAGAAAAAATGTAGGCTTGTTCCTCAAAACCTGCGGTCACTGGCGGCAGCACCTCGAAAGGTTGCCACACTTCTCCGATCGCCGATTCTTCGGTTTTGTAGGCCACATCGGTGTCGTATTCCAGAGTGATACCATTTACTGTAAAACTCCAATGCACCGAAGCAAATCGCGGTGTCTCCGGTAGACCCCGAAGTTCCTGATTTGCAACCGAATACATGCCATAAGCAAATGGTTCGGTGAGCCAGTAAGGAGCGGTGAGCGGCGCATTAGCCGGAATGCGGACTGTTTTTTCAAAGGTAAAGTCTTTGTTGGGAGTCAGATTTTGGGCGGGCAAGGTGTCGAACAGAGCCGGGACGTAGGCTCAATCCAGTTAATTGCACCGACAAATTCGAGCGGTTGATTGCCTCCAATCTCACGCGCACCAATTCGCCGGGAGCCACCGATGCTTCCGAGGTGGTGGCTTCCAAATACAAGCCTAAGCAGTGGCGAATCACTTCTTTAATTGCTGCCAATTTCACCGTGCGCCAATGTCCTTCCGGCAACGCCTTGATCATTTCCATCGCGCGAAGCAGATCCGGCACCGAAGCACTGGGATTGTCGTCCCGATATTTTTGGTCTATTTGAGCCATCAACTGCCCAATTTTTTCGCCGCCTTTCACCCGCGTCCAGGTGGTATTAATGCCCTCAAACATATCCTGCGTTTTGGGCCGCTCGCCTTTAATCAGATCGAACCACTCCATGCTTTCGCCGCGCGTACTGAGTGAACCAAAGCCCTGACAACGGTGCATAGAGCGCGCTTCGGAAGCCAATTCGGTGTTGCTTTTCCCCTTTAATGGCAGATAAACGCCCAAATCCAACGGGAAGAGGCTGCTTTTATCCATTTTATCAAATGCCTCCCGACCGCCATAAAACCACCAGGACGTATTAAAAAACTGACGTTGTGGCTGCCAAACGCTGGTATATTTCAGTTGTTCCGGGTAAGCACTGGCCTGACCTGCCAAATCGAAGGCTTCCACGCTGAGCATGGCCGAAGCCGTATGGTGGCCATGCGTGTCAAATTTTTTATCGTTGGCAAAACGATTGACGACCACATCGGGCTGCGTTTCGCGGAAAGCCCAGACTACGTCGGAAAGGACTTTTTCTTTGTCCCAAATGCGCAGCGTCTCATCGGGATTTTTGGAAAAACCAAAGTCGTTGGCGCGGGTAAAACGCTGCTTTCCGCCATCGATGGAACGAGCCATCAGCAGTTCTTCGGTACGCAACACGCCGAGCAATTCACGAATTTCCGGTCCAATCAAATTTTGTCCGCCGTCGCCGCGCGTGAGGGAGAGGTAGGTGACGTCGAAGAGTTTTTCGTTGGCACAATAACTGATAAAACGTTGATTCTCATCATCTGGGTGCGCCGCTACGTACAAAACAGAACCCAACACGTTCAATTTTTTGATCGCTTGGTGTATATCAGCACCAGTTGGTTTGACTGGTTTTTGCGCGGAAAGAAGGGCTGGCAGGAGGCAAAAGCCGAGCAGAAGAAGGGTAATATTTTTCATGGAAAAACGAACAGACGAAGGACAAATAAAGCAAAAAGTATGCAGGGAACAGCGGCCAGGAAAGGATGTTCAGGTTTGCGAACTTGTAGGACGTAATTTATTTCGCTTTGATGATCGTGGACGGGTAGCCAAGGGCCGCCCTCCCCCTTATGGTCGCCTCCATCGTAATCGCCGACCCTTATTACAATTCCAAATCCTTTCCAATGTCCCGTCGGAAGTATTTGCCCTCAAATTGAATAACTTTCGCGCTGCGTCGAGATTTCGCGACAGCGGCAGCCACATCTTTCCCGTAACTGGTAATCGCCAATACGCGACCGCCATTGGTAAGTATTTTTTCTTCTGAGGAAGAAGTGGTGCCAGCGTGGAAGACCAAACTGCCCTTCACTTTATCCAGCCCAGTGATGATTTTACCTTTGGTATACTCGCCCGGGTAGCCACCGCTGACCAGAAAAATCGTGGCGGCTGTGCGTAGGTCGGCGCGAATTTTTACCCGCCCCAAGGTGCCGTTGGCGCAATTTTCTAACAACTGCACAAAGTCATTTTTCAAGCGTGGCAACACGGCTTCCGTTTCCGGGTCACCCATGCGACAGTTATATTCAATGACAAATGGTTCGCCATTCACTCGAATTAAACCAAAGAAAATGAAGCCTTTATACGGGATTTTCTCTTTACGCAAACCTGCCACTGTGGGCTGAATAATACGGGTTTCAACTTTTTCCCACATTACTTCATCTACAAATGGCACGGGACTAATCGCGCCCATGCCGCCAGTATTTGGTCCGGTATCGCCCTCGCCGATGCGTTTGTAGTCTTTTGCTTCCGGCAAAATTTTGTAGGTTTTCCCGTCGGTCAGCACAAAAACGCTGAACTCAATGCCATCCAGAAATTCCTCGACTACCACGCGCGCACTGGCTGCTCCGAATTTTCCACCTAACATTTCTTTAAATTCTGTTGCAGCCTCCTCGTGACTTTGACAGATAACTACCCCTTTGCCCGCTGCCAAACCATCGGCTTTGAGGACAATCGGTAGCGCATGATTTGACAAATATTGGAGTCCCTCGTCCAAATCTTTCATACCAAACTCGCGATAACCTGCGGTCGGAATGTGGTGCCGTTCCATAAACTGCTTCGACCAGCCTTTGCTGCCTTCCAGCACGGCTCCGGCTTTGGAAGGGCCGATAACAGGAATATTTTTCAGATTTTCGTCGGCTTGAAAGTAGTCCCAAATGCCACGCACGAGCGGCTCCTCTGGACCCACTACGATCATCTGGATTTGATTTTCAAGCACAAATTTTCCAACCATAGGAAAGTCGAGCGGATCAAGAGACACGTTTTGACCGTGGGCGGCAGTACCAGCGTTACCAGGCGCGATATAAAGTTTGGAGCAGCGGTTACTCTGGGCAATTTTCCAGGCAAAAGCGTGTTCGCGCCCGCCGGAACCGAGGAGGAGAATGTTCATTTTAAAAAGGACAAAGAGCAAAAGGCAAGAAACAAAATGGCAAGAAACGAAGAAAAAAGCATGAATCCTTGCTTCTGTTCGATGTACTTCCTCTTTCAAAAAACGGGAGGGCTAAGCCGGCAATTACATGTCTACAATCCCTGTCCAAACACGTATTGCACAATATTTGCTCCCATCTGTAAAGCCTTGGTACGGGTTTCTTCCGGGTCGTTATGCACATCGTCCCAGCCGTCGCCGAGGTCGGTTTCATAGTCGTAAAAGCATACCAGGCGACCTTGATAGATCAGTCCAAAACCTTGCGGGGCCTTTCCATCGTGTTCGTGAATCTTTGGCAGTCCATTTTTATACTCGTATTTCTGGTGATAGATCGGGTGGCTGAAAGGTAATTCCACGAAATCCAGTTCCGGGAATACCTTTTTCATAACGGGCCGCACAAAAGGATCGAGACCATAATCATCATTTAAAAATAAAAAGCCGCCGCCTTCCAAATAAGCGCGCAGATTTCGGGCTTCCAAGTCACTGAACAACATATTGCCGTGTCCCGTAGCATACACAAATGGGTAGCTGAATAGGTCGGCACTGCCCGGCTCGACGGTGCCATACTCCAGATCGAAGTTGGTATGTAGATTATCGTTGCAAAACTTCGCGAGATTGTGCAGCGAGTTCACATCGTTGTACCAATCGCCGCCGCCGCTGTATTTTAGAAGGCCAAATTTGACAGTGGGCGGTTTTAACGAGGAATGATGAGCGATAAATGATGAACTTAGTGCTGCGGCAAGAAATAGAACGAGGCAAACAGATATGTATCGCATTGAAATAGAATCAGTTTTAAACAGTTTTTACTAAAATTTCGAGTCATCCACCCCATCCAGAAAGTGCCGGATCTCTCCCACCACGCTTTCCACGCAACCATCTTCAAACGGTGAGCGCAAATTGGCTAATTCCACCAAACCCAAAAAAGAGCGGCTGCCTCCGGCTTTGCACAAGCGAACGTAATCTTGCCAGGCTTCGGTATGATTTTTCCGGTCTTTCATCCAAAACTGGAAAGCACAAATTTGCGCCAGCGTGTAGTCAATATAGTAAAATGGCGAATTGAAAATGTGACTCTGGCGTTGCCACATGCGGCCCGCTTCGAGGTGCGGAATGCCGTCCCAATCGCGGTGCGGCAGATAGATTTTTTCCAGTTCGCGCCAGGCGTTGTTCCGCTCGGCTGGCGTCATGTCTGGATTTTCGTAAATAATATGCTGGAATTCATCCACCGCCACGCCGTAAGGCAGGAAATTGATCGAATTACCCAAATGCATGAAATGGTACTTGTCGGTATCCGGCCCGAAAAACAGGTGCATCCACGGCCAGGTAAAGAATTCCATACTCATGGAGTGGATTTCAGCGGCATCGCTGGTCGGCCAATGATATTCCTCAAACGGAAAATGCGCGCTCGACCACACCTGAAAAGCGTGGCCTGCCTCATGTGTCAACACATCAATATCGCCGCTCGTACCATTGAAATTGGAAAAAATAAACGGTGCCGCAAATTGACTCATATAAGTGCAATAACCACCCGTCGCCTTGCCATCGCGGTTCACCAAATCCATCAATTTGGAAGACTGCATGAAACTGAAAAACTTGTCGGTATCCTGACTGAGTTCGTGGTACATACGCGAGGCATTGGCCACAATTTCTTCGGGCGTGCCAATGGGACGAGGGTTTCCAGTCGGGAATTTATACTCCTCATCGTAGTATTTTATTTTTTCCAAACCCAACCTACGACGTTGACGCTCATAGAGTTCGGAAGCAATCGGCACAATAATTTCGCGGACTTGCTTGCGGAAATTGGCTACCATTTCGGGCGTATAATCCGAGCGGCGCATTCGGGCATAACCTACTTCCACGAAATTGCGATAGCCAAGCCGTTGCGCAATGCGATGACGCACCTTCACCATTCGGTCAAAAATGTCCTCCATTTCTGTCGAATGATCGGCATAAAACTGCCACTTCGCTTCACTGGCCCGGCGGCGCACGTAACGATCATCGGAAAGTTCGATTGGCGTGATGCTGCTCAAATTATACGTCTCACCGTCAAACTCGATTTTGGCCTGCGCTTTCAATTTTGTGTACTCCGTCGTCAGCGCATTTTCCTCCTGCAAATCTTCCAAGATAGACGGCTGGAAGGTTTTGAGATTCAATTCGGCGAGGGTAAAAAGTTGCTGACCAAAGTTTTTTTCCAGCACCTTCCGGAACGGAGAATTGAGCAAAGCCTGCGAAAAGCGATTGGCCAACGCTTCGTAACTGGGCAGGTTTTCATCAAAATACTGGTTTTCCGCCTCGTAAAAAGGATCGGCAGTATTGGACGTGTGGCGCACGTAGCACAGATTATACATTGTGCCAAACTCCTCGCGGACGGCGTTCAAATTGGTCAGACTCACCACCTGTTCGGCGGGCGTAGGAGCCTCCTGAAAAGCGGTCAGGTATTTTTCAAAATTAGCCGTCACAGCCGTCATATCTGGTCGGGCGTAAGGAAATTGATCAAAAGTCATACAGGCGGTCGTTAGATTAGGTAAAGCGGCGCAAAAGTAGGGGTAATTCTCTTGCGCAACCGTAAACGAAAAACAGGATGCTAATCTATTGCTTGGCAACGAAAAGTTTTTAAAATCGTCCAGAAATCAGCCGAAATGCCGGAAATGCGCAATTTCTTCGGTAAAATCCAGCGTTGGATAAGCCGCAATTAACTCCCCAATAGTGACCAATTGTGTTTCCGCAAAAGCACGATGCTGGTCAATATTGGGATGAAAAGGCCGATGTTTGGCGGCCAAACGCACCTTTTCAATTCGGTTTATAAGTTGTTGGGTAGTTGGCGCAAAAAACGCGTTGGTAAAATGTTGCCAAATGTAATCCCCCGCTACTTCGCTGGGATGCACCATGTCGGCGGCGTAAAAACGATAATCGCGCAGGTCGTCCAACAGCAATTCGTAGGCAGGAAAATAGGTGGCGAAGGATAATTGTTCACAAATTTTTGCGCAGGCCAGCACCAAAGTGGCTTTGCTACGCTGGTTTTCTACCAATCCGGCGCGCAAATGTCGCACCGGACTTACCGTCAATATAACTTGAAAGTCCGCCTGTTCCGCCGCTATTTTTTGTAAAATGATGGTCATGTCTTGCACAATCTCGTCTACTTCCAAGCGACGCTGCTGAAATAATGCGGCGGGTATTTTGTGGTTGTTCGCTACGATTTGGCCAGTAGTTTTTAGTGAAAAAACATCCGCCGTGCCGAGCGTAATTAATAGCCGATTGGTACGTCGCAGGGTTTGAGCAGAGGCTAAATAAGCGGCATTTAAACCGTTCAACATGGCCGAACGGTCAGGGTGTGAAAAGTGGCTGTGGTGTTCCCAACTATGCCAAAGCCCTTGATTTTCCAATAATTCTTCTTCCAAAAAAGGCTGGTCGCCCGCCCATAGCCGCTCCAAACTGCGCGCGATGGAAACAGGGTTGTAAACAATGCCGAACGGATTGGTCGTCACCGGAAATTTGGCCGCCGCCAACCGATTACCGATATTTTCAGTAAAGCACGAACCGACCAACATCGTTTGATGCTGATGGTCGATGGAAAACGCCGCCCGGTTGACCGGGAATTCTGTACGAAAGGTAGGCATGACTGGTTCTGTATTTCCCCGCAAACTTGCTACTTTTACCGCTGATTTCCGCCCCGCATCCCAGCACTTGCCCACATGAACTTCTTCGACCGCCTTTTTGGCAACAATAATTCTGGCCCTTCGTCGCCCGACATCCCGTTTGGCCGTTATTCCGATGCCTATAAATCAGCGGAGCAGCAGGCTTTTTTTGATCGCTCCATCGAACAATTTGAACAGGGCGACCCGCTCAAAGCCTATCGTACATTTTTGGAATATTTGAAAAATGACGCGGGCAACAACGTTACGTGGCGCGACGAGGCGGATAAATTACACTTCGAATTCTGGCAGGGATCGCAGCGCATCACTGGCGTGGCCGACGCCGAAAAAGTGCGGGCCGAAAGCAAACTGGTGCAGGCCGACGATCTCAACGTGGGTTTCTTGCGCCGGTTGATGGAGTACAACTTCAATCTCAAATTCAGCCGCTTCGCTCTCAGCCCGGAAAATAGCCTGGCCATCCGGTTTGATACTTATACCTCCGATGGTTCGCCGCTCAAACTCCTCCATGCCCTGCGCGAACTGGCCATTCACGCCGATAAGCAGGATGACTTATTACTCGACGAATTTCGGAACCTGCGTCCGGTCGAAACGGGCGGTTTTGGGGAGGTTCCCGTGGCCGAAAAGGAGGTCAAATATCAATACATTCGTTGCGAAATAGAACGCACATTCGCTCTGCTGGATCAGGCCAAACCTGACCCAAATCAGTACCCCGGTACTTACGCCTACCTATTATTGGCACTGGCTTTTCGCCTAGATTACCTCGTGAAACCGGAGGGTTTTATGATGGACACGATGGAGAAAATACACACCATTTATTTCCATAAAACCGAGCGGACGCCGCAGATGAAAGTTGTGGCTATTCGGAAGGAGTTCCAGAAATTGCTGGACCGTCCGCAGGAAGATTTTTTCCGGGAAATGTATCGGACGCGTAGCACTTTTGGCATCAATCCGGCAGTCAACCACGACTCTATTGCCAACGTAATAAACGGCGAAATGCCAAATATGGATTGGCCGATGCAACAGAATTATGATGAGTTGGCCTTTGCTGTGCCGCAGTATATTGCCGGATTTGTGTTGTTTCACTATGCGCCGCCCAAGCCCGACCGCGAGTTGTTGCACCTGTTTTTTCAGGTCACCGAGCCGCAATTTTTCAAGGATTTAGGCTTTCAAAAAATCTTTACTGATGGTCAGGGACGACTACTTAAAAACGAGATTTTGAAAGAAATTAAAAATATTATTGACCGCAATAAATCGCAGTTTCCGCGTCTCCGGCCAGACATGAACCGAGTGGATTTCGCTTCCACGACCTTGTTTGCCAAGTCTTATTTATTGATGATCAAGGATTTAGACCTAACCACCGCCGGATGACCGATTTCGTTGAAACCTACCGCAATATTATTGTCCAGATCGCCACGCCCAACAGCACTGGCACTGGTTTTTACCTGCGCGACCGCAATTTGATCGTGACCAACCACCATGTCGTGGAAGGTCATCGGGCGGTTGTGATTGAAGGTGCGATGTTTGGCAAACAGGTATCGCGCGTTCATTATTCCGACCCAAAATATGATCTGGCTTTTCTGGAAGGGCCACGCGGTGCCAACGAATTGCCGGAAGTACGGCTGGGTACTGGCCGGGCCTTGCGCGAAGGCGATCCGGTGACCGTAATTGGGCATCCGTTTGGACTGAAATTTAGCGTGAGCAGCGGCATTGTTTCCAACGCCCGCGAGGTGATGAATGGCGTGCCGTATCTGCAAATAGATGCGCCGCTAAATCCCGGCAACAGCGGCGGCCCGGTGGTCAATCGCGAGGGCGAAGTGGTGGGTATTAACACCATGATCATCCAAAATAGCAACAATATTGGCTTTTCGCTGCCCGTCCATTTCCTGCAAGAATCGCTGGATGGCTACCAAAATACGGGTTCCGAAAATGCCTGCCGTTGCAGTGCTTGCCTGAATATCGTTACCGAAAAAACCGTGGACAAGGGTTTCTGCCAATTTTGTGGAAATCGCGTGGAACTGCCCGCCGGAATAGACGAATACACGCCCGTTGGCATTGCGAAAACCATTGAACGGCTGGTGGTACAACTGGGCCACGATATTGCGCTCAGTCGTTCTGGCCCGAATGCCTGGGAAGTGCGGCAGGGCAGTGCCAAAATCGGGATTACTTACCACGACAAGAGCGGTTTGCTTTCTGCGGATGCGGTTTTGTGCCAACTGCCAAAGGAAAATATCAAACCGTTGTATGAGTTTTTGCTGCGCGAAAATTACACCAACGAGGCTCTTACGCTCAGCCTGAATGGGCAGGATATCGTGCTGTCGCTGCTCATTTATGACCGTTATTTGAATGACGAGACGGGTATGTCGCTGTTGCGATTGTTATTTGAAAAGGCGGATTATTATGATAATATTTTGGTGGAAAAGTATGGGGCTACTTGGAAGGCGGAGTAATACTGGCTATGTCTAAATATACCATTTTTTTGCCAAAATTTGCAACCTCTAATTGAAAGTCTTATGGAAAAAATATCTCGTTACGTCTCTATGGAAGATGATCCGTGGTTTATCAAAGGTGAGCAAAAAGGTGAACTGGAAAAACAACGACAATTCGTGATTAATCTCATTCAGGCCACCGATTTTGACGATGCTAAAATTGCTAGTCTGGCTGCTACCAATATGGAGTTTGTGCAGCAAATCAGAGCAGAGTTGGAAGGTAAGCAGAAGTAAGCGTCGGTCAATTTACAGCCGCTTCTTAACCTTTTTCACCATCACCTCCTTCCACTCTCTAAACGTCCCTGCCACAATCTGCTGCCGGGCCTCGCCTACCAGCCACAGATAAAAAGCCAGATTTTGGAGGGTCGCCAATTGCATACCCAGTATTTCGTTATTCACAAATAAATGCCGCAAATACGCCCGCGAGTGTATTTGGCTGGTTGGAGCCGGGCAATTTGGGTCAATCGGCGAAAAATCTTCGCGCCATTTTTGGTTACGAATATTGATAATACCCTCAGCGGTATACAGCATCCCGTGGCGGGCATTCCGGGTCGGCATCACGCAATCGAACATATCAATCCCGAGCGCGATACATTCCAGAATATTTTCTGGCGTACCGACCCCCATCAAATAACGCGGTTTATCAGCAGGCAAAATATCTGTCACCAACTCCGTCATGGCATACATATCTTCCATTGGTTCACCTACCGACAGACCACCAATTGCGTTGCCCTCGCGGCCAAAAGAAGCAATGGTTTCCGCTGAAATTTTGCGCAATTCCGGATAAGTGCTGCCCTGCACAATCGGAAACAGCGTCTGCGAATAACCATACAGCGGCTTCGTATTATCAAATCGCTCCACACAACGCGCCAACCAACGATGCGTAAGGCCCATCGAGTCTTTCGCGTAATCATACTCACAGGGATATGGCGTACACTCATCAAAAGCCATGATGATGTCCGCGCCAATAACGCGCTGAATGTCCATCACACCTTCGGGCGTAAAATGGTGTTTGGAACCGTCAATATGGCTCTGGAATGTGACGCCTTCTTCCTTAATCTTACGACGGTGCGCTAGGGAATACACTTGAAAACCACCGCTGTCAGTTAAAATCGGGCCTTTCCAGCCGTTGAAACAATGTAATCCGCCCGCTTTTTGCAGCACTTCCAAACCGGGACGGAGATATAAATGGTAGGTATTCCCCAGACAAATCTGCGCATGAATATCATTGGCCAATTCATGCTGATGCACGGCTTTTACCGTAGCCGCCGTACCAACGGGCATGAAAATCGGCGTTTCAATCGGCCCGTGATCGGTAGTGATGAGGCCAGCGCGGGCGCGGCTTTGGGGGTCGGTATGTTGAAGAGAGAAGGTCAAAGGATGTTGAGAAATGTTGAGGGGTTGAGAATATTGAAATTGTTGAGACTGTTGAGGGTGCTGAGACTGCTACGCAGGTTGAGAAAAAAGTGGAGATCCGGGTTTATCGCTTTTCTCAACAACCTCAACATTCTCAACTTTCTCAACAATTTTACAACACCGAATGCTCCACAAACGGTAATTGCCCCGGATAGTCAGTAGTATAATGTAGTCCCCGGCTCTCGCGGCGATGCACCGCCGAGCGCGTAATGAGGTACGCAATAGTGATCAGATTGCGGAGTTCCATTAATTGGGGCGAGATTTTGCTGGTTTTGTACAGGTCTTCCGTCTCTTGATACAATAGGTAAAGGCGGTCCATCGCGCGTTTCAGACGCACATTGGAGCGAACAATCCCGACATAATAGGACATTATTTCCCGTAATTCCTTCAATCCCTGCGTAATCAGCACCATTTCCTGCGGATCGGTAGTGCCTTCGGCATTCCAATCGGGTACATCTTCCTGGAAATCGAAATCATCCAGTCGGTCCTGAATATCTTCGTAAATACGGTGCGCAAAAACCATCGCTTCCAATAACGAATTGGAAGCCAGGCGATTAGCACCATGCAAGCCCGTGCTACTACATTCACCAGCCGCATAGAGACGGTGAATACTGGTGCGCCCATATTCGTCCACCATAATGCCGCCACACATATAATGACAGGCTGGCACGACGGGAATCATTTGTAGCATCGGGTCAATGCCAATGCTCACACATTTCTCGTAAATAGTGGGAAAGTGCGCCAGAAAATCCTCTTTTTCCAAATGACGGCAATCCAAATACATACAGTCTGTACCACGCTTTTTCATTTCCGAGTCAATGGCCCGCGCCACAATATCACGCGGAGCGAGCGAAAGGCGGGGATCGTAATTTTGCATAAACTCCTCTCCCTCAGCACTTTTCAGAACGGCACCATGTCCACGCACGGCTTCGGAGACGAGAAACGAGGGGTTTTCACCTGCCGGATTGAACAGGGAAGTAGGATGGAATTGCATAAATTCCATGTTCTCTACTCGACCTTTGGCGCGGTAGGCCATCGCCACACCGTCGCCGGTAGCGATCACTGGATTAGTCGTGGATTTGTAAACTTGACCCGCTCCACCCGTACAAAGTATCGTTAGCCTTGCCAAAATGGTGTCGATCTGGCCAGTCTCTTTGTGCAAAGCATAGCAACCGTAACACTCAATATCCGGCGTAACGCGTACCACCATCCGACCCAAATGGTGTTGGGTAATCAGGTCGAGGGCAAAATAATGTTCCAGTACTTTGATATTGGGATATAGTGCCGCTTCCTCAATCAACGTCCGCTGCATTTCCCAACCAGTCAGGTCTTTATAATGCAAAATCCTGTGTTCCGAGTGGCCACCTTCGCGGGCCAAATCATATTCCGCCGAATTCTTTTCCTTATCAAATCTTGCGCCCCACTCGATGAGTTCGCGCACCCGTTCTGGTCCTTCCTCCACCACGATGCGTACAATTTCCTCTTTGCACAGGCCGTCGCCAGCATCCAGTGTATCAGCAATATGTTTTTCAAAATTATCCTTGTTTTCGTCCCACACGGCGGCCACGCCACCTTGGGCATAGCGGGTATTGCTTTCGCCTTCCACGGTTTTAGTTAATACCAAAATTTGCCGTTCGGGAAAGCGGCGGGCGGATTTAATAGCAAAAGTGAGTCCGGCAATGCCAGAACCGAGGACTAAAAGGTCGGCTTTGATACGGGTCATAGGATTAATGTGGTCAATATATTAAAGGTGGTCATGCTGTTTAGAGGGGTTCAGGAGGTTTAGAAAAAATTAGAGGGACAACGAGCGGGTTTTCTCCGCCTCTCCCCCCCTTTTTCTCCACCCTCTCAACATATTCATTTCAGCGCGTAAGAAACGGAAAGTTCGCCAGCCGAATTATCCAATTTGCCAGCAAAGTAGCCGAAGTAGTTTGGTTTGCTTCCTGCCAGTCACTTTCCACGTAACTTCCAAATTGTGGTAATTGCATTCCTACAGCCCAGCTTACATCTTGCGCGCCCTTAATAACAAACAAAACCACCCTACTACTTGAGCAGGGTGGTTCGTTTATAATCAACCTCGTATTAGCTTATTTATCGCTGGCAATAATCAATTTATCTGTACGCATATCGTGGCCTTCGGCTTGGGTTTGTACCATATAAATACCTGGTAATAAACCCGTTAGATCCAGCACTATCAAGGCATCGTCTACATTTTCCACAGCAAAAGACTGCACCGTGCGGCCCTGTATATCCAGAATTCGTATAGTGCAGGTTGCATTTTCATATTCCGATAAGTTCAGGAACGCTTCAGTCGTTGCGGGGTTGGGAAACAGCAGTGCATTCGGAGTAAGGGTATTGCGATCTTCCACGGAATTATTGCCGGAAGGTGCGGTGGTGGCGACGCGATAATCTTCCGTTTCACCGACTGGATAATCACCGCAGGCTTCCGGCGCGTAGTAACGTGAAACTGCCACACGCAATCGCTGTTTCAGGTCCCCTATTACGGTATTGGTGGGGATGAAAGCGTTGAAAGATAACTGATTGGTCGTGATAAAAGTGTCGAGCAACATTTCGCCGACATCATAAAAATCGCGGTCGGCATTGGCATCGAGCCAAATGTGGATGTAGGCTTTGGCAGTATCGGCAGTGGTACCGAGCGTGACCGTGATAGGTACCGTCTGGCCGACAGGTAAAAGTGCGTTGATATTACTCAGGTAGCGCGCCGAACCGTGGTTGTTGCCTGTAACTTGAGAAAATGTACCGATCTGTACTTTTTGTATCCACAGCGACGTATCGCGGTCGAGCACATCGGGATAGAGATTGGGCTGACAGTAATTTACACGTCTGCGCAACACCTGGATATTTTGCTGGCACTCATCGGTGTAGCCACAGTGATCCTGTATCTGATAATTTACGGTATAGAAGCCGAGCGAGGCCTGATTGTTGGCCGGGAAACTCGTGGTGGTTGTCCGCAGATCGTAGCAGGCGACTTCCAACAGAAAGTAGGTCGAATCCGCACCAACATTCTCCCAGCGGCCATCCGCAGCAATTTTGACGTAGTCCAGCGAGGGAGCAGTAAGTACGCCAATATTGGGTTGTCCCGTGGCCCAGTGCTGGAAGCCAAACGGTTGACCATCGGCCCACTTGAAAACGCCCTCGGTAGCCACGTCGCTCAAACCGATCAATGCCGTCTGACCCGCTAATTCATTGGTTAACATACGATTCTCCGTGGCACTGCCCGGCGTGGCGAGATAACCACCGTATTGGGTACACACGCTGGCTGCTTGTGCGGCAGGCAATTTGCTTTTGGAAATATAATAGCGGTGGCCATTCAAATCCCCCAGTAGCCGGAATTGCTGTTGAAACTGCGGATCATTTTGCTGGTCATCGCAGAAAGTGCAGGGCACAGCGAAAGGCGGATTCCACAAAATGGTATTGGTGGCTGGAAAAGTACCCGGCAGTATCGTAGCGCTAATGAGGTCTTGGCAATGCACTTTGAGATCATCAAGCACCGTCACCTGGAAACTACAGCTGGCAGAATTGGCACCATGGTCAAATACATCAATAAACATTTGCGTGGTACCTACTGGAAAATGGCTGCCAGGTTCGTACGGGGTGTAATAAAGATCGTAACTACAATTCTCATTCACTACTGCTGCCGGAAAATCTACCTGTGCGCCATTTTCATCGCCATTGACGGTGATGTCTGCTGGGCAATTCACAATCTCTGGTGATATTATATCGCGAATACTGATGACCTGGTCAAATTCGGTGGCGTTGCCACAATGATCGGCCAAAACAATATGCCGTTTGATGCGGCGGAACACGTGGTCGTAACCAGTAGCATGCAGTTCTTCAGTGATTTCGGTTACGGTCAAAATCGGGTTGGCATCACAGTCCTGATTAGGCAAACTCGTGATTTGCGGAATGGCCTGATCGCATTCTAACATAATTTGAGCAGCCGGAACGGCCAACACGAAAGGCGGCTTAATATCCTGTACTTCAATGACTTGGGTAGCCGTAGCGGTGTTGCCACATTCATCCGTAGCTATCCAGGTGCGGGTGAGCGTATAGGTTTGTGGACAGGCACCATTGGTGCGCACCTCCGACTGGGTAACAGTCACCTGAGCGGAGCAATTGTCGGTGGCAGTGACCAACGACGCCGACGGAGGGGCGCATTCCAGGGTGATATTGCCGGGTACATTGTGTAGCACCGGTGGCGTCACGTCCCGAACCAGAATAGTTTGACTCGCGGTAGCCGTATTACCACATTGATCGGTGGCCGTCCAGGTACGGGTGAGGGTATAGGTCTGCGGGCAGGATTCGTTGCTGCGCACATCCGTCTGGGTGATCGTCACTGCAGCGGAACAGTTGTCGGTAGCAGTAACCGACGACGATGCTGGTGGAGCACACTCTACTGTTGTATTAGCCGGTATGTTATATAATACTGGCGGTGTCACATCCCGGACCGAAATAAGCTGACTCGCGGTAGCCGTGTTGCCACATTGATCGGTGGCCGTCCAGATACGGGTGATGGTGTAGGTCTGTGGGCAGGATTGGTTGCTTTGTACATCCGTCTGGGTAATAGTTACCACGGAAGAACAATTGTCCGTAGCCGTAACCACTGCTGGCGCGGGTGGTGCGCATTCCACGGTAATATTGGCAGGTATATTTTGAAGTACGGGCGGCGTAATATCTCTGACCGAAATAAGCTGACTTGCAGTAGCCGTATTACCGCATTTATCCGTAGCCGTCCAGGTACGGGTAATCGTGTAGGTCTGTGGGCAAGCACCATTGGTACGAACATCGGCCTGGGTAATACTGACCGTCGGCGAGCAATTATCCGTGGCGGCGACAGTAGCTGGTGCTGGTGGGGTACATTCTACCGTGATATTGGCCGGTATATTTTGAAGAGTCGGCGGAGTCAGATCGCTGACCGAAATGGTCTGGCTCACCGTGGTTGTATTGCCCTTCAAATCCGTGGCTTTCCAGGTGCGGGTGATCTGGTAGGTATAATACGCGCAGTCCTGCGGATTGGTACTGCGGGTGGTCGTCTGCGTCATCGTCACTGCCGGATTGGGCGTACAATTATCGGTAGCCGTAAGCGTGGCCGCGGTGGGTATTGCGTCGGTACAAGTCAGTTGCACATTGACGGGTGTTGCAGTGACGAAAGTGGGTGGGTCTGTATCTACGTGGGTGGGATCGGCAGAGTCTACTAGGTTATTACAGTTATTATCCACCCCATCACAGATTTCCGCTGCACCGGGATTGATCGCCGCATTATTATCGTAGCAATCGCCCGTTAAAGCCGCAAAACCGGGAGGCGCGGAGCAGGCTCTAATTTTGGAAGTCAAAATACCGTACCCGTCGCCGTCATTATCGGTGTAAAAGGAATTGGGAGGTGTACCTTGAAATTCAAAAGCTCCCATATCCAAGGCACCAGTGCCGTCATTATAAGGACGCGGATTGTTGTCATAGTCCGTAAAATTACTGCCCGTAAAGCCACCAGTATTGACGGCTGGCGAACACATTTGCAGGTGAAAATTCTGGTTGCCTGCATTGACGAAGAGTGGGTCAAGATTGTAAATATTTCCAGCACAATTGAAAAGGCCGCCGCTGGCACAGTCGGCGGATTCCAGGAGCGAATGCGAGACATCCAGCAAGCCATTATTCACTGCTCTAAATTCGCCGGAAGAGGCCGCTGTACTGCTACCCGAAGAAATCAGGTTGTTGCCATTGAAGGTGGTATTATCGGCAAAAACCGTAGCCCCAGCCGTGCTGGCTTCATTTTGATAAAAAGTAGAATAACTCACTTGCAAGCCCCCGGCATGGCTCGTACCATCGGCTTGTCTCAGATAAATAGCACCGCCATTAGCCGTCGCACTATTTCCAGAAAATATACCCCGATCAATACTCGTATTCACGCTGGAATTAGCCTCATATTCCTGGGAAAAAGCACCCCCGTTCTGGGCAGTATTTCCCTGAAAAATCGTGCGGGTAATACCTATCGTCGCCAATGGGTCGCGATTACAGATGCCACCGCCGTTTTGGCCACTGGTATTATTTGCAAAAGAAGTATGGTCGGCATAAAAATAGGAAGTAAGCGGTACAAAATAGTCGCTGATAAATATCCCGCCGCCACCATCTGTACTAGCCGTATTACCATCAAATATGCTGTTTAACACGCGTGTATTGGCACTTTGTAAAAACATAGCACCGCCGCTGGTCGCCTGATTTTGATAAAAACCACAACCATCAAACACCACTTCATTGTTTCCAAGCACCTCGCTGTTGGAAACGGCACCACCCAGATAGGCCTGATTATTACTGAAATTGCTGCCACTACATTGCAGTGTAGCATTGGAACAGGAAAGACCGGCACCACCACCACCGAAAATCGCACTATTGTTCGCAAAAGTACTCCCGGAAACGGTCACCAGACAAGCTTCGGAGTTAGCCGCAAAAATACTCAGGCCGCCACCGTATCGCGCCGTGTTGTCGCTGAAAGAGCAATTGGTGATATTAGCATTGCAAGGACCGGTCGCCGCCCAAATAAAACAGCCACCCGGACCATTCTGATTCTCGTTGTGATCGAAGGAACAACCGGATATTTTGGGAAAACACAGAGCGCCCGAAGACCCGATAAAAGTAGCTCCGGCGGCCCCCTGTGCATTACTGCCGGAAGCAAAATTGCCTGAAAAACTACAGCCAGTAACAGTTATATTGGATCCACCTCCTACTAAAATCAAACCGCCCTCGCCAGCGGCACCAGTGATAACCAGATCGTCCAGGCGAACAATCCCATTGGCGGGCAGATTGGTCATATAAAGCAGGCGCGAACCATTCGTCCCTTGAATATCTGATAGAGATTGCGCTGGACTGGACAGGTCATCTCCGTCAATGTCGGCACTCAGAATGGTCGGAGCATTCGCAGCATTACGTTGCGCGGCAGTGGCCTCCGTACCGGCAAAGTGGCCATAGATCTGCAGGGATTTATTGATATAGAAACCCAGGAATATTTTGAGCGTAGTCGGATAAGTCTGACCAGAGAAATCTTTGGTTGGAACGTAAGTACCGCCAGTCAGCCAGATTTCATCGTTGTTATTGGCAACTTCAATGGCTTTTTGTAAGGTTTGAAAGGCTTGCCCCCAGGAAGTACCCGTGTGGGTATCATTGCCGGTAGCAGCATTTACAAAGTAACGGGCTGCCTGACTGGTCGGCAGAAAAGCACCGAGAAACAAGAGCAGGAAGAGTAGATTTTTCATGTAGGTAGAACTTTTTGTATAAATCGTGGTGATTAATACCATAAAAGTCCGGTCAAAAACAGGCGGTAGAAACAGCTAGCGCGTAAGTGGCAAGATTGGCTGCGCAAATGGCAATGTATTTTATCGCTGACCAATATGAATTGTTCTACTTTGCAAAGCGTAGCTGGCTTTGCAAAGTAGGATAACTATTCATGTCTTCCGTGGAGATAGAAAGGGACGTGACGGATCGTGGGTATTATGTACAGCACTTGTACTGTCGAGGCAAAGTATTGCTCTTTATTTTCCGCACACCAACTTGCCATTCCCCAACAATTTGCCTTCGGATAATATGCGGAAGAAGTACATACCTGGAGATAAATTTTCTTTTTTTAATATGAAATAAGGCGTCGAAGCAATTGTTTCACGTACAATACTTCCTTGCAAATCAAATACTTGCAATTGAAGATCGCTGTGATGATCGGGTAAATTTAATATTTCTATCCGTGCCTCGTCGTCCATTGGATTAGGGGCAACCCGAATGCGTAACATACTATTGGGTTCGGAATAGATAGCAGTAGTAGGCAATTTTTCAACCAGTGTGTTCGAGGTCGTATTGGTCACAATAGGGGGGTTAAGATCGAAATAGATATGAGCAGTATTGCGCACGATCGTCGCGTCAGCCAGGTTTTCGCGGGCTTTGATGCGATAAGACACGTACCCTTGGCTGCCCAACTCATCTACCTTTTGCCATAGCAGGTTGATATCGGCAAAGACAAAGGTCAACACACCACCCACCTCTGCCTGCACCCGAACGGGGTGGCTGCTGCTGAGAACTTCCAGATTTGCTAAGTCTAATGCAGCATTCAGGGTGTCGCGAATGACTACGGTGAAGGCTGTATCGTTGCCCGTATTTTGGAAGTGTATGGTATATTCCAATGGATCCGCCAGGAGTGACAGTGCACCCTGGGCAGGCCCGGTTGGCTGGACTAATTTATCGTTGGGGTCGTAGGAACACCTCACGATGGCCTGTTCCCTTTGGCTGGCAAAAGCCATACTACCTTCCTGGTCGGCGTAGGCACTGTAAAACAGCGTGTCGCCAAGAGCATCCGGGCCGAGATTACCAAATTGCAATTGTATATTATAAGTGGCTCCAAAGGGAAGATTTTGATATTGCCAGGTCAAGGTGTTGCCATCGATAGTAGTAGGCGGCGGCTCGGACGACAGGAATGTCAGAGTAGGGTCGTATATAAAAGAAATTTGCCCCGAGGCATCTAGAAAACCGAGATTGGTGAGATTCAGCCAAAAGTTATTTGGTAAATTACAACGCAATACTCCGGCGGTCAGATCCAGGCGTAGGCTATCATGTATATTGGGTGTCCAGGCTCCAAAATCAAAGCCCGATTGGTCGGCCAGTCCTGCGATGACCTGATAGTGTGCTGAATCAGAGGTCAAGGTGTAATCCGGTGCAGGCACATATTCAATTTGGTGTGGGCCAAGCGTTGGAAAAAACGAATAATTACCCTGCGATACACTCCAGGTGCGTATGCTGTCGGGCAGCATTAGCACTTGCGCTCCAGGAATGCCTGGCTCACCTGATATAGCCTGCTCGCCATTCTGATCGGCATCATAGAACACTGTACCATGTATGCTGGAGGTAGGATGGACAAATTGGGTGGAAATGCCCTCCGAATTATAGACTGTAATGCCTATACCCAGGAGCCACTTATTTCCAAAGGGGTCTATTTGCAAACTACGAACGTAGTTATTGGTCAATGGTGCATTTTGAATATTAAAATTCTCCCATTGGTTATCACCATCCCAATGAAACGCACCTCCACCTGTAGCGAACCAATAGCTGAGATCAGCATCCTGTGTCATAGACAAAGCAATTTGATTCTCCGGCTCCGGTATAGGTGACCAACTGTTACCATCGTAGCGTTCTATTTTGTTTATACCGCCAGTCCAGATACGGCCACTCCGATCACAAAACACCCAACCTCCTGTGCCCGGCAAATTAAAAACGGACCACTGCGTACCATTAAACTGTACAACGTTATCCGGATAAACGGCTGCCCAGAGATTTCCACTTAAATCAAGTGTAATATCACTGATAAAAGAAGAGGGCAAAGGAGAGTTATTTTGATTATACCATACCCACTGATTTCCATCGAAAAAACCTAAACCGCTATCGCAAGCTAGCCAGGCTTTCCCATCCGGGAGTGGGATGATCTTGCTTGGGTCGTAGCGAGTAGGAAGAGAATAAATAGTTGAATTTATCCCATCGTATTTCAGCACACTACATTCGGACTCATTATTGTTTGCCAGTCCTGCCCAGAGCGTATTTGTAACAGTATCTATGCTTACACAGGAAAAATCCACATTAGAAGTAATACCAAAATCTGCTGGTAGATGTGTTTTCCAAGTCAGACCGTCAAACTCCTGCAGACTCCCGCTCAATAACCAGGCGTGGCCGTCTCTATTGAAAGCGGCTTGCTGAAAAAAGTAGTTGCTTCCAATTGGAAAAATCTCCGTGTCATACTCTTTCCAGGTAGTACCCTGCTGTTCTAGCAAACCATTAGCTCCCTTAATCCATAAATGTCCCTGCCCATCGAAGGCTAGACCATACACTCTATTATCTGACAGCCCTAAGTCTGTGGGTGAATAATTATTCCAGTTAGACCCGTCGAAACGAAGTAGTGTACTACTGTCCGGGGTATAATTATCTGTCAAAATCCAGAAATTTCCCTCTAGATCATTCTGAAAAGACGTACTATAACCAAGCGGTGTGTTAGGGGGCAATGTAACTTCTTCCCAAGTGGTGCCATCAAAACGGTGCAGGCGGTAGATAGTAAGTGTACTATTAATATACTCTGAGGAACTAACGTATATATGGTTGCGCACTTGGTCGAAACCTATGCCATATATATATTCATGCGGCTGGAAATGTATATCTGCTGCGTTATACAATACGAAAGAAGTGTCATTTTGTATCTTTGTAATACTTGTTTGCGTAGCCGCCCATACATTGCCTGCATTATCAGGGACTAAATAGCGAAAACTAGTAGCAGAGCCGACGCCAGGCGGATTTGGGACTTTATGAAATTGGCCATTTTCCAAGTACATCAATTTACTACAGCCGGAGCAATTGCCATTTACCCATGAGATAAGCCATAAGCGATCTTGGGTGTCTGTATGTATATCCTTTATATTAATCAGCGTATCGCCAGTGTTGATTGTAGAGTACTGTGTCCAGTTTGTACCGTCGAAACGAAGCAATCCACCCTGTTCTGAACCAATCCATTTCACACCGCCTGTATCTACCAATACAGACATAACGGAGGAGCCTTTTAAGCCTGAATTGCTAGGCAGATAAACTTGCTTTGCCCCGGAGCTACGGTTGATTTGTATTAGGCCACCTTGTGTTGGCAACCATACATTATCTCCTTCAAAAGCAACTTTACCCCAAATAACATCGCTGGTATAGTTTGCCCATTTTTGTTGAGCGTAGGTAGTATGGAAAGTAAAAATGCTGATTATAGTTAGCCAAAAGCAAGAACGGTAAGTGGTGTTATTTTTCATATGGAAAGCAAGGATTGGGTGAAAGATTAAATTATTAAAATTATTTCACAAATATTGCTCCAATTAACAAATTATCCTCTTCAAAACCCCAGCACCAACTGCTCTCCCGGCCCAATCTCCTCCTTGCCCTGCTCCTCCGCTTCCTTTCGCAAATTAGAAACGCCTAAACCCAATAAACGTACTTTCCGGCTAAGTGCCTCTGTGTCAGCCAATAATGCACCGACCAAATCAAGCATTTCGGTGGCGGTACTAATATCGTGGCCCAGCGTTTTAGAGCGGGTGACGATGCGAAAATCGGCGTAACGGACTTTGAGGGTGAGTGTTCGGCCCGGATTGTCGGTACGTTCGATGCTGTGTTGGAGGTCGTCGGCGAGGAGAACGAGTTGCTCCATCATCGCCTCAGTGGTATCCAGATCGGTCAGAAAAGTTTGCTCGGTGCTGATGGATTTGCGCACCGATTGGCTGCGGACGGCGCGCTCGTCCACGCCGCGCACGATGTTATAATAAAAGCGTCCGAACTTGCCGAAACGGCGAGACAGTTCGGTTAGAGAGCGTTGTTTTAAATCAAAGCCATTGTAAATACCCATTGCGTGCATCTTTGCCGTCGTGGCTTTCCCGATGCCGTGAAATTTTCCAATGTCCAGTTTTTCCAGAAACGCCTCCGCTTCATGCGGCAAAATGACGGCTTGCCCATTCGGTTTTTGCAAATCGGACGCCATTTTAGCCAAAAACTTACAATACGATATTCCAGCGGAGGCCGTCAGTTGCGTCGTTTCAAAGATGCGCCGGCGCAATTCTCGTGCAAGCAGCGTGGCCGAGGGCGAACCTATTTTAGGATGCGTCACATCCAGATATGCCTCGTCGAGTGACAGCGGTTCGACCAGATCAGTATATTCTAAAAACAGGGCGCGGATTTGCTGCGACACGGCTTTGTACTGCTCAAAATTAGGCCGCACAAAAGTCAAATGTGGACACAATTGCCGGGCTTTGGCCCCGGACATTGCTGAACGAACGCCGAATTTCCGGGCTTCATAACTGGCAGCTGCCACCACACCGCGCGGCCCGCCACCGCCCACGGCCAGCGGCAGCCCGCGCAATTCCGGGTGGTCGCGCTGCTCTACTGACGCATAAAAAGCGTCCATGTCAATGTGGATGATCTTGCGCATTGGCTACACAGGTAAAGGTAGCAAAAAAGGCAAAAAAAATGCCCCACGAGCGAACCCGTGGAGCAATCTAAAACCAGTGTTTGTAATCTGTGCTTATACCAATGCGGCAGTGTTCATTTCCACTGCGGCACCGTGTCCCGTCATAGATTCCGGGTCCACATTCACGCCGAGTGCCTGCGCGACGGCCATCCCCATACCAATATCGGCGCGGAAAAAATGGCAGAGTTGACGCTGCACAATAATGTCCTTTTTCGGTCCGGTGATGCCCGACATGGCCCCGGCGATGTTGCTGACCAGGTTTTTGCGATCTTCCGGACTCAGTGCTTTTCGCCAGAAAATACCCGGCTGCGTATAATGATCATCTTCGCCCGGCGCATTGCGGTCGAAGCGGTCAGCAACCAGAGAATCAAGCGTTTGTGCAGGTTCTTTATATGCTTCGTCGGTGTAAATATCGTCGAAACTGTTCGGGAAATAGTTTGGATCGGAGCCGCCATTGCCATCCACGCGCATCCGTCCGTCGCGCTGATAATTAGTGGTCATGTACGGACAGCGATTGACAGGAATTTGCTCGTAATTGGCTCCCAAGCGATAACGTTGCGCATCCGGATAAGAGAGAATGCGGCCCTGCAACATCCGGTCAGGCGAATGGCCGATGCCGTCCACAATATGCGCTGGCGCAAAAGCCGCCTGTTCTACATCCGCGAAGTAATTTCTCGGCACTTCATTGAGTTCCAAAACGCCCAAATCGTGTAACGGAAATTCGCCGTGTGGCCACACTTTCGTCAAATCAAACGGGTTGAAATACCAGTTTTTGGCTTGCTCTTCGGTCATAATCTGCACCTTGACATTCCACTGCGGAAAGTCGCCCCGATCAATGGCTTCCACCAAATCGCGCTGCGCCCAATCCGCATCATGGCCTTTCATTTCTACGGCCGTATCATTCGTAAAATTCTTGATGCCCTGCGCCGTTTTGAAGTGGAATTTTACCCAATGCCGCTCATTCTCCCCATTGATAAAGGAAAAAGTGTGGCTACCAAAACCGTGCATATTGCGGTAAGTAAACGGCGTACCCCGGTCGCTCATCAGGAACAAAACCTGATGCAAAGACTCCGGATTGAGCGACCAAAAATCCCACATCATGGTCGGACTTTTGCAGTTATTACGCGGGTCACGTTTCTGGGTGTGGATGAAATCGCCGAATTTTTTCGGGTCTTTGATAAAGAAAATCGGCGTGTTATTGCCCACCAAATCCCAGTTACCGTCTTCGGTATAGAATTTCATGGCGAAACCGCGTGGATCACGCTCCGTATCCGCCGAGCCTTTTTCGCCACCCACCGTCGAGAAGCGCAGGAACATCCTCGTTTGCTTGCCGATTTCGCTGAATATTTTGGCACGGGTGTATTTCGTCAGATCATGCGTCACCTTGAACACGCCGAACGCGCCCGAGCCTTTGGCGTGTACTGGCCGTTCGGGAATGCGTTCGCGGTTGAAATGCGCCATTTTCTCATGCAAGATGAAATCCTGCAACAGCAGCGGGCCGCGTTGCCCGACACTCAGCGAGTTTTCATTGTCTACATAAGGCCGACCAGACGCGGTGGTCAGTTTGCGATTTTGCTCTTTGTTTTCCATAAATTATTGTATTTGTTTAGACCGAAAGTTGGATTAGGCGGAGGCCACAATTTTTGAAGTCCAACAAATGTCGACTTATTGTTTGATCAATGAAAATAATAATTTCTATCTTCACATAGACAAAATCTATTAGCATGAATTTGCAGCAACTCGAATACGTGGTGGCCCTGGATACGCACCGGCACTTTGCCAAGGCCGCCGAAAGCAGTTTTGTGACGCAGCCAACATTGAGTATGATGGTGCAGAAACTGGAAGAAGAACTGGGCTTGCTCATTTTCGACCGGGGCCGAAAACCGCTCGTGCCGACGCAGGAAGGTGTAGAAATCGTCCGGCGTGCCCGCCAAATTCTGGCCGAAGTAGGACACTTGAAAGAATACGTGACGACGTTGAGTGGCGAAATCAGCGGCGAATTGCGACTGGGCATTATTCCTACGCTGGCTCCTTATTTGTTGCCGCTTTTCCTTAAATCTTTCACCGACGCGTATCCACATCTGCGATTGCACATCAAAGAAGCCGTCACTGACGACATTATTCGTCTGCTGCGCCGGGGCGAACTGGACATGGGTTTGGCTGCCACGCCGCTCGGCGAAACGGGGCTGGCCGAGTACCCGATTTTTCAGGAAGAATTTTTTGCCTACGCGGCTAATAGTGAGGGTTTCCCGCAGAAAAAATACGTGTTACCGACCCACATTGACCCTTCCAAACTCTGGCTGTTGCAGGAAGGTCATTGCCTGCGCAATCAGATTTTTAATCTCTGCGAACTCAAAAATCGCGAGGATTTATTATCGTCCAGTGTGCGTTACGAGGCGGGCAGCATTGAGACGTTGATTAATCTGGTAGATCACCACGGCGGCGTGACTATTGTGCCGCAATTGGCAGCATTACAACTGAATACGCATCAAAAAAAGAATCTTCGCGAGTTTAGTCATCCCAAGCCCGCGCGGGAAATCAGTCTGGTGACGATGAAAAATTTTCCGCGACAACTATTGCTGGAAAAATTACGGGCTGAAATTGCGGCTTGTGTACCGGTGGCGTCTGGGGAGGAGCGGCGGGTGTTGGCGCGGTGAGGGCTGTCATTCCGTAACGAAGGGAAGGAAACTACACAAGCCATGTTCCAGAGAGATTTCTAAGGGCTTGGCTTGTGTAGGTATCTCCATTCTATTGCGATATGACAAACTCAGATTTAAAAACAAAAAGCCGCCTCACATTGCTGTGCGACGGCTCCCATCCTGTGAATTTTCAGGTAATAACTGCTTGTTTTTTGTACTTTTTATTTCCGGCAAATAGCAAACAAATTGACCTTTTCTTCCTCAAAACGAATGCTTTCGGAAGGTTTGCCGAAGGCGGAATTTTGGAAAAGGCGATCCATATCGGCTTCGCTGCGGTGGATCAATTTCCAGTCAATCACGTAATCCATAAAGGCTTTTTGGGGATTTTGTGGATGGAAATTACCAAAAATAACGCGTCCGCCGGGTTTCAAAAGTTGGTGCGCGTAGTTGCTGAGTTTTACGACCAATTGATCGTTGAAATAGTCAATCAGACCAATGGAGTAAATCAAATCCTGCGGTGGCAGGTTCAGTTTCCGGCGGCCCAATGCAAGATAAATGAGGTTTTCGCGGTGCAATTCCATCGGCAGTGCCGCGCCCCGGAAAGCGTCTTTTTGATCCGACACGTAGGAAAGTGCCTGTAAATCAATGTCAATCAGCGTCGTTACCAACAGAGAAGGGTCTTCGAGTTCGGCATAAATATCGAACAGTTCGCGAGCCGGACCGCAGGCAAACACCGTGACGTGGACGGGCTGGCCATTAGCGGCAGCGATAGTTCGTTTGATTTCTTCGGTGAGCAGTTTGCGGCGATTCTTCACGGCCTTCACGGCAGGCGATTCGAGCGTGAGGCGATCCAGCAATTCCCCGGTGCGACCGTTGCCGATGGCGAGGTCGTTATAAGCGTTGGCAATAGTCAGGAAATCACCCGCATAACCGCGCGGTTTAGTGTAAGAGCGTTTCAGGAAATCCGACATCAGCACGTAGGGAGCCAATTCCTGCTGTACTTTATAGCCTAAAGCCTCTTTTTCCTGCGGCGTGCCGGGCGCGTTGTCGCCGATATGGAGTTGCAGTTGCTCGATCAATGCGGCGTAACATTTAGCCGTATGTTCGGCGCAAGCGCGGAAAGTACTTTCCTGTCTTTTAGTTTCGGCTTCGCGGGTTTTGAAAATGGCCATTTTGAAATCGTCCAGCGCAGTAGCCAGCGTTTCGTGGCGACCTGTTTCGCGGAAAGTCGGGCCATTTTGCAGCGAGCCGAGTTTGTTGGTCAGCAGACGGAGCCGATTGGAAACGATATGCAATAAAATGCCGGACAAATCGGCTTTAAAAGAAACATTTTGCGCCGACTCCTGCCGCACGAGATCGAATGGAATGACCAGCAACATGCAACGCTCCACAGCTTTCACGCTCGCTGACGCTGGCCGATTTTCTACAAACGACAGTTCGCCAATCACTTGTCCCGGCCCGATGGACGAAATCGGCTGGTCGGGCTGCGCGGGATGATACACGCTCATCACGCCTTCGATCAGAATATAGAAATTCTCTACTTGCTGGCCTTCCTGCACCAGCACCGTGCCGACCGGAAGTTCCAGTTCCTGACTGGCACCCAGCAGCCATTCGCGGTGGGCTTCATCAAGCGAAAAGAGCAGATCGAACGCGCCCGGCTGGATGGGTTCGGAAAATTGAGGCGCGTTGGATATATTTCTGGATAGATCGGACATGGCTGGTTAATTTTTAAAAAGCAAATTGGCAAGTCAAGCAAAAGACAATCAATGCTTTATGCAGGATTTTACCTGAAATATTTCTGATAAATTGTGTTGATTTAAAGAACTGCGACAAAGATGCGGGTGGCAAAAACTCTGCGAAACAGGCTTCGCGTAAGTGGCAAATACCAACGAGCAATTGGCAATCAATACTTTCTCAACCCCTCAACATTCTCAACTCCTCAACATGAACATATTCACCGCTGCCCAATGCGCACTTTCCCGCCCTGCAATGCCAACCCATGTTGCAAAAAATCGAGCAACTCCTGCGGGCGTTCTGTGGAAATATAGAGCAGCGTGCCATTTAACAGCGTCACATGTAGCACTTGATGGCCGGGAGAGGTGAGCCAGCCAGCCTGCGAAAAACCGCGCGTGGGTCGTCCAAACTGCGCGCCCGCCGGATATTCGCCCATAGGAAGTAGCCGAATTTGCACAATTTCATTCCAGGCGATGCGCTGAAATCGCCATTGGTAGGGGAAAAAACGTAGGGCCAGCCCCGCCGCATTGATACGCAAGGCCAAACCCATTTGCGACAGCAAACCGAAAAACAGCACTGCTACCAATAAAATAGTCCAGTGCGCCGCGTAGCCAAAAGGCAAACGTAACAGGCCCGTTTCTGCGCCAGCGAGTACGCCTAATTGTATGATCGCCAGCGCGGCACAGGCCCATTGCAGCCCACGCGCCCAGCGATTCCGATAAAATTGTTGTTCTGAATACATAGGGAAGGATTTTCGACAAATCTCTGTCGGACAGCCTGCTTTATATATAGGGAGTGAGCAAGTGGCAGGGCTGAATGAGCATTGGACAAGGCGGAGATTAATTTTTGATTAAAATCCTCATCAATCATCCCCAGCCCCTCGATTTGTCATTCTGACGGAAACCGTCCACTCTACGAGGGGCACACGGCGTGGACGGATTCCGACAGAATGATAAAACCAATGAGCAACTGGCAACTTTCATCGAGTAACTGGCCACGAAATTTCCAAAATGCCGAATGATCTTTGTGGATTATGATAAATGCTTCATGCTAAGCGAGGCCACCACTTCCTTTCCTGTGTTTTTTAAAAATAGCCCGCTTCCGACGCGCCTGTTTTTGTACCTGCTGACGGCCCTGTTGTGCTGTACGGCGCAGGCTGCTTTTGGGCAAACAAATACTACGCTGCTCGACAAATTTTCCCGTTACCAACACTATACGATGGAGCAGGGATTGTCGAATAACTGGGTCACCGATGTTGCGCAGGACGACGACGGCTTTATGTGGTTTAGCACTGCCGAGGGTCTAAATCGCTTTGATGGAGAACGCTTTACGCCTTTTTTCTACCGCGCTGACGGTAAAGGTTTACCCGTAGACAGAGTTAGCAAACTACTTGCTTTATCTAACCACCGGCTGCTCGTTGGTACTGAAAAAGGGCTTTGCGTGTTGCATACGCGCTTGTTGGAATTTGAAAATGTGCTACTGCCGAAAGCGCCAGAATCGAAGCAAAAAGACCAACGTATTTTTATCATCCATCGCGCTCGAAACGGGCAAATCTGGGTCGCTACCAACACCGGCGTATACGTGCTGGACGAGCAAACTCACTTGCTGCAATCTTATCTTCGGCCAGCAGAACCGAATGAAATTTCGGGCAGCACCTTCGCACTTGATTTTTTAGAATTCCCGGATGGGACGATGGCCGTAAAATTTAGGCAGGCGCCTCCTCCCTATCTTACTCCCTGGCAAGTCATTGATTTTCAACAACAAAAAACCGAATCGCTGGCCCAACGCCTTCCAGGCTGCGGCGTACTTGACACGGCTTTTCAAATTAATTGTACCGCTTGGGACGGCCAGAACAGCATTTACTACACCGCTATTAGCACCAAATTCCCCGTCGCGCTCTCCCGCTTCGACTGGGCGGATCGCAGCACCCATGCTCTATTGCAAAACCAACAGGCACAGTCTACCAATTCAACTTTGGGGCAATTCAACCACCCTTTTCTGCTGCCCGATAGCCTGTTGCTTTTACAACGCTACTTCGGTCCGCCTTTACTCTACAATCTCCGCGACGGCTCCACTACTGACCTGCCGACCTGGAAAACCTCCGTCCCCGACGGCAAGGGCATTGTCAATTTTGTCGACCGCGACGGTAACCTGTGGCTCTGTCCGCGTTTCGAGGGCATTTACCTGTTAACCCTGAAAAATTTGCCCGCCACCGCCATGACTGCGCTCAATGACGCGCACAGAGATATGATGAAGAAAACCGGGGTGTCGGAGGAATGGTTCGGTTTTATCGGCATCGAAAACGCTGGACGCTGGACAATAAGTAGCGGAAACGGCGGGCTATATAGTCTGGATAAAGACAGTCTTGGCGTAACTGGGCGGGTATTTGATAATCCTTTTAAAAGTTATGCCTATGTCCATGACTTTGCGCCCGACCGGGGAGATACGCTCTGGACAAATACTTTGGGTGGACTATACTGGTACGACCCCGTTCACAACACCAATGGGCCGCTCAAAGAACGCTATGCCGGGCTGGATTCTCTGGATGATCGCTTTATCTATCGTGATCGGCACGGCCTGATCTGGGGGCGGGTACGCAACAACGGCGTTTGCTATTTTGACACGCGCAGTCGTCGGCTGGTTCATTTTCCAAGCAAGGGCGTGAACGCGGTATTTCCGCTCGTTTCGGCGACGGTTTGCACCGAAACGCCCGACGGCGATATGTGGTTTTCGTATGGTCAGGAAGAAAAATATCTGGTACATTGGCAACGGGCTACCGGCGTTTTTGAAAAAATACAACCCATCACGCCGCCCGGAACTATCGTTACCAAAGCCTTCGATATTCTGGCCGATCCGCACGGAAATCTGTGGCTGTACACGAATCAACGCTGGTATGTAATGGACATTCGCAGCCGCCAAACCACGGCTTTTGGCAAAGAAAATGGGCTGATTACCAATGATCCCGACGGACTTTGCTTTGATCGGGACGGCAATGTTTGGTTTGCTACGCCCTATGGTTTGAGTCGTTACGACCCGCGCAGCCGCCAAATGCGTACTTTTTATCAGACCGATGGCCTGCTTTCCAATACTATTTCCAATGTCGAACTGATTGATACTGTGCATAATATCCTCTTCGTCTCGACGGATCGGGGTTTGTGCCTGTTCGAGCCAGACCGGGTAGGGGCCGCTGCGCCCGCACCACCTACTTTGATCACCGGGTTGCGGGTGTCCGATCAGCCAGTCGCCTTCCCGCATTCTGGTGTTTTGGCGTTGCGCTACTACCAAAATGACCTGCGTATTGAGTTCACCTGCGTCAATTTTACCAACGGTTCCAAAAGCCGCTATCAATACAGCATGGAACCCGAAGGCCGCGCCGCCAACTGGAAAGAAGCGGGCATCGACAATTTCGCCAGTTTCCTCAACCTCGCACCGGGCCGCTATACGTTTCAGGCGCGTACTGCCAATAGCGACGGCGTTTGGGGAAATGAAGCGGCGAGGTTGAGCATCGTTATTTATCCGCCCTGGTGGGGCACCTGGACGTTTCGGTTGTCGATTTTGGCTGCGTTGGCCGCGCTCGGTTGGGGACTTTATCGCCGCCAAATTGGGGCCGTAGAAGATCGGGGAAAAGGAAAAAGCCCGCGTGCGCCAGCAAATGGCTGATCTGGAAATGAAGGCTTTGCGTTCGCAAATGAATCCGCACTTTGTATTCAATGCACTGAATTCGGTGCAGAATTTTATCCTGAAAAACGACACCCGCGAAGCCAGCCGCTACCTGACCAAATTTGCTCGTTTGATGCGGTTGATTTTGGAAAACAGCGAATCACCGATGGTGCCATTGGCGCGCGAAATCGAACTACTCCGCTATTATACCGAACTAGAAAATCTACGCTTCAACCAGAAGTTTTCCTTTGATTTTCAAGTAGATCCAAATTTAAGTCCCGAAGCGGTGAGTATTCCCGGCATGCTGATCCAGCCGCATATTGAGAACGCCATTTGGCATGGCTTGATGCATAAAACTGAACCCGGCCACCTCTGGGTGCGTTTCCTGCAAGCCGACGAAAAAAACCATTCTCTGTGAAATCGAAGACGACGGCGTAGGCCGCGTCCAAGCTGCCGAAATGGAACGTGACCGCCGCCGCGAACATCGCTCAACGGGCTTGGCCAATATCCGTCATCGGCTGGAATTGCTCAATGCGCAACTGGCGGAGGATATTCGGCTGGATTTTGAGGATTTGTATGATGCTGATGGGCGGGCAAGAGGGACGAAGGTGGTGGTGCGGATGCCGGTGGTGGGCATCTAATTAACCAGGTCTTTACTGCCTATAATCCGTTAAAAATAGTAGACCAATCAGCAGACGGTTTTTGGATCATACTAACTACTTTGTAAACATCTGTATATGGGTTTTCGTTCCCAAATAGGACGCTCCTCGTATGCCCAGTGAGTCTCACTGAGCCATTTTGCATGATTAATAGCGTTAGGTATTCGATCTTGCAACTTTGCAAAAGTGATCGCTAGATTTTTGTATAATTGGGATCGTGGTGATTTTCAATGTAAGCAACTACTTCCTCGCAATTAGCAAACTGTCTTTGCGTCTGCTCATAGTGAAGCAAAATCCAGCATTCAAAACAAATATTAGAAAAGACAGCGTTTACTCGCGTATTGCGCAGCATCTCAATAGCCTCTGGCACCCCAGCGTGTCCATCACAGTCAAAAACAGCGAAAACAAAGATTTTGTCCTGTGGGATTTTGTCTTTTATAGCCTTTTTATAAGCGTCTTTGGCTTCTCTTACTACTCCCAACGGTGAGTTGTCTTTAGCTTTAAAAGCTGGATCTGCCCCTTTTATTCCCACCGAGCGAAGCAAGCCGTTTGAAATAGTTTGGTTTCCGTTTTACGACCTTCGCATACCAAGCGGATGTATGGTTCAATATTAGGCATACTCCGGCTGAATAGGTTTTATCTTTAAATCAATTTGGTATGAATTAATGCTCGGAATGCCGCGAAACATACCATTTATATACCATTTTTGCAGGGAAACCATTTTTGATATACCTGTAAAGTCTGATAGGCGGGTAATATCAGACGCACCAGTTTGTGCTTTATCTACAAATAATATCTGGTCACGCCGGAAAAGTTCGCGGTCAATTAGGCTAATGTCGTGGGTAGAGAAAATTAATTGGGCATGGTTTGGGTTGGTCTCTGGACTATGAAAAAAGGTGAACCAGCATCCTTGTCAATAGTGGGTGCAGGTTTTTGTCCAGTTCATCTACCACGATAACCGCTCCTTTTTGCAGCGCATCAATTACGATGCCTGCTAAGCCTATAAACTTTACGGTCCCAGATGATTCATCCGACAAATCAGATGTCCAAACACCTATTGGTACACCGTTTTCATAAACAGGATGAATAGTTTTAATTCTTTTTTCCATATTGTGATCTGATTTTTTGTCGCTCGTTTTCAGGCATCCCGCTTGGGAAAACTAAATTTTCAACATCATTTTTTACCAGAATATCGCCAATGCCAGTATCTGCCGCTCTTGCCAAAGACACTATCATTTCTCGAAATGCCGTATTACCTGAACTTTCAGCCAAGTTTCTTTCTACTCTTTTCAACAGAGTTTCATCAAAATGTGTGTTTTGAGGAATAGCACAAAAAAGGCCGCTTGGAAAGAAACGGTAAGCGTCTTGCAAAGCAGGCACTTCATCTACACCTGGTTTAGAGAGCAAGAGTTGGTTAGGATTAGGCGAAAAATCTTTTTTACCCTTATATAACTCGCCAAACTCAATTGCAGTACCATTTTGGCGTAAAAAATAGAAGTGCCTTGCGACTCACTTTGCGTTCAGCAGGATAAACCCATAACTCTTTCCCGTATTATATGCCAGCGGTCAAAAGCAACTAAATAAAAGTACCGCCTATCATCTTTGGCAATGAAGTCTATTCCAAAAATTGTTGACGATGTATTTGCTCTCTCTATCTCCTTTGTAAGGTTCATAGACGGATATTGGAGCGTCCAATTTAAAATTATTGGAATGGCTCACCATAAAACGCAATGCAGTTAGTGCTTTTAACAAGTTGCTTTTTCCAGCAGCATTGGCACCATAAATCACCGTGCTGCTTACTAACGGCTTGTTTCACGCTAGTTATCGTTGGCAAAATCAAGTTTTCTGCTAACTCTTTCTGGCCTACTTGCCCAGAAGCAAAAAGTGATAAAACCTGTCGGCTTTGGATTGACCTGAAATTTGTAACGGCAAATTCTAAGAGCATCCTGTTGGGTTTAAAATATTAAAAATGGATTTTTTTTACAAATGTATGCTTTTAAACTATATTTTGAGTAAAAAGTTTTGGAACTTTCGTGTACACTGTTCCCTCAGCCAATGAGCAAACTGGTCACTCCGACCGAGCAACTGGCCACGGCCTATTCATTTAATTGTCTGACCTTTGTCCACACACCATTGCCAATCCCGATAAAAAATCCGGGATGTCGCTTTGCTCCATTTGCCTCTCGCCTTTTTGCTTATGACCGCCATTCTAATTGACGACGAAATCCACGCCACCGAAGCCCTCACCAACATCCTGAAACTGGTCACGCCCGACGTAGAGGTGATCGGCGTGGCTAATGACCCACGCGTGGGTCTGGAAAAAATTCAGGCGTTGCAACCCGACCTGGTATTTCTGGATATTCAGATGCCGTACATGACGGGTTTTGAATTGCTGGAAAAACTGGGCAAGTTCAATTTCTCGGTCATTTTTACCACGGCTTACGACCAGTACGCCCTACAAGCTTTCAAAGTCTCGGCGGCGGATTACCTGCTCAAACCAATCGATATGGACGAACTGGAAGCCGCCGTCGGGAAAGTGCGCGACCGCCAGACGAAACAACAACCGCTGGATTTCGGGACGCTCGAAAAACTATTCCGTCAGGTACAACGCCCGGAAACTCGCCGCCTGGCCTTACCCACTTCCGACGGGCTGGTTTTTGTGCCAATGGATAATATTATACGTCTACAATCTGATTCCAATTACACCACTTTCTATCTCACCGGGCCGGAGAAAATGCTGGTCTCGCGCACACTAGGCGAGTTTGAGGAGCAGTTGGAGCAGAATAATTTTTGCCGAATCCACCATTCCCACATCATCAATCTGGCGCATTTGAAACGCTATGTCCGTACCGATGGCGGTTACGCGCAAATGTCCGACGGCACCAACGTAGAAATTTCGCGACGCAAAAAGGATGAGTTCCTAGCGAAATTGGGCGAAGAATTTAAAGGATAACGGCTCTTTCAAATGCAAGGAATGTATGAACGAAGACATGATCGCCTTTTCGGCTGAACCCGCATTAACGCGACTGATTTATCTAAAAACGGCCCTAATCATTTTTGGGCTCGTTCTGCTTTTCCATGTTGGCGGACAATGGCGCACCACGCCGCTGATCGATTACCGGATTTCGCTGGTTTTTTGCCTGATTTTTGGACTCTTGGCTTTGTACGGATTGACGCGCAGCCCTTTGACGCAAAAGTTGAAAATTGATTACCATAAACAGGAAATTGTTATTGCATATATGACTTTGACCAAACCCGAGAATGTACTCGAAATTCCATTCGAGCATTTGCGGGTAAACATAGATACTTCGTTCGGGGTCACGGGGAACGGCCTAAAATGGAAGGCTATTTTGTTGCGGGATAATCAGGAAAAATATTCCCTTTCCGATAGAGAACAGGGATTTAGCGAAGCGCAATTGAACGAATTTATCGAAAAGGTAAAAGCGTTGGCTATGAAATAGGCCTGCAACGTATCCATTAGATTACTTCAAATATTTCTCAAAAAACGCCAACGTCCGTCCCCAAGCCAGTTTTGCCGCCTCCTCGTTATAGCGCGCCGTGGAAGTATCATTGTGAAACGCATGGTTTACACCTTCATATATATACTGCTCATAGCGAACGCCATTCGCCTTCAATGCTGCCTCGTAAGCGGCCATACCCGCATTGACGCGCTCATCCAGGCCCGCATAGTGCAATTGTACAGCGGCTTTAATGTTGGGCACTTCTGCGGCATCTGGTTGCGTACCATAAAACGCCACGGCTGCTTTTAAAGTCGGCACATTTACCGCCAATCGGTTCGCCATTGCGCCGCCCCAGCAGAAACCGACGCAACCGAAATGGCCGTTGCAATCCGGACGCGTGGCGAGGTAATCGAAGACGTTGCTAAAGTTTTTCAAAAACTCATCGGGATTCAATTTTGTAAATAGCTGCCGCGCATCGTCTTCATTGGCAGGCGTACCACCTAAGGGCGACAAGGCATTCGGTGCAATAGCCAGATAGCCCGCCCGCGCTGCCCTCCGGGTTACATCTTCAATATGTGGCGTCAAACCCCGATTTTCATGGATGACGACCACGGCGGCGTACTTTTTCATTTCCTTAGGCCGCGCCACATAGGCTTTCATCTCGCTGCTCGCACCGGGATAACCGATGGTTTCGGTAAATAACTCATCGGTGGGCGTTTTAGCAGGCATGGCACAACCCGATTCCAGCGTGGCCAACACGGTCATAGCGGCGGTCATGCTGCCCACTAGTTGCACCAAGCGGACTATGAAGTCCTTGCGGTTCAGGGGTTTGTGGGTGTATTCATCGTAGAGGTTGATTATTTGTTGGTCGAGCATGAGTGATTGTGAAAGATTTGCAGGTGAATGATCAATTTATAACAAAAGTACTACTTATACGAATCATAGGTTTTGTCGAGTAAATATTTGATTTTCAAGTATTTAGACCTGACAGGTTTCAAAAAACCTGACAGGTCTGGTCGCTAACCACCTGAAAATTAGTACCCATTATTCGCATTAATTGATAAGAAATATTAATCTATTTCCCTCACCGCCAGCGATTCTCGGTTTGGAATCTTAGTCTGTTTTCGCCAACATTGCACTACTCAAACAAGTTAAAATTTGGCAAACCAAGATGGCCTTTAAAAGCCAACTTCCCAATTTTGCTGGATTTATGCTCCAAAATGCTAAGAATTGGACACTTCCGCCGCAGAGCCAGATGAATTTTGTATTTTAATAATTCCAAACCGAGAATCGCTGCCTCACCGCCGAAACTTCCCCTTCCAAACACCCTCATTCCCCAAATCATCCGTCACTTTCATTACCACCGTATGCTGGCCCGGCCCGACGTGTTCATCAAAAACATAGGTGAGCCGAGCGACTTTGCGGTCATATTGAAACAGCACCCACTTGCCATCTATCGTGCCACGATACGACATACCGTCAGCGGAGCCGCCCGCGCCAAAGTTGTCGCGGATACGGAAAGAGAGCATCGTCTTACGACGCATATCTGCGCTGAATACCACTGGCGTAATACGCGGCGGTAATGTATCCACCATTACGTCGTAATCGCCGAACTCCCGCACTTTGGTAGTCAGCATTTCGCCCCGCCAGATGCCGCCGCAGTTGACGGGCCGACCGTCGCCGCAATGGGCGATGCAGGCTTTGGCGCGTAGTTCCGGCGGCAGGCCCTGCGGCTGGATGGCGATCTCGAAGTAGCGATGGGCCGGGGTGTGATCGTTGTGCAAGTGATAGGTGGGAGAATAAACCCCCGCGCTTTCGTCGGGCGTGGTGTTATATTGAAAGGGCAGTGTTTCGTACAGCGTGCCTTTGGGGAGCGTCATGGAGAAGCCGGGCAACGAGATTTGATTGTCCTGTCCAAAGGGGAACTCATATTGGTAGGGCGGGCCAACCATGGAAGGAATCGAGTCTTCGCGCAGTGCCCAAAAGGTAATCGTAGTCTGGTTGCCAAATGGATCGGCGGCTTGCACAGTGATTTTTACGGGACGGTCCTTAAATAGTGCAATGGCTCCCAGCGATTCGGTGCGGACATAATTTTCCAAATAATCGCCGGGCAGGATGAAGCAGCGGTGAAACCACGCGCCATACTGCTGCCGAACCGGATAGTCAATGTGCGCATTGACGTAGCGTGATTCGTCGAAATCCAGCTGGTCCATTTTCCATTGGAAGGCCAGTTGTTCGTTGGCGTATAGTTGTAAGGAATAAATGCCATTGTCGTTGTTTGCTCCGCCCATGTGGTCATACACTTTTACGCCAAAACCCACGCGCCAGGCGGCCAGGCGGACGGTATCGCCGACAATGCCCAGTGTACCATCCTGGCGATGCTCGATGGGAAAGGCCTTGCTGGCCATTACTTCGTGTTGCTCATTGAGAAAGTACACTTTCATGTCGCGGATTTCGGGCGGCATTTGATCGGCAACGGGCAGGCCGAACAACAAGGGATTGAGGACTTTACCTGTCGTGGTATTGCGGATCTCAAAATGCAGGTGTGGCCCGGCCGAAGCCCCGCTGTTGCCTAATTTAGCAATTTCCTGCCCTTTTTTTACTTTAAACAGGCCATTTGGCGGATGCAAACTTATTTCAAAGCGTTCCCGCTGATACTGGTGTTGCCGTACATAGTTCTGAATCTCGGGCGAGAAACGATCCAGGTGCCCATACAAGGTGGTGTAGCCATTAGGATGCCTGATGGTCAGCGAATTACCATAACCGCCCGCCTGTACAGCGATGCGCTCGATGTACCCGTCGGCAGCGGCGAGCACCGGCTGACCTATGCCGCCAGTCTTGCTTTTAATGTCTATGCCAGAGTGAAAATGATTGGGCCGCAGCTCGCCAAAAGTGCCAGCGAGGCGCAGCTGATCGTTCACCGGAGCACTGAAATAATTCTGCGGGTATGCTTCGATCAGCGGCAGCGCACCAGGTGTTGGAGGTCGCTGCGCTCCTTGAAAAGAAAGGATGGAAAACAGCAGCACGAGGCCGCCCGGAACCTTCAACCAAATTTTTTGCATAGGTGATTTTAAGAGGCTAAAATAAGGGAGCGACTGCGGCCAGTGTTACGGGAGAGGAGTAAAAGAATTTTGGGACGGAAATAAAATCTCGCCGTCATCGCTCATCACCCACGGGCCGGGGCGCGTGCGTTCATAGGTATTGCGGTCAAGATAATCCAGAAAGATTTCCCTGGGAATCCCGCGCGCACCGAGGCTTTGCAAGTGCGGTGTCTGTTGCTGACAATCAATGAGCCAAAAACCAGCGCGTTCGAGGGCGCGGACGAAGGTAATAAAACCCGCTTTCGAGGCATTGGGCAGGCGCGAAAACATACTTTCGCCGTAAAAAACTTTCCCCAAAGCGATGCCGTACAATCCCCCCACCAGCTCTGCACCCTGCCAGACTTCCAGCGAATGCGCTAGTCCAGCATTATGCAGTGCCGTATAACCTTCTACAAATGGCTCGCTGATCCAGGTGCCATCCTGATCGTCGCGCGGCGACTCGGCACAAGCGCGGACTATCTGCTCGAAACAAGTATCAAGGGTGTAACGAAATTTTTTCTGGTTAAAAATGGAGCGCATACTCTTATGTACCTGCAATTCGGCGGGCAGCAGCACCCAACGCGGATCGGGGGAATACCAGTAAAATTGTCCATCTTCTTCAAACCACGGAAAAATACCGTTGCGATAAGCCAGTACCAGCCGTTCCGGACTCAGATCGCCGCCCACCGCCAACAAGCCACGCGACTCAGCCAGCGATGGATGCGGAAAAGTAAGTTCGTCTTGGGGTAGCCAGAAAACGGGCATGGGATTCAGGTAATAGTTATTAGTTAATTGGTTATTAGTCTATTAGTTAAATGGTTATTAAAGGTAAAGAATAACGGCGACAGGTGTTGGAAGACCTGCCGCCGTTAAGAACGACTTTTATTTAAAAAGTGTGATGATTGGTTGTTCAGTTAAAAGCAAGTTAACTTGCAAATTAACATAAAAAATTGCTAATCAATCTCTTATGTTATACAAAACTACTAACCAATATCCAATTTACCGGGTCGCCACCACGCGCGTCTTCGCCCATTGGTCGCCGAGGCGCTGTCTTTTTTCGTTAGTCAACATCACGACAAGTTCTACGAGCGCACCTAAGATCGGAATCAACAGTAGCACGTTGCGAATGATCGCTGGCCCCCAATTATTGGTCAAGGGCAATCCATCTTCGGTCACGGCGCGAATATTCATGGCTTTTTTGCCGATGCTTTGGCCATCCAGGAAAGGCAGGCCGTCGCGAGTGAGCATATAAGCCACGGCTAAAAATCTGCCCGCAAATGGTACAAAGAATAAAGCGAAGGCAATCAGCGAGTCAATAAGGTAAGCCACGATGCGGTTGCCATCACTGGCATTGGCCAATTGGGGTATACCAATCGGCTGGTCAAGTATTTCCATAGCATGCAAAAGGGTAAAGGTGAAGAAAGTTGGTTGGGTCTGCCGAGGCAAACGCCCGAAAGGTAGTACAGTAATTAGAAAACCCAACTTTTTTAGCACCTTTTAATCTGGCCAAAATGGGCCGGCCAGATAAACAAAAACGCGAATAACAGTCTGATTGCCAGCCCTCTACTTTACTAGAAGGTGGCGAATGCTATTCGCTTTCCAGTTCTGCTGTCAGGCCCCGATCAAGCAGGCCTTCGCAGAGCGGCAAGAGTTCTTCCCGCGTACCGCTTTTCACGGTCGCCTTGCCTTTGGTATGAATGATAATACTCAATTGTTCGGCCTGTTCGTGGCTATGATGCAGCACAGACATGAAACTTTCGATCACCCAATCAAATGAGTTGACGTGATCGTTGAAGACAAGGATATAGGCGGGCAAATCATTGCCAATGCCGTCGTCCACCAGCACGTCTTCTTCTTCTTCCCATTGGGGTTTAGCCAACGTTGGCCCCTCCCTTTCGGGGGAGGGGTTGGGGGTGGGGTTCCCTAAGGTAATATGTCGGATTTGGGTTAGCATGGGCAGCATAACAACCGGAATAGCCGGTTCAGTTCAAAGACTGTAAGGTTTTTTTCACGCTATCAAAATTTGGCATCTCGCCAGCATTATCCAGCACCTCGGCATAACGCACGATTCCTGCTTTATCAATAACGAAAGCCGAGCGTTTGGAAACGCCTTTCATTTCAAAAACAAACTCTTTGTATAACACGTCGTATTTCTTGCTCACCGTCTTATTAAAATCGGACAACAGCGTAAAATTGAAACCCTGCTCTTCTTTCCATTTATTCAAGGTAAAAAGACTATCCACGGAAACGGCCAGTATTTGGGCATCCAAACGCTGATAATCCGCCAGACCATCGCGCATATCGCAAAGTTCCTTGGTACAAACGCCCGTAAAAGCAGCGGGAAAAAACAACAGCACTACATTTTGGCCACGCAAATCTTTGAGGCTGACCTGGCTTTTATCGCTGGCACGCAGGGTGAAATCGGGGGCTTTATCGCCGGTATGAAGCATAGTTGGACTGCGGAATTTAGAATACGGAATGCAAAATTTTGGAGCGGGCTAAGGTAAGCATGATTGGGGATAAGCGAGTTGGTTTATTGGAAGAAAGGGCAGGTCTACATTTTACAATAAACAAAACCTATAAGGTTTTTTGGAAACCTTATAGGTCTAAATTATATGCAAAAAACGTTTTATAAATAAAACCAAGACACCATCCGAATCATCGAATGGTGCCTTGGTTAGCCAAACTATTGGTCGTCCACCAAATTTTTATTGTTCCTCCTGCCGTCCGTTCCCATAATCCAGGTGCGCGCCGCCATCCACTCTGACCTCGCTGCTCTTATCAGCATTCACCTTGGCATTATTGCGGACATTCAGCCGCGCTTTAGAGCCATCGGAAGCCGACACGTCGGCATGGTCGGTGCGCCAACTGGTGGCTTCCAGCACCGCGCCATCGCTCAGGCTAACATCCAGGTCGCTGCCTTTGCCAGTGAGTTCGAGCATACATTTGCCCGAGAGTGATACATCGAGATTGCTGCAATCCAGATAAGCTTTAATACGCGAATTGCCACGTGCGGAGATGCGCGCCTGCCCTTCTTCAAAGCCACGAATGATCACTTCGCCCGTATTATCAGCATGTAAAGAGGTAAAAACCGGCGTTTCAATGTAGATTTTCACCTTTTTGCTACTGATACTATCATTGGCCGTCAAGGTCAGTTTATCGCCGGTCCGAATTTTTCGCACGGCACCAGCGGGGCCTTCGATGCGTATTTTGAAATCATCGCCTTGCCGGATTTCCGTCTCGAAATTACCTTCCAGAATAAATTTCTCGTAGTCGCGATCCTCGCGGTAATCATTGTCGCCAAATTGCGGGCAACTGACACAGGCCAGCCCGTCCTGCGTCATGCGGTACATTTTATTAGGGTTATCATGGATATAATTATGGTCTTCCGGGTCAGAATAGTCCACATTTCCATTGACGTAATTATTGATTCTCTCCCCAAAAACCACGAATTTCCCAACTGGAATACCCAGCGTAATGCGCACTTCATTTGCCCGCCATTTGCGACCTTTCATAATGCTGTAAGAGGTCGGAATTTGCAGCGTATTGCCCATCGAAGTCACCGTGTATTCCGTTTGGCTGGCATTTTCCACCGCATTGCTATTGGTCGGGCCGTGGGCGCGGATGGTTTGGGTACATTCAAAACGGCCCGACGTGCTGCGTTGCACATTGATCTGCACAGGGCCATCCAGTTCCAAACGGTCGTCACTCAACCGCAGATCGTCCGAATCAAACCAACTCACGTGGAAATCATTGTTTTCGGAACCGCTATTGGAAGTTACGATGCGCAGGGTATCAGAATTCATGTCTGACAAGTCCACGTTTTTGCTCAAACTACCACTTTGACTAAATTCTTTTACCGTCATAGTCACAAAAGCAAAGGAGCAAATCACGTTCAATATCCAAAATGCGGTCAGGCCAGCTCCCAAATAGCGGGGCGTTTTGACTTTAAAAAGGGCTTTGGCAGAAGTAATACAAAGGCCGAGCACGGGAATGCCCAGCAAAAAGAAGAGATTGGCGAAGCCCAGCCAAGTCGCGCCGCTGGAAAACGGACTTAAGTAATCCACAAACGGTGCCATAGTGGCCAGGGTAAAAATACCGCTGGCCCAACCCACTAACAGGCTGATAAAGAGTGCTGCTATCACTATAATGGCGATGAGCAGCCCGAATTTGACAAACATGCGAATCAAAAACGCAAATACATTTCCCACGGTGGCTACGGCATGAGACAGCGCAGGCCCATTCTTTCCGGTGGCTGCTTGATTGACTTTTTGGCTCAGCCGTTCAAAACCTTCTTCCACCTCGCGGGCAATATTTTCAGCGTTGACTGGCTCGCCACGCATGGCCAGACGGTCGGCGGCGGTAGTGGCCTGTGGCACCAATACCCAAAGCAGGAAATAGGCTGGCATCCAGAAACCTGCCGAAACAAGCGTAAGTGCCACAAAAATCAGGCGCATCCAGACCGGGTCGGTCATGCCAAAATAGGCGGCTAAACCGGAACAAACTCCCGCAACGCTCATGTTATCCGGGTCGCGGAACAGGCGTTTGCCAGTACGAATGGCCGCCGGGCGTGGTTCGGTGGGGCGACTGCTAGTGCCGCTCGTGCGTCTCGAAGTTGTTTCCTCTACGGTTGGTTCCCCGCCGAAATCTTCGGGCCGACCCATGATTAGTACTGCCGATTCTACTTCCGGCAACATGACTATAGTGCGGTTGCCCATGCCCTGATGGATGAGTTCGCCGATACGCGCCTCTATGTCGCTCACGATTTCGTCGCGGCCCTCGCTCTCGCTGAATCGGCGACGAATGCTTTCGAGGTATGCCGTGAGATATTCGTAGGCGTCGTCATCTATGGTGAGGGCGTATCCGCCCAGATTGATATTCAGTATCTTGTTCATTATCAGAGAGTTGTTGGTTTCTGCTTTTTGAGGATTGACTTTTGAAGATGCGAGGATTTGAAGATGTGAGGATTTGATCAAATACTCAGATACTCAAATCCTCAATAGGTCAGTTTCCTTTTTGCAGAGTTTGATCGACCGATTGTACCAGCTTCTGCCAGCTACTGGTCAGACTTTCGAGGAACTGGCGACCTATCTCGGTGATCTTGAAGTATTTGCGTGGCGGTCCGGAGTTGCTTTCGCGCCAGCTATAATCCAGCAGCCCGTCATTTTTCAGACGGGTCAACAAAGGATAGAGCGTACCTTCCACCACGATCAGGTCATTGGCTTTCAACCGACTAATGATGTCGCTGGGATATACTTCGTCTTCTTCGATGATGGCCAGGATGCACATTTCTAATACGCCTTTGCGCATCTGTGCTTTTGCATTTTCGATATCCATATTCTGTTATTGGCTAAAACCTGCGGGCAGGTGAATGTACGATAGGAATGGGCGGGCCAAAATCATAGGCCCGTCGTGGGGATAGTCAATTGCAAAGCCGGGTTCGGTAGCGCGGTAGATGGCGAATCAGTCAGCGGCTGGGCCAGTACTTCTTTTTCCGTCATTTTTCGGCTAATGCTCAGCCAGCTAGTAGCTGGTGTCTGGCGCATCTGCCAAAGTGCGGCAACGAATAGCAACCAGGCACATACAATGGTAAATTTCAACAGGACTTTCATAAGCGGTAGCAGATAGTCGGAAGATTGATAGGCCAAAGGTAATGGTAATGGCGGGTTCTTTGCAATACATAGAACCAAGTTTAGCCGGGTATTATCTTATGGATTTATATTAATTATTTGAAAATCAATGCTTTGTGTTGAAAAATATTTTAAAAATATTTTTCAAACTCTCCGTACCGTCGGGTTCAGTCGCCGATTGTCAAGGGAATCTATCGATAATTTGGACAAATGCCAACCTGTTTAGACACGGAAATCTCCACCAATAGGTTGGCGGCGGCTAAACCCGCCGATACGGTTCGGCACATTTTGAACATTTTCTTTCGCCTTCGCTTGGCGGGTTCAGACAGGCGGCTTACTTTTGCGGCCCGGTTTTCAAAAAAAGTGGAAATGAACGTTTTTTCCGCGTATTCTATCCCTATTCAAGGCCTGAAGGTAGGTGTACACCAATATCACTACGATATTGATGGCGCATTTTTTCAGCATTTTGAAGATTCCCCGTTGGAAACAGCGACGATCAATTTCGAGGTAACCCTTGAAAAAAGATCGGATATGTTCCTGATAGATTTTGTGCTGCAAGGGACGGTGGGTGCTATTTGTGATCGCTGTACTGCGGCGATCAATCTACCGATTAGTGGTGATTATGAACTGATTGTAAAGTATGGCGAGGCAGAAAATGTGGAAGAAAACGACGAAGTGGTATTTATCCCCCGCGAAGTTTCGCACTTGAATCTGGCTAAATATCTGTACGAATTTACCGTACTGTCTTTGCCGATCACAAATACGTTTGACTGCCAAAGCCTGGCTGAACCGCCTTGCAATTTTGAAATTTTGAAGTTCCTAAAAACAGAAGAAGAGGAAGCGCAGTCCAATGCTATTTGGGATGCACTCCGCGATCTGGATAAAAATAATTGACATTTTGTTTCGATTTATCAACCTTATTGATTGATTATCAGCAGGTTATTTGAATTGAAATATATAACTACTTGCCATGCCAAATCCAAAATGGCGGCACTCGAAGCGCCGCAAGCGCGCCCGCCGCACACACTACAAGACTGAGGTTCCGCAAATCGCGACCTGCCCGACTACCGGCGAACAGCACCTGTTTCACCACGCTTACCGCGTGAATGGTGACCTGTACTACCGCGGACAGGTACTTGTGCCGGGACGAAATACTGGAGCCGAGACCGCTGAGGCTTAGGTTCCACCTGTTTTTCCCGCTCCTTTTTGAGGAAGCTCCAGTCCTGATCATTCAGGGCCTTTGGGGCTTTTTCTGTTTGTGGGAACACGGATTTTTTCGAGAGTAAATTGAACCACGGCGACACAACGAATACGACGCAATTTGTTGATAATAAGATATTTATTCTTATTGCTTCGTCGTTTCGTCGTGGTAGTATGTTAATTTAAACCTTTACCATACCATGAAATCAATCATCAATACGCCCAATGCCCCACTGCCCATCGGGCCTTACAATCAAGCTACGGTATTCAACGGCATGCTCTTTATATCGGGTCAGATTGCTTTAGATCCAGTCACTAATCTACTGGTGCTGGATAATATCGAAACCGAGACGCATCGGGTGCTGAAAAATGTGCAAGCCATCTTGGAAGCTGCTGGTTCGAGCCTTTCGCAGGTGTTGAAAGCCACGGTTTTTGTGAAGGATATGGGGATGTTTAGCCGGATTAATGCGGTCTACGCCGAGTATTTCCCGACCGAAATTGCGCCAGCAAGAGAGTTGGTGCAGGTGAGCGAACTGCCAAAATACAGCAATATTGAAATTTCAGTCATCGCGGTAGTAGAAAAATGAACGACTCTGGACGTTGGACGGTTAGACTTTGGATATAACGAACAGCAATAGCAAAACCTCCAAAATTTAGCAGTCTAAAAGAATCCAACGTCCAACCATCCAACGTCTAACCTTCCATGAAAAACGTTCTTTCCTGTATCCAGCCGACTGGCGATTTGCATTTGGGCAACTACTTTGGGGCGGTGCGCAACTGGGTGGATTTGCAAGACCAGTACGAGTGCCGCTACGGGGTAGTGGATTACCACTCCATTACTATGCCTTATAAGCCGGAAACACTGCGCGAAAACACCTGGAAAATGGTATTTTACCTGCTCGCCTGTGGGGTCAAGCCGGAAAATATGTTCATTCAGAGCCTGGTGCCGGAGCATGTAGAACTGTCGTGGATACTTGGCTGCATGGCTTCCTACGGCGAGCTAAACCGCATGACGCAATTCAAGGATAAGACCGATCAATTGCACGAAACGGACAAAGAAGCCTTTGTGAGCGTGGGATTATTTGCTTATCCGGTGCTGCAAGCCGCCGATATCCTGATCTACCACGCCGACTACGTACCAGTGGGCAAAGATCAGGAGCAACATTTGGAGCTGTCGCGCAATATTGCGCAGCGGTTCAACCACCAGTTTGGGCAGGAATATTTCGTGCATCCCGAGCCATTATTTACCGAAACGCCCAAAATCTTGTCGCCTGCTAATCCGGCCAAAAAAATGAGCAAGAGCCTTGGCGAAAAGCACTACATCAATCTTTTCGGCGAGGAAAATAAGGTGCGTAAACAAATCAAATCTGCCGTAACAGACACCGGCGAAACACCTGCTAACGAAATGAGCAGCGGGGTACAAAACCTGTTTGAGTTACTTCGTGCCTGCGGAGCAAATGACGCTTATGATGCTTTAATGGGGGACTATCAAGCTGGTACAAGACAATATGGTGCTTTGAAACAAGCCGTTGCCGATGCAGTGGTCGCCCTCATCAATCCTTTGCGGGAGCGTCTGGCTGAACTAAATGCCAACAGCGAACAGGTGCAGGAGCAAATCCGCGCCAGCAGTGCCCACATTCGTCTGCGCGCCCAACAAACCCTGCGCGAAGTCCGCGAAATAGCTGGTTTGATCTAAACAGCCCCTAACTTTGCCCCATGCAAGACGACCTGCCCGCACCTGTTCCGAATAATTCTCTGCCCAGTATGCCACTGGATCAGGGTTTGGCCTTCGACCAAGTTCCACGCCTCCATCGCCCGGAACCAAAGGTGCGCGTGGTGCTACTAGTGCAATTGGCCTTGTTCGCGCTATTTTTGCTGTTGGGCTTGCTGTTGTTTCAACTGATTTCTACCCTGGGCGGCTGGCGCGCCGGTGCCGTGCTGTTGGCAGAGTTGAGAGCCGACTCGCTGCCGACCGAACGTTGGCAAGTGCGCCTGCTTCTGGCCCTTACCAGCCCCCTGCCTTTTGTAATTTCCGGTTTTGCAACAGCCTGGATTTTTTATCGCAGACTGTCGCCTGGCTTTCCCAGCTGGCGCGACTATTTGGGTACTCGGCATTGGCCGTCTTTTGGGCGGATTGGACAAGCCTGTTTGTTGCTGTTGACCGCTATGCCGCTGGTGCTTTTTCTGCTAATGTTGACTAAGTGGCTGCCAATGCCGGAGATGTTGCGCAGCATGGAAGACAATACGGACGAACTCTTGAAGGGTCTCCTGCGAATGGATAATATTTGGGAACTGTTGGCTAATTTGCTGCTCATTGGTTTTCTGCCCGCATTGGGCGAAGAGCTGGTGTTTCGGGGGATTTTGCAGCAACAATTGATGCGTCGTATCGCCAATCCGTGGGTGGCCATTGTGGTGACAGCCAGCATTTTCAGTGCCATTCATGGCCAATTCGACGGCTTTTTATCGCGTCTATTGTTGGGCTTTTTGCTGGGCTGGTTGTATTGGCGGACGCAAAATCTGTGGGTATCGGTGGCCGCACATTTTTTCAATAATGGTTTGCAAGTAGTGGGGCAGTATTTGTTTCACAATCAAGTTTCTACCGTTGATCTGGAAAAAGACGTGGACGTGCCGTGGTTTGCAGCGGTGGTGTCGGCTGTTTTAATTGTTGCAATTATGCGGTGGATGGATAAAAACAGGAGTCAGGAGTCAGGAGCCAGTCAATAAGGCATTCACAATCACCATTTTACAATGTACTACTCTAACTTAAAACTTTAATTATAAGAACTCTGTAAACTCTCCACTAAATCCTGTCCCCTGGTTCCTTTTTCCTTAATAATCTCAACAGAATTTTAAAGCCTATGGAATTTCTCGGTATCGGTTCGCGCGTCAAACACCCCGCTTTTGGTGATGGCGCGATCGTTCGGCTGCACGTGGCCGCTTATGAAGTTTGTTTCATGCAATACGGCCTGAAAATGGTCGGCAAAGATTACAGCAACTGGGAAGTCATCGAAAAAATTCCCACCGAAGAAGCTGTGTCCTTCACCGAAGCCGAAGAATCGCTGGTGCGCATCCTGCGTTCGTGGGCGGGCGTGAGTCTCGAAAAAGTGCCGCTCGGCGACCGCTGGAACAACGGCAAACTCATTATGCAGCCCGGCGATACCGCCACGTCTTCCAAAGAAGTACCCATCGACACGTTTTTCCACAAAATCGTGATGATGCGCGACCGCCTCCGCGTGCTCGAACAGGCCATCAACGCACACAAAAAACTGACCGACGAGGATAAGGTCAATTTACAGCAATATATCACTCGTTGCTACGGCAGCATGACGACTTTCAACGTGCTTTTCCGGAACAAGGAACACTACTTTGTGGGGGATAGCAGTAAGGAATAACTATAAACTATGATGTATGAACTATAAATGTGTTCATAGTTCATACATCATAGTTCATACTTTCTTCAATTAGCAGCGAGAAAAACTCCGCCAAGGTCCAGCCATGCGCCTGCGCTTGTTGCGGCACAATACTCGCGGGCGAAATGCCGGGTATCGTATTCGCTTCCAAAACATGGAATGTGTCGCCGACCAGAATATAATCGAAGCGCACCACGCCGCGACATTTTAGCACTTCGTAAAGTTTGCGCGACAAGACTTGGGCTTGCTTGGTCAGTTCCGGCGAAATATCGGCAGGCGTAACTTCTTTGGATTTCCCTTCATATTTGGCCGCAAAATCGAAAAATTCCGTTTCCGGGATAATCTCCGTGACGGGCAACACCACGATTTCGCCGTTTACACGCAACGCGCCATTGCCGAATTCGCGACCCGGCAAGTAGCTTTCCACCACCACTTCCGTACTATATCGCCACGCTTCTTCGAGTGCGGGAGCCAAATCATCGACAGTTTTTACCTTGCTTACGCCAAAGCTGGAACCGTGATCGTTGGGTTTTACAAACAAAGGCAATCTCATCGCCAGCAACTTTTCCGTGGCAACCGGCTCGCCTTGACGCAGCAAAATGGACTTAGCCAGCGGCACCCCAAAAGGCGCAAGTTGCAGCTTGGTATTCTGCTTATTCATCGTCAAAGCACTCACGTAACCATCGCAGCAGGTGTACGGCACACCGAGCATTTCCAGATAACCCTGCATTTTACCATCTTCCAGCGGGCTGCCGTGCAAAGCCGCAAAGGCCCCATCGAAGCGAATATGTTCGCCTTTTATCGTCAGCGAAAAATCGTTTTTATCTATCGGCGTGTTCGTATCCAGATCGCGCCAGTCGTCCTTTTGAATGTCGATCAAAAAGGTCCGATAGCGGTCGGCAGGCAGGTGTTCGCGCACGACCTGACCGCTTTTTAGAGAAATGACGCGTTCGGCAGAATCCCCGCCAGTTAGTATGGCTATGTTTTTCTTCATTGGAAAGCAGCGTACCGGCGGGTTCAGCCGCCGGCCAACAGGTGGTTTAGAGTAAGTAACAATAAAGGACAAATGTAAAACAGAAGCCTGTACTCTACCTCTCTTAAAGTTGCGTTAACCCTTTAAACGTTTGCCCATTTTGCCCGTCTTGAAGTCGTTAGCAGGATGGTTATTTCTCAATAATTTTTCTCAACTCCTTCTTCTCAACCGTTTTTCTCAACCCCTTCCTCTCAACCTTTTCATAAAAATGAGCCAAAAACTGCAACACCTCCTCCACCGCTTCGGTTTCGGACCCAGTACCAAAAGTTGGAGCAAGTGGATAGCCCTTCCCGAAGCATCATGGTGGCCGAAATTAAAAGATGATTCGCAGCCCGCGCCCGACTACTTCGATGTGGCGGACAGTGCCGTGAAGGGTCTGCTCATGGGCATCGGCGAGATTGGTAAAATGGAGAAAAAAGACCTCGACCAAGCCGAAAAGAAGCAGGTGCGGCAGCAAAGCAAGGAAGATTTGCGCAACCTGAACCTGCTTTGGCTGGATGAAATGACTTACACCAAAGCACAACTACGCGAAAAAATGGCCCTTTTCTGGCACGGCCATTTTGCCAGCCGCAACATCAATATTTTGTACCAACAGCAACTGCTGAAAGTCATTCGCGAAAACGCTTTGGGCAATTTCGGCGACCTGCTGCGCGGCGTATCCAAGACGGCGGCGATGTTGGCTTTTTTGAATAACCAACAAAATAAGAAACAGCATCCCAACGAGAATTTCGCCCGGGAAGTCATGGAACTGTTCACCTTGGGACGCGGAAATTATACCGAAAACGACGTAAAAGAAGCCGCCCGCGCTTTTACGGGCTGGGGATTTCGCTTGAATGGGGATTTCATGTTTCGCCTGCGCGACCACGATACCGGCGAGAAGAAATTTCTGGGCAAAACCGGCCCGCTCGACGGCGACGATATACTCACGATTTTGCTCGCTCAACGCGAAACAGCACACTTTATCGCTCGCAAATTATATCGTTTTTTAGTCAATGAAACCACCGTTCCAGAAGCACGTATTACCTGGCTCGGCGACCGTTTTTTCGATAGCAACTACAGCATTATGCGCTTGCTGGACGACATTGTGCGTAGTGACTGGTTTTATGCGCCAGAAAATGTAGGCGTAAAAATTAAATCGCCGGTGGAACTCTGGGTCGGCATTCGCCGCGCGCTGCCGATGGAATTGGAGAACCCTGAAGCCCAGTTATTGCTGCAAAAAACCCTGGGCCAAATCCTGTTTTATCCACCCAATGTGGCCGGTTGGCCGGGCGGACGCAACTGGATTGATAGTAGTTCGCTGATGCTTCGGCTGCGTATTCCGCAATTGATCTACGCGCAACGCGAACTGGACGTGCAAGCTAAAGACGACGATGACCAGCAAATGGGCAAGGGCGACCAACGTAATGACCGCCAGCGTTTTGCCGCTACGATCAATTGGCCACTCGCGCTGGATTTGTTCTCCAAAGTGCCTGATAATGAATTAATTCCAAAAATAGCCGATTACCTCTGGGCCACTTCGGCGGCTAAATTGCCGCTGGAAGTGCTGCAAAAATACACGGAACACAGTGACCGCACTGCGCTCATCGAATCCACGATGGTGCAGTTGATGGCTACGCCGGAGTATCAGTTATGTTGAGATTTTAAATTAAAAAGGGACTCAGAAAATTCAGGTTAATTCAAACAACTGCAAGTCAGTAATTTGAATTAACCTGAATCCTTTGAGCCCTCTAGTTTCTCACCCTCTCGCCACCCTCACTTTCTCACGTCCTTACGCCGAGCAAGCCTCGCAATCCGGGTTGTCAATACTGCAAATCTTGCCTTGTACCTCGTCAATATCCAGCGCGGACATCGTAGACACCGGCATTTCGATAGTCGTGCTGACCGAGGTTTCGGCCATGACTTTATTGGCCACGAATTTCTGCTGGTGCTTTTTGCTGAGCGTGAATTTGATTGGGTCCACGGCAGCCTTCGAGCGCAAGTAATACATGCCCGTTTTCAGGCCCTTTTGCCAGGCATAAAAGTGCATGGACGACAGTTTCGCGTAGTTCGGTGCTTCCATGAACACGTTGAGCGACTGGCTCTGGCAGATGTACGCGCCGCGATCCGCACTCATATCAATGATGACTTTCTGGCTGATTTCGTAGGCGGTTTTGTACAGTGCCCGGATTTCCGCTGGAATATCTTCGATCCCTTCCACCGAACCGTTAGCGGCCATGATGGCTTCGCGCATTTCTTCGTCCCAAAGTCCGAGGCGCACCAGATCGCGCATGAGGTGTTTGTTCACCACAATATGCTCCCCGGCGAGGGTGCGGCGGGTGTACAGGTTGGAAGTGTATGGTTCGAAGCACTCGTTATTGCCCAAAATCTGGCTGGTGCTGGCGGTCGGCATCGGCGCGACAAGCAGCGAATTGCGCAAGCCAACTTTCATCACGCGTTGGCGCAGGCTGTCCCAATCCCAACGTTTGGAGGGCTGCACATCCCAGAGATCAAACTGGAATTTTCCCTCGGACATTGGCGAACCCTGAAAGGTCTCGTAGGCCCCAAGTTTTTCGGCCAAATTGGCACTTTCCGACACCGCAGCGTAGTAAATCGCTTCAAAAATATCTTTATTCAACTGCTTCGCTTCGGCACTATCGAAGGCATAACGCATCAAAATAAAGGTGTCGGCCAAGCCTTGAACGCCCAAACCAATCGGCCGGTGACGCTTGTTGGAATACTCGGCCTGCGGAACCGGATAGTAATTTACGTCAATCACCTTGTTCAGGTTGCGCGTGGCTACTCGGGTGATTTCCACCAGTTTATCAAAATTAAATTTACCATTTTCGACAAATTTTGGCAACGCAAGGGAAGCCAGATTGCAGACCGCCACTTCATCGGGCGAAGTGTATTCCATGATCTCGGTGCACAAATTACTACTGCGAATCGTGCCAAGGTTTTGCTGGTTGCTCTTGCGGTTGGCCGCGTCCTTGTACAAAATATAAGGCGTTCCGGTTTCGACCTGACTTTCCAGCACGGCGTTCCAAAGTTCACGCGCCTTCACCACCTTGCGGGCGCGGCCTTCCTGTTCATACTGGTGGTAAAGGGCCTCAAATTTGGCTCCGTACACATCAAAAAGGCCCGTCGCTTCATTTGGATCAAACAGTGACCAGTCGGCATCGGCTTTCACGCGTTCCATGAATAAGTCACTGATCCACAGGGCGTAAAACAAGTCGCGGGCGCGCATTTCCTCCTTGCCGTGGTTGCGTTTGAGTTCCAAAAACTCGTAGATGTCGGCGTGCCAGGGTTCGAGGTACACGGCGAAGGCACCCTTTCTTTTTCCACCTCCCTGGTCAACGTAGCGGGCCGCATCATTGAATACCCGCAACATCGGAATGATGCCATTGGAAGTGCCCCCCGTCCCCTTGATATAAGAACCCGTTGCCCGAATATTATGAATACTTAAACCAATACCGCCCGCACTCTGACTGATTAAAGCACAACGTTTTAGAGTTTCAAAAATTCCATCAATCGAGTCGTCAGTCATACTCAACAGGAAGCAGGACGACATCTGTGGCTTCGGCGAACCGGCGTTGAAAAGCGTTGGCGTGGCGTGGATAAACCAGCGTTCGCTCATCAAATTGTAGGTCTCGATAGCGGCATCAATGTCCGCGCCGTGAATACCAACCGCTACCCGCATAAAGAGGTGCTGGGGCCGCTCGACCACCTTGCCGTTCATGCGCATCAGGTAAGACCGCTCCAAGGTCTTGAAACCGAAGTAGTCGAACTCAAAATCGCGGTCAAAAATGAGGGCCGAATCCAGGCGTTCCTTGTTGGCCATCACCACTTTATGCGTGTCGTCGCCGATCATACCGGCGCGTTCCCCGCTCTTGGGGTCCACGTAGTTGTACAACGCGTGGATGACCTTGGAGAATGACTTTTCGGTCTCCTTATGCAAGTTGCTCACCGCGATTCGTGCCGCTAACAAGGCGTAGTCCGGGTGAACGGTGGCCATCGTGGCGGCGGTTTCTGCCGCCAGATTGTCCAGTTCGACGGTGGTCACGCCGTCGTACAGGCCCATGATGACTTTTTTGGACACTTCGATCAGGTTGACGAAGTTGGTATCCAGGTGATAGGTGAGTTTGCGCAGTCGCGCGGTGATCTTGTCGAAGGACACCTCTTCGTAGCGTCCGGAGCGTTTGATTACTTGCATCATTGTTGGTATGTTTCAGTTTCTGATAGTATGCTTGATTTTGGTAGGTTATTTTAGAAGGAAGTTATCAGTAATGGTTTGTCATAGGTAAAGTATGAGGCTACTGAAAGAGCCAAAAATCAGCCGAACGAAAAAATAAGTTTAGGAAAAACTACTGTAACTGGGTTGTCAACAGCATCTGGATCAGTAAGAGCTTGCCTAGCCTGACTTGCTATTTGTGATTTGTAAGTTTCAATCCTAGGAACTAGCGAATAGATATCAGTAGTGTCTAAAACTATTGTCCTTGTTTGGTTTACGTCAAAGGGAATTTTATCTGCTTTGCGAATTATTTGAACAGTTGGAAGTCTAAACATATGCCTCACAGCCAACTCATAGAAGACATTGGGATTATGGAAAGATAGATCAGCTATTACAAGTTTTGACTTGTATAGATATTCGATTACTTGCTTAGAGATTGTTCCAGGTTTATCAATTTGATCAGCCCTTTTTACTTTTAAACCTAATGTTTCCAATGCTGGCTCAACTATCGACCCTAAAAATAAATCAGAATGTTTACGAAATTCTGTATCTTCTTCCCCTATTGGAGAAATATAAAAACAAATATTATCGAATATATCATATGTCTCAATAGAACGGCTGTGTACTCTAACCATATCTACTGTTGACAAAGTATTGTTTTCAACTAAAACAACCTCTGAAAATGATTTTGGCGAAGAAGCATTCAGGTTTTCGATTGCGTGATCAATTTTGATAACCCGCTCAGCTCCCCCAATTACCATTAGAAGGCCTAAATATTTTAGATTGACAGTAAAGATATCTACTACTTGAGATATTTCATTTTTGCTCAAATCCTTCTCATTTTCCCCTAATAAATCTGCTATTACTGCATGGCTAGGCATTTTCCCCTCTGCAAACTGTTCGTATAAACGATTGAATACTTCAATGACTTGGATAGCCAGCTCAAATTTGACTCTTAATTTAGTAGCAGTAGAGGTATCACCATCAGTAGCCTGTTTACCTTTTGTTGTAAGTTCAATGTATTCAGCAGTATAACCGCCTATTATAAGACCATATTTGTTGCAGTTAGTTATCATCATTCTACTGGGACCACTATCGGGGGACTTTTCAAGTTTTTCAAAAATTGTTAAACGCCGTACTTTTTGACCTGCCCCAATTGTATGGATAACTTTGGCAAATTCATAACACTCCTCAAAAGGTGCTAAAGGAAATGGTTTCTTCTTGCGGGAGCGTTTTTCTTGAGATTCTTCAGGCACTAACTCAAGAACCTTTGCATTTGGTTCATCCTGCGCTTTATTAGTTTTTGCTTTCATTGTAAAATTATTGAAGATGAAAAATAAATTTCCTGCCGCGCTTGGTGAAGACACCAAGAGCATAGCGGAGTGAATGAATATGCGTTTAACCCTTCGTCAGTCTTGCTCTTGGTGAAAACACCAAGAGCGGCGTGAAAACCACATCTATCATCTTGAAACCGCCGACTTTTAATCGGCTGATTAAGCGAAACCACAATTCCCATCTACCTTCTTTGCAAAACATCCACATCTTGACTATAAATGGGGATGTTTTGTAAAGAAGATAGATGTTTAGAGTGGTAGTCTCTGACCCCCCATTGAAATGAGGGGTTTCAAGATGATAGATGTAATGTGTTTACTTTTAAGTCATTACATTTTTATCGTCTTAGTCTGCTGCGCCTGGCATTGCATTAAATGCGGTTTTAATCTAATCAAATCGTCAGTAATTATTAATTATTTTCGCAACCCTTTCATCACTTCGCCCCATTTTACCAAGCCGTTCATCATAGCTTCTGCTGATTTGGTGAGCGGTTCGTTGGGCGTGAAAATGCCTTCGTCGTTGATATACTGCGGGAACATGGCAATATTTACCGCTTCGGGTATGACGACCAACGTGAGGGCCTGTAATACGGGTTTCAAAAGTTGTACGGCGCGCATACCAGCAGAAACACCGCCATAACTGACCAGTGCCACAGGCTTGTTTTTCCATTCGTGCATGAGGAAATCCAGCGCATTTTTCAGTGCGGCATCGAAACCGTGGTTGTATTCCGGCATGACGATGATGAAGGCTTCCGCCGGATCTATTTTGGCACTCCAATCTTTGGTATGTTGCTTGGTATATTGCTGTAAGCGCGGGTGATGCGGCTCATCGAGAAAGGGCAGATTAATGGCGGCCAAATCGAGTACTTCCACATCCAGTTCGGCGTGTTGTTTGGTTACTTCGTGTATCCAGTTCGCGATAATCGGGCCTTTGCGACCGGGGCGAGTACTGGTGATGATTAATTTTGTATTGAGCATTTTATTCTTTTTATACGTTTTTGGCAAAGGGGAGTTCGTTTAATTTTTTACTACCCGCAGTCGTTCTGCTTTATTATTACTTTCAATTACTATGGTGTAAATTCCTTGTTCCCAATTCGCGGTCATTAATTGAATAGTTTGTTCGCCCGAAACAGGCTTTATAGATTTTATTAATTTTCCCATTGCGTCGTAGACTTGTATTCGCTCTGCATTTATATCATGTGTATTTCCTTGTAGTAATAAATAGTCGTTTACTGGATTTGGAGAAATTGACCAATTAACAGCGTTAGTAACTGGTTCCTTTGCTGCCGTTAATTCATCCAGTCGGTATTGCGTAAAAAAACGCCAGATTTCTTTGCTGGCACTGAAATCCTGATCGGTGACACCGATGGTAAATGCCGTGCCCGGCCAGGTATGTCCACCACCAATAATTTTATAGTGTTCTACGGTACTGCCATTCGTGCCGCCGGAATAAACGTAATGTTCCGCAGTGGCACCGTCGGAGGTATTAGTATTAGGTACCTGAGTAAAAGTCGGGGTCGGGTTGGCGTGATTGAAAGCCACCCAGGCCGCCACCAACGTCGGGATAGGTACGAAGCCCGCAGTGGGCAAGCCGTTGTAAGGCACTGTACCGTCGGCGTTGCCGTGGATCTCCATGACCGGGACGGGATGAGTGGGTTGACAGGCGGCCAAGTTAGTAGCTGTCATGCTGCCCGATACCGAGGCGATAGCGGCGATGCGGTCGTTTAGTCCACAGGCCAATGCATAACTCATAAAGCCGCCGTTGCTCATGCCCGTGCTATAAATGCGGTTAGGGTCAATGCTATAAACAGCTTGTAATGTGTCAATTAGATCGGAGATAAAGGCCACATCATCTACCGTGGAGCCAGTATTGAAGGTGTTCCAAAAGCGGTCACCGTTTGGGGTCATGGTGCCGTTGGGCAGCACAATCAGGAAATTGGCAGTATCAGCAATGGGGCGGAAATCGCCGTAGAGTAGCTGCTGCAAGTTATTAGAAGTATAGCCATGCAAATTGAGTATCAATGGCACTGGCGTGCTTCCATTATAGATCGCCGGAATGTACAGCAGATAGTCGCGGGTCAGTCCGCCGCTTTGGAGAGTGCCGTTGATGGTGGTTTGGGCAGAGAGTAAGGTGACGGCCGAGAGGCAAAGAAGTAGGGTGAAGATGCGCATGGAGTGGGTGTTTTTGTGGTATTTATGGAGACACTATTGAGTGTAGTACACCTATTAATTGGTTGGTGTACTACACTCACTTACTTTTTACTCTTTCACCATGTGTTTAGCCCATACGCCAGCGTCGCCAGTGATGCGCACGAGGTATTGGCCAGTAGCCAAAGCACCGATTTGCAGCGGTTGGCCGGTCCAGGCTTGACGCAGTGCCACGCGACCAGCGATGTCAATCATTTCCACCGTGTAATCATCCGCAGGAACGACGTCGGTGAAGGTGATCTGCAACTCGTTTTTCGCAGGGTTGGGGAACAAGCGTACTTGATCGGTAGGTAACAATTCCGGCGCGGCGGCGAGCGTCAGTGGCAGATAGAAATCTTCCGATTTGGCTTCGCCACTGCATACCCCAGCCTCGAGGCCATTCTCCCGTTTGACCAGGAAGGATATGCCCGTAAGTTGTGCAGGGGTCACGTTGTAGAACGAAGTCAACGAAGGGTAAGAAAAGCTCCAGATGTTATTGCCTTCATTCGTCATTTTGTGGGCCGGATTAGAGGCATTCCAATCGCCATTGCCGCCACTGGACAGGGTTGTTTCCGCGGGAAACCAGGTCCAAAGGTACACATCGGCGTTGCCGAGGTTTGGGCAGGTACTCAGACCTACGTTTACGAAAAGTTTCGCGGGTGCGTTAGGATCTACCTGGGCAGGTTCTATCCAGATGGTTTGGGCCTGGGCAGCAGCTGCCATAGCCAAAACGAACAATGCGGGGAATAAAGATTTCATGATAAAAGCAGGTTTGTGTGGCTTTGGTTAGTTTTTCCTCCGGCCACGGGTGAAAAAATTGAAAGGTTAAGTTGTCGAAAAAAGGGGTTTAAAAGGGTTTAGATGTTTGATTTTCAATTATTTAGACCTATACGGTTTTATAAAACCTTATAGGTCTCGTGCTTTTTCGTTTACTTTAAAAATCTGCTTCCATCGAAAATACCTGATCTTCCCGCTTAGTCATTACGCCTGCCTTTTGATAGTCCCCGACGCGTTTTTCAAAGAAATTAGTCTTGCCCTGAATCGAAATCATATCCATCCACGCAAAGGGATTGGCGGTACCATAATGTTTCTCATTGCCCAGCGACATGAGCAGACGGTCGGCGACAAATTCGATGTATTGGCTCATCGATTCCGCATTCATCCCGATCAAACTAACTGGCAGCGCGTCGGTCACGAATTCCTTTTCAAATTCCACGGCTTCGGTGATGATGGCCTCTACTTCCTTCGGATCAAGTTTATGTTCCAGCATAGAATAGAGCAGGCAAGCAAAATCGCAGTGCATACCTTCATCGCGGCTGATCAGTTCATTGGAAAAAGTCAGGCCAGGCATCAGGCCACGTTTTTTCAGCCAGTAAATGGAGCAGAAAGAACCGGAAAAGAAGATGCCTTCCACTGCAGCGAAAGCAATCAGGCGGTGGGCAAAAGTGGGGGCGTTTTCGATCCAGCGCAGTGCCCAGTTGCCTTTTTTGGACACGCATTCCAGATTTTGGAGGGCATTGAACAGGAATTCTTTTTCCTGCGGTTCTTTAATATAGGTGTCGATCAGCAGCGAGTACATTTCGGCGTGAATATTCTCAATAGCCACCTGAAAACCGTAAAAACAGCGGGCTTCGGGAATCTGCACTTCGCGCATGAAATTGATGACCAGATTCTCATTCACAATGCCATCGCTGGCGGCAAAAAAGGCCAGTACGTGTTTGATAAAGCCGCGCTCATGGTCGTTCAGTTTTTGCTCCCAATCGACCAAGTCTTGTGACAAATCCACCTCTTCCACGGTCCAGAAGGAAGCGACGGATTTCTTGTACTCATTCCAGATACGGTCATATTTGATGGGGAATAGGACAAAGCGGTCGGGGTTTTCCGCCAGCATTGGTTCGGTCGGGATGTTTGTTTCTTGCAACATAGTGTCTTAGATGAAAATTCGTTATAAAAATCGTGTAATCAGGTCGTTATGAATGGTATGGATAACCCCCTTCGCCTGAAAAAGGCTATGGCGAAGAAAGAGCCGACACGTCCACTTCGGCTTTTGGCCGATCAGGCAATGGCAGCGAGATTAGTGGAATTATACCGGGCTAAGGCGGAGTAGAAATATAAGAAGCCTCTTTTGGAAGCGATAGCGAAAGTAAAGGGGTGCATCGCAATGACCAAGAGGTTGTTTTCCACAAAATGTTTATAACTTACATAAATAATTGATTTACAATAGGCATAAAATATGTTTATTCTTATCCACAATGTGGATAACTTGAATGTTGATAAATTTTTAAGTTTCTGTTAAATTAATGTTTAGTCAAAACCCTGGCTCGTAAGTGCTTCATTGTGAAAGGGAAACCTTTGATCTATTGCAGAACTCACTTCATCAGTTCTGCTTTTACCTCTCTCGCCCGTCGCGCCCAGAAATCCGGAAAACTTCCCCGTGGCTCGCGGCAAAGCCACACGCCCGTTCCATGTTCGCGCGCCAATGGATTGGTCACTTCCCCGATTTTTTGAATGTTGTCAAAACCATTTTGCACATCTTCGCCCAGTGCGTCATTGACATAAATAAATGTATTAATATAAGCAGGCAATGTATCGGGTACCCACAAAAGATAGGAATCGGAAAAACTAACCGCTTCCAAAGACGGCGAAAAGTGACCTATTGCGCTGGCTTCTCCGTAGTTATCGCCATAGATCAGGCAGTTGTGTGTACCGCCATTGCGGGCCACGGCGGTGTCTACCAGCGCGGCCATTTCCAGCCAGCCGAGCATATCAGCATAGTCTTGCGGCAGGGCGTGGATGCTATTGCCTTCCCAACGCCTGGCTGGTTCGAAAACTGGCGAGGCCATTAAGCGTACCAGTTTCTCAGCAGAAAAAAGTGGCACTCCAATGGGAATGAAGATAAGGCTACTCAATCCGAGCAAGGTGGGCAGGGCTACTCGTGACCAGTTTTTAGATAATTTGGTTTCCCAAAAGACGGCTCCGGCAGGGATTAAAAACGGATAAATGCCTAGTGTGTAGTACCCTTTTCCATGTAAAACCAGGAGCAGTCCAATGGTCAATACTGCCAGCCAGCCAAACATGCGCCACGGCCCAGGCGTACGTATCAGCCAATACAGACCGGGCAGCCAGATGAGGAAAGCCCAGCCGTTCATCAGTAGTTGATCAATGAAAAAATCGAATGGTTTTACGCTTACTAATTGATTTTCAGACAATTGCTGCATGTGATGGACTACTGGAAAATGGTAGTGCCATTGCCAGATTAAATTGGGCGACACAATCAATAAAGCAATTCCTACGGCCAACAAAGCAAAAGGCGCAGCCAACCAGCGACGTTGTGGCGTAAGCAAAGCCGCCGCCGGCAAACAAATGGCCAGAAAAACGACGGAATATTTATTCAATAAACCTACGCCCAGCGAAATGCCCAACCATAGTAACCACTGCTTGTCGCGGGTATTCACCAGTCGAATAGTACACCAAATCGCCAGTGTCCAGAAAAGCAAATCAAAAACCACGGGCTGAAATAAGGCCGCCGTCCGCAGCATAGCTGGCGAAAATAACATGGCCACTCCGCACAGTATTTGCGCATAACGGCCACCACCAAACTCCGTCACAATGGACAATGCCAGCCACATCAACAACCCGCCTGCCAGAGCCGGAAAAATATGTGTAGCCAACAGCGAACCGCCCCATATATGCTGACTCACCCAAGCCAACAAGCCAATAAAAGGCGGATTTGACCAATACCCCCAATCGAGGTGTTTTCCCAAGGATAAATACAGCAGTTCATCGCGGTGGAAGCCGAGCGATTGCGCGGTGCTCAGGTGGAAAATGATTTTGACCGCAACAAAAAAGAAGATAATACGTAGGTTAGCTTTCATCGCGGAAAGATAAAAAACTTGCTATTCTCGCTGAAAACCACTTTATTTGTTCAAAAAAAGAACGACATGGTTACGCATCATACTGCCTATGATGAAATTGCTGACTTTATCGCGCAGATGGCTCCGGAAAAACTCGTTGAATATAAGGCTTCTCCAACTTTGCAACATCGGATAAATAATTTGCTGGATAGAACAAAGAGGATGGCCTAACGCCCGAAGAACGCAGCGAACTCGAACACTACCTGCTTATTGATCATCTCATAAGTCTTGCAAAATTACGTGCTCGGCGTTTACTCTCCGTAAGGCATTACGGCTTTATATAAGCAGTTATGTTTAACCCTACATATATCTTCCATCCATAAATGACATGAGCCACCCCGAAAAATTCGGAATGACTCATGTACTTACCTATTTGGCACTACTTTGCCCATTTAATTCTATTGCACCCGAATCACTTTTTTTACATAAGTGTGGTTGTCGGTGATCACTTTCACCAGATATTGTCCCGGCGCGAAGGTGCCGAAATTCAGTGTGAATTGTCCTTTTTGGAATTCTCCTTCCTGAGCAGTACCAATCTGTTGGCCGCTCATATTATACGTCTCTACGCGTACCGGGCTGGATTCCGGCAGATTGAGCGACAACATAACTGGTCCATTCGAGGTAGGATTGGGTGCCAGCGAAACCACGCCGAAAGTAGATAACTCTGTTTCGGAGGTGCCAGTAACAAAATCCACGACAATAGGTCCGGTGGTAAAGGAACAGCCGCTGGCATCTGTCACTACCAGTACATAAGTGCCGGAGGGAATGCTGGTCAAATCTTCGGTGGTGGCGAAAACATTGCCATTCACATCATACCAGGCATAAGTATAAGGCTGGGTGCCACCCGTTACGGTTACATTAATAGAACCATTGCCAGTACAATTGTCGGTAACAATAGCGATATTCACGTTCAGTGGAGTAGGATCGGTCACGGTTACGGTTTGTACCAGCACATTACCCAAATTATCTACTACTACGACTGTGTAAGTACCTGCTCCCAGACCAGTGACAGTAGGGGTCGTGTATCCGCTGCCTACCCAGAAGTATTGGTAAGGAGGCATACCACCAGTCACATTAACCGTGGCGGATCCATCCGTGGAACCTGGGCAAGAAGGAGAACTTACGTCAACACCAACCGTGAGTACCTCATTTATAACGGTAACATTGAAGCTGCACGTGCTCAGCGTACCGCCCGAAGTCACCGTAGCATAAGTAACAAGCGTGGTGCCGGTGGGAAAAGGACTCCCGCTGGCCAAACCGCCTACCAGCATTAGTGTACCGGGGGTGATAGAGTTGTCGCAGATATTCGTCATGGTTGGCAGGTCGTAAGTGACGAGGGAACTACCAGTATTTATAGTTATGTCACTTGGACAAGTCAGGGTGGCAGCAGTATTATTCACCACAGTGACGGTAGCAGTAGCAGTAGCAGTATTTCCACTTTGGTCGGTAGCGGTAAGGACTACGACATGAGGGCCAAGCTGTCCACAATCAAAGACCTGATTATTCACTGCCAGGATAATCGAACCACATGCATCAGAACTACCATTGTTAATAGCACTTGCAGCGAGTGTGGCTTGACCGGAAGCATTGATATAAATGGTCGCATTTTGTGTAATCACTATAGGCGGTGTAGTATCGTTATTGCCGATAATATTGGCAGTAATAGTAGCACTACAGCCTTGCGAGTCGGTTACTGTCACTGTGTATGCACCGGCAGCTAATCCTATAATATGGGCACTGGTCATGCCATTGCTCCACTGATAAGTGAGCGAGCCGGTTCCATTGATCGCCATTATAGTAGCCTGACCGATAGACTGTCCACAATTGGTAGGCACTACATCTGCCGCGATGGTCAATGTACAGCCAGGGGCGTTGCCACCGACTACTACTGTCACTGTTATAGAACAGCCTTGTGCATCGGTCACTACCACTGTGTAGGTACCATTGGCCAGGCCAGTAGGACTGCTGCCGGTCATGCCATTGCTCCATTGATACGTGTAAGGGCCAGTACCGCCGGTAACCGTCAGCGTAGCAGTCCCGTTACTTTGCCCAGAACTGGCTGGTGTAGTCGCCACTGTGGCACTGATTTGCGCTGGCTGACTGATGGTTATGTTCAGGACAGACTGACAGCCCTGGGCATCAGTTACCGTAGCAATATATAAGCCAGCGGCTAATCCCGAAATGGAAGAGGTCGTCATACCATTGTTCCACAAGTAAGTGTAAGGCCCGGTGCCGCCAGTCACGGTCAGCGTGGCCGAGCCATTGGCCAGACCAAAGCAAGAAACACCAACCATCCCTGTCACCGATACATTCAAAGTGGGATTGCCAGTTACAGTCACGCTGGTAGTAGCTGTGCAACCCGTGGAAGTATTGGTAACCAGCAAGCTATAAGTACCGGCGGCATTCACCGTAGGGGTCAAAGTGTTGGCTCCAGTGACGATACTTCCATTGACAGTAGACCAGATATACGTATAAGTACCTGGCGAAGAGACCGTAGCATTGATAACCAGCGAAGAGCTGCTACAACCAAGTTGGCCGGTCACAGTAGCACTGATAGCAGGTGTAGTCACATTAGCAGTCACATCTACCGAAGCAGTGACCGAACAGCCATTACTGGCGTTGGTTAAGTGTAGCACGTAGGTACCGGCAGCATCCACCGTCAAACTGGTCGTATTGATGCCTCCTACAATGTGTCCATTGACGGTTGTCCACAAATATGTAATGCCAGAACCCGAAGTAGATCCACTAGCGTCCAGCGTAATTTGTGGCGACAGGCAGTCTATTTGTAAATCTACGTTCGCGCCAATAGCAATATTGGCAATTGGCAAATTGGCATCCGCCGTGACGGTTACGCTTTGGGTACTAGTACAACCAGTAGCCGTATTAGTAACTAATAGTACATACACACCAGCGGCATCTACAGTAGCTAGATTAGCATTAACCCCAGCCACAATATGCCCATTCACCGTAGTCCAGAGATACGTGATGCCAGGACCAGCAGCAGAGGCCGTAGCATCCAGGGTGATTTGTGGCGTGAGGCAATCAAGTTGTAAATCCACATTGGCACCAATAGCAATATTAGCTACGGGTAAACTAACATCTGCTGTGACGGTTACGCTCTGGGTACTAGTACAACCAGTATTTACATTAGTAACTAATAGTACGTACACGCCAGCGGCATCTACAACGGCCAAATTAGTATTAACCCCAGCTACGATGTGACCATTGACCGTAGTCCAGAGATAAGTAATGCCAGGGCCAGCCGCGGAGGCCGTAGCATCCAGGGTGATTTGTGGAGAGGAACAGTCCAGTTGCAAATCTACATTCGCACCAACATTAATATTTATTACGGGTAGACTCACATCCGCCGTGACAGTTACACTTTGGGTACTGGTACAACCAGTGGCCAGATTAGTAACTACTAATACATAAACACCGGCCTGATCTACTGTGGCCAAATTAGCGTTAACGCCCGCCACAATATGACCGTTGATGGTTGTCCATAAATAACTAATGCCAGGGCCAGCAGCAGAGGCCGTAGCATCCAGCGTAATTTGTGGAGTAAGACAGTCGAGTTGTAAATCTACATTCGCGCCAACATTAATATTGACTATGGGTAGACTCACATCCGCTGTGACGGTTACGCTCTGGGTACTAGTACAACCAGTATTCGTATTAGTAACTAATAGGACATAAACACCAGCGGCATCCACCGTAGCTAAATTAGCGTTAACGCCCGCTACAATGTGACCATTCAATGTAGTCCACAAATAACTAATACCAGGACCAGCAGCAGAGGCCGTAGCATCCAGGGTAATTTGTGGAGAGGAACAATCCAATTGCAAATCTACATTCGCGCCAGCATTAATGTTGATTATAGGCAGGTTAATATCCGCCGTAACGGTTGCAGTCTGCGTATTAGTACATCCAGTAGCCAGATTAGTCACTACCAGCACATAGACACCAGCCTGATCCACGGTAGCTAAATTACTATTTACACCCGCCACAATATGACCGTTCAATGTGGTCCACAAATAACTAATATTAGGGCCAGCAGCAGAAGCCGTAGCATCCAGCGTAATTTGTGGCGTGAGGCAATCCAATTGCAAATCCACGTTAGCACCGAGAGCAATGTTGACTACTGGCAGCGTAACATCAGCGGTGACGTTTACAGCCTGCGTATTAGTACATCCATTATCATTATTGGTTACCTGCAATAAGTAAGTGCCAGCAGCATCCACCGAAGCCAGATTACTGGTAGCACCTGAAGCAATGTGACCATTGACAGTCGTCCATAAGTAAGCCGGATTCGTTCCGCCGGTAGAGGCCGTAGCGTCGAGCGATACTAATGGCGTGTTGCAGTCCACTTGTAAATCGCCGTTTAAATTAACATTCACAGTAGGTAATTGTACATCGGCAGTAACATTTACGGTTTTTACCGAAGTACAATTATTGTTATCAGTAGCAGTCACTAAATAAACACCAGCAGCCAGGTTAGTCACAGTAGGCCCAATTTGCCCATTAGACCATACATACAGCGCAGTACCAGTCCCGCCGGTTGAATTCACCGTGGCTGAACCGTTCACATTCAAGCAGTTAATGTTCACTTGCGCGGCTACATTCACGAGTAGTTGCGCTGGTTCATTAATAGTTACGTTTAAAGTCGCAGTAGCACCCAGTAAGTCAGTAACAGTAGCGGTGTACAAACCGGCACTCAAGTTGGCGTTGATCGGCCCAAGCGCACCATTCGACCAGGCATACACAAATGGCGGTACACCGCCCAAGGCAACTACTACGGCCAGACCGTTGTTGTCACCATGACAAGTCAAATCGGTTTTTAAAGAAAGAGTAAGGGTGAGTAAGTTTTCATCGGGAAGGATGGTGGGAGGAATAACGGGAGTCGCCTTAGTGGTAAAAATCGTCAGAAACATACAACACAAAGGGAGCAAAAGAAGATTTAAAATGTTTTTCATAATACTGTGATTTTAATGGTGAAGTACGAATAAGGGTTAGTAGACTTCTTGCGAAAGTTATTAAATTTGCGGCATGAGCAAATATGATCAGATTAAAACCTTGAATGCCAATGAGTTTCGTCGTTTGACAGGGGTTCGCAAGGAGACCTTTGCCACGATGCTGACAGTTTATGAATCGGCCTTGGCTCAAAGTAAAAAGATAAAAGGGCGGCCTTCGGTGCTGTGTACTGCCGATCAATTGTTGATGATGCTGGAATACAACCGCGAATACCGGACCTATTTTCATATTGCTAACAGTTATGGTTTAAGTGAGTCCAATGCCTACCGATGTATTAAACGGGCCGAAGAGTTGCTGATTCGTTCAGGTGAATTTAGTCTTCCAGGGCGTAAAGCCTTGCAAGCCAGCGATATGCAGTTTGAAATGGTGATTGTAGATGCCACGGAAACAAAAATTGAGCGGCCAAAAAAAAACAGCGCTCTTTCTATTCTTCCAAAAAGAAGCACCACCACCTCAAAACACAAGTAATTATTGATCAAAAGAATGGTCAAATTATCTGCACCGCTTTTGGTAAAGGTCACTGGCACGACTTTAAATTGTTCAAAAAAAGCAAGATTCGTTTGTCTCCCTCTGTTTTGCTTTTAGGAGATTCGGGCTATCAGGGCATTCAAAAACTCTTGAAAAACAGCGTTATACCGATAAAATCGACCAAACTTAATCCACTGACTACCTCAGAAAAACAGGAAAATAAAGAATTATCTGCGGTAAGAATCAAAGTCGAAAATGCATTGGCTTTTATCAAAAGGTTCAAGATTTTTTCCACTCAATACCGAAATAGAAGACGCCGATTCGGACTACGATTCAACCTGTTTGCAGCCATTTGTAACCTGGAAATCAACCTTTTATGAGTTTCGCAAGAACTCTAATATATCCACAGATAGCCATCTCTGTGGGGAAAGCCAAAAGAGTAACCGGGAGTAATAGAGTCCCACCATTTAGACTCTATGCAGTATTAGTAGAATTATTAAGGAAAAATCAATACAATAACCCATATTGTGGAAAGCCACAATAAAAATTGCCTTAAAACATAGCACTGTTGGGTTGTAGGTAGAGTATGCCCATGCACTGGTTCCAACAGCACATACGTCAGGGCAATCAATTATAATTAGAAAAGATGGACAGGGGTATATTAACCAGTCTGCCAGGGCGGCGGATCAGGTACAAAACGATACGGGAGCCAAATGTTTTTTACGCGTTATTCTGCGAAAATCCTGTGCCGTACTTTTTAAAATAATTTATGGGCATAAAATTGCTCACTTGTATACCAAATATTTTATTGTTGGGCAATATAAGTACAAAATTTGGGCAGCATATTAACGTGCCATAACGACATAAAGCAGATGTAGAAAATTGTCTGTTAGAAGACAAATATTGTATCATGACATTTCACATTTTCCCTTCGTGTACAAAATGTTATTTATCAACTACTTAACTATTTTATTAATTATCATTTATACTACTGATGCCCATCGCCGCCTTGTATTTCTTCCAAATATTCTTCCTGCGGTCCAGCAGGAGCGGGCGCAGTCTGTATATTCGCTATAGTCGCGGCATTGGCCAGTACCATTTGCCGGAATTCAGCATCCAGGGCAGCAGCTATGACCTTGCGGCGGCCTTCACTCTGCTCAAAATCGGTTTTGACGGCCTTTTTGCCGCGTTTCATATCGTATTTGTCCAGATTTCCAACAATCGTATAATATAGATTGAACAAGCCTTTTTCGGCTGGCAATGGATCAAGATCATTGTCATGCTTGCGCATTCGGTTCATGAGCACCTGTCCAGCATTGATTTTCAGTTTATAATCAATATCATTATTAAAAGTATGGGTGCCGGAAAGCGTTAGATTCAGGGCATTGCTCTGGATGAGCATAGCTGGTAAATAGAGTTTTTGATGGGTGATTTCCAGGTAGTTTTGCATATTCGTGAACTTTACCCGACGCAAATCTTCGAGGTGGACAAAAGTGCTGAAATCTTCCAGCATCTTAAGATTGACCATTTCGCCATCATTACCATGTAAATCGGCAAAGGCGTGGAGCCGCTCCATATCAAACTCACCCTTATCATTCCAGTAGGCCCACAGCACCATGCGTCCACTGAGACGACCGCGCAAATTTTGGTCGGTGATAACCTCCTGCCCGAAATTTTCACACTGCGCCATCATGGTTTGCAGATCGAGATTTTGGGCGGTGATATACATTTTCAAAGATGGCTTTTGCTCAAAGTAAGCATTGCCATCCAGTTGCAGGTTGCCATTCATAGCCTGCGTATTGCCACTGATAATCAATTCATTATGGTCGAAGGTGAGTTTGCCGCCAAAACTGTGTCCTTCTATTTTCCCATATTTGAAATTGGCAATAGCGGCCTCGAAACTACCGCGCAACTTATCGGTATTCTGCTTACGCTCCGCATTTTTTTCGATGTGCAGCGAATCCAGCATTTGTTGCCCACCTGCCTGGGAAGCCGTCTGTTGTACGGTAAACATACCGAGCAACTCATCTATATCCAGATTTTGGGTCTGCATCCGGGCCGTAAAATCGAGGAAAGCGTCGGTGGTATTCAGAGAATCCGCGAAGAGCACCGGGAGCAGATTTTTGGCGTTCCCGTTGAGGGCAAAATCACTTTTCCCTGCTCGCATACGCAGGCTATCCACGCGAAAAACGTTGTCCTGCAAGCGCAGAAAACCATTGTCTATCGCCACTGGCACTTTGTTATAGGTCAGTGCTGCCTGCTCAAACTGTACCTCGCCGGAGGCCTGCACGTTGGCGATGGTGCGCATACTGGTAATGTCGGCATAGCGGCCGTGCACCGTCAGGTTGTGGAGGCGTAGCATCCCGTCGCCGTCAGTGACCCCTTCGTTGTCCAATAAGCCATAGGCGGCTGCTAGTGGAAGGGTGCCAGTACAATTGAAATCTACTAGTGGATCACTTAAATTGCTGATTTTCAGGTTCATGGTGAGTGGCTGACCACCGAAATCGCCCTTAAAATCAGCCACCTCGAAATCACCGGAACCATCGGGCTGAGCATTGTAACGCGCTTTGAAGGATACGTTGCGCAGCGGGCTTTGTAATTTCTCGGAACTCACTTTACCATCGCGGAGGGCCACTTCAAAGCTCACCAGTGGCGTTTCAGTCTTGCTCACGCGGCCCTTTACGAGACCGGTGCAGGTGTAGTTGCCGGTGCTTTGGAAGTCATTAAAATAAACATGGTACTGTCCGGGCAGCAGGTTGGCCAGCATCGAAATGTCGCCTTCCTGACTCACTAATTTGAGATTCAAATCGGTAAAATCAGGCTTCACCAGTGCAGTGCCATCCATCGAAAAGGTGTTTTTGCCCAATTGTACTTCCACGCGCTGGAGGTCGTACAAGCCTTTTTGCAAATCCACGGCTAGCACTGCATCATAGCTAATTGGTTCTCCAACCAGGTAATTGCTGCCGCCAGATTCTACGCGAGCGATTTTCAAGTCGGCCTGGCTGCTGAGACTGAATTGATTAGCCGAAAAATTGCCCCCCAACCCTGCCTGATTAACCATCAAATCCACGATTTGTCTGGTTTTTTTATTGTCGTACAATACCGCCACGTGTTCCAGCTCTGCATTTTCCAGGGCTATTTGCAGGTTGCTTTCCGTAGTCGGTGCCGTTTTTTTAGTTTCCTTAAAAATGTCGGTATTCGATTGCCCTTTTAAATTGACGACCAATCGCAATGCCCCATTACGCACCCGCACACTATGTACTTTAATGTGGTCGCCAAACAGACTAGCCAGATCAAAGCGGAAAGAAATTTCCTCCGCCGCCAGCAAGTAGCCACCCATCGCATCTTTCAAACGCACGTTTTCCAGGTCAACGGAAGCATTGGGGAAACCCGAAAAAAGGGACAGGCTGGCATCGCCGACCACCAGGTCGTTTTTCAGGTTTTTATTAATCTCGTGTACCACCTGCTGCGTGACCTGGCTATCGAAAAAGAGGGCAACGCCGACCAATAACAAGAGCGGAATACCAATAATAAGCAGCAATCCAATAAGGAGGCGGCGCAATCGGCTCTTACGGGGTGTGGGTGTGGGCGTGGGCGTGTAGGGTGCGGACATGACGGTGCTGGTGGAGTGGTGAGGTATAAGGGATGGCCGATAGAGAGCATACGGGTTTAGCGGCCACAAAAGTAGCAATTGTGATTTTCACTGTCTCGCCCAAGTGCGGCGGTGGATTTGAGGACAAAGAAGGGACACCTCAAAAATCGTTACGGTATTTGCCCAACACGGCAAAAAAGCAAGACATGAACGCTTGTATTTTAAAAATAAATATGAACCTTTGCAAAAAATTAGCGTATAAGTGAATACTTTTGTCAGCCTACTGGAACTGGATGAATTGAGTGGGCGAAAAACCCGGTTTTATACCGTTCAGTTTGAGCAAAAATTTCACCCAGAATTTGAAGACTTCCTACTCCGACATGAAGGCCGGGAAGAATTGGAAGAATTGGTCGCTTGGTTGGATGAGATTGCGAAAAATAGAGGCGCACTGTCTTGGTTGTTTCGACATGAGGATAAAGCCCATGCCCTGCCCCCTAAACAGCGTTTGGGGCATTTGGCAATCAACAACTTGCGCCTGTATTGCCTGCGTCTAAACGACCATATTGTGGTTCTTTTCAATGGGGGTGTGAAGACCGCAGCTACTGCTCAAAATTGCCCTAATGTAAAGCCATATTTTGTTCAGGCTAACCGTTTGGCGGGCGGTATTGACGAAAATTTACAATCTGGCGAATTGCGAATAACAGACAATGGAACTCGCTTGACCTACCCTCAAAATTTTGAACTTGTCCTATGAATATGAAAGAAAGCACTATTGAGCGCATTCGCGCCCGCACAAAGCCGGAAACCCATATTTACGTGCGCAAAAACTTAGATGTTGCCTTCCGGGTCAACGACTTGTTACAGCAAAAAGGCTGGACACAAAAAGATTTGGCCAAAACAATGGGCAAAACCGAATCAGAAGTGAGCCGCTGGCTGTCAGGCCTGCACAACATCACGCTGAAAAGTATTGTGAAAATGGAAACTGTATTGGAAGCCGAAATTTTGGTTGTGCCTCGGAGCGAATACCATAAGGGGACGTTTTTTGAAAAAACTGTTCAGAATATGGAAGCATTGCAAGCTATTGCAGAGCCTGTCATTCAGTATGAAAAAGCAAGTAGAAAGGGCAACCATTGAAATAATAAGACTCGCCCTAGTACGCTGATCCGATGGGAAGCAGGGCGAGTCTTATTGCTGCAAACATAACCGTAACATACCTAAACCTTGCACCGTGGAAACGAGATAGCCAGTAATGGGAGCCCGTCCTCCATTTATCTACTTCGCCTCCCCAAACAAAAAACTAAAATCCGTAGCAATCGTGTCCTTACCAGCTACCACGCTCGCAAAACCGTGACAGTGAATACAGGAAGCATTCACCTGGATGAAGGTCTCGAGTGTTGTGTTGCCCAGTCGGAAAGGTACATTCTTCGTGTTGTTGGTGCCGTCGTCATTGGGCAGCGTCCATTGGCTACCCACGAGCCGGTAATTGGCCCAAACGGTGCCTTGCAGTTTGGTTTGCCACAGTTGATTTACCTGTTGGGTGCGGTAATAGATCGGGTAAAGACGCGTCACCTGGCTGCCGAATTCGCCCTGTTCGCTGGGTACGGTGACGGCATATTTCTTGGCGTACGGCGGGTTAGGATTCCATTTGTAATGGCCGCTATCGGATGGGGCAAGTACCGGCGGCGAATCAATCGGACAACTCAGGCATTCCACATTGTAAAATGACCAGCGTTTTTTGGTGTCGTGGGCCGTCTGTGCAGCCTGCACGTCATCGGGCGTATTGTCCATGTGCTCAAAGGTACTCCAGATCAGGATGGGAAAGTTACCGGTTTTGCGAATGATGTGCATCCCCACCAGCCCGACTTTTGCCTGTACGGTGAAAGCCTGTCCGGTAGCACTGTTTTTCTTCGGCACCGAAATAATGGCATCACGGGTATAATAACGGGTCGTGTCGTCGCCCTTACTGGGGTCGAGAATGCGCCAGGAGGCTTTGATTTCCATTGCTCCGACAGTCGCAGGAAATTGGCTGGCAGGCAATGAAAAAGCCGGATTCTTCTTTTTATTCCGTTGATAATAAGCATCAATACCCGCCAGCGTGGTCAGTCCGCTGTCGCGAATAAAACTGGCCTCGTCGGGATTGATACGCACCTCGAAGAGCGCAAAGTTCAGGTTACGGTCAATCAAAGCATGGCCGTCGGCTTCTCTTTCCCCGAATTTGGTGGAAGGCATCATGCCATCATGCAGCGGGTGCGGACTTTTGGAAAAACGAAAGAAAAACTTCTGTCCGCGCGCATTGGCGTCGGTAATGGCCAACTGCAACGGTGCATTGCCGCTGAACAGCTGCGCCGGATCAGTGTAGCCTCTCCCAAACGCGCGGGGCTTGGAGCGAATCGCCAATCGAACATTTCATCGGATTGCCTTTGGCATCGGCGGGCCAATTCAGGGCAATAAAAGTTTGCCAGGAAAACACATCGAACGGCGGCTGAAAAGTTGGCGTCAAAGCCCCATCGTAGCCCGGATTGAATTTTTCGGTAACGTCAATCGGCAGTTGGGAACAGAACTGTTGGCAGTGGATTGTGTCGCCGCAGAAGCAGTTTGCAATCGGTGGGTCGGTAGTGGGAGCGGGTGCTTGCGACAAACGGGTGCAGGCAAAAATAGCCGCGACGATGGCGGCGGCTACGAGGAAGGTTCTTTTCATTGTACAATAGATAGGTAGTAGAAATAGCGTGACGAACCGCACCAGGGCGATTTCGGGCCTATCAGGATTGCCAAACAAAATTACGACTAGTTTTAAATTATGGTGATTTTATATGGAGAATTTATTGCTTCACCAATACTCTCATATAAAAAATTGCGAGTCGCCCCGGTATTCCGAAGCGGCTCGCAAGTGGCGAATTTGCTGTTTCTCTATAATTTCAATTTTTCACCCATTTTCCCGCTGCCACGATCTGGCCGTCCTTCGCTCTTACAGCAAGCAAATACAAACCGGAAGCAAGTTGTGGAAGATGGAACTCTGTACGGTTACCTTCCATTGGCTGTTGATATATTTCCCGTCCGGCCATGTCCGTAACGTGCAGCATTTGGCCGTTCGTAAGTCGTATCGAAGCAGGTAATTCAATCAAGGCCAGACCACTCGAAGGATTCGGCGATACCGTGAGCGCAGGCAGCGAATACGACTCTTTGGTATTGGTCACGAAAGGCACCCCCAGCGTATAATGGGTAGTATTAGTAATTACGGGATCATTGAAATCAAAATAAATACGGGCCTGGTTAGTAATCTCTATGCCATCGGGCAATTCGGTACGCGGCGCAATGGTGAAGCGCAGAAAACCATGCGATGCTGCTTCGTTAATATTGCTATCCGGTAGATTAACATGGGGAAAACGAAAGACAAGTTCCTGACCGTTGATCTCAAAAAGATAAGGTTGGCTCGCAGCAATAGGACGGATCGTAGTCAAATCCAGCCACGGAGAAAGTTGGTCGCGTACCACTACCGTGAAAGCCGTATCGGTGCCTGTGTTTTGAAAACGAATCTGATATTCAATGGTTTGCCCATGTGGTAAGTAATCTGCAGCTCCGAAACCCGGCGGAAATGCGGATTTATCATTGGGGTCAAAACTACCACGATTCACGACGCATTCCTCATCTTCCCAACCGTAGGTGTTCGCGTAGGGATGTACATAAAAAGGTGCATTGGTGGGGTCACTACCACAACCTTCGGCCAACAAACCGGTGAACGTGCCGTAAGGAAACCCGTCTTCTTGTACCACAGAGAAAAACACCACATCGTCCAGCGCAGGCACGGTCAAAGTAAAAGTACCGTCCGCCGGGAGTTGCACGGATCCTTGTTCAATAATGCTGGTGTTGCCCGAAGTCCAGGATTCGGTGCGGGTGGCTATGTAGGTAGTCGGCGTTTGCATGGCAGCACCCCGGTTGTGGATGGTCAGTACTAAACCGGAATCGGTACATTCGGCTGAAGTTTCCAGCCAGGAACCCGTCCAGGTATTCGCACAGTCCTGATCGGGATAAATATGTGCGGAAGAACAATGCGTTTGTCCTAGTGCAGCTTCGCAAGAAACAGTCACGAAAATTTTGAATTGTCCACAACGGTTTACCCCGACATCGCCAATCTGGAAGGTCAACTTTTGACCATTTTGGGCAAGTAAAGAGGCGGTAGCACTCTCAAATACAAAGAATGAATCCAGCGTCACCTCCACCGTCGCATTAGTGGCCGGTAAAGTGCCGGTATTGCAATAATCCACTGTTAAGTAAGAGTCAAAACAACGGCGCAGGAAGGGCGAAGACAGTGATACTTCCATTTTAGGGCATTGCACCAAGGGTTTTAGCCCCAATGCCAGCGAGTCGGTCACCACCCCCGTCGCATTGGCGGCCACCGTCAGGCTTTTTTGGCAGGCTGCCCAGTAGTTGCTGGGTGGAATGGCTTCGGCAGTCAAGTTGCCGGTGGAAGCCGGCATGGTGTATTGACCATACAGATTCGACACGCCGACATAGCTGCTGCCATTGCCCGCCAGTTTGGTTTTTACCCGCACCACGCCTGATTCTGTTATATCGCGGTTACAGTCGGCAGTGGTTACGTCATCAAAAACCGAACCTTTGATCAGGGCCTGACTAGCGGTGGAGTTAGCAGAGCGATACAATCCTTTTCCATAGACGGCGGCATATATACGCTCGGCGGGAGAAAGATGTATATTAGTGACCGTCACATTGATGTCACTAGGATATTTATAAATAACATTCCAACTTAAACCACCATCTACCGATTCGTATATGCCTCTACCGTCAATAATGCCAGTAGTAAAAATATAACCCGCTGAATTGACCACTATCTGGTGGGGAGCGAAGAACGGATCGTTGGTATTTTCGTGACATTCCCAACTGGCACCGAAATCGTAAGAGACGCAATGCCGATTGTAAGAAGTAACGTGAATGCTACCGGAAGGGCCCAAGTCCATGCCAGATACAGTTGGGTATTGCTCGTAATTCCATTCTACTCGCTGCGAGGTGGCTGTCAAAGGATTATAAGCATATGGGATGCCAAAATCAGGATATAGATACACCAGTGTATCAGTGACCACTTCCATCCCTTTGGGCATCGTCAGATCGTTTACCAGCGTCCAGTTATTGCCATTATCGGTGGAAATATAAGTATTGATAGGGTCTTCACCGACCAGTAAATCACCATTGGGCAGACAAAAGGTCGTCCACAATCTATTGTACATAGGTTGGTTGTCGGGTGGTGTAATATTGGTGCGGGTGCCGGTCTGCGGATCAATGCGCCAGACCCTGAAGCCGTCGGCCAGCACGATCTGGCCATTTCGATCAATACAGAAACGGGCATCGTAGAAATCATAGTCTGAATAAATAGGCTCCTGATAGAAATGCGTCCAGTGAGCCCCGCCGTCACTGCTTCGAAATAATCCGCCCGAAGTAGCCACATACAGGTTATTATCGTCTATAAAGTGAATTTGCAGTACATTAGGTTCGTTCATGCCATCCGCAGCAAAGTTCCAGTGCTCTAAGGTCATATCACTGGCACGATAAAGCGAACCATCGAAATTACCCCAGACATTGCCATCCGGCGTACTATACAAACCTTTGAGCGGATCATCAAAGGGGCTTGGGCTACCGACGATCCAGGTCGTGCCATCGTCATCGGAATAAAAACGCCGGAGAGCGGTCACCAGCCAGATTCGGCCGGAAGGCATTTGCATAATACTAACCGGGCGTTCCGATCCGGCACCATTTTGTGGATATTTTATCCAACTCGATCCATGGTCATCGGAATAATAAAATCCATCAAATAAGTAATTGAGGATCATCAACCGGCCGGATTGAGTTTGAAAATAAAGACCGTAATCAAGAATGTCGTCCGGGTAGGTGGAGACCAGTGGCCAGGTCTGGCCGTCATCCGTAGAGCGATAGACTTTCGTTTGTCCGCTAGTACCGCTGTTCGCATCATCTAAAAAGGCGTACACGGAACCATCATTGCCCGAAAAAATCTTATTAACCCCAGTAAAAGGCACGGTAATTTCTGTCCAGGAAGTCCCGTTATCAGTGGACCGTAAGAGGGTGTTATAGGTGGCGTACAACAAGGTGCCACTGGGCAAAATTTCCAAAGTGGAATAAGCGGCTGAAAAACTTGTATTCACCAGCGTCCAGGTTTGCCCCTGATTGACAGAGCGGCTTAGCGCGTTCGATTTAATGCCGAAAAGCGTTCCATTGGGGGCTATGCGGGCGTAGGAGCAAGTAAAATTTAGCTTTTGCCAACTAACGCCGCCATTTTGGGAACGGTAAATGAACCCGTTGGCATCAAAGTTATCATTGGCTACCGCGTACAGGTTTCCGTTCTGATCGCCGATCACATAGGAAAGATTATTATTGCCAGCCAACCCGTTTACTTTTTGAAAAGGAATTGTCTGGGAAAAACTGGAAAACGTGCTGTACAGCAATGCCAGGAAGGTAAGGAGTAAAAATTTCATGGGAATATTGTGTTTTGGTGAGTAATTGGTGACTGGTGACTTGTAAAAATATAGTTAGTTCTGCATGGGATAGGGCATTTGTTGAAAAATGTAATGAGGAGACAAATTGTTATGGAGCAGGAGCCGGATTTTTTTAAAGAACATCTGGTTGTCTCCTGACTGGAGGACAAAACTGCGGTGTTCACTTTTCTTCAACAAAGACAAAATTTGACGATTTTCAGCTGGATTTTGCATAAACATTGCTATAATATGCTCATTTATAAAGATTTGTAAGTATTTAAACAGGGCATTTTTAGTACACTATAAAATAAGTTATTTTAGTATTTGAAGATTCAAGTATTTGATCAATTACCTGATTGTCAAGTGTTTTGGTCGAATACTCAATTACTCGCATCCTCAAGGAATTTAATTTACAATGTATTTAGATTTATATAAACCCTGTTCCGCTGAATATCCGTTGGACAAAATGGAAGGCAGCCCACCAGTGCTAAAACTTATCTATTAGCCCTGTTGGATTATTTATGCCAGTAGGGCGATGTGGCCGAAATACTCGAAAATTTATAGTACTTCGGCAATAATTACCGCGATCATTGCCGCACCTTTGACCGCGTACTGTCTGTTTTCCTAACCTGTACATAGCAATGAAAAAACTACTCCTTCTCGGATTCCTCCTGTATCAATCCGCCCTTGTTTTGGCCCAAAACGACGCGTGGCACATCGTCGCCGACCAAATAGACCCATCTCACTATTACGGCATCACCGTAGCCAACGGCATGATCGGCCTCGTGTCGTCGCCCGAACCCATGAAAGTGAAGGACGTGGTACTTAATGGGGCCTACGACAACTACCTGCGTGGCCGTGTGAGCAACATCCTCAAAGGTTTTAACTTCGTCAATATGAACCTCGATGTGGACGGTCGCCGCATCGGACGCAGTGACATCAGTAACTACAAACAAACGCTGGATATGCGCCAGGCCGAACTAACTACCACCTTCGATGTGGGCGACAAAATTTCGGTGTCGCATAGCGTGATGGCCCTGCGGCACCTGCCATTCAGCGCGCTGACCATCGTGGAAATAACGGCTAAAAAAGACGTGACCATCACGCCCGCCTCGGTGATCGAAGCCCCGGAAATGTTGCAGGATGTACGCAACTATTATGCGCAAATTGATCGGCCGCACGTGCTGATTCCGCTATTGACTTCCGTAGGAAAAAGCCCGACTGGCAAATACACTGTGGCTGCCAGTACTGCCTTTGTTTTTGAAGAACCGCACGGCCAGGAACCCGCGCTCATCCACGAGGACTGGGATTACAATATGCACCTGCTGAAATTTTCTAAAAAACTGAAAGCGGGCGAGACGTACCGCTTTGCCGTGGTGGGCAGCATCATTTCCTCCGCGCACGTCGCCGATGCGCATAATGAGGCTGAACGCCTCACCATCTACGCCGCGCTGGAACGCACCGATCGCCTGCTAAAACGTCACCGCGCCGCCTGGGATCAACTTTGGTCGTCCGACATTACCATTGAAGGCGATGTGGACGCTACCCGCGACGTGCATTCGGCGATGTACCACTTGTATTCGTTTGCTCGCGAAGGTACCGCGCTCAGCCTCTCACCGATGGGTTTGAGTGGATTGGGTTATAATGGCCACGTTTTTTGGGATACCGAACTTTGGATGTATCCGCCGCTGCTGGTGCTGCACCCGGAAATCGCTAAATCGCTGCTCGAATTCCGCTTCCAACTACTGAATGAAGCCAAACAAAATGCGTTTTCGCACGGCTATCAAGGGGCGATGTATCCCTGGGAAAGCACGACGACGGGTCAGGAAGAAACGCCGGTGTGGGCCTTGACTGGGCCTTTTCAGCACCATATTAGTGGTTGTATCGCTTGGGCGGCGTGGCAATATTATTTAGTGACGAAAGACAAGGTTTGGCTACAAGAACGGGGCTGGCCGATGCTAAAGGAAATCGCGGACTTCTGGGCCAGCCGGGTGGATCGCAACGGGCCGGGCCACTACGACATTATTAATGTGATCGGAGCCAATGAATGGCAGGAAAATATCGACAACAATGCCTTCACCAATGGGATGGCCAAGACCGCGCTGGCCTACGCCACCGATGCCGCCCGCGAACTCGGCCTGACGCCCAATCCCGACTGGATGGAAGTGGCCAATAACATTCCCATCCTGAAATTTCCCGACGGCACCACCAAGGAAAACGCCACCTACGACGGCGTAGAAATCAAGCAAGCCGACGTGAATTTGCTCTCTTACCCGCTCAAAGTCATCACCGACCCGGCGCAGATTAAAAAAGACCTGGACTATTACGAACCACGGATGTCCAAAGATGGCCCGGCGATGGGCAACGCCATTTTGACCGTATCGGCGGCCCGCGCCAGTGATGCGGAACACGCCTACGAGCTGTGGGTGAAAAGTTATAAGCCGAATGAAGTGCCACCATTTGGCGTCCTGTCCGAGACGGCTGGCGGCACGAATCCATATTTTGCGACGGGCGCGGGTGGTTTTTTGCAGGCTACGATCATGGGTTTTGGCGGGCTGGATATTACGCCGGGTGGCATTGTGCAATTAAAAACGAAATTGCCAAAGCGATGGAAATCGTTGACTATTACCGGAGTAGGGTTGGAGAAGAAGACTTTTACGGTGAAGTAAGAGGGTGCCTAAGCGATTATTGCCTGATAGCTGCTTCTATGGATCAATTCAGGCAAATTTGTTTTCCCAACTCCCGACAACTATAAAACTGCGCAGCAACGTTATTGCTTTGCACTTCTGAACTGATGCTTTTTTATGGAAAAATTTACCTGGCTACTGATAGCCTTTTCGTCCTGCTGTGTGGTCGCTTGTGGCCCTGATTATGTGTATAATGAAACGCAGGAAATTCCCAACGGTGGTCAATGGAACTATCAGGACACGCTGAATTTCAAATTCACGATCACGGATACAGTGTCGCACTACAATTTTTACCTGGATATAGCCCACAGCGATACGTTTGCTTTTCAAAACATATATTTGAATTTACACACTCTTTTCCCCGATGGACATCGCCTGAACAAGCTGCGTTCGTTCGATGTTTTTGATGCTCAGGGCGCGGCAGTGGGCGATTGTTCCGGCAAAAAATGTATACTAAAAACAGTTTTGCAGGAAAATGCCTTTTTTTCGGGAAACCGGAGATTATGTACTGACGGTAGCGCAAAATACGCGGAACAATCCGCTGCCCGGTATCTATTCCGTGGGATTGAGGCTAGAAAAACGGCCTCGTAAATAGTGGTATTAAAAAAATCTGGTCGTGGGGCCTGCTTTGCATGATGCTAAGCAGGCCCTATGGCTTTTTACGGACTTTCGCTCTATCCGATGGCACAAATTTTTTTATAATAGGTTATCCTGATACTGAAAACAGACGGCTTGCAACGGCAGGCTCGCGGGGTTTCAGACAGGGTGCATCTTTCGCTTTTTCAGGAAAAAGATTTTTTTACTAAATCTTTCTTTTTGAACAAGTTATGGATCTATATACGCTTTTATACAGTGTAAAGTAGAGGTATATATATATCGGTTAAAAAGGTGCTCTTTAAGGTTTCTGAAACTTCGGTTCCTCTTCTTTTTTCGGCTTAGCAATGTGCAAAATTTGGGCAAGCAAAACCCCGAAAAGAGGCTGGGCAACCACATTAGTTTAAACTCTCCCTATTTCTTCATCAATTACCATTTGTTATGAAATTCTTTTTGAAATCAAAGGCCCGTTATGGCGCATTACTCCTCGTCTTGGCGGGAGGCTTCGGGCCAGTTTTTGCTCAAAGTAACAATACCAATAGTACCACGTCACCTACGCCGACCCCTGGTACCACCCTTCCACGGACTACTACCCGTACAGGCTCGACCTATCGCGATACCATCAAGCCACCGAGCGGAACCAACCCAACGCTGCGACCACCTGACACTGGCAATCCCGTAGATACGATGCACAGCAATCGTACTATGCCACCCCAAGGACGTACCATGCGGGCCGATTCTATGCATATGCAGCATCCGGGCACCGGTATGCATCGTGATTCGGCAGGCCGCCGGATGATGCCCAGTGATGGTGGTACTATGCCAAACGGAGGTATGCGCCGGGATTCTACCCATCGGATGATGCCAAATAATGGCACGACTAACTCTCCTCGGGGTACTCAACGTGACTCTACCCATCGCCAAATGCCGAAGGATAGAACTGGTACTCCACCACCACATGGGACGCAACGCGATACTTCGATGCATCACCGCACGATGCCTAATAATGGAAGCAGTAGCATGAGAACACAACAGGGAATGCAGGTGGATTCGATGGACCGCAGCATGACGATGGATAAAACCAAGGCTACTTCCACTACGAAGCCAAAAGCAAAGACCGCCATGAAAAAAAAGAAGAAGAAATCTACTTCTTCGACCACTAGGAAAAGCACTACCACTCCTACCCAAGGAAGCACCAACGGCATGACTACGCCCTCCACGACTATGCCGCGAAGCAGCACCACTACTAGCGGTACTACTACCAAGCCGAAGAGTACTACAAATACCAACGGCACTATGCCCTCCACAACTACGCCCAGCACAACCACTACTCCAAAGCCCAAATCGGGTGGAAACTAAAGTTGGGTATCACTCTAAGTTATAAAGCGAGTCACGCTTGGTAGTTCTAAATTTCTTCCCGCTTCTGGATAACTCCAGAAGCGGGAATTTTTTTATGGGCAAATGGCACCACTTACTGGTTCACCCGCCAATCCGTCAGATGAATTTTCAATTATTCTAACCAATCCGCTCTCCTAACGCGCCTGTTTTGCGCCTGCCGCCATTTTGTCATCCGCTGAAATAGCTGGCACAATTCTCGAACAATGAATCGGCGAAACACCTGGCCCAGTATTGCTCACCTGTACAATTTTTATGATTTATGTTTCAATTTCTTGCTACCGAAGGACAATCTGCCGATCCCAGCCGGCGCGGCGCACGCCTCCCTGACCCAGCGGACGATCAATTGCTGGATGCGTATTCACAGACAGTCACCCGTGTTGCCCGCCGGGTAAGTGATGCGGTGGTCCACCTTAAAGTTCAAAAACCAAATCCCAAAGCACCTCCACAAAACCGGCAGCAGCCCGATCCCTCCGGCACGGGTAGCGGTTTCGTGATCAGCAGCGATGGATTTGTAGTTACTAATAGCCATGTCGTGAACGGCGCGACCCACATCGAAGCCTCTTTGCCCGATGGCCGTTCGTTTCAAGCCCATATTATTGGCGACGACGCGGCGACGGATATTGCGGTTATTAAAATAGATGGCGACAACTTTTCCACTTTGGCTTTTGGCGAAAGCGATCGGCTCCAGGTTGGCCAGATTGCTATTGCCATCGGCAATCCTTATGGATTCCAGTATTCCGTCACGGCGGGCGTGGTCAGTGCTTTAGGCCGCACTTTGCGTAGCCAGAATGGTCGCCTGATTGATGATGTGATCCAGACTGATGCGGCCCTGAATCCCGGCAATAGTGGCGGCCCTTTGGTAGATTCGCATGGCCACGTAATCGGCGTAAACACGGCGGTGATTTTGCCCGCGCAGGGACTATGCTTTGCGGTGGCTTCCAATCTAGCCAAGTATGTAGTGGGCAAACTCATCCTTGAAGGTCGGGTTCGTCGTGGTTACATTGGCATTGGTGCACAGACGGTACCGCTGCCACCCAAATGGATTCAGGCGCTGGAATTGCCTACCAAAGGTGGTATCCAGATTCAAAGTGTGGAACCGGATGGCCCGGCCAACAACTCCGATCTGCGGGCGGGCGATATTATTGTGCAATTTGAAGGCCGACCAATTGATTCCATTGATGCATTGCATAAATCACTGGATGTCAATACGATCGGTCGCGCCATCAATTTATGGGTATTGCGCGATGGCGGCTTGAAAAGTGTGGTGGTGACACCAGCGGAAATGAAATAAGAACAGGAGAAAAGTGAAGAAAAAATGAGAGTAGAATGCTATTTGCACAAGATTTCTTGGCCAAATCCATATTTTCAACTGAATATTTTACTTTGAGCATGGATTATATCGCTAAACGATTATTTTTGCCCCATAAATAGCAGGCTTCCTCCAGTTTAATTTTCATTTTCCACATATTTCATTTTCATTTTTCAAACCAACTTTATTTATGAAAAAAGTTCTTTTACCCATTCTAATGCTGCTTTGCTTTTTTTGGTTTTCAGAAGGCAGAAGCACAAATTGACCTCACTTTGAATCCCATTGGTGCCCTGTTTGGGGATTTCAACATTGGAGCTGATTTCGCGCTAGCTAGAACTTTTAGCCTGGAAGCACAAGTGGGCATTGGCAATAACAAAATCGGAGGCGTTAAAGGGGCAAATATCCCTATCAATCTAGTCGGCAAATTTTATTTCAACCCTAAGCATGGTACAGACCGGTTTTATGTAGATGCTTTTGCGCGTTTTATCAATCGCCATTGGAACTATGATGATGGTTCCAGTTTTGCTGATTTTACCAGCACTCGATTCGGCATTGGCTTTGGTATTGGTTACAAAGTTGTATCTAATAAGGGCTTCGTCTTCGATATCGGTTTGGGCTTTGGCCGCGCATTGGTTACCAATAATAATTATAAAGGACAGTACAGGTACCGAACAAAACATTGATTGGGGCAACGGAATTTTTCTTGGCAAACTCGGTGTCGGTTACCGCTTTGGTAATAAAGACAGAAGTTAATGTCTAATAGGGCAATCATAAATATTGAGTCATCCCGAATGGTTTCGGGATGACTCAATATTTTTTATAAGGCTATGATAATGACTAGACGAGGCAGCATAGGTTTTTAATAGAAGATCGAATGCAACGGATTCACAATTACCTAACTAAATACATTATAAATTAAATTCCTTGCGGATGCGAGTATTTGAAGATTCGAGTATTCGACCAAAGCACTTGATAATCACGTAATTGATCAAATACTCGAATCTTCAAATACTCAATGAACATAATTTACAGTGTAATTATCAACCTTTAATAACCCATTACTCCTTCATCGCCTTGCAAAATTGTTTATTCCCATTTTTCAAAGTGATTTCCAGAAAATAAAGCCCCGGAATCAGTGCACTAGTAGAAACGGAGACAAAAGGCGGCGAAACTTGTCCCACTAAACGTCCAGCCGCGTCGAAAATACGCAGGTATAAAACCGCCTGATTTTCTTTTGCCATTAGGGAAAAGGCATCGTGGAAAGGATTGGGCTGGATGCTAAAAGAAGTAGTGCTGATTGGCTCCCGTTGGCTGGTTAGTTCGGCACACAAGTCAATAGGATCGGCAAAATCCAGGTGATCATTATGATATTGACAGAACGCCCACTCGTGACCATCCACGAAACCTTCGTTGCGTTCATCCATAAAAAAATGCCCGCCATAAAAGTTTTGAGTAGGGGGATTAGGATAGCTGCCATTGATAAAACCAATATTTTCTATAAATAAAGAGTGATATTGTGCATTGAGCAAATTAGGTAGAGAAAAACTAATGCGCTGAAAACGCAGGGGCTGACCGTCTATCATCAGCGTCCCAACACTATCAATAGAATATTTGAAATCGCCGCCACCCCAGTATAAAGGCACCGCGACGGAATCGCCCACTGCCAGCGAAAAATTGTAGGCTATATGAAACTGATTGGTGTTGGCATTCCATAGCCAAATTGTATCACCGTGCTGACGGGCAATACGAATATCAGTACTGCCATTAGAAGGCAGGTCGCGGAAACGTTCCAGTTTCGTGGCGGGCAAGCCTTGCAGCACGGTATCGCCTTGTACCGACACATATTCATACCCTGCGCCAGCGAAGCCAAAGGAAAAAAAGTTGGCCCAGTGGGGATTGTCTTTAAACCAACTTTGGGCGTTTAATGAATGAAAACCAGCGAACAGGGTAAACAGGAAGATTGCTTTTTTCATAGGACAAATTTTTATTTTTCTCATGTCCTCTTGACGTAAAAATGCCGCGCCAAGGTTAGTTTCTTCTTGGAAAAACTTTTAGTAGGGCAATCGCAAACTCATTCCTTCACCGCTTTACAGAACTGTTTACTTCCATTACGCAAAGTAATTTCCAGAAAATAAAGCCCCGGTTGCAACGCAGTAGTAGAAACAGAAGTAAACGGCGGAGAAGTTTGCATAACCAGGCGGCCAGCAGCGTCGAAAATACGCAGGTAGGCGGCCCCTTGATTTTCCTTGCTGGTTAATGAAAAAGCGTCGTGGAAAGGATTGGGCTGAATGCGAAAAGTAGACGAGGTACTTGTCGGCTCTTGCTGACTGGTCAGTTCAGGACAGGAATTGCCATTATTGTATTGCAATTGGTCATTTTCGTAGTGGCAGAACCACCATACTGGTCCATCCAAGACACCTCCGCTTGGTTCATCGGGGAATAAGTGTACGTCGTATTGGGAGTGGTAATTGGTGTTGCTATTGACCCATTCGCCCTCTACAAAGCCGATAGTTTCAATAATAAGGCCATAGGATTGATAGTAATCAAAGTCGCTGTAAAAATGAACCCGTTGGAAGCGTAGTATCTGGCCGTCCAAGGACAGCGTCCCCACGCTGTCGAGGTAGTATTTAAACTCGCCGCCGCCCCAATACCAGGGAGCGGCCACGGAATCGCCCACGGCCAGCGAAAAATTATAGTGTACATAAAATTCATGATCGCCAGGGTTCCAGGTCCACACGGTATCGCCCTGTTGGCGCATTTGCCGGACATCGACAAAATCATTGGCATACACCATATCGTGAGACCGTTTCAGCAAGACTGCCGACTGGCCTTGCAGCACTGTATCCCCTTGCATGGTAATGTGTTCGTAGCCAGGGCCTTGTAAGCCAAATGAAAAATAATTATCCCAATGAGGATTGTTCTGAAACCAGTTTTGACCGTGCGACGGAATAGCAAAAATGCCGGAGAGCAGGAGGAACAGAAGGAGATTTTTCATAGCAGATCAAGGTTTGATTTCTAACAAGACACCTTTTGAGCCTAAAACGCTGGCGAAACGCACCCTGAAATTTAACCCAATTTATTCCTCAAAAAACCGCTCACCACTTCCAGTCCACGCTCAAAATCGCGGTTGTTATTTACCACAATATCTGCCTCTTCCTGATACGGTTTGATATATTTTTCAAACGACGGCAACACGTGGTTTTCATATTGGTACAACACGTCTTCAATCGGATAACCGCGTTCCACCTGATCGCGATGAATGCGCCGGATGACTTTCAGGTTTTCTTTGGCACTGATAAATATCTTTAAATCAAGCATTTGCGCCAATTTCCGGTAATGCAGCACGAATAATCCTTCCACCACAATGATGGGCGCAGGCTGAAACGTAATCCATTTCCGCTCGGCGTTGGGATTATTAAAAACATATTCCTGAATATGCACAGCCTCGCCATTTTGCAATTTTTGCAAATCCCGTCGGAAAGTCTTTTTGTCAATGCCAATCGGCAAATCAAAATTATAACGGTCGTTTTTGTCCTTTGGCTGCTGCTCTTCCGGGTAGTAATAATCGTCCTGCGAAATGATGCAGAGTTCCGCTTCCGAAAATTGTTCCCGCAGGCGACGGATAAAACTGGTTTTTCCGCTGCCGCTGCCTCCGGCGATGCCGATCAGATAAGGTTGCATGGTATGAAGTGATGAAACGATAAATTAATGAAATGATAAAGGGATAAGGAGATGAAGTGATAAAGCGAGGCTTGTCATTTTATCACTTCATATTTTCATTACTTCATCACTTTATGCTGGGCGAAAGTAGGCTTTCGGGCAAAAGTTTTTACAAGCCCGTTACAAAGTGTACTTTTCGCCCACAATCAACAGCAAGGCGGTGCCTGTCTCCTAATTCCTGTTTCCTTATTCCTTAACCACTCTACATGGATCGTCTTATCGGGCTTTTGGGCGTCGTTCTCATTTTGGGCATCGCTTACGCCCTTTCCAACAATCGCAAAGCCATCAACTACCGTACGGTTGGCATGGGGCTGCTTATTCAATTCCTTTTGGCCGTTTTTATTCTTAAAACGCCCGTAGGAAAATCCATTTTTGGCTGGCTGGGGCGGGCCGTCACCAAAGTACTAAGTTTCTCGGATGAAGGAGCCAAGTTCGTTTTTGGCGTGCTGGGCGACGATAGCAAACTGGCTCCACTCTTTGGTAATCAGACGTTTATCTTTTTTGTCCGCATTATTCCGACCATTATTTTTGTGGCTTGTCTGGTCAATATTTTCTACCACTTCGGCATCATGCAGTGGATTGTGGAGAAATTGGCGAAGGGCCTGAATTACTTTATGAAAGTGAGTGGTGCCGAAGCGTTGAGTAATATTTCGAGCGCGTTTGTCGGTCAGGTGGAAGCCCAAATCATGATCAAGCCTTATCTGAAAGGCATGACCATGTCTGAATTAATGGCCTCGATGACGGGTTCGTTTGCCTGTATTGCGGGCGGCGTAATGGCGACGTATATTAAATTCGGGGTGCCAGCGGAATACCTCATCGCGGCCAGTATTATGGCCGCGCCGGGGGCGTTAGCCATTTCAAAAATTATTTATCCCGAAACGGAACAACCGGAAACGCAAGGCACCGTCCGCCTGAAAGTAGGTAAAGAACACTCCAATCTGGTGGATGCGATCAGCGCGGGCTGCTCCGATGGCCTAAAAGTGGGACTGAATGTGGCGGCTATGTTGATTGGCTTTTTGGCACTTATTGCCTTGATCAACTATCTATTGAGTGCTGCGGGTGGTTTGGCCGGTTTCCCGCAATTGAGCCTGAATACTATCCTCGGTGGCTTGTTTTCCGGTTTTGCCTGGGCGATGGGCGTGCCTTCCGCCGATGTGCTGACCGCTGGCGCACTGATGGGTACTAAACTGGTAGCCAATGAATTTGTGGCTTATCTGCAATTCAAAGATTTGATGGCCTCGCTCGACCCGAAAACGATTGCGATTGTCAGTTTCGCTTTATGCGGCTTCGCCAATTTCGGTTCGGTCGGCATCCAAATCGGTGGTATTTCCGCCCTTGAACCCGACCGTCGGGCAGATTTGGCGCGACTTGGGTTCCGCGCTTTGATCGCTGGTACCTTGGCTTCCTATTTGTCGGCTACGCTGGCCGGCATTTTGCTTTAATAGCGCATGACTTTTTCCGCCTATCTCCAAAAGAAAATCCTGTTTCGGCCCACGGTGCTTCCGGCGGACCATCATTTCGACTTTTCGGAGCCGTGGGAGGAGCATTTTCTGGATACGCCGGATGGGCAAAAATTGAATGCCTTGTTTTTTCCAACGGCCAAATCACCCCGGCGTGGCGTGGTACTGTATTTTCACGGCAATCGTGACAATTTGCAACGCTGGGGAGCCATGCACCGCGATTTCACGGAATTGGGCTATGATTTTTTTGCGCCCGACTATCGAGGCTATGGTAAAAGTTCCGGCGACCACGATGAGGCGCACTATTTTGAGGATGCAGAATTGATCTACCATTGGTTGCGACAGCAATATGACCCGGAGGAAATCGTGCTGTACGGACGTTCGTTGGGTTCAGCGATGGCCAGCCATTTGGCGGCACGGGTGCCTGCGAAAATGTTGATTCTGGAAACGCCCTTCGATAATATTCGAGGATTATTGGCCAGTCATGTGCGCCGTCACGAACCACCTTTCGAGCCGATTTTTTTGTTTCCAAACGACCAGAATTTACAGCAAACCAAACTCCCACTGCTCATTTTTCACGGTACACGTGATCGGGTGGTGCCTTTTGCTTCGGCCAATAATTTGAAAAAAGTGCTCAAACCTGGCGACGAATTCATCACCTTGGAAGGCGGTTCGCACCATAATTTAAGTCAATATCCCGCTTATCAGGAGCGGCTGCGGGCGTGGCTGGGAAAAGACTGATGTAATGATATGTTACATTTACGAAACCTCGAAGGTTTCGCAAACGCAACACGTTCAATCGTTTGCGAAACTTTTAGAATTTCGTAAATGTCCTTCCGTAGAAAGTACTTGCCATCATTAAATGACGATTGATAATAATTCTGCCGTTTGTCGTTAATAAGACGACCGTAATCGGCCAGATGATAGGCATTCGGCCAACAGTCGCGCGTCGCTCATCCAACATTGCCCAAAAAGATTTACTTTTGGAAAAATTTTGTACCCCTCACTGGCCATTTTTCTGAACAATGACTCATCAGAATCTACCGCAAGTTGGCGATCCCGCGCCGTCGTTTGAGTTTCAATCGCCGCGTGGCGTACTGCGTTTCCCGGAATATAGTGCCGGTTGCTGGTGCGTTTTCTTTGCGCATCCGGCCAATTTTACCTCGGCGTGGGCCATGTTTTCGGCTTTTTTGGCCATGAAAGAACGCTGGCTCAACGAGCGCAACACGCGGGTGCTGGCCCTTTCCAACGAGCCGATTGGTCACAATGACTGGTCGGATAAGGCCCGTCGTTTCATCGGCATTTATCTAAAAGCCCCGGTCATTGAAGACTTGGATTTTAGCATTGCCAGTCGCTACGGCTTGGCTTCCGGTCGCCGTCCGCAGCCGGGCCTGGATCGTTTGGCAGTTATCGTGGATCCAGAAGGGATTGTGCGTTTAATTATTAATCGCCCTTTGCCCAACATCGAAACGGCCATTCTGGATATTCAAACGGAATTTGATCGGTTGCTGAGTAACACGCCGCCGAGTGATTCGCCCTGTTCGCAGAAACACGAAGAAACGCTCGAATATTCCGACGCAGTGGGCCTCCGTTACAAGCCGAAACCCGCGCATTTTCCCCGCAAAAAATTGCACCCGAACTGACGCGATGGAAACGGCTGAATTGCTGAAAAAAGTCCGCAAAATACAGATCAAAACCCGCCGATTGAGCCGACACCTGTTCACTGGCGGTTATCATAGTGCCTTCAAAGGGCGCGGTATGTCGTTCAGCGAAGTGCGTCAATACCAGTGGGGCGACGATGTGCGTACCCTCGATTGGAACGTGACCGCGCGAACGGGCGAACCACACATCAAGATTTTTGAGGAAGAACGCGAACAAACGCTGATGCTGTTGGTGGATGTGAGCGGCTCGGCTTTTTTCGGCACGCGCGGACAATTCAAGCAGGAACTTTTAACGGAAATTTGCGCCGTGCTGGCTTTTTCGGCCATTGATAATCAGGATAAAGTGGGGCTTTTGCTCTTTTCTGATCGGCCAGAACTTTTTATTCCACCCAAAAAAGGGCTGCAACATACCCTGCGCATTCTGCGAGAATTGCTCAATGTGCAGCCGAACAATCGCGGAACCGATTTGGCCGGGGCGTTGCAATTTACCCGCAACGTGCTTCGCCAACACTCGGTCTGTTTCGTACTGTCCGATTTTCTGGCAAATAATTACGAAGCCCCTCTCAAAGTAATGGCCAAACGCCACGATTGCGTGGGCATCCATGTCTGGGACGTGCGCGAACGCGAACTACCCGATGTTGGTCTCCTCCAAATGCTGGATGCCGAAACCGGTGAATCCATTTGGCGCGATACCACCGACCCGGATTTTCGCAAGCAATACCACCGACATTTCATGGAAAATCTGGACAATGCCCGCCGCATTTTCCGCCAGGCCGGAGCGGATTTTTTGAGTATTTCTACCCACGAATCTTATGCTACCGCGCTACTACATTTCTTTGAAAAGCGAGCGCGATTGATCTCCCACTGAAAACAACAGGCAAGAATATAAAGGGCAAAAACGCAATGAGCAAAGCAACATACTTAGGTTCTCCTCAATCTACTTCCCCCCTTTACGGGGGGGCAGGGGGGGCTTCTACGGGCAAGGGCCGCTTTTGAGATGCTTTGCAAAATACTCACTATCAATATTCTGCATCCTATTCTCCCTATCCACCACCTCCGCCCAAACCCAAGCCACCGCCCAATTAGATAGTAATATCGCCGAAACCGGCAACCCATTTGTAATCCACCTACTTACCCCAAACGCCGCCGGAAAACCCCTCGAAATAGATTTCTCCGCTTGGGATACGATGATACCCAAGCAAAATATCCTGTCGCAATCCACAGCCATTAGTCAAGGAGGGCAATACCAAATTGACCTGACTTGCATTACTTTCGATGCCGACACACTGTTGCTGCCGCCGCTGACCATTCGTTTGGCGGGCGGCAAAACGGCACTTACCAATTCCCTCGAACTAGTCGTGCTGTCTACGCCCGCGCCTACCGATTTGAACGATATGGCGGAGTTAAAAAACATTCGGCTCGAACCGGTTTTATGGACGGACTATTTGCCGTGGATAATAGGTGTTCTGGCGGTGGTGGCCATTATTTTTCTGGCCAATTGGTGGTGGAAACGGCGACAAAAAATGGGTAGTCGAAGTCGGGAAGTGGCCATGCCCGCGCATTTGCTGGCACAACGGAAATTGGAAGCCCTCTCCAAAAAACACCTTTGGCAGGCCGGACAGGTGAAATCCTACTATGCCGAATTGACCTTTATTTTGCGGGAATATCTGGAAAAAAGATACCATGTTCCCGCTTTGGAAAGCACGACGGACGAGACGCTTTCTTATCTGCGAAAAACAGATTTCCCACAAGACTTGCAGCAGCCATTGGCAGAGACGTTCTTGCAGGCGGATTTGGTGAAATTTGCCAAGTCCACGCCACCGGAATTTTTTCACGAACAGGCTTTACAGCAGGCACAATTGCTGGTGCGAACTACGCGGGAGGAAGAAATGTTGGCAGAAGCAGCCCCTGCTAAATAATTGATTTTTAAATAATTAGGCGAAAGTTTTCGCTCTTTATAATTCTCATCCGTGTCCTTCGCTCAACCATTCTGGCTTTTACTGTTGCTGCTGTTGCCCGTGTTGGTGCGTCGGCAACGCCGTGCCGTTGGCTTAACTTTGCGTATGGCGCAGACCGGAACTCCCACCTCCAATTGGCGCATTCCAACCCGGCAACGGCTTCCCTGGCTGCGCTGGCTGGCTCTGACGCTATTGATCGTAGCGATGGCGCGTCCGCAACTTCATTGGCAGGAAGAAAAAATACAGGCCGATGCGGTGGACATCATGCTGGCCCTCGACATTTCGCCGAGCATGCTCAGCAAGGATTTCGATCCCGACCGGCTGGCGGTGGCCAAACGCGTAGCCATTGATTTCGTGGAAAAACGGCCTTATGATCGCCTGGGGTTGGTTGCTTTTTCTGCCGAAGCCTTCACGCAATGCCCCTTGACGACTGATCGGCGCATGGTGCAAAAGTTTATTCAAGACCTGCAATTAGGGCGTTTACAAGACGGTACCGCGATTGGTTTGGGCTTGGCCACCGCCGTTAATCGCTTGAAAGACAGTCCCGCCCATAGTAAAGTCGTCATCCTGCTTACCGACGGGGAAAACAACGCCGGGGAAGAAATGCGCCCCATGCGCGCCGCCGAAATCGCCCAGACTTTGGGGGTGCGGGTGTACACGGTGGGCATTGGCACGGACGGCATTGTGCTCTCGCCTGCCCAGCGCAACATCGATGGTTCCTACGCTTTTGCGCCGCGCCAGATGGCCTTCGATACGGAATTGCTGCGCCAAATCGCGGCGGCGACGAGGGGTAAATTTTATCGCGCTTATTCGGAGGAAGATTTGGAGGGCATTTACGCGGAAATTGATCAATTGGAAAAAACCAAGGTGGAAGTGACGACGGTGTCGCGCACGCAGGATTGGTTTCAATGGTTTGTCGCGGCGGCGGTGTTGCTGATATTGATCGAAACGCTGCTGCGCTGGGGGCTGCTCCGCACGGTGACGCCTTGAATTGCCTTTACAAAAACAAAATTTCCTGCGGCAATTTTTACCAATTCCCTACTTTCACGCTACCGAAATGGCAGTCCTACGGACTTCGTTTAGTTCTCAACAACCTCAACGTTTTTCTCAACTTTCTCACCATATTTCCTCATGTCCATCGCCAAACCGTTTAACCTCACCGCCTGGATTGATGAAAACCGCCATTTGCTAAAACCGCCCGTGGGCAATAAGCAGATTTATGTGGAAAATGATGACTTCATCGTCATGGTCGTGGGTGGCCCGAACGGGCGTAAAGACTACCATTGGGAGGAAGGCGAGGAACTATTTTATCAGTTGGAAGGCGACGTGCAGGTCAAAATCATCAACGCCGAAGGTCAGCCAGAGACGATTGATATTCGGCAGGGGGAAATGTTTCTGTTGCCGCCGCGCACGCCGCATTCGCCACAACGTCCGGCAGGCACGGTGGGATTGGTGCTGGAACGTCATCGTCGGCCCGGGGAAGTGGACAAGTTGCTGTGGTTTTGCGAAAATTGCCATGCACCGCTGCACGAGGCCAGTTTTCCGTTGAAAGATATTGGTACGCAGATCAAACAGGCCATCGGCGAATTTGCGGCGGACGAAGCAGCGCGCACCTGCAAACAATGCGGTACTAGCATGCAGGTCTGAAAAATATAATCAACGCAGAGTGGGTTTCTCAACAACCTCAACATTCTCAACCTCTCAACTTTTATTATAACTCATAATTCATAATTAATTCTATGTCAGCAATTTGGGGAATTGATATGGGAGGCACCAAAATCGAAGGGGCCATTCTGGAAAGCCGGGAAAATCCCCGGGTTTTGCACCGGATGCGGGTCCCGACGGAGCCACATTTTGGGTATCAGCATATCATCGGACAGATAGATAAACTGGTCAATCAACTCCGCACGGCCTCGCGTTTGGAACCGGAATATATCGGCATCGGTCACCCCGGCGCACTGGACCCCAACACAGGCACCATCAAAAACGCCAATACGACCTGCATGAATGGGCAACCGTTCAATGTAGACTTGGAAAAAAAACTCGGCGTACCCGTGCGGCTGGCGAATGATGCGAACTGTTTTGCCATCGCCGAAGCGTTAATGGGAGCCGCACCGGATGCATTGCCGCAGGCCGAAGTAGTTTTTGGCGTTATCATGGGTACCGGCGTTGGTGGCGGCTGGGTGATTCGGGGGCAGGGACTGGGCGGACGACAAGGCATTAATGGCGAATGGGGACACAATTTTCTGGATGCCAGCGGCGGAATGTGCTATTGCGGACAGGTCGGATGTGTGGAAACAGTAATTTCCGGGCCGTCTTTGGAGCGCTATTATGCGGAGAAAAGCGGCACTTTTATGTCCCTGCGCGACATCGTTTCCAGCCACGATCCGGTGGCCATAGAGACGATGAATCGCCTGATTCACTTTTTCGGGAAAGCAATTGCCGTGGTTATCAACATCATGGATCCCGATGTCATTGTCATCGGTGGCGGTGTCGGTAATATTGATCGCCTCTACACGGATGGTGTGGCCGAGGTGAAGAAACACATTTTTAACCCTCGCATTGATACGGTTTTCCTAAAACCCAAATTGGGCGACAGTGCCGGGGTATTTGGCGCAGCATTGCTTTAAGAAAATGTGGTCAATTTTTAAATGTGGGCAATGTGTTTGAAAGTGCCGATAAACTCAAAAAATATTCTTTTATCTTATCACTATGGATAAAACAGTGAAAATTTGAAAATTATCTCATTTTGCACACGTTATCAATTATTTACAAAGCAATAAAATATAAATAAGATCTTTTTTTGTACATCTGGCCGGATTGAAACGCGACTTTCTGTCCTTTTCCCCCATGGCGCGTAGCCCCACCTTTACACTATTGTATTGCCCAACTCAAAAAAGAAACATTCCGAGCATGGCAGCGCACCGTGGGTCTACCCTGAAACCACCCCAAAAGAAGTAAGGCGTACCAGGTCAATGCGTGAAATAGACCGAAATCACCTTAAAATTGCTTTCTACATGAAACCCTTTTCTCTCTACCTGCGGGTACTGCTTTTTGCCTTGCTGGCAAATTTAACCAGTACCGTCGCTCAAACCCTGAACGGCCCCTTCCTGGAGACCCTGTCCAACACGGCCACTTTGACCAGCGATCAGACCACTCGCTACAACAAAATCAAACAAGGCTCCCGGTATGAAGCCAATTGGCTGGTCAAGGTGAATGCCATCCAGAATTACTTGAACGGCAATACCCTGACTGTGCAATTGCCTGGAGCCTCGTCACCCACTACATTCACTGCCGACTATGTGTCCTCCACGGTACAAGGCACCTACTACTGGAGCGGCTATAATGCCAACGGTAGCAACATCACCGTGGACAAAACCGCACAAGGCTACTATGGCAGTGCCTACTTGGCACCGACTAATCAAACGTATGAGATTATTGGCATCGGCACCGACAAGGCAGTGATCGTACTTCCATCATTGGTACAAGCACGGCACGAGTTTTCCCCAACCCTATTAATGACATTTTAATGATTCAGCCGAACTTGGGCGATTTACAGGCTGTGCTGTTCAATGCTGATGGAAGGCAAGTCAAGGCGATTGATTTAAAGACAGATAAAACTATAGTGACCATCTTTACATCTGACTTACCAGTTGGTCATTATTTTTTGCAAATCACTGGCACTCAAACCACGTCCACCTATAAAATTGTAAAACTATGAGAAAAGCACTCTTTTTATCAGCCATTGCCGCTCTTTTCTCCTTGCTGACCTTGGGTTGCCATAAAGACCCGGTAGTGAATCTGCCAGAGGAAGTGACCTTGGGTGAATCAATAGTGTATCTGAATGGTGAAGTATTTGATGCCGTACCAGATATCTATTACCGTCCATTCGATCAATTATTTTTTGCCGTATTTGGTCAGACAAAGGATAATCACGATGTTGGACAATTGGCTAATCACTTGGCTTTTTCTTTTTTACCCCTGCGCCAAGGTGATTATCCTATAATCACAGAACGTGAGTATGGGGTGGCTGCGTACCCGGGTTTTGAACAAATATTCGCCGAAGACTTAACAGGTTACACCTACGAAGTAGAAGACAAGGAAGACGGTTATTTCAACATCACCTATCTGGACACGGTGGCGCAAGTGGTGAAAGGGCGGTTCAAGGTAAAGTTTAAGCGGACTTCCAAAAACGACATCAAAGAGGATTTGGAAATGCCAAAGCGGTTGGTGTTTGAAGGGGTCTTTCATGAAAATTACACGATAAAATAGGGTTGTTGCTATGTTGCCTGACTGTCGTCCGCTCCCTATGTGGGGTTGGATGGCAGTCAGGCTATTTTTTACCTCCTCTTATTTCCTCCCATTATGGGGGGGGCTTTACCCAATCGCCTCATTCATCATATCCGGCATTTGCCCGAAACGGCGCAACGTGACGATATGTGATTGCAAAGCCTTCCAAAAAGTAGGATTCTCCAAATAAGGCACGCCAAATTCCGCTGCCGTCTGACGCACGATGGGCGCAATACGCGGGTAGTGCACGTGACAAATGCGTGGGAACAAATGGTGTTCTACCTGAAAATTCAGCCCGCCGACATACCATGAAAGCCACTTATTATGGGGCGCAAAGTTCACCGTCGTATTCATCTGGTGAATAGCCCATTCATTCTCGATAACGCCCTCCGCGCAAGGCATCGGATGGCTGGTTCCTTCTACAGTATGCGCCAATTGAAAGATCACGGTGAGGACCACACCCGCAACAAAGTGCATAGCGAAGAAACCTATTAATACTGACCACCAGGCCAATCCAACGGCAATAGGGAGACCAATAAAAACGGCTAAATAAGCAATTTTAAGTACGTATATTTTGGTCAGTGCCTTTTGATTCTCGGATTTAGACTTCCTGAGTACGCCATTGCGACGATAACGCGCGAACTGCACAAAATCTTTGGCCAACACCCAATATAAAGTGGTCAGCCCATACATCCCGAAAGCGTGCAACCACTGGAAACGGTGAATGGATTTCACCTCCGTATGTGGCGAAAAGCGCAGGGCGGGCTTGTCATCAATATCATCGTCCATATGGGTAATATTAGTGTACGTATGGTGTAGCAGGTTGTGTTGCAACTTCCAGTTATGGCCCGAAGCACCGAGCATATTGATCGAATAACTCACCCAGGTATTTACCAGACTACTTTCTGAATAAGCACCGTGATTTGCGTCATGCATAACGCTCATACCAATGCCGGCTTTGGCCACGCCCATCAATAGCCAAAGCAACAAGGCCAGGCCAAAAGAGGGCTGCACAACCAACAGCACCGCAAAGGGGGCGACGTAAGCCAACAACAAAACAACCGTTTTGACCACCATCGTCGCATTCGCATGGCTGCTGCGCTGCTGTTCCCGGAAGTACTGATCCACCCGGCCTTTTAGAGTATTAAAAAACTGGCGTTTATCGCGGTCAATGAATTTTATCGTGCCTTTCTGCTGTGCGGCGACCATGTTAGGTGAATGAAATATGCTGAAATTAACTAATTTAAAATGTGAGTTATGAGGTGTTATACTCCGAAAATCTCCTGAATTTTAAAATAAAATTTTCCCAAAAGTCCGATAACCAACTATTGAACGTTTAAAACGAATAAGTGCTGTTAATGTTACCTTCCTGAAAGGAGTTGACACACACGTTACATATCCAAAGCAAAACTACGCACACTATGCACTAAATTGCACATAATGAGCAATTGTGTATAGCAAGGACAAAATTTTATTGGCCTTGCTGCCTTTTTTAACCAGATGGTTAATTTTTTTTCGTTTATTTGGAATTCTAAAAAATGCCCCTCACCTTTGCCGCACTTAACCATCTGGTTAAACCAAAAGTGCGAAAAATTATGCCTGAGGTCACTAGTCCCAACGATTCTACGGAACAGAAAATCTTCGATGCGGCGCACGAAGTGTTCATGCAAAAGGGCATGGATGGCGCGAAAATGCAGGAAATCGCGGATCGGGCGGGTATTAACAAGGCCTTGTTGCATTACTATTATCGCTCCAAAGAGAAGTTGTACGAAATGGTGGCGCGGGCAATTATTGGCCGAGCGGTGCCGGTTATCCGTGAGTTTTTAGAGACGGATTTCCCATTGGAAGAGAAGATGCGACGGTTCGTGAATTTTTATATAGATGTCATTTCTCGCAACCCTTATGTCCCGATTTTCGTGATTTCGGAGATGAATAAGCACCCAGATCGCTTTATTGAACATATTTTGCCCAAAGACCTGCCAAAACCAGATTTCTTTTTTTGGCAGATAGAAACCGAAATCGCCGCCGGACGCATTCGCCCCATCAAGCCCCAACACTTGCTGGTCAATATGGTGAGCCTGTGCATTTTCCCTTTTGTGGCCAAACCCATGATGCGTATTGTAATCGGAATAAATGCCCAGGAAATGAAGGCGTTTCTGGACGAGCGAAAAGAGGAAGTGCTGCGCTTTTTACTGGCTTCGCTGCGCCCATAATCGTACCGGCGGGTTTAGCCGCCGCTCTATATTTACTGTCGTTGGCTGAACTCGCCGGTACACAACCTATTTTTTTTACCCTGAAATTAACCAGAAGGTTAAACCAAATACATAAGTAAACCAAGATTGTCAATCTTTCGATTCCATGAAAAACCTGCTTAGTCTGGAAGAATGGGGCATTTTTCTGCTCTGCCTCTTTTTATTCAGCCGTTTGCCTTTCGCTTGGTGGTGGTTTCCGGCCTTACTGCTTTTGCCGGATCTTGGTATGTTGGGCTATGCAATCAGCCCAAAAATCGGTGCTTTCACCTACAATCTCGTTCATTACCGAGCCGTGGCATCGATAGTGGCTGCCTACGGTTTGTGGTCGGGCAAAGCGAATTGGCAATTGGCGGCCATCATCTTGTTTGCCCATATTTCCATGGATCGCGCGCTGGGCTACGGCTTGAAATATCCGGATAGTTTCTCGAATACCCACCTCGGACTCATCGGTAAGCAATCAAATCAATAGGTTATGCGATTTCTGAAAACGCTCCTCCTTGCGCTCCTGCCAATTTGCAGTTATGCCAGCGATACCTTGACGGTTCAGCAATGTCGCGATTTGGCGGTGCAAAACAGTCCGTTACAGGCGAAAAAACTGTACGCAGAAAGTATTAGTGCCTTGCAAATCAACAACTTGCGGAGCAATGACTTGCCGCGTATTGCAATCGGCGCGCAGGCCAGTTGGCAAAGCGATGTGTTCGGTATTCCCATTGAAAGCCCGTTTTTCCAGATTCCGACGGTGCCGAAAGACCAGTACAAAGTCACGGCAGACGTGAGTCAGCGCATCTGGGACGGCGGCTCCAATCGCTATCTTCGTCAACAACGCACTTTGGAAAGCGAACTCGCGGCGGCGCAGGTGGATGTCGAAGCCTTTGCGCTGCGGGAAGTAGTGACCGACCTGTATTTCAAAGCCCTGCTGTTGCGCGAGTCGGAAGCAATATTGCTGGCCAGCATAGCAGATTTGCAAAACCGCTTGAAACAGGCCGAAGCAGCGGTGACCGAGGGCGTGGCCCTGCGCACCAGTGCCGATCAGATAAAAATCCAGATTTTAAAGAGCAAACAGCAACTGGATGGAGTGTATACGGACCAGCAAACTATACGCGAATTGCTGGCCAAATGGGTGGGCCGCCCGGTCGTGCCGGCACCGATGGCTACGGATTCTGTCTCGCTGACGAAATATCCGCCTAACTATTTAGGTTTGGTTCATAACCGACTACGCCCTGAATATCAACTATTTACGCTACAACAACGTAGTTTTCAACTCGGTAAAAACACCCTTGCCTTGCGTAATCAGCCACGCATCGAGGCCTTTGCGCAGGGCGGTATCGGGCGGCCCAATCCGTTCAATTTTTTCGAGACTGGATTTCAACCCTTCGTGCTGCTGGGTCTGCGAGCCGCCTGGACGCCCTTCGATTGGGGCAACCGTCCCCGCGACGCGCAAGTCTTTGATTTGCAAATGAAAAATGTGGATGCCCAACAGGAAGCCTTCGAGCAGCGGTTGGATGCCATGGGTCTAAAAGATGCCGCCGACATCATCAAATGGCGCGATGCAGTGACCCGCGACGACGCTATTATTCGCCTGCAAGAAGACATTATCCAACGGGCCGATGCGCAGGTGAAAAATGGCGTGATGACGATGACCGACTACTTGACGCAGATTGATTTGCTCACGCAGGCCAAACTGTTGCGCGCCACCCACGCGATCAATGCTGCGCAGGTTTGGGAGATGCTGGTGGCGAGAACTAAGGAGGGGGAATAAAATGCTTAGGAACAGTTTCAAGATAAAGTGACCGTTGGTCTTACCCGGGATGACAACATGGAGTAGGCACCATTGTACTCACTTATTATTTGCCCATTCCTTATAAAGTACAAGAAATAAAATAATTACCGCAGGGTAATTTTGAAGAAAGATCGATGCAAAGTACTCAGAATCAATAACTAAACCCTTCTAAACATTCTCAACCTCTCAACCTTTATTATGAATCGCTCCCTCTTGTTCCTGCTTCTCTGCACGGCTGTCGCTTGCCAGAAATCCGTGTCTTCCGCCGACGCTTATGGCAATTTCGAGGCGCAGGAACGCATCATCAGTGCCGAAGCCAGCGGACGTTTGCTCGCCTTCACCGCCGAAGAAGGCCAGATGCTGAATACGGGTGCCATCGTTGGCGCAATTGACTCCACACAGTTGCGGCTACGGCGCGAACAATTGCAGGCCAGTATCCGCGCCGTCACCGCTAAAAGTCCAGCCATTGGAGCGCAACTCGCTGTATATGAACGACAAATATCTTCCGTGCAACAACAACTCGCCACGCTGGATCGGGAGAAAAAGCGTGTACAAAACCTCCTGAAAAGCGACGCGGCCACGCCCAAACAATTGGACGATCTGAACAGCCAAATTGACGCGGCGCAACGCCAAATGGACGTGATCGGCGAACAAAAAACGGCTTCCAACGCCGCGCTTTCCACCCAAAAAGGTGGCCTGCTCGCCGAAGTGCTGCCGCTCCAAAAACAGATCGCGCAAATCGACGATCAACTGGCCAAATGCCGCATTACCAATCCCGTCACAGGCACAATATTAACCACTTACGCCGAAGCAGGTGAGGCAACCGCCATTGGCAAACCGCTTTATAAAATCGCCGATTTGAGCACCATGACGCTACGCGCCTACGTCGCGGGCGGGCAACTGGGCAATGTAAAAATCGGTCAAACGGTGACCGTAGCCGTAGATGGAGCAGCAGGTAAAATGCAGGAATTTCAAGGTAAAATCACCTGGATTTCGGCCAAAGCAGAGTTTACGCCCAAGGTCATTCAGACCAAAGACGAGCGGGTGAGTCTGGTATACGCCGTTAAAATCAGCGTTCCCAACCCGGATGGTTTGTTGAAAATCGGAATGCCGGGAGAAGTGAAATTATAGTAAAGGCGGATCGGTTGAAACTAGATGAAAGTTGATAAAATATTTATTATCAATGATTTATATTACAATTAATGTTACGCAGTACATTGCGGTGCACTGCATCTTTGTGGCGTCAACAAATAGTTTGGTGAGTAATTTATACGACGGTATTAATTTTGTAGATTAGTTGATCAACCTTAGCAGCCCTTACTAACTCTACCCTTTCCCCGTGTACACACAAGACGATCAACGCGCCCTTTACGAACTTTCCAAGAAATTACTCTATACGCCGCAAGCCACGCTATCGGAAGCAGATGAAGCAGAACGGCGTATTGGAGAATTGCATCATGTCATTCGTTACCACGAGTGGCGTTATTATGTGCAAAATGATCCCGTGTTGAGCGATTTTGAATACGACCAGCTCTACAAACAGCTCGAAGCACTGGAAAATCAGTATCCGGAACTGCGCACCGCAGACTCTCCTACTCGTCGTGTCGGCCAAGACCTGACTGAGAATCTGGCCCAGGTGGCTCATTTGGTGCCGATGCTTTCGCTCGACAATTCCTACGATGCCGAAGATCTGAACGACTTCGACGAGTCGGTCAAGAAACTCTGCAAACTGGAAAAAGACGCTGTGGTAGAATACTGTGTGGAACCCAAATTCGACGGCGGCACCATCGTGCTGCTCTATGAAAATGACCGCTTGGTGCGGGCCGCCACGCGCGGCAACGGCTATGTTGGCGACGATATCACGGCCAATATGCGCACCCTGCGCTCCATTCCATTGCAGGCAAATTTCTCCAAATATGGTATTCAGAAAGTAGAACTACGCGGAGAAGCCTTGATCCGCAAAGACATTTTTGAAAAGATGAATCGCCAACGGCAGGAAGCGGGCGAAGTGCTATTTGCCAATCCGCGCAACGCCGCTACGGGTGCGTTGCGGATGAAAGACCCCAGCGAAACTGCGCGTCGTGGCCTTGAAGCCTTTGTTTATCAAATGGGGTATGCCGTTGATAGTCAAGGGAATAATATGCTAGATAAATTCCAGTCGCATGAAGAAAGCATTCAATTTTTGCGTAGCCTGGGATTCAAAGTGCCTGCCGACCAGCCAGCAGCTAAACAGTCTTTGCCGGAGACCAAAACCTGCACTGACATTGCCGAAGTGATCTCCTTTTGCACCGCCTGGCAAGAGTACCGCGATCATTATGGTTACGAGGTGGATGGCATGGTGGCCAAGGTCAATCGTATTGATTTGCAAATCTTATGTGGTTCTACCAGCCACCATCCGCGCTGGGCCATCGCTTTCAAATTCAAAGCGCGACAAGCCACCACCCGCCTGCGCGATGTCGAATTTCAGGTAGGTAAAACCGGGGCCATCACGCCCGTCGCCAAGCTCGAACCCGTGGCACTGGCGGGCGTTACAGTCTCCAACGTGAGCCTGCATAACGAAGAATTTATCCGCGCCAAAGACCTGCGCATCGGCGATCAGGTGCTGGTAGAGCGAGCCGGGGATGTAATTCCTTATATCGTGAAAACGCTGGCTGAACTCCGTGATGGCACCGAAAAACCCATCTTATATCCACGTCAATGTCCGGTATGTCACTCCGACTTGGTGAAACCCGAAGATGAAGCCATTTGGCGGTGCGAAAATGCCGAATGCGAGGCGCAGGTAATGCAGCGCATGATTTTCCACACTTCCAAGCACGCGATGGATATCGAGGGCATGGGCGAAAGCACTATTGAACGTTTCTATAAATTAGGCTGGCTGCGTTCTATTGCTGACATCTACCAACTTGATTACGAGGCTGTTGCGAAACTGGAAGGTTTTGGGAAAAAATCAGCGGATAATATGTTTGCCGCTATTGAGGCAGCCAAACACCAGCCAATTTATCGGCTATTGCACAGTTTGAGTATTCACCACTTAGGGCGCAAAGGCTCGCGCTTACTCGCTGCCGAAATCGGTTATGTACTGGATTTGAAAGATTGGGACTTAGAGAAATACCAGAATATTAAAGAAGTCGGACCAGTGCTGGCTCGCAATGTGTTCAATTTTTTCCAAAACGAACATAATCTCGAACTCCTGCGCAGCATGGAGCAGCATGGCGTGAATATGCACCAGACCGACGCAGACAAGCACCCGGACGCTCCCACCGAGGGGCCGTTGTTGGGTCGCAGCATCCTTTTCACGGGTACCCTCTCGCAAATGACCCGCGCGGAGGCTGAAAAACTGGCCGTGGGTGCCGGAGCCAGTTTGGCTAGTAGTGTCAACAAGCACCTTAGTATTTTGGTGGTCGGCGAAAAAGCGGGCAGCAAACTTAAAAAAGCCCAGGCTTTGGAGACGGTGGAGATTTGGACGGAGGGGGAGTTTTTGGAGCGAATTACTGAAATGCCCCAGGAAGATCAAGTAAATGATTTTTCAATGAACTAACGCTTAAAAAACAAAAAAGTCACCGAACTTTCGTCCGGTGACTAACCCCAAAAAACCAAATGAAAACAATCTTCCTTTTTTATTGACCCCCGCGCTGATCGTGGAGATAATACATAAACGGCGATCCATAAAATAGTCACTCGATTTTAAAAAACGTTTAAGGAATTTTACAAGTGCTTAACAAATTGGAGGCTGTGACCTATTTATTTATCCCTTTTTGGTAGAAAAACTTTACTTTTGAGTCATCTTTGTACGATATAAAGTGTTCAAAGACAATTTGATATCACCCAACCACGTGTCTCGTGCCCATTGATCTGGTTTTTATCATCGTTTTTGGCCTGGGTTTTCGCCACGGCTACACGACTGGCATCATCAGTACTGTGTTCAATCTGGTCGCTTATGTCTTCGGCATTATGCTGGCCTTCAAGGTGACGCCGGCCATGACCAATATTCTGGAGCGACTGTTTCACTCCGCGAACCCTTCCATGTTTTTGGCGGCATTTGTCGTCAATGTGGTTATTATTATGCTGGTACTGCGGCAGGCAGCCAGGATATTGGAAGGATTTTTACGCGCCATATATCTGGGTGTTTTTAATCGGGTGCTGGGCGGTGCCGTCATGGCTTCTTTGGCCATCCTGATCTATAGTATATTGTTGTGGTTTGCCGTGCGGGTAAATCTTGTAAACGATGCCACGCTCGCCGAATCGCGCGTTTATCCACTGCTCAAAGACTTACCAGCGCGCTCTAAAGAGGTTGGTATGCGTTTCCGCCCCATTGCACACGAAATGTGGGATACCTCGCTGAGTTGGATGGATAAACTGGACAAATATGGGACGCAAAAAACCGAGTCCTTGCCGAAGATATACGAAGTGCCAGATGATGGAAAAACTATCATCGAAGGTGCTCCGCAGCAAACCACTCCGCGATTTCGCCCTGCTCCCACTACTGCTGCCCCCACCAACGGTATCGAAGAGTAAAAGTCTTCGCTCGGCATATAGCAACGTCTATTGGCAATGGCCATCAAGTTGCCTACGAGAGGAGGAGCTGCTGCGTCCTGATCTGGTCTTGTAGGCCGTTGAAGTAGGCCCGTCTGCTCTGCTCGCCATCCTCGCTGATGTGAATGCACTTCGATTTCAGTTTGTTCATCCAACGCAGGCTGTATTCATACATCTGTGCATTGGTACTAAACATGAAATTCGGGTCGTCGAATACCGTGAATACGCCACATAGAGTTTGGCTCTCGGCCACCAGCGTGATGTTGAGCGGGGCTATCTCATTGTAAAACAAGTCCAAGTGCCCACTATTTTTTGTCGAATCGCTTCGCCTGGTGCCATATAGCCACTTCTGGCCCTGCTTGGCCATTTCATATTGATGGCCACAGAGGGCTTGCAACTGTTCGTACAGCAGCCTGACGAGCGCAGGGTCTTTCAATTGGCCGACATTGAAAAAATATTTTATCTGCTGTAAGGTCGAATAGTAGAGGTCGTCCGACCAAAATTCGATGGTAGGCAGGCGCACATAATTCTCGAGCATGGGGCGCATTAAAGCATCATATATCTCTCGTTCGGGGAAAGTATGGGGGTCAAAAACCAGGGCCTCTGAATAAGGCAGTTGCCAATTGATGCGGGCATACGCGAAGATTTTGAAAAGCGCAAGCTCCCGAAAGTGTAGGTGCTGAAAAAGAGACAGGGAATTGGTGGAAAACCAGACGCGAAGACCCGGTACCATTTTGAAGGACTCGAAATACCCGCTTATCTGCAGGAGATATTCCCGACCACTGCGAATGGGGCGCATCAGGGCTGGGAACTGGAAAGGAAGGCGGGAAGGTTTGGCGGGAAACAGCTCGTCCACCGCAACATCTATTTGCTCCATCAGCAAAAGCAGCTCATCCAACTTGATCAGTTGCTCACCTGCGATGCGACTATACACCGAACTTTTGTTCAGGTGCAGCAACTCGCATAACCGGGTCACCGCGACTTTCTCTCCAACCTGGACTATAAAATGTCGAAACAGCTGGCGCTGAAGTTCAGCGGCATGGGGTGATTCCATGTTTTCTGGAAATAATGGATAGATGAAGGGATAATTCCACAAAATTCGGAATTATTTTTTGGATGTCCGGAAAATGCTGAAATAAGGCGTACAAGCTGCCCTGACTTTTGCAGTGTCCTGATTTTTATAGGCACCCTGCCGACCAGGACATTGTTTTTTCACCCAAAACTTAATACTTAGGCCTTTTCTATGATGACCACTGTACAGCGTAACCCTCGTTTTTCTTCTCCTTAATTTTCTTTTCTGCGTGCAACAAAGATAAGTTTGACTCGACTGCCCTGCCTGACCTGCCTTCGTCCAATGAGCAGGAAGTAGCAGATCGTGATCCCATCAGTGTTAAAGAGGCCCGCGACTGGTTCACTACTGCCTATGGCCAGGAGAAGACCATTACCAATGGGTGCATTTCAAATTGTCGCACCCCTCTATATCACGCAAAAATTGACGCATTAACCCGTATTAAGATGGTTCCAATCTTTTTATGCCAAAATCAAGCGTCCGATCAAATTACGATTTATAATATGCGACAATTTGAAATACACCATGAGGACATTACTTTGCCTGCTGAGTCTTTTTATCACGAACCCAGGGTTTTCACAAAACCTGGATTCATTCCGCTTGGACTTTAAATCTGCTTTATCCCCGGATTTTTCAGCGGATGAATTTAAAACAATATTTGATCGCCACAAGGACCTGCTTTCGTTTTACACTTACGGCTATACGCGCTGGGATAAAACCCAAACCGCCGAGATGCGCTTCCCACTGCGGGCATTTCGGCGGGATACTTTGTACAAGCAGCATATAGATGCACTATTGTCATCTGACAATGTAAATCAACGGTTATTCGCTTTTGATGTGATCGCTGCCGCTGGGGACAGTTCCATGACGAAGGCATTGCTGCAAAGGATGTTAGTAGAAGAGCAGCCCACGCTCTTATATTGGGGTGGTACGTTCCTGTTTTATCTTGGTTGTCAGGAAACTACACCTCTGTTTGATTTAATTGTTCAACATGAAAATTTTGGCGACACCTATTTTATTCCGCTATATACCCGGTTGAACAAAGATTCTTTACTGCAGACGGCACTCCATCGCATAGAAACTGATAGTCTGAAGGCCAAGGTATTAGCCGCCTATTCGTTGGGCTTTCCCACAAAAACGAAAGCCAGCGAAGTTGCCCTCCGCAAAGCTGTCAGGGAATGGGACATACACACAAAAGGATACGCGATTATCTCTCTGAAACAATTGCGGGTCGGCAATCTGCTTTCTTTATTGAAGCCATTGCTGGATAATCCCTTGACCAAAACCATCGCATTGGAGGCTTTGATAGAAAGCCCTGCGGCCAGAGATGTACGTTATGTAAAACGGCTTGCCGAAAAGGAAAAACCTGTCACAACAGAAGTATTAAACTGCTTTTATAAATCCACCAAACCCGAAGCGGTAAAATACTGGTTATACTTATTGCGAAAGAAGCCTTTGCCGGAAAAACGCCTTTGGTTCTCGATTGTCGATCAACCTTTACTCAGCACAGATGCACTCTTGCCAGATGTGCGTAAAACGCTGAAAACGACCAAAAATGTGTATGTATTACAACAATTAAGCCGGGCGTTGCAGGGGCGAACAGATGTCGAATCAGTGCAGTTGATCGTAGAATTACTGCACCATCCTGATGCTGCAACCCGCTATTGGGTGGCCGAGTGGAACGATAACTGCCGTTCACCAATATTAGCCAATGAACTACCCACCCTTATTGCTGATCCACATCTAAGGACTTCCCCACTCGCTATGATGGCGATTGAAAACAACCTCGATACTCTTCAAACCATTTTTGAAAAGATTTACCAAGATTCGTCCAGTAGTGATTTGCGACAAGCTGCCCTCCTTTACTTATCAACTTTCCCTAAACCGCGTTATCGCGAAATGTTTCGGGAATTATTACAAAGCGATGATCGAAAACAAAGTGTGGTTATGGCTCGGCAGGCCGCGTTGGGACTCGGTCGTCTCCATGATGTAAATTCAGACGAACTGATTATTCAATCCAGCCATACCTGGCTGGGGGAAGGCGGGGGTGATTCCAATGCTTATCCTCATTTGCTCGCCCTGGAAATGCTAAAGACGGATAAGGCCAAAAAAGAGATTCAGCAATATCTATATAGCAAAGAGAAACAAATGCGAGAGTTTGCTCAGCACACTTTGGACAATTGGTAGTAAGTATTAGGAGCGATAAATCCAGTAATGTCGCCAAAATAAAATGTAAGCATTTACCAAGTCTTTCCGAATAAAAAAAACGACGACTATAGTCTCCAAAACTCAGCCACAGATTATTAAAACCACCCACACCATGCTCACCATCATTTTCATTGTCTTCGCCATTTGCTTTGTCATCGAACGCCTAATGCCCGGCTGGAAACTACCGGACGTGCCTACCTGGACGGTCCGGGTATTAGCCGTGAACTTTGTCCAACTGGGCGTGGTTACGCTGGCCGGATTTACTTGGGAAAAATGGTTCTCTGCCTATTCACTGTTCCATTTATCCAGTTATGTGAATCCAGTAATGGGTGGTCTTATGGCTTATTTTATCGCGACCTTCATTTTCTACTGGTGGCATCGGTGGCGGCATACCGTTGATTTCTTATGGACGCATTTTCACCAAATCCATCATAGTGCACAGCGAATAGAAGTCATCACTTCCTTTTATAAACATCCCCTCGAAATGACCGTCAATTCTATTATTGGCAGCTTACTGGTCTATTCCCTCTTGGGCTTAAGTTTGGAAGCAGGCGGTATTTACACCCTCTGTACTGCGTTGGGAGAGTTTTTTTACCATACCAATGTCAAGACTCCACAGTGGGTGGGCTATATATTTCAGCGGCCAGAGATGCATCGTATTCACCACGAGTATAACAAGCACACCAATAATTATGGCGACATCGTTTGGTGGGATATGCTCTTTGGCACCTACGAAAACCCCAAAGAATTCAAAACTTCCTGCGGTTTCGATCAAGACAAAGAGCAGCGCATTTTGGATATGCTGCAATTCAAAGACGTGCATAAAGTACCATGAAAATTCTGCTGCTGGACAATTACGATTCTTTCACCTACAACCTGTACGATTATCTGTTGCAAGCGGGTACCCAATGTCAAGTGCTGCGCAATGATGCCTGTTCACTGGATGAATTGGAACGCCTCGATTTTGATGCCTTAGTCCTTTCCCCAGGCCCCGAACGGCCTGCCGACGCGGGGTTGATGATGCCCTTGATAGCCAGGTTTTTTGACAAAAAACCAATTCTCGGTATTTGTTTGGGTCACCAGGCATTGGGCGAATTTTTTGGAGCCAAGCTGGTAAAAGCCCGTCTTCCCATGCACGGCAAAACCAGTCTGATCGCCCATTCTGGACATCCGCTTTTCGAGCATCTGCCGCCGCAATTTGCGGTAATGCGCTATCATTCGCTGCTCTTGGAGTCGCTCGAAGGCACTCCGCTCCAGTCAATCGCGCAAACGGACGAAGGCGAGATCATGGCTTTAGCCCATCCAACTTTGCCATTGTTGGGGGTACAGTTTCACCCCGAATCCATCCTCACAGAATGGGGTCTGCAACTGATCAAAAACTGGGTGAAAATGCACCAGACAAAGAGCAAATAGGCAAGGCTCAACATTGTGTTGATTTTGCACTTTGCTTATTGCTTTTTCTTCAAAATTGCCTACTGCTTCCTGGCTCGTTGCCACGTCCAAATGCCCCCTACCACACTGATCAAAAGTAAACCCACCGCAATAATTTCCGCTTGCGACATTTGTATACCCAACACGTTGTGTACTACGTTTACGCGGATTTTTTCAATGAAAAAACGCTCCACTGCAATAAGGCCGAGGTAAATAAAAAACAACAACCCAGGCACAGTAATTCGCTTGCGCAAAGACCACAAAATGCCAAAAACCACCAACATCAGCATGGTTTCGTAGAAAGGCGTAGGAAACACTGGCTGCGACAGCTGCAAACAATAATCCCATTTACAATCGGGGATCGACACACTCGGCACCGGAGCCGTGTCGGGGTCTTTCAGTACGTTGTGCGGATAAGTAAAACCCCACATCCAGTCGGGCAACCAGGATAAAAAACCGGGTTTTAGACCACTCACGACCCCCCAATCACCATCACCAGCAAGTTGGCAGCCAATACGTCCCACGCCGTAACCAGCTGTTAAGGCTGGCGCAACCGCATCAGCGGTCGGCAAAAAAGGAATTTTTTGGCGATAGATGTACGATACTACGGCAATAAAACCCAATATCAGGCCACCGAAAAAAGCCAATCCTCCGCCGGAAAGCAGGATGCGGGCAGGATCACGCAAAAACTCCTGCCAGTTGTCAAAAACATCGAAAAATTTGGCACCCACGATACCCCCAACTGCTGCCCAGACGGTCATTTCGCTGATGCGGTCGTGCGGCCAGATAACGCCCTCGCGGATTACCGGAGTTGCCAGACGGCGGCGATTTACATCCCACCACGTAAAGCCAGCCAGCAACACTGCGCCGATGATAGCGGGCATCCAGGCCATTTTACTCGATAGTATAACTGCCGCTGGATCGCCGCGAAACTCTGCAAAATGCTGCGCCGCGTAGCCCCCTTTGCCACCCAGCAACAGGCCCACTAGCGCATTCATGAAGATTTCCAAAGGATTGGGAGGCAAACCTTCGGTGACTGTTACAGGAGTAGGCGTGTATATCCCAGCACGGGCTTTGCGCTTCAATTCATGGTAAAATGTCACCGCACTGGCCAAAAAGGCCAAGGCCAGCATAAAGCCGAAGGTTTTGAAAATGGACAGCCAGTTATCTGGCTCTGTACCAAACAGGGCGTGGGCGAGGTAAGACAGATCGGGATACATGGTGCAAGGTTACAAGACTTGGGTCAATTTTTCCCATTTATACGTCTAATATCCCTTTGTTAAAGCCGATACCAGCTGCTCGGCCATTCCATAACCGATGCTGGATGATAGCCGGGTACGACGCATTTCGCCATCCATTTCGCAGGCGGCAAAGGCATGAAAGTACCCGCTGGCATCTTGTTCGCAATATACGCCCAGGGGCAGTTGGCAACCACCATTCATCAGTTGCAGGGTGCGACGCTCTACATTAGTCGCCGCAGCAGTAGCGGAATGGTGGATGCGTTGCAATAATAATCGCGTCACGGTATCGTGGCGATTGGTCTGCCAGGCCAGTACGCCCTGGGCTGGGGCTGGCACAAATTCGCGAGGATGTAAAGCGATGGTTTCCAGGCCGTTGAGATCGAGTTGAAGCCGATTGACACCCGCTGCCGCCAGAAAAATAGCGTCGAATTGGCCCTGACGAAGTTTTTCGAGCCGCGTTGGGACGTTGCCACGGATGTCTTGCGGCAAGACATCCGGCCGGAAATCAAGCAATTGCGCTTTGCGCCGCGCCGCCGAAGTGCCGACGATGGCCCCTTTTTTCAGGCGGAAAATCTGTCCTTTGTCGAGTGATTCAGGCCGCACGATGAGCAGATCGGCGGGATTGTCGCGATAGGAAACGGCAGTAATCACCAAGCCTTCGGGTGGGCTGGTTGGCAGGTCTTTCATCGAGTGTACTGCTAGATCCACCTCGCCACGCAACAGCGCATCCTCGATTTCTTTGGTAAAAAATCCTTTTCCTTCCAGTTTATCAAAACCAAGGTGTTGTACCAAATCGCCCTGCGTTTTAATAATAATCAGCGTGCTGGCCACACCGATGCGACTCAGCTCCGACTGGGTAAATTCGGCCTGCCAAAGAGCCAGTTTGCTGCCACGAGTTCCGATGCGAAGCATGATAATTAAAGTTTAAATAAGCAAAATACAAAGAGCAAATAAGGAGACAAAAGTATTTACCAATAAAACACGACGATTCACTACGAATAACTCCTTTACTATCAGCGGATTGCCTGGTATTCGTTGTGTCGGCGTGGTTTAATCTATATTAGACGGTCACCCAGCACCCATTTTAAAAAATCCGGCATGGCCTCGCCCCAGGTGAATGGCTCATGTCGGCCGCCTTCTATTTCCAGATAACGGATGGCGGACTCGGAAAGTCCGTGCCGCCGCAGGGCTTCGATCAGGTGCAACGTGTCGTCAATGGAATCAATCACACCATTGTTGTTACGGTCGTCCGTCTCATCGAGCGTACCGCATTGGAACCAATAACGCTGCCGCAGGTCGCTGGTCTCCGCGTGGTGGATAACGTCGTGCATAATGCGGTCGGCATCGGGATTGGCATCATCCACTGGCGACCAACGCCACCACAGTGCCCCGGAAAATACGCCCACCACACCAAAAATATTTGGATATGCCCAGGCAATGTCAATAGCCGACAAGCCTCCCAAAGAGAATCCTGCAAAAATGGTCTCTTCCGGGCGACCACTTACCCGAAACCGCTGTCGCAAATATGGTAACAACTCCTTGACAACGAAGGTTGTATGCTGAACAGCCTTATCGCCTCTGCCCATGTAATCTACTTGACGCATCGTACCGTATTCGCGATGCCGTTCCCAATTGGCATACACCCCCACAATGATGCAGGATGGAATTTGCTGGGTATAATACAGGTGCTGCAAAATATCGGCAAGGTGCATACGAGGCAAATCCTGGCCATCATTGAACACAATCAGGGGCAGGCTACCGCCACGGCGCAGGTGGTAGTCTGGCGGCAAATACACATCGAAATCAACCTCCCTTTCCAAAGCGGGCGACTCAAAATGCCGGATTTGACGGACGTGTGGTGCTTTGCGTTGCAGCAGTTCATGAAAAGTCTCGACGGGCTTTTGCCAAAAATTCATAATTATTGAGATGGCATTTTTTCCCGCGCCAGGGCCAACGCTTTTTGTAATTGTTGCTCTTCGGAGAGCAGAGTATTATCAATGACCACTGCATCTTCCGCCTGACGCAGGGGACTATCGGCCCGCGAGGAATCAATGCGGTCGCGTTCCAGCAGATTATGCTGTATAGCAGCCCAATCGGCATCAATTCCTTTGGCAGCCAGTTCCAAATGGCGACGGCTGGTACGTACATCAGGTTCCGCCACGAGAAATATCTTGAGTTCGGCATCAGGAAAAACGACTGTACCAATATCGCGCCCATCTGCTACAATACCCCGGCGGCGACCCATAGATTTTTGCTGCCGCACCATCGCCCGCCGCACCGCAGAAATGGTAGAAACCGGGCTGACGTGCTCGCTCACCGGCATTTCACGGATTTCGTGCTCTACGTCTTCCCCATTCAGAAAAGCGTGATTTTGACCGCCCACGCGCTCAAAATGAATTTCAATTTGCTGTAAAGCCATCTCCACGGCCGTCGGATCGTTGTAATCCACCTGATTTCTCAGGAAAAAAAGCGTGACGGCACGGTACATCGCGCCGGAATCGAGATAGGCATAATGCAGGATTTTGGCCATGCCCTTAGCCAGTGTACTTTTGCCACAAGAGGAATATCCGTCAATGGCCACGATAATTTTCTTGGCCGGGTGCTGCCCGGACGCTCCGCTTTGCTGGTTCATGTCGTTGTTTTGTGCTGCGCAAAAATGTAACAAATCGGGTATTTTTACCCCGCATTGGAAAATCATTTTTTTGACTACGCCTTTTCAAACCTCGTAATGTCGGCAATGAACCCGCCGAGATATTGTCTATACCACCGATGAGTGAATTTTTTGAGCGGGTCATCCTTCCCTTGCTTTTTCTGTTTTATCTGGCCGTTACCGCCTTTCAACTGGTCTGTTGGCTGGGTGTTTTTGCACGGTTTGGCCGATTTTTTTCCTCCGTAGGGGAAGCCCCCCCTTACTCCCCCGTAAAGGGGGGGAGCAGATTGAGCGAAGCTAGTGATCCAAATTTTGCGGATTGCCGATTGCCCCTTGTCCCTTGCCCCTTGCCCTTCCCTGTTTCCATAGTAGTTTGTGCACGCAACGAAGCGGAGAATTTGCGGCAAAATGTGCCGCTTTGGCTGGCGCAGGAGTATGCTGGAGATTGGGAACTGTTGGTCGTGGATGATGCTTCCAATGATGCAACGCCCGTTATTTTGCAGGCTTTTCAGCAGGAAAATTCCCGCTTGCGGGTAGTGCGGATGGCTGAAAAAAAATCGTTGGGCAAAAAAGCGGCCTTGACTCAAGGGGTAGCTTCTGCTCATTATGAACAATTGTTGCTCACCGATGGCGACTGCGCCCCCGCAAGCGTACATTGGCTGGCGCAAATGGCTGCAAGTCTGGCCGAAACCCCCGCCACTGAGATCGCGCTGGGTTATGCCCCTTTGATTCAGGAACCGGGGCTGCTCAATAGTTGGGCGCGGTATGAGACCGCGTACACGGCCCTGCAATACTTCGCTTTCGCGCACGTGGGAATGCCCTATATGGGTGTGGGGCGCAACATGGCTTGGAAACGGTCGCTGTTTCATCAGGCGGGGGGCTTCGTTCGCCATGCCGATGTGCCTTCTGGCGACGATGATTTGCTGGTCAATGCCGTAGCGCGGCGTGGGCGCGTGGCTCTTTGTCTAGCATCCACATCTTTTGTATATTCTGCTGCCAAAACTGATTGGAGTGACTGGTTTCGCCAAAAACAACGACAACTGGGCAGTAGTCTGCGCTACCAATGGGGCCACCAGATCGTAATTGGGGCGGTAGCGGCGACGCATACGCTGCACTATTTAGCGGCCTTACTGTTATTAATAGCTTTTTATCACCCAGTATTGATGCTATCAGTGTGGCTACTGCGTCTGGCGGTGGTTATGCTGGTTTGGCGACGGGTTTTACGGGGATTCCACGAGCGGAATTTGCTGGCCTGGGTGCCGCTGCACGATATATTGTTATCTATTTATTATGCTGGTTTTGTGCCTTTTAGTTTTTTAAGAGGAAGGAAGAGCGTGAAGTGGAAATGAAAAAATTAAACTTTTATTACCTTTTTTATAAATTCCCCCTTTTCTCCTTCTAGGATAATATAATAATTTCCAGGCAGTAATGCAGAAAAGTCAATTTCCATGTCTTGCGAATTAACTTCTAATTTCTTTATCCAATTTCCACTGTCATTATATAAATTTATAGATTTTATATCTAATGCCGGTGCCTTAATTGTTAATTTGCTAACAACAGGATTTGGATAACATTGCACATTTGAAAAGCCTTTAATTTCTTTACTGGATGATGTCCCAGCAGTAGTGGTTTTTAGTATTGTACCATTGCTGCCCACCACATACCCGATTTCGTTGGAGGAGAAAAATATACTGAGCAAACCGTGCGGGATATTTGGGCCTATTTCTGACCAGAGTTCTCCGCCATTATTTGTTTTTTGAATGGAAGATATATTGGAAGCGCCGCCCACAATATACCCTGTATTATTATTAGTAAATATTACTTCTAAATTCCCCTGCATATTCACTGAAGCCAGGGTATTCCAAGTGTTACCACCATCTTGCGTTTTAAAAATTCCGCCTTCCCAACCCACAATATAGCCGGTGGTATTATCAGTAAAAAAAACGGACTGTAAGTTGCTCGATACATTTAAGTTTAAAGTTGTCCAACTATTGCCCCCATCTATAGTTTTTAAAGCGGTAGAATTTCCTGGCCCACCGCCCACTGCAAATCCTATTTGAGTATCTATAAAGAAAATAGATTGTAAATTACTAATTGTTCCAGAGACCTGTTCTGTCCAGTGCTGTCCTCCGTCAGTGGAATGGAGGATTTTCCCGGATCCACCTGAGCAAAATACATTGTTTTCATCCAGAAAAAAGATACTTTTTAAGAATGAATTAGTAGAAGTAGAAATTTGCAACCAGTGCTCGCCATCATCTTCACTGCGTAGTATTATTGACTTTCCAGTATTGAAATCCAACCCTGCCGCAATCACTATATTGTCGCTGATTATCTTTATATCTTCAAATTGAAATAGATTTTCTCCTTGATAACTTAGCGTCCAATCTTCTCCACCATTCTCAGTTTTAAATAATTTGTTTCTTGCACAAACAAAGCCTATTGTATTGTTTTTAAAATGTACAGCTGTAATTTCATCTGTGGTTTGTATGTTTAATGATAACCATTGACCGTAGGAAAATTGAGCGATTAAACAGAATAAAAATTGTATTGCTATTTTCATGTCTTATTATTTTGAATTATGTTGATAGATACTTGATTAGGAAGTATTACTTTCGGAAAGTTATAAACTTTCCGAAAGTTTTCAGCGCGTAAAAATGACATGAGCCACCCCGAAAATTCGAGATGACTCATGAGCATTTCACGGATGTATGTTCAACGATTTTACGTCGCCAATTAAAGATTAGCGTTACACGTCAGCCTCGGGCTGTTCATTAGTATTTTCTACTTCTGGTTCTTGTTCCTCTACGTTGGCTGTTTCTTCCAGTGTACTATGCTTAGCAGTGGAAGGATGCCCCGTAAAGTGCTTCAACATAATGATCTCCCGTTGCGTCAGTTCGCGAAAAGCACCACGTTGCAACTCCTTTTTCGTCAGCCCGGCGAAGTAAAAGCGATCCAGCTTAAATACTTCATAACCAAGCGATTCAAAGATGCGGCGTACAATGCGATTGCGTCCGACTGATAGTTCCAACTCAACAATATCACGCTCCGGGTGATCCTCGGAGAAGCGAATCCAGTTCACTTCCACCAAACCGTCTTCCAGTTCAATACCTTTTTCGATGCGCTCGAAGTCGGCCTGAGAAAGTGGTTTGCGCAAACCTACCCGATACTGTTTCTGCACGTGGTGGCTGGGATGGGAAAGTTTCTGCGCCAAATCACCGTCATTGGTCAGCAACAGCAAACCAGTGGTATCACGGTCAAGTCGTCCGACGGGATAAATACGCTCTGGAAAGTGCGGATCCACAATATCCATGACCGTGGTGCGACCATGCTCATCTTCGGTACTGGTAATTACATTTTTCGGTTTGTTCAGCAGTACATAGATCGTACGCTCCTGAATGGTCACTGGCTTGCCGTCACAGACCACCATATCGTTGGGCTGGATGCGGTAGTACGGTTCCATTTTGACCTCGCCATTGACCGTCACCAAGCCTTGCTCAACATATTCAACGGCCTTGCGGCGCGACGATAATCCACAGTGTGCCAAGTACTTATTCAAAGGCATACCTTCTCCGCTGGGCAAACCGGGTTTTGGCTTGCGCTCTACAAAGAATTCCTCCCGGCGAGGTTTGCGACCAAAGGCAGGTTTTTTACCGAAACCACCGCCACTACTTTTGTTGTAGGGCTTGCGCTCATAACCACCGCCGCCACCGCCTTGTGAGCGGTCTTGCCAGGGTTTACGTTCGTAGCCACCACTGCCTTCCCGGTTGGCAGGACGAGGCTGATAAGGTCGGTCGCTACCACTTTGCGAGCGATCTTGCCAGGGCTTGCGTTCGTAGCCGCCGCTACCTTCGCGATTGTTATCGCGGGGTTGGTAGGGCCGATCGCTGCTTTGCGAGCGGTCTTGCCAAGGTTTGCGCTCCGGCGTACTATTAGGGTCGCGGGGCTGCCAAGGCCGGTCACTGCCACCTTGACTGCGATCCTGCCAAGGCTTGCGCTCGGGCGTACTATTAGGGTCGCGAGGCTGCCAAGGTCGGTCGCTGCCACCTTGACTACGATCCTGCCAGGGCTTGCGTTCGGGCGTAGTATTAGGGTCGCGGGGCTGGTAAGGCCGGTCACTACCGCCTTGACTACGATCCTGCCAGGGCTTGCGCTCCGGCGTAGTATTAGGGTCGCGGGGCTGCCAAGGCCGATCCGTATTACCCTGACTGCGATCCTGCCAGGGCTTGCGCTCTGGAGTGCTTTCGCGGTTCGGGTCGCGGGGCTGGTAGGGCCGATCGTTACTGCCTTGACTGCGATCCTGCCAGGGCCTGCGCTCGGAAGTGCTTTCGCGGTTCGGGTCGCGGGGCTGGTAGGGCCGGTCGTTGCTACCCTGACTGCGATCCTGCCAAGGCTTGCGTTCGTAACCACCGCTTTCCCGGTTGGGGTCGCGGGGCTGATAGGGTCGGTCGCTGCTTTGACTACGGTCTTGCCAGGGTTTACGTTCGGGCTGGTCGGGTGCGTTTTCCGATTCACCATCGGGACGCTGAAACTTGGGTCGCTCTTGCAGCGAGTAATCCGGGTCCGTCTTACTTAGTCGCGGACGACGTTTTTTTTCTTCTTCCATGAATGAAGGGATAGATGGTTGGGTAGTGTTTGACTGGTGGCAAAGTTCCGGCTTTTCACCGGGATGAGTTTTATTGTTGACTTTATTTTGTTTAAAATAACGAGTTCGTCACTGTTGGACAATCCAAATCAAGACACTGGTTTTTTTCAAAGCAAGTATAGGTAATATCAAGGCTTTGGCAATGATTTTAGGGGAAGAATTAAAAAAATTTACTTTAAAATATTAATAGCTGCTCCTCTACTGGCAATAATTGGAAAGAACGCCGGTGCTGCGGCGAAATACCATGTTCCCGAATAGCTTGCCGATGCGCCAAGGTTGGATAGCCTTTGTTGGAATGCCAATAATAGTGTGGAAAATCTATTTGCAAACGGAGCATTTCGGCATCGCGATGGGTCTTGGCCAGCACGGAGGCGGCGGCGATGGCGGCAAATTTGCCGTCACCCTGCACCACACATGCATGCGGCACCACCCCATATTGATGGAATCGGTTGCCATCCACCAAGATGAATTCTGGTCGCATAGTCAACTGATCTAATGCCCGGTGCATGGCCAGAAAGGAGGCCCGCAGAATATTGATCTCGTCTATTTCGGTACATTCTACCCGTCCCACCGCCCAGGCCAATGCTTCTCGTTCGATCACTTCCCGTAACACATTGCGCTGATGTTCAGTGAGTTGCTTGGAATCATTCAACCAGGGATGATAAAAACCTTTATCCAGGATGCAGGCTGCCGCAAACACTGGCCCAGCCAGACAGCCACGCCCAGCTTCGTCGCAACCGGCTTCCAAGCCTTCGGGATGATAAAAAGCGGCGAGGGGAGACATGAGGTGAAAAGTCTGTTGAGAAAGAAGGGTTGAGAAAAGGTTGAGAGTGTTGAGACTATTTCCCAAAAATCTGTAAAAGATCGCCTTCTGCACATTCCTGACCCCGGAGAGGTCATTGTACGGTTTTGTGAATAATCAATAAGGTGGAAAAAGGTTGAGCAAAATCAAAAATACTATCAATGTGAATCATGGGTTTAGCTAATTAAGCATTTGAATGTCAAGTACTTAGGCCTGCCAGATTTTTTGAAACCTGACAGGTCTGGTTGTTAGCCACCTGAAAATCAGTACCCATTTTTAACCATGATTCGCATTATCAATCAATTTTTCTCAACTCTCTCAACCTTTTTTTCAACGCCTGAACATCCTCAACATCATTCAATAATTTACCACTTTCCCTTGCGCTTCTCGCCCGTTCTCGGTTTACTGCCTTTGTCAAACTTGCCGCTATAAGAACCCTCTTCTTTTCTAAAAGAGGAACCGGACTTTTCTTTGGGTGCCGAAGCATCATCCACGCGCAGGTGACGGCCATTGATCGTGAATTCCGACAAACCGCTCCGCACAGCCGTTACATAGGTAGCATCCAGATCGAAGTGCATATAGGCTTTGTTCAAATCAATATGCCCGATAGCAGCAGCGGGTACGCCGAAATTACGGGAAAGCACGCGAATAAAATCCTTTTTGGTGACTCCATCCATTTCTCCTACATTGACAAACAACCGCTGCAACTGCCCGGTAGTACTGTCGGAGCGAGACATGGTGAGGCCGCCACCTTTACCGTGTGACCCTGAGCCGCGCGGATAAATATTAATGTCCGGTGCATTACGGTAGTACGACAGGAAACGGTTGAACTCCACGCTGGCCAATCGCTTGATAAGGTCTTCTTTGCTCAAATCTTTCAGTTCCTCATAAATACGCTCCATATATGGCTCGATCTCCGCGTCATGTACTTCCTGGGTATGGATGCCGCTGATGATGTGAAACAACTGGCGTTCGCACACTTCAAAGCCAGTCGGAATCATCTTTTTCGGGATGGTCGTCTTCAACTTTCGCTCAATCTGACGGATGCGTTCCTCAAATTTGGAAGTAATAATGATGATCGAAACGCCCTTGTGTCCAGCGCGGCCCGTCCGACCACTCCGGTGGGTGTACACTTCGATTTCGTCGGACAATCCGTAATTGATTACGTGCGTGATTTCACTTACATCAATCCCGCGCGCAGCCACGTCGGTAGCAATGAGCAGTTGCAAATTCCGTTCGCGAAAACGCTGCATCACCCGGTCGCGGTCGCTTTGCGAAAGGTCGCCGTGCAGCGCGTCAGAGTTATAACCGTCGCGAATCATTTGCTCCGCGATTTCCTTCGTTTCAGCCTTGGTACGGCAGAAAATGAGGCCATAAATACCGGGATTGGCATCTACTACGCGCTTCAACGTCGCATAACGATCATCGGCACGACACAAATAGTATTCATGCTCAATATTGGCATTAGTCTGGTGGACGTTGCCAGTACTCAGTTCCTTTGGATTGGTCATGTACGTGGACGCAATAGCACGCACTTCGTTGGGCATCGTCGCCGAAAACAACCAGATGGACTGGCGATTGGCCACCGCGCCAAGTATTTCATCGAGCGCATCTTTGAAGCCCATGTTCAGCATCTCGTCCGCTTCGTCGAGTACCACCCGGCTCACATTTTCCAGGCGGGCAGCCTTGCGTTGAATCATATCCAGCAAGCGTCCCGGCGTAGCCACCACGATTTGCGCGCCAGCTTTGATCTGCCGGATTTGCGTCTCAATACTAGCACCGCCGTACACAGCCACCACTTTATACTGGTGGGCAAACTTCGAATAGTTTTCCAGGTCACCCGCCACTTGCACACAAAGTTCGCGAGTCGGGCACAGCACCACCGCTTGAATACCGCGTTCAGCCGGGTTGATGCGTTGTAGGAGGGGAAGACCAAAAGCAGCCGTCTTGCCGGTTCCGGTCTGGGCGAGGGCGATAAAGTCGTCGTCGGTTTTCAGGGCGGTGGGAATCACAAGTTCCTGCACCGGGGTGGGCACCTCGAATCCCATTGCGGTGATGCCTTGTAGCAGGTCATCATCGAGGCCCAAATCTTTAAATAAGGTCATTAAAACAGTCTGAATTATGAAAAAAACGGAAGCTGCGAACCGCATAATACGGAGCAACTTCCGAAAAAAGATCACAAGGTAAGGCTTTTTGGAAGAAGGGTGTTAATTGTTCGCGCGTTGAGCTGCGGGAAAGATTTTGGTTACGGTGTTCACGTGAATTTTTTCAAGATTAGCGACGATGTTTAGCTGGCAAAAAGCCCTGCATCACCGGAAAAAGAAAAGAGAAAAAACGAGTGCCTTTTTCATAAAAACACAAATTTTACTTTTTTTGAGGTGAAACGCAAATAGAAGAAATATTGTTTGGCAAAAAATATCGTTTTTAACTTAGTAATGCTGTGGGAGCACTATGTTAATTTCCACCAAAGTGTTGCCCAAATTTAATTTCCTTTAAAAAATGGTTAATTTTGCAGATGGTAAAGCGTGTTTTGGTCAACAATCCGCGTCCGCCTGCCTGAACCAGTCCGACCGCCTCACGCATCTGATTATTCACCCACTCATTCAATTAAAATATGTCTCTCTCCCGTTTCAATGCGCTCCAAACCCTGGAGAATCGTCTCGAACCGTTTCCGACGGACTCATTGGAAGGCAAAGCCAGCACCATTGCGTCATACTTTGGTGAAAACGTCTTCAACGACGAGGCAATGAAGAAATTCTTGCCCGAAAATGCTTATTTGAGTGTAAAAGCGGCTGTACAAAGCGGCCAGAAACTGAACCGCGAGATCGCCGATGTCATCGCCGAAGGCATGAAAGAGTGGTCGCAGGAACATGGCTGCACCCACTTTGCGCACTGGTTTCAGCCGCTGACTGGCAAAACTGCCGAAAAGCACGACTCCTTTTTCACGCTGACTCATGACGGTAAGGTGATCGAAGAATTCACCGGCAGCGCGCTGGTGCAACAAGAACCAGACGGCTCTTCTTTCCCTTCCGGCGGTATGCGCAGCACTTTTGAAGCACGTGGTTACACCGTTTGGGACCCTTCCAGCCCAGCCTTTTTGATGGCGGTAGGTGAGGGCAAAACGCTGTGTATTCCGACCATTTTTGTAACGTATTCCGGCGAAGCGCAGGATTACAAATTGCCTTTGTTGCGTTCGCAGTCGTTTCTGGATAAGGCTGCGGTGCCAGTTGCCCAGTTGTTCGATGAAAATGTAACCAAAATCACGGCTACGCTGGGCTGGGAACAGGAGTATTTCGTGGTGGACGATGCCTTATATAATGCCCGCCCCGATCTGGTAATGACTGGCCGTACGCTGTTGGGTCGCGCTGCTGCGAAACACCAGCAACTGGAAGATCACTATTTTGGCTCTATTCCAGAACGGGTGTACGCTTTTATGCGCGACCTGGAAACCGAAAGTTACAAACTCGGCATTCCCGTTCGGACGCGGCACAATGAGGTGGCTCCTTCCCAGTATGAATTGGCCCCCATATTTGAGGAAGTCAACGTCGCAGTAGATCACAACCAACTTCTGATGGACTTGATGGAGCGCGTTGCGCGTCGCCACAAACTGCGGGTATTGTTGCACGAAAAACCTTTCGCGGGCATCAACGGTTCCGGGAAGCACAACAACTGGAGCCTTGGCACTAATACAGGGGTCAACCTCCTTTCGCCGGGCAAAAATCCAGGGACTAATCTGCGTTTCCTGACTTTCTTCGTGAACACCATCGCCGCCGTTCACAAATACGCCGACATCCTGCGGGCCAGCATTGCCCACGCCGGCAATGACCACCGTTTGGGGGCCAATGAAGCCCCACCGGCCATCATCAGCGTATTTATTGGCGAAGCCATGACCAAACTGCTCGACCAAATTGTCGCCGATCAGCAAAGCACCAATGGTCAGGAAGTGAAACGGGTATTGGACCTGATTTCTAAATTGCCTAATCTGGAAATGGACAACACCGACCGCAACCGGACCTCGCCGTTCGCCTTTACAGGCAACAAATTCGAGATTCGCGCCGTGGGTAGCAGCCAGAACTGCGCTGGTCCAATGACTTGTATGAACGCGATGATGGGTCTGCAACTGGTCACTTTCAAAGCCGATGTGGACAAACTGACCACGAATGGCACTAGCAAAGACGAAGCAATCCTGACTGTATTAAAAGGCTACATCACGGAATCGAAAGCGGTCTGTTTTGAAGGAAATAACTACTCCGACGAGTGGAAAGAGGAAGCTGCCAAACGCGGTTTGCACAATTTCACCAACACGCCGGAAGCACTGGACACCTTGGGTACTGAATTGGCAACCGAATTGTATGGCCAGTCGGGCGTGATGGGTGCGAAAGAACTCGAAGCCTATCACATGGTGCAATTACACAACTACTGCACGAAACTGAACATCGAAGCCAAAGCCCTGGAAGACATTGTTCACTCGATGGTGATGCCCGCCGTATTGCGTTATCAAACGGAACTGGCCGACAATATTGGCTCTATGCGGGATATTGACATGGATGACGCTATTGGTTATCAAAAAACGGCCTTAAAACGTTTGGTTCGCAATGTAAAAACCATTCGGGAAGGTATGGATGAGCTGCATACTGCCCTCGAATCGGCGCATGGCCAGGAAGAGGTGCGCAAAGAAGCCGAAATCCTGTGTAATCAGGCCAAGCCGCACATGGAAGCCGTCCGCACCGCCGTGGATGATCTGGAAGCTATTGTGGACGACCAATATTGGCCGCTGGTGAAATATCGGGAACTGTTGTTTGTGCGGTAGATTTAAAAATTGTTGAGGTTGTTGAGGGGTTTATAAGGTTGAGAAAATTACCAGCAAAAAAACAGGCAGCTCCGGGTTATTCCGGTGGCTGCCTGTTTGTTTTATACACTGATTGTGGAAGCAATCAATCTATTGGCCCGTAAAAATTTCACCCTAATCTGGTCAAACTCTGCAGGGGGGAGAGAAGTTGTTCTACAGTCATACCCAGGGTCTCTGCTATGGCCACTACTTCTTCGATCTTAAAAGACGACTTGCCGGTAATCTTATTGCGGTAAGTCTGGGCACGGATGCCAATTCTTTGGGCCAGTTCTTCCTGAGTCATGCCGGGGATACTGCGCCGTTGGTACTCGATTTTTTCTGCGGTGGTCATAGGGTAGCGGGTGGTTTAGATAAATGATAAAATAGGTAGTAAAGGTAAGAAGATTATGCTTGCTTCAAGGTACCCAAAGAATTTTATGCAAAACATAAGAAATCTTATGCAAACCATAATTTTTCTTGCTTGTGGCAACAATAAAAGGGGCAGACCTTTGTGGCAGGCTTTATGCCAATATTTCATTCCTCTCAACGATCCCTTATGTGCTATCTGCTACCCTTTCCATCTCGCCTCTTTTTTCTTCTCCTGCTGCTGCTGGCTCTGGCCGCACCTGGCTGCAAAAAGACCGAAGAGCCACCTGCTCCTACTAACAGCGAAAAAATACTCGGAACCTGGATTGAAAAAGAACGCTGGACCGACGACGACCATGATGGCACTTTTGTGCTGCATAGCGAGCCTTGCGACGGCGATGCCATTTGGACATTCAATGCCGATGGAAGTCACCGCCTACAGGACGAAAATGCTTGTGATGTTCCTTTTCCAATAGATTTGGTCAGTACCTGGAAAATCATCGGCGACAGCCCCCATTTACAACTCATCATTCCCGGCCTGGAAGATGAGCCCCTGAACTTGCGGATTGATGCCCTCAGCGACACGGAGATGATTCTGCATACTTTTTGGCCTGCCGACCCTGCTGCTCCGGCGGAGGATAAACTGGTGCTGCGCCGCTAATACCCTTTTCACTTTTCCAATTATAGATTATGAACAAGACGTTACTATTTTTTGGCTTTTTGCTGGGATTGCTGGTGGCTGGATTGGGCTGTGGAAAGGAGGATAAACCTACAATAAGTATTAAAGGTACTGTAATTGATCAAAAAACAGGCCAGCCTATTAATGATGCCTTTGTCTATTGTCGGGGCGTAAGCCTGAATGAAGACGGAGGAGAAGTGCCAGCCTCCTGTTCTGATCGTACTGACGTGAATGGACAGTTCGCTTGCGTCTTTATAGGTAATTATGGAGCATCAACTATAAGTAAAGAGGGATACATTGATAAATTCGTTTCTTTAAATGTTGAGGATAAAGAAGATGATATAATACAATTAATTCCGCGTGATGGTTTTATGCGATTGAGGATAGAAAATAATACTGGCCAGCATGACACACTGTATGCTTCTGTATATAGCCGAATTGTTGCGACAGAGACTATGCAAAATATATACTATGATGGCGAAGTAATAAAAGAATATCCACTGTTGATTAACCAAGGAGAAATATACACAGAAATATTTGATTTGCCATCAACAGAAGTTATACAGATTAGGTGGGGTTTTGAAAAACCAACTTACCAATTAAGGCCTATATTTCAAGATTCTATTCCGATCATTGCAAACGATACCGTTACTTACATTCTCTCCTACTAATTTACGGAATTACTAAGTTTTCTAGATAATAAATATCTGCTGTCTACTCGACAGAAGGCCATTGCTATGTCTAAAAAAAATCACCTTTTAAAACAGCATTTCTACATGAACAGGAAACATCTCGTCTTACTTTTTCTTTTCAGCGTATCGACTTATTTTTCGGGCTATACGCTTGCTCAATGTTCTAAAGAGAGCATCACTGCCAAATACTGGCAGTACCTTAAAAACCTTAAACATTTTATCGCGGTAGATCGGGATCCCAGCGGGTGCATCCATGATGGAATAGGTCAGAGTAGCAGTGATCCTTGTATCTGCTCGAAGGCAGGCTATGGGCTGCCTGCTATCAGCATTAACATGGAAAACGAAGCAAAATTTGGAATGGGGGAGGATAGATACAAACCCGAAAGTGCTTTCTATGATCCAGAATGTGGAGGTCAGACTGGTCCAACCAACAACTATCTCGACATGGGTTCCGAGACCCCTCACCAGATGGGCTGGTACTGGGTCGTGCTGGCCACAGAGTGGAAACTACTCAAAGAAAACCACCAGGAAGCTGAAGCGCAACGGACCCTGGAGGAGTTGGTGCTGGGCTTGCAAGCCTACCGTCGCCTGGATATTACGGCCAACTGCCTGGCCCGGAACAGATATCGGGAGATCACGCATGGTTTCGAAACTGGTGCCCAGTGCGAGGGACAAGCCTGTCTTTGTAGCGGCAAGTATAAGGGTACAAGTCAATGGAACTTCGACGTAGGCTGTGGCACTAGCTGCGGCACCTATTATACGCCCAGAACCGACGGCTATTCCGGCTTCTTTCTGCGCGAAGATGCCACGCAGGCCCTGGAACCCCTCCTGCACGACCCCAGTGAGGGCAAATGGAACATTGACCTGATTGGCGGCAACTGTTACTCCACGTCGCTTAGCCCGCCCTGCACCACTACTTTTAGCCAGACTTGCTATCTGGCCCACCGGCAAGGTTTTATGAGCCAGGATGGGGTTTCGGGCTGATGATCGGTTTGGCCATGATCAAACGTTTCATCCCTGACTATGCTACGGTAACTACTTGTGAAGGGCAGACCTTCTCTCCCCTCCAAATGGCCAAAACAATTGCCAGTGGGATGACCAATCGAATTGATGAAGAATACCTCGACCGGATATCCTATCATCAACAACCTGCTCTATCCTGAGCCGCCCAATATGGGCATAGATAAACAGTTTTTCGAAAATATGCTCTGCGATGCGCCCTGTGGGGGCCTTGCCGGAAAAAGGATGATTATCCTGATGGTAATATAGAGTGGCCAGCATTTGAGTGCGCCAATAACCCCAATTGGATTGGGCAACGCTGGGAGGCCCATGGTCAGGGCCAGTTGGATGCCAACCGCCAATTTAATGGACTAGACTTTATGGCCCTTTACAACCTATACCTTTTGTACTTCCCAGAAGAACGAACGGCCTATTTCAACCCAGATCGGCCAGCGGGAGATATTTGCTTAGGCAGCAGCAATATTGAAGGGCCAAACACCTTTGCAAGGACGATAAAGCAACATATAAAGTGCTTAACCTACAGCCGAATGCCGGTCAAGAACTAATCTAGTCATCTAGTAGCAATCTTGAAATAACAGGGGGAGGCGGCTTGGAAGCCGATGTGGAAGCAGGAAATCCTATTTATACTCCTATGTTTATCCAAGCCTCTTTTACGTCGGTAGGAAATCGGGTTTCATCGTGTTCCAGCAAAAAAACAGGCAGCTCCGGTTTATTCCGGTGGCTGCCTGTTTGTTTTTATGGGGACTACCCACAGGGATACCCACAAAGGTTGCCCCTACGCATCACATTCACAATCCTTAATAATGGCAAATGCTGCTGGTGCGGAGGAATCATATTTCGATAAACGATAACTGCCATCGGTGGCCATAGCCTTTACGTACAGATTTTCGGCAAAAGCGGCTCCGGCACAAGGCGTAGGAACTACCGATCCACCCGAAGCTGGCACAGAGAGCATATCAGCGACCGAGAAACTGCTATTGGTAAAGTTGTCGCCACCTCGATTGTACCCACTGAAAGCTGTCGGAGCATTCACCAATCCACTGGTGTTGGGACTAGTCCCCTGCACGGCTTGCCCGTTTCCACGCACCACTCCGAAACTAAAGGTGGCTCGGTTATCGGGATGCGCCACCCGGAATCCCAGCTGCGCAGTAGAGCCGGGAGCGTAATTGAGCAAACCGCACTGTGGGTCGGCGGCCACACCATCCACTTTCGCATCATCAATACTGCAAGTAGTCATCCGACGATCAATGCGGACCCGAATACGCATCCCCAATGCATCGGTGATGACAGGAGCAGGATAAATATGCGTATCATCGGCAATAATGTTGTCGTTAAAATTGGCCGGATCAGGTATTTGGAAGAGTTCACGCCGAGCAGCTACGGGTTGCAATACGCCACCGACCGTACGACAAAGTTCGATACGAATATCGTAGGTGTTGGCTTGGTCCAGCCCTAAATCCATGTTATCCGTATCAATACTGGCCAGCGCAAATTCTGTGGTGGACCACTCGCGATCAATCAGCGTGGCCGGAGCAGTTGGAAGCGCGATTTCCGTCTGGTCGCTGGCTTCGTTATGCGGAATTTTGTAAAACTCCGGCTGTCCAGGTTCATTGAGCAGAAACTGTTTATCATAAGGTTTAGTCACGCCATTTAGTTCAATATCGTCGCGGTAGCCTCGGTATAGCGGGTTTTGCAGCACTTTCCAATTGGCTGGCACGTCTGCATCGGCGATGCGTTTGAGCGATACCCGAAAGTGTGTGGCCTGGGCTGGGTCGGGCAAATTAGAGCCAAAACCGCCTAAAACATCGAGTATTCCCGCAAAAGGACGCTCGTGTGCGCCTGCCGGAATGACCGTACCTGTCGCGTCGGTGGTGCTATCGTCGAAGCCGAGGCCGTTCACAAAACCAGTGCTGTTATTGACCAACGGCAACCAGGCCCCCGTGCCGATGCGATTGACTTCCATATACCGTCCAGTGAGCGGACGGCAGCCAGTGACGCGCGGATCGGTGACTTTCAGGGTGACTTCGGTGCCACAAACCATATTCCAATACGTACCGCTGCACAAGCCGGGGCGATACACCGTCACCCACGAACCGGCAATCAGGTATTCTACCCAAAAATATAAGTCGTTTTCTTCATTGCAAGGGTGAACGAAACTGCGGTCGAAGCGTCCGTCGTGGTCTACTTCGATGGTCATAAACTCGTCGGAGCGGTAGAGCAGCGAGCAGAGGTTGAGGTAAGGAATGAGGGGACGAATTTCGTAAAAATGCTCGTCCAGCGCACGACGCAACAGATCAGTATTAGTCGTTTGCAATTTGAAAAGCAGGGTTTGGCTGATCAAATCAGAGTTTTGTGCCTGGCGGTTATCCAAAGCGACATTTTCCGTGCGGGCCATTGCCAATTGGCGGAAAGGGAGCGGGTCGGGTTCCGGAATCGGGATTTTGAATTTCGGAACGGCAACTAATTGGTCGCGGAGTTTGGCCACCGCAGCAGGCGATAATTCCCACATAATGCGGCGTTTTACCCGGCAAACGTGGACTCGCGCCGGACAAACTGGCAATTGGAAGCAAAAATTGATCGGCCAGGACAAGCAAAATTCTCGCACTACCCGACCGCGCACCCGACAGAAACACCAGTTCCAGTAGGGCCACATGATTTCGGGTACTGGCAAAAGATGGATCGCCCCTTCTTCCTGCAATCGTTTGTGGATGACTGGCTCATACGCCTGAACGTCGAGCAAATCCTGCAAGCTGGGGTTGGGATTGTCGGGCAATTCCGGGGCAATAAACAGGCGAACTTCGTGGTGCAATTTGTCGGCATTCGGGATAGCAAAACCGCCTTTGGTGTCAATGGGTTGTTTTTCCACCAATTGTCCTTGCGCATCTACGACATAAGCCAGCAGCCGCTGTTGGCCAGTGTTGGCATCTTGCTCCAGCAGGAACCGGGAGCCTTTTTGAAATGGATGTTTCATTAGTGAATTTTTTTAGGAATTAAACAATCAAGTGCCTTTCTATGTCCTGCACTGGCGCGTTGTGAACAGAAAGGGCTTGACAACCGGCTTTTTAACATCTGAAAAAAGAATGCAAATCGTAAAATAGGAATAGATAAACTGCTGCCAGACCCACATCCTGGTCACCACGTTTTATTTCCCGATCTCCTACTTTTGCCGTTCATAGTTCATCCATCATCGTTCATAGTTATCTTAAAATGTCCGCTGTCTCAGAATTTACCGACGCTTTTCAAACCGCTTTTACGGCTGGTCATTTGATCAAATGCACGTTGAGCAGACCGACTGCGGCGGCAGCGACGGATTTGAAAAATATCTATTTGCGACCCGTAGAATTAAAAAAAGGGCGGCAAGTCGCTTTCAATTTTCGTTACAAAACCCGCGATGAAGTCAAGAATTTTCCCCTGCCGGAAGCCGTGACGCAACTAACCTCTCTGCTGGGAACTTCCTTCGGCAACGCCGATCTTTTCACGACGGAAAAGGATGCTACATTGAGTTTTGGAAAAAACGGCGAAGCCAATTTATCTTTCAAAACTGCCGCCCAGACGGTTTCGCCCGACCTGCAACATAACCGTGAAAAGCACCGTCTGCTCGATCCCGCCGCGCCGTGGCTCCACGCTTTGGGCATCACCAGTGCCAAAGGCGAGGTGCTGGCCAATGCCCAGGATAAATGGCGGCAGATCAATAAATACCTCGAAATCATCCAGGGCTTGCTGCGCCAACAGCCTTTGCCAGCGGAAGCGCACATCGCCGATATGGGTTCGGGTAAAGGCTACCTGACCTTTGCGTTATACGATTTTTTGCAGCGACAACCGGGACTGGTGCCGCACATTACGGGTATTGAATTGCGCCCTAATCTGGTAGATTTATGCAATAAACTTGCGCAACAGGTTGGTTTTCAACATCTACATTTCATCGCCCAAGACATTCGCGACTACCAGCCACCGCAATTGGATATGCTTATCGCGCTCCATGCCTGCGATACGGCGACCGATCTGGCTTTGGCGACGGGTATTCACCAACATGCGCAGATCATCGTGGCGGCACCCTGTTGTCACAAACAGATTCGTAAAGCGATGGACACGCAAAATGAACTGGCTCCAGTGCTGCGCCACGGTATTCTGGAAGAGCGGCAGGCGGAAATCGTGACCGACGGTATTCGCGCACTGCTATTGGAAGCGGAAGGTTATTCCACCCACGTATTCGAGTTTATTTCCAGCGAACACACGGCTAAGAATGTGATGATTACGGCTTTACGTCCTACTCGTAAAATAGCGGATGGTGTGCGGACGGCGGCGTTGCAGAAAGTGGCGGCTTTGAAGATGGGTTTTGGAATTGGAGAGCATTATTTGGAGAAATTATTAGTTGAGGGCGAAAATTGAAAACCCATTTAGAGTTTGTATAAATCCTTAAACTTTATTTTATGAAAAACCTGCTTTCTATTAATCCAAAAATGGCTTCCTTAAAAATATTTTTATTTTTGTTAGTACTAGTTATTTCCAATTGCAGAAACATAACGGAGAGGACTAACTCAGACTACTGGACATTTTTGAAAAGAGGTGGCGAAAGCCGATATTGTGTTTGCAACAACATAATAATCGATGCTTCCACCACACATACGCAAATTTAGTGTTTTGTATGAAAGTTATGGCTTAGGGGCCGTAAAAAATATTTGGCTTTTAGTCTGCCTGCTTCCTTTAGCGCGCACGGTGAACCTTTACAAAATGAAGGATTACGTTGGCGGGGTACTTGGCAAGGATGGTTCGAAGGCCAATAGTGATTATAAACGGCTGATTCGTTTTTTCCAGGATTGGGGCGAAAGCAGGGCGTTGTTACACGATTTGATGCGCCAAAATCTTCGGTTTTTGCGTGGTTTAGGCTTTAAAACCCTGGTCATGGACGGCACGAGTTGGACGCTTGGGGAAGCGAAAGTGCATTATTTGGTGCTGAGTGTTCTGGTTGGTTCTGTGGCCGTTCCGATTTATTGGGTGCAGTTGGAAAAGATAGGCGCGTCCAGTCAGGCGGAGCGCAAAGCCATGTTTGAGCAGGCATTTTTGCTGTTCGATCTGCAAGGGATGACGTTGTTAGCTGATCGGGAATATATTGGCAAAAATTGGTTTAACTTCCTCAAAAAGAACAAGATACATTTTGTTATACGGCTTCGGGCAGGCGATTATTTTGAAGAGGTGAACGGGGCCAGAGGTAAGGGCTATGAACGTATGGTGACTAAGTGCGGCTTAAAAGACAAATTGGTTAAAAAGCAGATTTTTCTGGATGGCCAGGCCTTCACCATCGTTATGATGCCTAATCCCAAGGTGAATGCAGAGGAACCGGTGATGATCTTTTTGACTACGCTACCCAATGCCGTCAAGGCCGCTGAATGCTACGTCAAACGTTGGAAAATCGAATGCCTTTTCAAACACCTAAAAACGAACGGATATAATCTGGAAGACCTTAATCTCAAAAATGCTAGCAAAAACCTGTTAATGATGGCGATCGTTACAATAGCCTATACCTTGGCCATTCAAGAAGGCTGGAAGCACCAAAATTATATTGCAACGCAACGTTATCAGGACGGGACTCAAACGCCAGAAGTGTCCATTTTTAGAGAAGGACTGGCAATCCTAACCACAAAATGCTTCCGATTTATAGAATTTATACGATATGTTTTTAGCATGCTAAGCCCGAAAAATCATCCCATTTCCAAAAATGTCCAGTAGTCTGGGACTAACTACACTTCTATAAACAAAGTAAAGTATGGGCAAATATTTAGATCCTCTCCTGTTTTAATAATATCAATAGCGAATGTTGATTCATTGTCTTTGGAGGAATTAACACAATTCATATATTGTTTGGAAAAAGAGGAGAATAAAGCGGGTCGTCAGACTGATCTCATTAAAGTTTATAGATATTTCTGTTATATAGATCAAGCACAGGATGATGACTTACTAATCTTGGTTAATCTAAAAGACGTGCAGGATGAAAAAGATGCCAGTGTTTCACATATTACTATAACGAGATGTGAATTTGTAGATAAACATCAGGTATATGAAAAATTAAGTCCGCCGACGTATATATGTAATTGAATAAAGTCCTTTATAGTTATACGTTAGTACCAATTATTTCTTTAATCAAACCTTGCAATAATCTTGAAAGCCCTCTATCTAAAATACCACCTCACCGACCTCGCCATTGATCGCATCATCGAAATGGCTTGGGAAGACCGGACGCCTTTCGAGGCCATCGAAGTACAGTTTGGATTGACCGAAGCGGAGGTAATTCAACTGATGAAGCATGAATTGCAACTACGCAATTGGCAGAAATGGCGGGCGCGGGTGCAGGGTCGCAAAACGAAACACCTGGCCTTACGCGGAGCGGACGTAACGCGCTTCCGCTGTAGCCGCCAGCGGCAGGTGACGCGCAATCGGATTAGCAAACGTTGATTTTAAATCCTTTATATAAGACTGCCAATCGGCATTGCTTTAAACCAGTATCCAACCTCTTTACTCATCTGCTGACTTACTTCACCCTGTGAGAGGTAGAACTCACTCAATAGGCCCTGTTGCGAACTAGTGTCGGCCTCTATCTTTCCTCAAAAGATAGACACCATGCGAACTATTCTACTTTGCACCATTAGCTACTTGCTGTTCATTGGCAATACTTGGGCACAATCCTTCCAGAAAGCATATATTGACGACGACTATACTCATAACTATGGATCTGGTCTTATACAGCGCCCCGATGGGAAATATATGATGACTGGCGGATATTATGCTGCCGGTGCCTATCGCTACTCTTGGCTGTCCTGTGTACAGCCAGATGGGGAACTGGCCTGGACAGAGAAACTTGATACCATTGAAAGCTTAGGATCATTGGCACCATTGCCCGATAATAGCGTAGTAGGGGTTTTCCCTTATCTTTATTCGGTTACTAATCAAGGCTCCATAATTATCCGTTTTGCGCCCGATGGCACCATCATTTGGAGTAAAGGTTTGCATAATATATCATTACATAGTATTGTTACTACACCTGCTAATATTTATGTGGGAGGAGGAAGCATTATCAGTAAATTAGATTATAATGGACAAGTAATCTGGGAAAGATCTATTGATCAGGATTCACTCAATATTATTTCTTTAAAATTTCTGCCTAATAATCATATCCTGCTACGCTTATACCCCAAGCATATCAATACGTCATTATTACATAATCACTTGATAGAAATAACGGAAAATGGTGAAATAGTTCGGGCACTTTCCTGGAAAGTAGAATATATAACCGATGTATTGCCACTTGCTGACGGAAGAATGGTAGTAGTTGGAAAAGATTATCCAAATCAGACGAGCAATGTTACTGATAATCACTTCATATCTATGTTAGATAACAATTGGAATTTTATATGGTCAAAATCTTTCAAAATAAACGAAAACCCAGAACCTCAAATATTACAACGTGCCGGGCAGGATAGTTTACTCTTATGTATAGGAGGTAATCATAATAGTCTGCTTAGGACTATTAGCCTGGATTTAGAAGGAAACATAGGTAACCAAACAACTATACCAGTCAGATTTTACCCTTATTGTATCCCTACGGCAGATGGCGGATTGGCAATGAGAACTATTACACTGCCGGACTCTATAAGGCCAGAAGAACACGTAGTATTGGCTAAAACAGACCCGCAATTGCGTATTCCCGGCTGCTCCAACCCTTTCTCCTTGTGTCCAATAGAGATAAGAGATACTATCATTTTTACACAGCCTTCTATCTGGTCTGTATCACCAATCAGTCAAATACAGAGTATTCAAACAACTATCACCCCAAAGACCTGGCAAGTAGAAAATTACTGCCCCCCACTGCCCACGTTTCACGCTGATTTCGCCGCTTCCGATACGACTCCTTGTATGAATAGTCCGGTGCAATTTTTTCCTGTGGAAGCTGCGTCCAGTCTATGGGATTTTCCCGGTGCTTTTCCGGCTAATTCCAGCCAGCCATTTCCCAGCGATATTACATTTTCTACGCCCGGTATGCAGACCATCCAGCGCATTGCCAGAGCGGGTTGTTTAGTAGATACTGCTTATTTATCTATTAATGTGCAACCATCACCGCGAATAGAAATCGAAGGGGATTCTATTTACTGTGCAGACGGTTCCGTGCAATTAAGTATAACTGGCGCATTAATAGATCAACTACTTTGGAGCGATGGTTCCACCGATACCAGCCGAACTGCCCAAGCAGGAATGTACACCGTCACGGCATACGCGGTAGCAGGCTGTACGGCTATTGATTCTATAAAAATAACGGAAAAGCCCGCTCCCGATCTGCTTATCAAAGGCGCAGAGCAATTTTGTAGTGGTGACACTTTAGTAATCAACGCCGTTTCTAACAGTCCGGATGTCACTTATTTATGGGAAAATGCTACAACAAACACGGAAAGAATTATCAGTCAATCAGGTACTTACAGCATAGCAGTCACTAATACGGAAGGCTGTACTGCTAATGCGGAGATCACTATTTCCGAAATACAACGTCCGTCTGTTCATATTAATATCAGTACCGATTTATCCTGTACCGGCACTTTGTCGGCCAGCTCCGATCAGCTCCAGGTGACCTTCCTCTGGAATAGCGGCGAGGCCGACCATGTACTACAAGTAGCCGGTACGGGCTGGCACGTAGCCACGGTGGCGAACGAGTATTGCAAAAACGCCGACTCGGTGTATCTGGATTTGCCGCTTTGCCCGGAGTGTCGGGTATATATTCCCAATGTTTTTGCGCCCAATGCCGGCCAGGACAATAACCAGTTTCAAATATCCAGCGGCTGCACTTTTTTCGACTTCTCTTTACAGATTTTTGATCGCTGGGGAGCCTTGGTGTTTCAGTCACAACGGCCGGATTTGTCCTGGAATGGCACGGTCCATGGCAAAAGTGCGCCCCCCGGCGTGTACCTGTTTCAATTAAGAACCTGGCTCGACAACGGAAACCAGCGCAGTTATTTGCTTAAAAGCGGTGATTTGACCTTAGTGCGCTGAACCTTCGCCTTACCGCGCCGTTAATTTTCTGCCAACATCCGACCCTTTCCGCATTTTCCTTGTTTATCCTGCCACCTTGTTCCAGCATGGTAGTCTCTGGAAGAGTTTCTTCACCAACAGCAGGTATGAAAATCGGAATTGTTTGTTACCCCACTTATGGTGGCTCCGGCGTAGTAGCCACTGAACTCGGCCTCGGCCTGGCGCGTAAAGGCCACCAAATTCACTTTATCACTTATCGCCGTCCGGTGCGCCTGGCGCATTTCCATGAGAATGTGTTCCATCACGAGGTGGACAGCGAGGATTATCCGCTGTTTGAATATCCGCCTTATGACACGGCCTTGGCCTCCAAAATCGTGGATGTGGTGCGCTACCAAAACCTTGATTTACTGCACGTTCACTATGCCATTCCCCATGCGGCGGTGGCATATATGGCTAAGAAAATTCTCATTACCGAAGGTCGCTACGTGCCAGTCGTGACCACGCTGCACGGTACCGATATTACGCTGGTGGGCAACAACCGCGCTTTCGCGCCAGTGGTGGAATTTAGTATCAATAAAAGCGATGGCGTGACGGCAGTATCGCAGAGCCTGAAAGCCGATACGTTGCGACTATTCAAGATCAAACGCGACATTGAAGTCATTTACAATTTCATTGATTTTGACCGATTTAGAAAAACAGATAAAGCGCATTTTAAAAAAATAATTGCCCCCGAAGGTGAGCATATTCTGGTGCATACCTCCAATTTCCGAAAAGTGAAACGGGTGGAAGATGTGATCCGGGTTTTTGAAAAAGTACGCGCCGAAGTGCCTTCCAAACTACTCCTCATCGGCGACGGTCCCGAACGCCAAAACCTGGAACGCCTAAGCCGTGAACTCGGTCTGAGTCAAGACATTCGTTTTCTGGGTAAGCAAGATGCCATCGAGGAACTATTGGCTATCTGCGACCTGTTTATCGTACCATCGGAAAAGGAGAGTTTCGGCTTGGCGGCACTGGAAGCGATGGCCTGCGAAGTGCCGGTGATTTCTTCCAATGCGGGCGGGTTGCCGGAGGTAAATATCCACGGCGTAACGGGTTTCGTGAGTAATGTAGGCGACGTGGAAGACATGGCTCGCAATGCTATTCGGTTGCTGCAGGATGCGGATATGTTGCACGAATTCAAAGCCAACGCCCTGGCCCAGGCCCGTAAATTTGATATTGACAAAATTTTACCGCAATACGAAGCCTACTATCAGTTGGTGTTGGAGCGGAGTGTGATGCAGGTGGAATGATATAATTCGTGAAGGGAGTTGAGAATGTTGAGTGGTTGAGAAAGGAGACACACGCAAGTACCAATATCTTCGTTTCTGATTTCTTCCTGGCCATGCTCTTTAAACCGCGTGTTTGGCAAGTTGATATATTTTGACAATTCTACATTATTTTTGCTCATCCTTTTCTCAACAACCTCAACAGCCGCCACATTCTCAACAGCTTTATATGAAACAAATATTTGCCACTTTTCTCTTCGGTGTCTTTTGCCTGAACATCGCTTCCGCACAGGGCATCGAATTCTACCACGGCACTTGGGCCGAAGCCCAGGCAAAAGCCAAAACCGAAGGCAAACTCATTTTCGTAGACGCCTTTGCTTCCTGGTGTGGCCCCTGCAAACGGATGTCCACCACGGTATTCACGCAGGAAAAAGCGGGCGCATTTTTCAACGAGAATTTTATCAATGTCAAAATTGACATGGAGAAACCGGAAAACTCCGAGTTCGCCAACAAATACCCGGTGAGTGCCTACCCAACACTGATGTTTTTAGATGCCGCGGGCAAGTTAGTCAGCAAAGACGTAGGAGCCAAAGAACTGGAAACACTGCTCGAATTCGCCCGGAAAGTGCTGGATAAAACCGACAAATCGGTGGAGTATGAAAAGGCGTATAGCGAGGGTAATCGCGATCCCAAAATGCTCTATGAGTACATCAAATCGCTCAACCAGGCCGGCAAATCTTCGCTAAAAATCACCAACGAATTTCTCAGCACCCAGCCAGACCTGACTTCCGAACTCAATCTTCGCATTGTATTCGAGGGCGCAGTGGAAGCCGATAGCCGTGTGTACGATATGTTGATCAAAAATCGCGACAAAGTAGCTGCGCTGGTGGGCGAAAACAACCTGAAAACCCGCTTTGAAACCGCTGCCAAAAACACGGTAAAAAAAGCCATTCAATTTAAAAATGAAGATTTGCTGGAAGAAGCGAAAAACAAACTGAAAGCCGCTGTACCAGAGCGCGCCGCTGCCTTTGCCGCCGATTCCGATATGAAATACTATGCCAGCACGAAAGACGCTAAAAAGTACCTGAAGGCAACCCAATCCTACCAAAAGAGCGAAGTCAAAAACGATCCAACCCGTCTGATTGAACTTGTAACAACGCTGTTACGTGCCTTTCCGAAAGATAAAGACGTGCTGAATCAGGCCGAAAAATGGGCCAGCACCGCCGCCGAGAATGGAGAAGTACCCAGTTATTACCTCACGCTGGCCGAAGTATATAAACAGCAGGGCGACAAAACCAAGGCCCGCGCCACCGCCGAAAAAGCCCTTAAAAAAGCGGGCGATCAAGACAGCAATATGAAAGGCCAGGTGGATTATTTTCTCTACAAACTGGAAGGGTAGAGGAATACAAGACCTATCAGGTTTTATAAAACCTGATAGGTTTAAATGGTTACCAATCAATATTTTGCATTAATGCAGCGCATGATTCGCATTGCTGATTTGCCTTTTTAATTAAATCTTCCTCTTTCACCCAAAAGCAATAAAACTCAATGCCTGCTCCCGTTTTCCTGCTGGCTTTTGCCTACGATCAAGCTCAATCCCTGCCTGAAGTAATCAATGAACTCAAGACTATTCAGCGACTATTGTCTCAAACTGGCGGCAATGTAGAGCCAATTTGGCAGGCAACTCCTGATGATCTGGAAGAACACTTCGACATCCAAAGAGATGTCTTACGTCTTTTTCACTACAGTGGGCATGCCGGATCAGCTGGTCTTCAACTCAATCGCGATGGTCAGGCTTCGCGTATCGCTTTTAGCGGAGGAATTGCTCGACAAGCGGGTTGGGCCAAAGATCTGCGTCTTGTTTTTCTGAATGGTTGTTCCACGCGTGATCAGGCGCAAGTATTTTTAGAACAGGGTGCAGCAGCGGTGATTGCTACAACTAAACCATTGGTGGATAAATACGCGGTGGATTTTGCCCGGCGTTTCTACCAAAGCTTTACTCGTCGCAATGGGCTGAATACCTTACAGCAAGCTTTCGACGCAGCCTTTATTTCTTTTACCGACCAGTATGGTAGCCCTACTCGTACCATGTTCGACGAACAGGTACGCGGCAATATTGACTTGGATGGAGATTTAAGTACAGCTTTGTACGAACTACACTTGAATGCTGATCCGCAGAAAAAAACAGTAGCAAATGAACGATTTAGCGATTGGTTTTCAAGTACGCCGCCAGAACCTGTAAAAACGCCAGAACTAGGCACTCCACCAACCACTTCCTCCGCCAACACTTCAAGTAGCCCTACGCGGGAAAAAATACAAGATTTGATCAGCCAGGGCCGCATCGAAGACGCATTGACCGAACTGGTCAGAGTAGTGCCCGATGCTGTGCTGCTAAAAGGCCAGTATGCCGCTGCTAAACGCGAAAATGGTTTGGGTTTGCTGGATGGCGACGATTGGCGGCGAACGGTCGCGCGGATCACCAACGGTGCGCTGGAGATGGCGCGAACGATTTGAGAAATCTTTTAATTTCCAATATGAAATCAGTCACTTATCTCCCTGATCCTGGATTGGAAGCTGCCGTAGAGGTTGCTCTTGAACTCGGTATGCCTCTGCTGGTAACTGGCGAGCCTGGCACTGGCAAAACCAAGCTGGCTTATTGGGCAGCCCAAGAGAAGCGATTTGGCTTGCAGCCTGATGTACTGCTCTTCAATACTAAAACAACTTCGGTTGCGAAGGATTTATTTTATCGGTATGATGCCATCCGGCATTTCCGCGATGCGCAGCGTCACGATGTCAATGTATTAGATTACATCACTTTTGAGGCATTGGGTAAGGCTATTTTGGCGGCTGGGCCAGAGCAACGTTTCGTAGTTCTGATAGACGAAATTGATAAGGCGCCACGCGATTTTCCAAACGATGTGCTATTTGAATTTGAAAATATGGCCTTTCGAGTAGAAGAGGCATTGCCAAGCGATTTTGAAGGTCATGATTTTGGCCAACGTCAGGAATTCCAAGCATTAAAGACAAGTATCGGCGAGGTGTCGCTAACGCAGGGTATGATCGAGCGTGCTGAAAATGCTCCTAAGCCACTGTTAATTCTTACTAGCAACTCGGAGAAAAATCTCCCGGATGCCTTCCTGCGGCGTTGCGTATTCTATCATATTCCTTTTCCCAAGGATGAAAAGCGACTGGCCGAAATCGTGACAGCGAATGTGCCGCTCAGTCCGAAATATGAAAAAATGTTGCAGCAGATGGTGCTGAAATTTATCGAAATACGCAATAAAGGCTTACGCAAGCCCCCTGCTACTGCTGAACTTGTGCGCTGGGTGGAAATATTGACCAAACGCGGTATTGACTTAGACAAAATAGCCGAAGGCGATCTAAATATGAAACAAAGATTGGCCGATACGTACACTGTGTTGGCCAAAAATCGGGAAGACTTGGAAAAGATAAAATAATTTGATTCCTCCAATACCACCATTGATCCGATGCCGAATCGCCCCTATGCCTTGCTTACTTTTTCTTATGATCCTCAACAGTCATTGCATGGGGTAGGGCAAGAATTGGCGGCAATCAATAAGGCATTTGTTAAGAACTGTAGCCTTCCAATCTCTTATTGGGGTGTTCAGCAGGATCAAATTGAAACTGCGTTTGAAAATTACCGAGCTGATATTCGAGTTTTTCATTTTGCAGGCCATGCTGGGCCGAGTCTGTTGCAGACTAATGATTTTAAAGGCAAGCCACGATACACCTTTGTCGAAGGTCTAGCCAAAAATATCGGCCGATTTGGCAAAGGTCTAAAACTGGTTTTCCTCAACGGCTGCTCTACCAAAGAACAGGTAGAATGTTTTCTGGATAATGGTATTCCTGCAGTAATCGCTACCCGAAAGCCCATTGAAGATAGCTATGCCTGGAAGTTTGCACTACGGTTTTATCAAAAATTTACCGAAAATAATTTGTCGCTAGAAGAGGCATTCGAGGCGGCAAAAGATTCCTTTGACGCAGACGCTGACCACGGTAATTTTTCCGATCGCGTAAAAAGGATTGTTTTTGAAAAATTCTTGGTGGAACGCTTTCGTAGCGGCAATTTTGATCTGGAAGATGATGATTCGTCAGACATCTACGACTTACATACTCGTCAGGCTAATGATGCGGTGCGGCAGGAAAAATTTACTGACTGGTTCCCCCACTCTGAGGAAAGTTATAGTCAGGCCAAAGAAAGCGATCCATCCAAACTGAACACAGGCAAAAAACATGAAGATGGGTATCTGATATGTAATCGGGAAGCGCCACTAACTGTACTGCATGAAGCAATTTTATCTAAAATTGGTGGCAGAAATCCCGCGCCGTACTTTTTCATGCTCTGTGGCAAAGCCGTTCATTGTCCCCAGTTGCTACTTAAACGACTTCGACTTTTTTCTCTGCGTGAACTCTATAAAGCTGGCCAATCGCCGCTCGATCCTGACAAAAGTGCCAATTTTTTTACGGAACTTCCCTTGCCTGGGCCAGAAAAAATCAAAATCGATGTTCCAGAGAATACTTTTCAGGATCGTTTCAAAATCGAACTAGCGGATATTTATGCTGAAAAATTTGGTGGCACCACTTCGGCAAATAACCAACTGGCCACCATCAAGCCGTACAAAGAACCACTTTTAGTAGTGCATCATCGCCTGGACCATGGTCCGTGGCGTGGCCCAGAAGGACAGCAAAAGCTGGATATGTTACTGCGTTTTTACATGAACGAATATGCTCATGATTTGCAGGATCAATTGACTCAACGACTTATCGTTGTATTCGATTTACAATTAATTACGGACGATCCAAATTTGCAGAACTCGTTGTTACCTAAGTTGGAAAAGGATTTTTCCGGTCAATTTAGTGTACTGAGTAATTTTCCCGACATCAATTGGGGACACGTGCAGGCTTGGGAGCGCGATTTTCTCGGCTACGCCGATAATGAAGCCATTGACATTGAAAAATTCTTTACGATAGAAGGCGAAAATGCGCCGCGCTACAGTTTGCCATTAAAAAAAGTTATTCCCAACCTGCAACAGCAAATCCGGATATTCAACCAGCGTCCCGCTAATGCCGCGTACTAAGTATCTATACCTGCCGCTCATTGAGCTATCTGAGGCACTTGCTGCTAAGGATTTTTATGTCGGTACGGATGCTTACTTTCGGATGCGCCGCTATGCTGAGTCTATGCTGGGTCGGGTAGAACCACCAACACTGGAGCGTATACGTTGGGAATTGTCGGCCTTACTGTGTCGCACAGGAGAGGAGCAGGAAAAATTCGGAGAAATATTTGAAGATTTTGTGCAATCCTTCCAGAGCGACCAAGCAGTAGTGCCGCTTCCCTCTTTGCCCACCCCGGAATTGCCAATCGCAAAACCACCTGCAATAGAGCAGCAACAACCTGTTGTAGATGACAGGCCCTCTACGCTGCCTGCTCCACCGCGAAAAACCACTGGCCGCAGTGGTCCACTACGTATTGAACTGACCTTTCCCAGCGATGGGCCGCATGATGATCTAAGAGTCTGGAATACTGCTGAGACCGACCAGGCTGTGCGTCCCCTGCGCGAAAAGGAATGGACTACAGTAGAAGATTGGGACATTATGGCCAGCATACAGCGCACCATCCGTGCCGGCGGCATTCCACTATTTGAAAAACGCCGCCGCAAAAAAGCACCGCAGTACCTATTCTTGATTGATCAAAAAAGTCCACGCGATCATTTGGCCAACCTGTATACTGACTTGGCCATCGAATTACGCCGCCGCGATATGGATGTGGAGTTCTTATATTATGATTTTCGACCCTATCGCTGCTGGCGTGATCCGCGTGATCCACATACTTTTACCACTATCGAAAATATACAAAGCGAATTTGCCAGTTACAAATTACTGCTTGTTGGAGAGGCGGATGGTTTACTTGATTTACCCGATTTACGTCCTTCCAATCTTGCGCTTGATCTATTCGACAATTGGCGGGAAGTAGCCCTGCTCTGCCCAAAAAGCACTGCTGACTGGGGCGATGCGGAATTATCGCTTTGCCCATTATTCCCGGTCGTTCCTGCCAATGCGATTGGTTTGGCTGCCTTAGTGCAGCAGTGGGAAGGCACTGATGTCTTCACACCCCGCTACTGGCAAACTGTTTCGCCCGAACCTGCTCTGCCCATCGGCGCTTCCGATGAAGCACCCGAGATGCTGGAAAAATCTATCGAAAAACTATATTATTATCTCGGTGAACATGGGTTTCAGTGGCTTTGTGCTGCGGCACTATATCCTGAAATATATTGGTCATTGACCAAACTGTTGCACAACGAGGCTATTCCACCCGACATGCAATTCGGCCAGTGGGAACAAAACCGCTTATGGCAGACTGCATTGTTACGTTTGAGCCGAGTGCACTGGTTTCGGCAGGGTGCTATTCCTACCCCTGTTCGTACTTTTCTGCGGGAATATTTTGAATCGCAACTACCACCGGAAAAACGCCAAGCTATACGCGATGAATTACTACGGGTGCTTGGTCTAAAGGAAAACCAGCCGCCACTCAACTCCTACGCCGCAGCCAATCAGGAATTTACCATTGCCTGGTATGAATACGAACGTGCCATCGCCACACCTGGTTTGAGTGAGGAGGAACGGGCACGTATCGAGGCGGAATTCCGGGAAAAAGGATTGGCGAAGATTCAATTGGCCGAGATCGAAGATGCCATCGGACGCAGAATTTATCAGGAAGTACAGGAGCGAGCCTTGTGGCCACCTGTGCCCGACCTGCCAGGCTTTCACGTACTCTGGGTGGACGACGAACCCAAAAATAACGAGCGTTTTCAGGATAGTCTGAATGAGCTTTTTCACGCCATTTTCACCAATGCCACCAGTACCGAAGAGGCTTTAATAAGCTTGGCCGAGCGCGGTTTTGATCTTATTATCTCGGACATTTCCCGCTATCACCGTGACGACGAGGGAGCCAAAATGATGCGTATTTTTCAGGAAAGGCGCATTCCTACGCCGGTTATTTTTTATACCACCCCTGCGATGGTGAGCCGATATAGCGAGGAATTGCAATCGCTGGGTGCGGCGGGCGTGTTTGCCAGCCACGAGCAAGTACGGAATTTTATGAGTGCGCGGGTGCAGGAAAAGCAGCGGCGGGAGGGCGGCACCTCGTTTGAGAATATATCGCAAAGTCAAAGTCAGCAACAGTCCTCTGCACCACCACCAGACCAGCGCATTGCCGCCGCTGAGGCTGCTCTTATTGACGGGGAAATAGAAAGAATATCGGAAAACTACGAGACTGCTACTGGCTATTACCGACATGCCTTAAACCTCTTCACTGACCTAAAAGACGACATGGGCCGCGCCAACGCCCACAATGTCCTGGGAAAATTATATGCGGCTACCAATGATTTAGAAAACGCCTTACAGCATTTTAGATCGGCTTCGACGCTTTATGTATCGCTTAATTCCAATTCGGCCTATGCTTCTACTTTAATGGAAATGGGTAGCGTGCAGTGGAAAATGCGCAGAGTGATGGATGCACAAAGGTCATACGCAGAAGCATTGGAGATTCTGGAAAATTTGGGGGATGAGAAAAATCTGATAGATGTACGTAAGGCTTTAAGTGAAATCAGTGCTTCACAGCACATGGCGCAAAATCGGTCGGTGGAAAACTATAATGTATTTGAATCAGTAGAGAAGTTGTCGAATGAGAAACAAGGTCTAATCCTATATTATATTCCAAAAAAGATGCAGACAAATGAAATGGTTCGCTGTATGGTGCGAATAGCAACTACGGTTGAAGTACTTCGGGAAAATTGGAAGGCGGATAACGCCGACCTTCAAGAAACGGTATACATTACTAATCGAACATCTGTAAAACTGGAGCAAGTAATTGATAATGAGGATAACAAGTTGGATTTTGATATTACACAAATGTCTGATTCGCAACAGTGGGTTACATCTTCAGAGTATGCTCAATGGATATTCAATGTAAGGCCGGAGAAGGAAGGTTCTTATCAACTGAAGTTGAAGATTATACTTTTTAAAATGAACCCAGGCACCGAACTTCAACGTACCATAGTATTAGAAAGAGAAGTAGTTGTAACGGATAGGCATAAGCCGTACAGCCAGACCCAAAAGAAGGCACCCATGCGCAAGCGCAAATAAGAATAAGCAATCCCATGTTCTAGCACAATCCCGTACCTTTGAAATATCAAAACCCAGCACAGCATGACCACCGTATTGCGAATGCCCATCCGTTCCGTCAATAGTAGCGTGATGGATGATTTACAGCAAAAATACCCCGACGCGGAATTGCAGGTCAATATAGACAATGTACCGGGATCGGCAGGGATGCCAGAGGCCCGTTTTTGGGAGTTGATCGCGCTACTTGATTGGAGCCAAACCGATGACGATGAAGCGGTTATAAAGCCGCTCGTCGAGGCCTTGGCCGCTGGACCCGTGCGGGAGATTTATGAGTTTCAGGATTGGCTGGCCACTAAATTGTATGCCCTGGATGCCCAAATATATGCCGAGCAAATCGGCGAAGATGCTTATCAACCGGACATCTATTTTTCCGTGGACATTTTCCTGTACGCCCGCTGCTGTGTAATTGCCAATGGCAGGGCTGCTTATGAACAAGTGTTACAAAATCCCAAAGAAATCCCTAAAGATTTGACTTTTGAAAGCCTGCTTTATGTGGCCTCCGAGGCATATGAGCGCAAGACAGGCAAATCCTTTCATTATATGCCTGCTTTTTCCATCGAAACCTACTCTAATCTGGAAGGTTGGCCAGCCTAGTCCCATTTAAATAATCTGTTCATGTCTTTTCACGGAAATTCCAAGAAAAATCCTAAGCCGCATCACCTTTATCGCGTTATTGACAAAGAAACGGACGACATTTTTAAATACGGTATTAGTGACAAACCTATTGGTAAAGATGGAATTTCCAGCCGGATGCGCGAACAGATTGACTTTCTCAATTTAGTGTCAAAATGGCTGCGCTACTTTGGTGAAATAATGATTTTCAAAATTCCGGGTAGAGCCGAAGCCGCGAAAATAGAACGGGAACATATTGATGCCTACCGCGAAAAAAATGGTCGAAATCCGCTTGGCAATCGCAAATGATTCTTTCACCATTTAAAAACAACCGTCCCATTGAAAACAACCGTCCACGCCCTCTTCGTCGGCATCAACCGCTACGAAGGCAACGTAATCGTTGACAAAATCGCCACCTTCCCGGCCCTCGGCGGCTGTGTCAATGACGTGGTCGCCGTGCAGGAAGTACTCGCCAAAGACCCTTCGCTCGACCTGCGTGCCATCACCCTCTCCGACCGCCAGGCCACCAAAGCCAACATCGTTAAAGCCTTCGAGGAAGATCTCGCCAAGGCGGGTCCCGACGACGTGGTGCTGTTCTATTACTCCGGCCACGGCACCGTGGAGCAGGCCGATACCAGCGTCTGGACCTCCGAAAGTGACGGGCGACTGGAAGGTATTGTCTGTTATTATGATCAAGGCGAAAGCGGCAAATTTCTGTTGAGCGACAAGGAGTTACGCTATTTATTGGCTAATCTCTACAACAAAACCAAGGCGCACATCGTCACTATTTTCGATTGTTGCCATTCCGGTGATAATACCCGCGCCTCGCTTGGCGAAGCAGTAGTGCAAAAACGCCCGCAGTTCCGGGGTAGCTTTCTCACTTTCCCGCAGCGCAAATGGGAAGATTTTGTGTTTGCCAAAGAGTTCAAGCCCGAATATTTCCGGGGAAAAGGCATTGACGAAGCCCTGCCGCCGGGCCGCTACGTGCAACTGGCTGCCTGCGAAAGCAACGAATCGGCCCTCGAGACCCGCGGTCACGGGGTCCTCACGTCCGGGCTGCTCGACGCGCTGCAGCAGACGGGCGGCAACATCAGTTACCGCGATTTAATGAGCCGTATCCGCAACCAAACCAAGTACCTGTACGAGCAGCGGCCACGCCTGTACACGCCCAACGACGACACCGATATTGCCGATTTGGGCTTTCTGAAAAAACCAGTGGGCGCCACGGCTACGCAAGCGCAACTCATTTATAATCAATCTGGTGAGTACCGCCTGGATCGCGGTATTCTGCACCACGTGGAGCCGGGCGTGACGACCATAACCACGGCAGGGAAAGACGGAAAGCCCGTCGTAGGGCTGGTGTCTAGTGCCGAACTGGACGCAGCAGTCGTGGATTTCCCGCGCGAAGCTTTGCTCAACCTTTCGCAGACCACCCAATCGGCTACACTGGCCAATCTTTCCAACCGCGTCGTCCGTATTCAGTTGATTAACAAGGACTTGTCGGATCAATACTTGAAACCGCTGATCGATGCACTGAATCAACCCGAAAACGCTGCCTACTTCGCTTTTGAGGACGATGAAACAAAAGCCGACTATAATTTAGTACTGTGGAAAAACATGGCTTATTTCGTTTGTCCCGGCGAGCTATTTCGCCCGTTGGTATTGCCAGTCAAGACGAAAATGGCGAATGCCGGGGAGAAACTGGCCGGACAGTTGCGCCATATTTCGCAGTGGAAATTTACCGAAGGACTGAACAATAATGCTGCTTCGCCGCTGCCTAAAAATCTGTTGAAAGTCGAGTTCTTTGCCGTGGCGGCCGATGGCATGACTGAGACACAACTACCAGTTGATCAATCTGGTACAGTACGTCCATCTTTGACCCAGCGGCCCGACGGAAAGTGGAAATCCAGCCTCAAAGTCAAACTGACCAACCAGAGCAACGGCGATCTGTACGTGGCCGCCCCGTACTGCTCCTACGATTTTTCCTGCGACACTACGGCACTCCTCAATCCGCCGGTGACCATGCTCACCAAGGGCGAAAGCAAGTGGCTGCGCGATCACAAAGACTCGGTCATCAATTTCAAACTCAACGACACGGTGCGCCTTTTCAACTGGCCGGAAAGCCGGGAAACCTTGAAATTACTGTTCAGCATTGTACCGTTCGAGAATATTGGTGCGTTGGAACTGCCTGCCTTGCCCGCGCCGACGCAGTTGGTCAGGCAGCGCGGTAGTATGGACGATAATGACGAAGACGACCGTGGCGGAAAGCGACAAAAATTAGAGAGCTGGAACGTGCAGGATTTCCAGATCGTCCTCGCCAATCCGCTTTATGGCCAACCAGAAGCAGGCCCTGATCGAGGCGAACTGGAGCGTCTTTTTGACGCCAATAGCCAACCGGACGAAGCCGATGCCGACCTTGTACACTTTTTGTCGGGCATTTATTTTGATAAAAATTCGGGCTTGCAAGAGGGCCTTACTTTAAAAAACGGCCAGGAAAGCGATAACGGACTCGAACGAGCCAACCTGCGCGGTCTGTGGTGGAACACGCTGCTCGCCGGGGCCAACAAATGGTCGGGCTACTGGCGCAACCGGGATTATAGCTCCGCCGCCAAGGAATTCCCCAATCGCCCAAAATTGCTTTCGGAGGGCGATTCTTGGTTTCAGCACCCCATGCTGGCGGACATTATTGATCACATTTCAAAATTTTACCCGGTGCATTGTCTGGCAGCGGCAGGAGACACGATGCGGAATTGGGCGCGCGATGGAAAGATTTTTGAAGCCGTGGAACAATACAAACCCTCTATACTGCTGTTAAGTGGCGGCGGGAACGATATTCTGGGCGATAGTTTTAGAACTTTTTTGGCCGAAAAATTCGAGGAGGCACCGGAAGGGGAAAAGTTTGAGCGATTTTTCAATGACGTGTTCCTGGCGGAACTGGACGCACTGATCGAGATATACAAAACGGTTTTTTCCTGGTTCCAAACCAACTATCCCGACGTACAGATATTGATTCATGGCTATGATTATCCGCGCCCGCTGGCCACCGATTCGACCCAAAAAAGCTGGCTGGGTAAATACTTGACGGAGAAAAAAATAACGCGCGAAAAAGATCGCACGGCGGCGGTGCACTACATGATGGATCAGTTCAACGAACGCATGGAAACGCTGGCCGCAAAATTTCCCGATCAGGTGTACTACCTCGACCTGCGCGGCATCGTGCGTGACGACCAGTGGAGCGACGAAATCCACCCGAACGACGATGGATTTCAGGATGTCGCCCAACGCTTTATATTGAAAATCAATGAATTATTGACTAAACAAAAGCAGCCTGCGGATAATTAGACAGTCGAGCAATTAGTCTTTCAAATCTCATACTTTATAACTACTCACTCACCCAACCGATTATTCAATTAGATAAACTATGCGCAACCTCCTTTTTTGCCTTTTATTCGCCCCTGCGGCCTTGTTGGCACAGGGCATTCAATTTGAATCCAAAGCCTGGGCCGACATTTTGGCGAAAGCCAAAGCTGATAAAAAACTGGTTTTCCTCGATGCGTATGCCTCTTGGTGCGGCCCCTGCAAAATGATGTCCAAACAGACTTTTACGGATGATAAAGTGGGCAAATTTTACAATACCAGTTTTGTGAATGCCAAGATAGACATGGAAAAAGGCGAAGGCATCGAACTTGCGACGCGCTACCAAGTGGAAGCCTATCCGACCTTGCTTTTTGTGGATGGCGACGGTGTGGTGGTGCATCGAGGTTTGGGCTATCATGATGTAAATCAATTCATTGAATTAGGAAATGCCGCCAACGATCCGGCCAAAAACCAGCATGGACTCGATCAGCGTTATGCCAAAGGGGACCGTGATCCGGCGTTTATTGCCGAGTACCTCGCCGTCAAAGCCGCTGCCGATGACCCCGAGGCCAGCGAAATTTCGACCGAATATCTGAAGACGCAGCAGGACTGGACCACGGCTGCCAACATGGATATTATTTTGCACTATGCCAATAATCCTCTGTCTGCGCCCTTCGATTATTTCATGAAAAATCGCCCGCAGTTCACCCAGAAATTTGGGGAAGAGGCAGTAACGGAAAAGCTGCAAATCGCGCTGCGGCATTATTTCGACACGCATCCCAAGGCAACGCTGAGTGAAGTACAGCAAGCCGTTCGCGAGATCATCGGGGGCGAGGAGGGCGAGAAATTGGCGGCTTACTATCCGACCGTCTTCTATCGAAACGCCGAAGAATTTGATAAATATGCTACCGCCGCTGTGGCTTATTTTGACAAATATCCACCGACTGCCTGGCAGGAACTCAACGAAATGGCCTGGTCGTTTCAGGAGAGCGTCAGTGACCCAAAAATGCTGGAAATCGCCGCAGGCTGGGCTAAAAAATCGGTGGAAATGGAAGAAAACTATTACAATACTGACACGTTGGCCGCACTTTATGCAAAGTTGGGAAAGAATAAAGAAGCGATCAAATATGCAGAGAAAGCCATTGAATTGGCCAAAAAGACTGGCGAGGACTCGACAGAAACGGAGAAATTGCTGAAAAGCCTGAAAAAGTAAGGTTCTCCAAAATCGCTTTATCTTTGCGGGCCAGGCCAGCCTGAAACTTTCGCACTGGCCTGGCTGTTTTTTGAAAAGGGCAAAATGCAATAGGCAAATTTGTAAGAACCAAACTGACAAGTTGCTCTTTGCATATTGCTTATTTTATTTACTGATTGCCCTTTTATTTTTGTCCACACCTACGGCTTTGAACCGTACAACGTGTCAATTCAATGTCCAAATTAGGCAAAGCCCTCGTCGCCATGTCCGGCGGCATTGACAGTACTATGGCCGCCGTGATGCTCCACGAAGAAGGTTGGGAAGTGATCGGCGTGACTATGAAAACCTGGGATTACGCCACGGCCGGCGGTTCCAAAAAAGAAACTGGCTGCTGCTCGCTCGACAGTATTAATGATGCCCGCCAGGTCGCCGTACATCTTGGTTTTCACCACTTTATCGTGGATATTCGGGAAGAATTCGGCAACTACGTCATTGATAATTTCGTGGACGAATATATGGCCGGACGCACCCCCAATCCCTGCGTGCTTTGTAACACCCACATCAAATGGAATAGCCTGCTGCGCCGCGCCGATATGCTCGATTGCGAGTTCATCGCCACCGGCCACTACGGTATTATTAATGAACTCGAAGGGCGCAAATACATCACTCGCGCGGTGGACCGTCAGAAAGATCAGAGTTATGTGCTGTGGGGTCTGAGCCAGGATTGTCTGCATCGTACGCGGATGCCGCTGGGTACTTTTACCAAGCCTGAAGTACGCCAGATGGCCGCCGAACGCGGTTGGGATGAATTGAGCAAGAAATCGGAAAGTTTTGAAATCTGCTTTGTGCCCGACAATGACTATCGCGGCTTCCTCCGCCGTCGTGTGGATGGGCTGGACGAGCAGGTGCGGGGTGGGCAGTTTGTGGATACCGCAGGCAAGATTTTGGGCAAGCATGAAGGCTATCCTTTCTATACCGTTGGGCAACGCAAGGGCCTCGGCATTGCGCTCGGCGAACCGATGTTTGTCACCGAAATCCGCCCGGACAGTAATACCGTGGTACTGGGCCGCGAAGATGATCTGATCCGCAATGGAATGTTGGTGGGCAAGGCTAACTTAATGAAATACAATGAGTTGCCCGCTGCTGGTCTCGACTCCGTGACCAAAGTCCGCTACCGCGACAGTGGCACGCTGGCCACGCTCAAGCCTATCAGCGACAGCGTGATAGATGTGCAATTTCACGCCAATGTGAAAGGTGTGGCCCCCGGCCAAAGCGCGGTATTCTACGAAGGCGACGACGTAGTGGGCGGTGGCATTATTCAGGGGAGTTTTTTCGGGTAATTGCCCTGCGCATAAATTTGGCATGATTGGCGTTTTTTGAAAAATGCCAACCATGCTGAAAAAACTCCGCTATTTCCTCCTGTTACTTCCCTATGCACTAACTGGGCAAAACCTCGTGCTCAATCCCGGCTTTGAGCAACTCAGGCCAGATGCGGTCGTCGTCGCCTGCCAGTTCATGCAGTATTCCAGCAATTTTCCGGCGGCGGCGCAGGAATGGACATCCTTCGTTGGTCTTACGCCTGATCTGTTGCGGGGAGCCGAAAACTGCCCGACCCTGCCGCAGACGCATGGCGGCGAATACTGCGTCGGGCTGATCCATTATATGCCGAGTGCGGATATTGGGCAACTAATTGATTATCATGAAGTTATTCAGGGGCGATTGATGCGGCCTTTGAAGGCTGGCATTCGCTATCGGCTGGAAATGTGGGTACGCGAAGATTCGGCTTTGATGCGCCAACATTTGATGCAAGTCTATGGCCCCAAAACGCCTTTTGTAGCGGTGCAGGCGGGTAATTTGGGTTTTTGCTTTATGGTGCAAGGACTGGATACGCGGAGGGAGTTTCCCTGGCTGGTCAAAAAGCAAAATCTAAAACCGCAGGTTACTTTTTCGGAAGTCATCGCCACCAACGGCCAATGGGTTAAGCTGGCTACCACTTTTGTGGCCGATCAGCCGTTTCAATATTTCGTTATTGGCAATTTCACGAACGACCAGCACACGCCCACCAGTTTGCCGGAAGAAAGACGCCTGGACATTGAACAGAAAAATGCCAAAATCCAGAATCCACTGAACCGGATCAAACGCGTGGGTTATGTCTGCATAGACGACATTTCCATCGTTCCAGAATTGGAATCTTCCCCGAATACATCCGCCGATTTGGAAACGCAACTTTTGACTGAGCGCAAATACACTTTCAGTGCCGGCCTGCTTTTCGATTCGGGAAAAGCAGATTTGCGCCCCGAAGCCCAGCCAGAATTAGATAAGTTGGCCGATTTTCTGCAAAAACATCCCAAAACCCGTCTGGGCATTGCCGGGCATACCGACGATGTAGGCAGCGCTGCCGACAATCTTATGCTTTCCGAACAACGTGCCCAAGCGGTCCACACTTTTCTGCTCAACAGAAATATTCCCGCAGAACGCATCCAATGGAAGGGCTTCGGCGAAACACGACCCGTTGCAGATAATAGTACTGAAACTGGCCGCCAGCAGAATCGGCGCGTGGAATGTTTGGTGCTGTGAAGGCAATGAGCAACCAAAAAAGTATTAGCAAAATATAATAGGCAAATAGGAAGAAGCACTTCGCCTTTTGCAAATTTGCTTCTTGCTTTTTTGCCCGTTGCCATTTAATTCACTTTCCACACAACCGCTGCCCCATTCCCACCGTTTCACACGAAAATAAAAACATGAAAAAAATATGGTTTTGGCTGCTTCCACTGGCGTGGTTTGGCTGCAAGTCTGCCGAAAAAGTCTCTTACACGCCACAGCAGCTCGTACCAACCGAGAAATCGGTATTTTGGAAAATCACCGGAAATGGCCTGAAAAAACCTTCCTACCTGTTGGGTACCATCCACATGATCCCGGCCAACCAATTTCAGTTACCGGCTGCCGCCAACCGTTCGCTGGATAAAGTGGAGCGCGTCACTTTCGAGATTGATATGAAGGAAATGACCAGTTTCCGCACCCAATTGAGCCTGATGACCAAGGCGATGATGGCCGGTGGCAAGACGCTCAAGGATTTGCTGACTCCGGCGGATTACACTTTTGTGCACCAAAAACTGGCCGATAAAGGAATGCCCGGCGGGATGCTTGAGCGGATGAAACCCCTGTTTCTGAGCACTATGATCGGCGGGGAAGAGTCCGGCCCGGCTACCAGCGATAAAATGACTTCCGTAGAAATGGAGCTTTATCGCCTCGCTAAGCATCACAAACTGGCCTCGGCGGGGCTGGAAACGGCTGCCTACCAAATGTCCGTTTTCGATAGCATTCCTTATACAGCGCAGGCCAAAATGCTGGTTGATGGCCTGCGGGCCGCCGAAAATCCAGCCAGCCAACCAGCGGGAGAAGATGAATTGACTACGATGTTGCGGATGTACCGCGATCAGGATATCACGGCGATGCAGGCTATGATTGGCAGCGAAGGGTCTGGCATGGCTGGCTATGAAGACATCCTGCTGAACAATCGCAATCGCAACTGGATACCCATTATGGGCCGCATGATGAAGGAAGAACCCACCCTGTTTGCAGTCGGTGCTGGTCACCTCGGCGGGCCGCATGGGGTGATCGCTCAACTGCGCGAGGCTGGCTACCGCGTGGAAGTGGGGCAGTAGGGGAAAGGCAACTAGCAACAGGCAAAGGGCAATAAGCAACGGGTAAAAGGGCAATTTGCGGACTCGTAAGTTGCCTTTTACTTTTTTGCTTCTTGCCTTTTCTTTTTGTTGGCAAATTCGGCGGAGAGACGTACTTTTGCAGCCGTTTTTTAAAATTTCAACATATTTTTTCACAACTGACTGATAATGAGACATTACGAAGTCACCTTTCTCGTAGATCCGGTGCTGTCGGGCGAGGAAGTCAAATCGACAGCGGATCAAATCCAGCGCGAGCTGACGGGCTATGGAGCCACGATCGTCGCGGTGGATGAAATGGGCCTCCGACAATTGGCCTACCAAATTAATCGCCGCTCTTCGGGCGTGTATTTTGCCATCGAGTTTGGCTGTGAGGTCGCCGATTGGTTGACCAAGTTCGAGCTGGGCCTGAAGCGGAATGAGCGTTTGCTGCGTTTCCTGACGGTAAAACTCGACAAGTATGGCGTCAAATACAACGACGACAAACGCAACGGCCTGATCGGCGGGAAAAAGAAGCGCGATGACGATGCTGCCGCTGCAGCATTGGCCGCCGAGCAAGCCCCCGTCCCTGAAGTTGTTGACCTGGACGCCAACTAACCCATCTAACCACTCACATTCTCACCCACACTCGCTATGGCTGCTACCAGAGAAGACGTAAAGTTTCTCAGCAACCCGAAAATCGGGCTGCGTCGCAAAAAATACTGCCGTTTCCGCAAATTTGGCATCAAGTATATTGATTACAAGGATGGAGACTTCCTGCTTCAATTCATCAATGAGCAAGGCAAATTGCTGCCGCGCCGTATTACAGGTAATAGCCTGAAATATCAGCGTCGTGTTGCTACTGCCGTGAAGCGCGCCCGCCACCTGGGTATGCTGCCTTTCATCGCCGATCTCATGAAATAAAAAGGCAATTGCCAAAAGGGCAAATTCGCAAAAGATAACTGGCAAATCGTGATTTCGCCAATTGCTTATTGCCTTTTGCTCCTTGCTTTTTTAAATTTTTTCATTTTTCATTTTCTTCAGCAATGAATATCATTCTGCTCGATCATATTGAAAAGGTAGGCACCAAGCACGATATCGTCAAAGTAAAAGACGGATACGGGCGCAACTACCTGATTCCCAATGGCTTAGCCATCGTAGCCAATAAAACCAACATGGCTCGGCTGGAAGGCTTGAAAAAACAAGGTGCCAAAAAAGAAGCGGCTACGGTCGCTGCACTCCGCGAAACGGCGGCTAAAATCCAGGGCAAAACCCTGCAGATTGCTGCCAAAGCCGGAGAAAGTGGTCGCCTGTTTGGTTCCGTAACGGCCCTGAACATCGCGGTTGCCTTACGCGCATTCGGCGTAGAAGCCGACAAACGCATTATCGAAATGCCGGAAGAGGTCAAAGAACTTGGCAGCTATACTGCTACCGTACGTTTCCACCCTGAAGTGGTGGTGGAAGTGCCTTTTGAGGTAGTGCCGGAAGAAGTGTAAATGACAATCTTGTAGTACAAATAAGTATAGTAGGCGTTGAGAGGTTGAGAATGTTGAGTATTTGATTGTTAGCATTTTACATTTACCTCTCGTTCAAAACCACTCTGTGTTGAGTATAGAAGCGAAATCAGTCAGTTGACTGGTTTCGCTTTGTTATTTTTGTTCCTTACCTCGCAGTCTAAAAGTTAAAAGAACAGGTTTTATGGAAAAGCACTATACGAAAGGCGAATTGACCGTGCTGTGGAAACCGGACATTTGCATCCACTCCAAACGTTGCTGGCAGGAATTGCTGTCTGTATTCAATCCACGCATACGGCCCTGGATCAATCTGGAAAGTGCTGATGATGAGGCTATTATCGCGCAGGTGGAACGTTGTCCGTCGGGTGCGCTGAGCTGGTTTCGTCAGGAACAACCCATACCAGTCGCGACTGGAAGCACTATAGTAGAAGTGTTGCCAAATGGCCCACTCCTCGTACACGGGGATATTACCGTGAAAGATGCGGCGGGCCAGGAAATTACCAGACAACAACGAACAGCCTTTTGCCGCTGTGGCGCTTCAGGGAATAAGCCCTATTGCGATGGCTCGCATGCCAGGACGGGATTTGAAGGATAGCGGCCAAAAAAGAAGGGGAACCAAATTGGCTCCCCTAAAGATTGTGTTCCGTCAGACGTTTTTGAAACGATCTTATTTCGGCATCAGCACCGTGTCAATCGAGTGGATTACACCATTGGATTGATACACATCGTAGGTAGTGATGTTGGCGGTGTTGCCCATTTCGTCTTTCACCATAATGTTGTGCATACCGTTCATCATGAACGTCAGCGTACCACCACTCACCGTTTTCAGGGTACTGGTGCCCTTTTTCAACATGGCCGAAATAGCATGGAAGTCATACTTGCCAGCTACCACGTGGTAGGTAAGTACTTTGGTCAACATGGCCTTATTTTCTGGCTTCAGCAGGTTATCCACCGTGCCTGCAGGCAGGTTTTCAAAAGCATCATTCACCGGAGCAAATACCGTAAATGGGCCTTTGCCTTGCAATGTTTCTACCAGTCCGGCGGCTTTCACAGCTGCTACCAGCGTAGTATGGGCCTTGGAATTCACGGCATTTTCAATAATGTTTTTCTTCGGATACATCGTCTCGCCGCCGACCATTACATTGCCGGGAGCGGCCATGGTCTTGTGCATCGGCTTGGCCTTCATAGCAGTCTTGTCGGTAGACATGGCTTTGTCGGTAGACATGGCTTTGTCGGTAGACATGGGTTTCATGGCAGGCTTGGTGGTGGTGGTTTGCGCTTGTGCAGCAAATCCGGCAAGCAGAAGGGCCAAAATCAAGCTAGCATTCTTGAGCAATAATTTCATGGTTACGTTATGTTTAAAAGTGACTGTTGATAAAAAATTTAATTGTTGCTGATAATGGCCTTATCTACGCCGCAATACGTTGTTTTAGATTTTTTAAAGCAAAATATTTAAAATAAAAAATCTGTCAATACTTTTAAAGCATTGGTGGACAGGCACTTAACGAAAAATATTTTTTCCTGAAAACGGCTGGCTTGCTATGCCAATCAGTAAACGCCGATGGAAAGCATCACCAGAGTACAACCTGCTACCGTCTCTATGCCTTGTTCTGCGGCCTTCTTCTCCAGGGCAGGATTCTCCGCACCGGGATTGAAAATAATGCGCTTGGGATGCAGGGATAGAATGTAGTCTTCCACTGGCTTTTGGCAATCTTCATTCATATAAAGCGTCACTGTATCTACGTCTTCCACTTCCGGCTGACCTTGCTGGATGGCAAGGTTGCCAATGGCCCCTTTGCGCATACCTACTGGCACTACCTCGTGTCCATATTTGGCAAGTCGCTGAGTAGCGAGGTAAGCATAACGCCCAGGATTCGGCGTAGCACCCATTACAACAGTCTTTTTCATAATCTATGAATTTAGTTAGGGTCGGGTAAAATCAGGCTCGAAATTACCGCAACGGAAAACATTTAGACGAAAAACATTTCCACTCGTAACATCCGTCAGCAAGGCTTTCGGTTAAAAATGTTGCCTATGCCGTTTTTTGGTCCGATTCCGGTATTTTTGCCCGCTTTTTGTCAAACAGGGTTTATTCCCTGCCAATAAAGGGCTAAAAAGTCTGTACCATCGTATGATCCTGACCGATAAAAAAATCCTGGAAGCCATTGAGCGTCGGGAAATCATCATTGAGCCTTTCCGCCGCAACTGTCTGGGTACCAATTCTTATGACGTACATCTGGGCAAACACGTCGGCGTGTACCGCGACCGGGTGCTGGATGCCAAATTGCACAATCAACTCGATATGCTGGATATTTCTGGCGAGGCAGGCTTTGTACTGCAGCCCGGCACTTTGTACCTGGGTGTCACCGAAGAATACACGGAAACGCATAATGCCGTGCCTTTTCTGGAAGGCAAAAGCAGTATCGGGCGGTTGGGTATTGATATTCATGCGACGGCGGGCAAGGGCGATGTGGGATTTTCCAACAACTGGACCCTGGAAATTTCGTGTGTGCAGCCCGTGCGCGTGTATGCTGGTATGCCCATTGGCCAGTTAATTTATTTCCTGATAGACGGTGAAATTGAAAATTATTATAATAAAAAACAAGACGCCAAGTACAACCAGCGCACCGACTGGCCCGTGGAAAGTATGATGTGGAAAAATTTCCCGCCATACCAGCGCGACTAACAAGAGGGGTAGTTTCTAAGGCCATTTTAAGCAAATCCTGGCAAAGTAACCCGACCTTTATGGAGTTATTTTCCAGAACAATTCTTTGACAATGAACACGCTATCGCGCCTTTGCGCCTTTTTGTTACTGGCTGGTTTTTCGCTATGGCTGCCAGCTTGCAAGCAGTCTAGCGACGAATATAAAACCAAAGCAAACCAGGCCGAATTTCTGCACGCCGGAGTGCGGCGTATCACTGATATTATTCGCCACGACATCTTTGCGCCCCCCATTTCTGCTCGTATTTATGCTTATTCCAGCATTGCTGCCTACGAGGCCTTAGTACCGGGATTTCCAGCCTATCAAAGTCTGGCCGGGCAGGTCAATGGCCTCACGCCGGTACCGCAACCGGAGGCGGGCAAGGACTATTGTTTCCCTTTAGCTAGTGTGAATGCACAACTTACGGTGGGCAAGGCATTGGTCTTTTCCGAAAGTGATGTCGAGGATTTGAAAGAAACCATTTTCGAGCGTTTTAAGGAAATGAATATGCCACAGGAGGTGTATGATCGCTCGATGGCCTACGGTGATGCGGTAGCTAAACATATTCTCGCCTGGTCTAAAAAGGATCATTATGCCCAAACCCGCAGTGCTGCCAAATTTACGATTGACATCAAAGAGCTGGGCCGCTGGCGTCCTACCCCTCCTGCCTACGGGGATGCCATGGAGCCGCACTGGATGGATATTCGTCCCTGGGTGCTCGATTCGCTGAGCGAGTGTCAGCCGGGCCCGCCAGTAAAATTTAGTGAGGTAAAAGGTAGTGATTTTTACAACCAGGCCCTTGAAATCCATGATATGGTCAAAAACCTCAGCCCCGAACAGGAAGCCACAGCCTGGTATTGGGACGACAATCCTTTTGCCATGGAAGTGAGCGGCCACCTGGCTTTTGGCAAAAAAAAGATCAGCCCCGGCGGCCACTGGATGAATATCGCCGGACACGCCTGCCGGAAAGCCAATGCCGATATTATGCAGTCTGCGGAAACTTATGCCCGGGTAGCCTGCGCCCTCGCCGATGCTTTTATTATCTGTTGGGAAGAAAAATATCGTAGCAATCTGATCCGGCCAGAATCTTATATCAACCAGTATATCGACCCAAATTGGTTGCCACTGATTCAGACGCCGCCTTTTCCGGAACATCCAAGCGGACATAGCACCATCTCGGCGGCGGCAGCCAGCGTATTGACGCAACTCTACGGCGACAATTTTGCTTTTATTGATAGTACGGAGACTGAATTTGGCATTCCAGCTCGCGCCTTCGGCTCTTTTTACGCCGCTGCCGAGCAGGCGGGTATCAGTCGTATGTATGGCGGCATCCACTATCGGCGCGGCAACGAAGCAGGCGCGAAAAGCGGACGTGAACTGGGAAAGCTCGTGGTGGATAAAATAAAAACCCGCAAATAAGGCCCGACTTCCCGAGCGCAGTCATTTCTGGATATCCCGCCAATGGTTGAAAAGCCATTGCCCGGGCTTTTCTCATGGCTGTTTTTTGCTTATTTCAAAATGGCCAGGGAAACTATCAGGGTTTCCACACTTTAATTTTGAAAACACTACCTTAAAAAGGGTATTTTGACTGAAGCCCCGGCGCAAAACCATAAAATTTAACAGTCGGCCTACCTTTGCTTGCCGGGAAAAGGCTAATTTTGTTGCTCTAAGTCTTTCATACCCTCCCCTCTTCTTTTTTCAATCCCGCCTCCCACCGCTCAACATTATGCGCACTTTACTATAAGTGGCATAGTTTTTCGTGCGTATTGCACACATTTCAAATTTTCCGGTTTCATCTAAACGTCTTTGTCTCCCATGGGTCAAAAATCAACACACCACATTATGCGGTTTAGTAGCTGTCAATTCCTTTTTGGAATTATTGCCGCTTTCGTGCTTTTACCGCTGCTCGCGCAGGCTCAACCAATAACAGCCAATATTACCAGTACTAATGTTACCTGCTACGGGTTTTGCAATGGCACGGCCACGGCAAGTGCATCGGGCGGTTGGGCACCTTACACTTACCAATGGAGTACCGGTGCTACTACGGCTACCATTACTGGCCTTTGCCCAGGCAGCTATACCGTGACGGTGACGGATATAGATTTGGGCTTTTCGGTGGTTTCGACGACCATCTCTCAACCGCCCCAGCTTGGTGCGTCCATTGATACGCATCATCAACAATTATGCAGTGTCGCGCCAGATGGCATTGCGTCCGTAACGCCTTTCGGTGGTACGCCCCCTTATACCTATTTATGGAGTACTGGCGCAGTTACGCCGCAGGTCACTGGTTTAGCCGTCGGTACGTATTATGTGACCGTCACTGATGCTAATAGCTGTACGGCTGTTGCCACTACTACCATCATTCTACAACCTGAAGGTCTTTGGGTGATTGATGTGACTACCAACGTGACCTGCTTTGGACTTAACAACGGCACCATCCACATTGGGGTCATGACAGGTACGCCACCTTACACCTACCAATGGACCAATGGGGCCAGCGGATCCGACTTGACAGGCTTGGCAGCAGGCGTTTATTCCGTTATTGTAACCGATGCTAATGGCTGTACTAATCTGCACACGGTCACAGTCTCGCAGCCGCCGCAAATAGCGATCGGTATGACTATGACCAATGCTGTGTGTGGTCTGGCTGGTTCGGCGACCATCACGCCTTCTGGTGGTACGCCTCCCTACGCTGTGTTATGGAGTACTGGCTCTACCAATTTTACGATTTCCGCTTTCCCAGGCAACTATTCTGTCACAGTGACGGATGCTGCGGGCTGTACTGCCACCAAGACATTGACCATTGGTGGTACTAGTACTAACCTGACTGTAAATGTGCTGGTGTTGAGCAACGCTGGTTGTCTGGTAGGTGGCAGTGCTACGGCTACCGCTACTGGTGGCAGCGGCAACTATGCTTATGCCTGGGATAATGGCACTACGGCTAATCCTGCCACGACCCTTTCCGCTGGCCCGCATAGCGTGACTGTGACGGATATTACAACGGGTTGCTCTGGCGTAGGAACTGGCAATATTCCTTCTGCGACTACTTTGGTGGCTACTACTGTATTGGGTAGCAACGCAACCTGCCTGGTTGGCGGCAGCGCCACGGTCAGTGCGGTAGGAGGTACCCTTCCTTATACTTATTTGTGGGACAACGGTCAAACGACCGCTACAGCAACCAATCTGGGTGCTGGCCCCCACACGGTGATCGTAACGGATGCCAGCGGTTGTAAGGCTACTGGTGCAGTTACTATTGGCCAATCGCAAGGTCCGACTGTAACGGTTACGCCCAACACGAGTGCTACTTGCAGCGCAGGAGGCAGTGCCACGGCAACGGCAACGGGCGGCAGCGGCGGCTATATTTATCTCTGGGACAATGGCCAAAATACTTCCACGGCTACCAACCTCACGGCTGGTGTGCATAAAGTGACGGTGACGGATGCTGCTGGTTGCTCTACTATGGGGATGGTGACCATTACGCAAGTTGGCGCGCCCACGGCCATTATTGCGGCCAGCACTGGTGCTGCCTGCACTACGGGTGGCTCGGCTACTGCTGGTGCTAGCGGTGGTACTGGCCCTTACACGTTCAAATGGAGCAATGGCGCCATGACCGCTACGGTCACCAACCTTGGTCCCGGTGCTTATACCGTAACGGTGACGGACGCTGCGGGCTGTACTGCTACCGCCACAGTGAGCATCGCGGCAGCATTGCCACCTAACGTAGTTATCACTGCTTCTTCCAACGCCAAGTGTGACCAACCTGGTAGCGCTACGGCTACCGCCAGCGGTGGTGCAGGGACTTATACCTATAAATGGGATAATGGCGAAATGACCATGACCGCCGTCAATCTGGCGGCTGGTATCCATACGGTGACGGTGACGGATGCCGCAGGTTGCGTCGCGACGGCCTCTGTGAATATCGGTTTTGCGGCCAATGGTATTAAAGTCGGTGACTTTGTATTTTATGATGTTGATCAAAATGGTTTCCAGGAAGCCCTGGAAGCTGGCGTGCCTAACGTCACAGTGATGCTGATTAAAGCAGGCCCAGACGGCGTGTTCGGCACTGCTGATGACGTGATATTACAGACGACGACGACAAACTCCAACGGTAAATACGAATTTGGCTGCGTCACGCCGGGTACTTATGTGGTCATGTTTTCTGGTATTCCAAGCGGTTACCAGTTTACGGCTGCCAATGCAGTCAATAATGACTGTCTGGATAGCGATGCCAATTCTAATGGCAAAACCGCTCCTTTCGTAGTGGTAGCTGGCCAAGCCGACAACCTTTGCGTGGATGCAGGTATTTCTACGATTTGTATCCCCGTGCTGAATCCGGGTATGATTTGCTGTAACCAGACTATTTGCGAAGGTGCTACACCAGCGCTCCTTTACCCCTCTACTCCTCCAGTCGGCGGTTCCGGTACACTCCAATACCAGTGGATTCAATTGCTTGGTCCAGGGACGCCACAGTGGGTGTTTATTACTGGCGCCACTGGTGAAACTTACCAGCCAGGGGCTTTGTACGAGACTGCTTACTTCCGCCGTTGTGTTCGTCGCGCGGGCTGCTTTGATTGGCTGGAATCCAACATGATAACGATCACTGTATTACCAGCTGGTTCGCCGGGCTGTCCGACTTTCATGATGCACATCGAGGCATTGCAGCAAGGTCCGGCTTCGGTATTGATTACCTGGGAGACGCTGCCGGAAAACGATGATTATCTGTATACGGTGGAACGCTCAGCCGACCAGACGGTGTGGACTAAATTGACTACAGTAATGGGTCTGCACAACACTACGCAGAATAACAGTTACTCTGCGGTAGACGAATCTCCAGTGAACGGAACGAACTTCTACCGGGTCAAGCGCAGCAATGCCAGCGGCAATGATAACTATTCCAAGCCTGTCTCTGTGGAATTGAAACTACAGGGCGAACAAGCACTGGTGATTGCTCCCAACCCGGTAAATGACAAACTGTATATTAAAAATGTGGCCCAGTATGCCTCAGATGTTACTATCCAGTTGTTTACGGCCCAGGGAAAATTGCTACAGACGAAAGTCATTCCACAAGGCACCCTGATGCAGGATCACATCGAGATGACTGACATGCCGCAAGGTATTTATATCGTGCGCGTCAATTTTGGCGATGGTAATAACAAGACCATGAAGATTACGAAGTTCTAAACCTTCGTTTTCAGGATATTTTTTAGATCAGCCCCGCTTTGGTTCTTCCGAAGCGGGGCTTTTTTATGAGGATTTTTTATCAACCTCTATTTCTGCGCCAGCAGCAATCCATACCACCATGCTCCGGCCTGCAAGGCTTCGTACTGCCGCACCGAAGCTTCGGCATTATGTAATCGCACACTATTCACCATGCCCAGGCGGTTGAAAAACCGACCAACCGGGAGCCAACGAATGGATAGTTCATGGAGGTTGCGCAGCGAAGTCCGTACGTTGGTCGTCACGTCTTTTATAAGGCTGTCTTTAAATCCGACAGCCAGCTGATGAGCGCGATGTTCTTCAGCAGTGTCTATGTCGCCGATGGCCCAGGGGCGCAGCCAGGCAGCCAGCAAACCCTCCGACACGTCACTGACCGGGCGTTCGGATCGAATATACTCCGCCATCACCAGGCGACCACCCGGTTTTAGTACCCGATACGCTTCGCGGTAGAAATCTATTTTTTGCGCTGCATGACAAACACTTTCACAGGCCCAGACCACCTCGAAACTGGCATCTGGAAAAGGCATTTGACAAAAGTCCGCTTGCAAAAACTGGACGTTCTGCAGATTATTTTTAGCGACAAATTTTTGATTGTCCCTAATTTGACCCGCCACAATGCTAATACCAGTTACAGTGGCCTTGCGGTGTTCCATCAACCAAAAGCTGGAATTTCCCCAGCCACAGCCGGCATCCAGAATCGTTGCTCCGGGCTGAATATCGGCCAGATCGGCCAAGGCGCGATTGAGATTGTGGAGCGCATCTGCGTGTTTGTCGGCGTGTTCGTCGTAATAACCAAAGTGTACGGCCCGGCTGCTACGGCTCCACATGGTGCGGTAGTCAAAACGAGTCTGGTCGTAATAGGTGTGTATGTCGAGTGATTCGGTAGGTTTCATGGCCGCAAGTTTCGGGAAAAACTTTGGCCAACCGCAACATCAAGCGGTTTTCCCATCGTTATTAAGTAAGAATTAGTGACTGGCTATTGGTTATTTAAACTATAAATTGTTGATTAACAATTTTTTATGCTGACCTTGACCTACACTGATTTTATCAAAACATCCGAGCATTTACTTTCATCAATCCACCCTTTAAACACGCCAAGTACCTGATATGCACCGAATATCCGCTTTACTTACGCTCATTATACTCTTCGTGTTACCTATTGGCTGTGCCAGCTGGCAACAGAACCGCTGGCTCAGCGAACACCACCAGGACCTCCAGCGTTTTGCCAATAGCAGTATGTCGCCGGAACAAAAACTCGACGGTTTACTCACTGATTATGTGCAGTTTATGCAGGAAGACCTAAAATTTGTCAATCCCGTAAAAGGCGTGAAATACGTGAAAAAGTACCACGACCAAAATGAAGCAGCAATGGAAAAAATCCTACAGGAATCCGAACAATGGCAAAACAAGCTCGGCACTTTAGACAAAGTATCGCTGGGCGTACGGGTAGTACAGAAGCCTTATTTGAAAGCCCTTGTGGATTTAGCCCCGAAATTCAGGCAGAAGTATAAGCAATATGCTTTTGCCGTAAAATTAGCGACCCGTATCACCAGCGGATTGACACGTCTGGCAGGAAAGGAATTAGGACTATAAAGGCAAGGAGCAATTTGCAAAAAAGCAAAGGGCAAGAGGCACATGTTGCTGCACGTCTCTTGCCCTTTGTTATTTTGCTATTTGCTTATTTCAATGGTTCGTAAAGAGTTCGATTGGATTGAGGCTTGAAATAAGTCAATAAAAAAGGGCAAAAGTATAAGTTTGTGGTGCGAACCTAAACCAACTTTTGCCCATGAGCATCGAGACACTCACAAGCGCAATACTGCGGGAAATGCCGGAAATAAACAAATGGCAACGCGATTTTTTTCAACACCACTTAGGGTTGTTCCTGGCCCTTCGGGGCCGGTATACGTATTTGAACTTTGAGAGGTACGGCCAGAAGAATGAGTTGACATACCGTAACCATCATGAATCGGGTTTTTCCTTTCGGTCATTCAACCGGCGCTTGATCGAGAAATATACTGGCAGCCGACGGCTGATCGCCTTTGATCCATCGTACGTGCCGAAGAGCGGCAAGCATACGCCGGGTGTGGGCTATTTTTGGTCTGGCAGTGCCAGCAAGGCAAAATGGGGACTGGAGTTGTGCGGTTTCGCGGTGGTGGACATCAGGGCCAACACGGCTTTGCACTATTTTGCGGCCCAGACTTTAGTGGAGGAAGGTCAGGGTTTGATGGGTTTTTATTGCACCTTATTGCGGAAACAGGCCCCAGACCTGCTCAAAATGAGCCGATATTTGGCTGTGGATGCCTTTTTCTCCAAAAAATCCTTTGTGGACGCAGCCTGCGAAAGCGGCCTGCACGTCATTACCCGCTTGCGCGACGACGCCGTGCTACACCACGCGCCACCGCCTAAAAACGAAGGCCAGAAGGGGCGGCCTAAAAAATATGGCGACCGTTTTTCGGCCCGCAACCCGCAGAGCGAGCAATTACCCTGCATCGCGGAGAAGCAGGAGCAGCGCATTTACGGGGGAGTGGCCTATGTCAGGTCGCTCAAACGCCTGGTCAAAATAGCCATTGTCCATGCACTTAAGGAGGATGGCAGTATCAAATCGGTCAAGATATTCATTTGTACCCACCTGGAATTCCCGGCCCGCGACATTGCGCCGTACTACAAAAGCCGCTTCCAAATCGAGTTCCTCTACCGGGACGCCAAACAGCATACCGGCCTGGAAGATACCCAAAGCCGACACCCAGAAGCCCTGGAATATCATTTCAATATGTCGCTGACCGCCGTATCCGTGGCCAAGGCTGTGCACCACTTGTCCATCGAAAAAAACCAACGGGGGCCTTTCTCAATGGCCGACATTAAAACGCAGTATTTCAATGAACTAATCGTCGATAGAGTTTTTGACGTGTTCGCCAATGTCCCAAACCTCACAAAAAATCATCCCGTACTCCAATGCCTATATAATCTTGGCAAAATCGCCGCCTAAGTCTTTACGAACCATTGTTATTTGCATATTCTCCTACCGGGTCATGCCAGGGCAACGAATGGAGCCGAAATAGTAGAATGCCCCAATATTGACCAAGGCATAGCTATCATTTTTCTTGCCATTGCCGCGCTGACGACCAGGCAAGCCGATCTTCGGTTCTACGGAGCGATCCGCAAACGCTGCCGCGATCTCGCCTCGTTGCGAACGAACATCGCGCACGTCGGCGTAAGTACCGCTCACGTCATCAATGTAATCGGAAAAAAGCTTGCGTGCGCCCAGCTCCACATTCAGGCTCCAGCGGTAGGAAAGGTCCAGTTTGAAGCCAATACCATAAGCAATGGAGGCTTGCGCAGTACTGTATTCTTCGCCCCTGAATTGGCCTTCGGTGCCGTATTGCCGCAAATTATGCCATTTTCCATCCAGTTCTGCCTGCGGATTGGAGTAGTAGAAAGACGGTCCGAGAAACAAATAAGGCGTGTACCAATACTCGCGGTGCCCGTGGATATAGGGCATAAAATTGAATTCAAACTGCGCAGTGACATCGGCGATCAGACTCCGAAAGGAGAGATTGCGCCGCTGCTCATAGATATTTTTGGAGTCCTCATCGGAAGCACTAATTTCTCCTACATTGGCACCAAATTTCAGGCATAGCCGGTCATTGAAGTTGTAGCGTCCGCCGATCCCGCCCGCCAAATGCGCCCGGTTGAGCCGCCAATCGGTATTGAGGTCGCCGAAATAATTGGCAGCGCCAATCCATGCGCCAGCTTCCCAGCCACGCATTTGTCCAAACGCCATTTGGCTGGTCAATACCAAGCCGCCGAGCAGCGCCCAAAGTCTAAGTTGTTGCATATCAATCGGTAAGTAAGGGCGCAAAGGTAGGGCAATTCGCCCATTGGTCAGTGGTCTGCGCCAGATTCCCCGGAAAACGCGCCGGGGCCGTGCCGTGGTATGGACGACTTGGGTTTTAAAATGGTTGGCCCGGTCAAAAAACAAAAGGCAAGGGCAAGAACAGAAAAGGGCAAGGAGCAAAAATTGGTGATGTTTGGTCTTTGCTCCTTGCTTTCTGCTTTTATTTAAGTACTTGGATAAAGGAAACTGGACATTAGGCTTTTGACTAAATCATTGGTTTACAACGTCTAATGTCCAATTTCCTATACTTATTCATTCAGTTTAGTTTGAATTTGATCGGCAATACCATTTCACAATCTACCTTTTTGCCTTTTTGTTCGCCGGGCATCCATTTGGGCATCAGCGCAATTACGCGTTTAGATTCCTCCACAAATTCTGGAGCTACAGGATTTGCGTCTGGCTTCTCGATAATAGAACGGATACTACCATCCGCCGCAACGATGAAGCGCATGATAGCCATTCCTTCAACTTTCGCCTGTCTCAACTCTGGTGGATAATGAATATTGGCAATCAAAAATTGGAACAATGCCTCCTGGCCGCCGGGAAATTCTGGCTCTTTTTCGCAGATTTGAAAAACCTGTTTGCCACTACGCTCTTCCTTATATGGTGCCATATCTTTTCGGGTAACAGAAACGGTTTTTTCGTAATTCTCTGGATCAAATTGGATAAATGTATCTACTGCTATCCAATTATTAGCTTCTACACTATGGACATATTGTAAATGGTCAGAGTCTACCGTTTGGGCAATAGTTGGTGCCTGATGAAATAGCAGCACAAACAAAAAAGTAATCGGAAGGAGCAGCCCGTATTTCAGTGTTCTGGTGGGCGCGGATGCTTTTTTAGTCAGCATGATGAGTCTTTGTTTTAGTGGTGACTGAAAAAAATGATGCACGAGGGCAACCGGCATTCCGGGCTGCGATTGCCGTATTAACAACAGGCCATATTGTTTCAAATCAATGCGGCGCGATGCTTCAGCATCGGCCAAGTATTCGTGTACTTCGCGTAGTGCTCGGCGGTACCAATGCACCAGCGGATGAAACCAAAACACCACGCAGAGCAGCTCCATCACCAGCACATCCGCACTATGCCACCCATTAGCGTGGGCGCGTTCGTGGGTCAGCATGGCATCCAATGCGCCTGCTCTATCGTCGCTATCTGTTTGAAAATCAAGCGGAACGAATATCCATTGGAAGAAAGAAAAGGGTACAGAAGTCGCATCGCTGCGCAAAAGCAGACATCCATCGGGCAATATTTCCGCCTTGCCCCATACTGCCATCCGTATAAGCCGCACAATGGCCCAGGCAAAGCGCAGGAGCATAAAACCGACACCCAGCAAATAAATCAGCCATACATAATCGCTTACTCCCCATCGTTGAGCTGCTATTTCCGCTTGCTGCAATCCTACGGTAAAAGTGGGCAGGACGATGAATGCTCCGGCATCAATCGGCACCTCAAAAAATCGCGGAACATCCAGCGAGAGCAAAATCCCTAATACCACCGTGCCGAGCAGGTATATTCGGTTGGCGCGAAAAAAGGTCTCGCCACGCAATAGCAGCACGTATAAAAGTGCGAAAAATCCCCAGCAAAGGGTGAGTTTGAGCAAAAAGAGGAGGGGCATAAGCAGGAACTATAAACTATAAACGATGAAGTATAAACCATTCCATCCCGTTGGCCACATCACTTCTTTTGCTTTTCTTCCAATAATCGTAACAGATTATCTAAATCAGTCTTGCTAAGTTGCTCTTCCTGCGCCAGATGTGACACCAATCGGCTAACCGAACCATCAAAATAATCGCGCACCACATCGGTGAGCGAGCGTTGTCCGTAGGCAGATTTTTCAATTACCGGGAAATACTCGTGCGTTTTTCCATAAGCTTTATGACCCACGAAACCCTTCTTTTCCAAGATGCGCACCACGCTCGAAACGGTGCTGTGCGGTGGCTTCGGATCGTCCATTTTTTCGAGCAGGTCGCTTACGGTGCCGCGTTCGATTTCCCACAGGAAGTGCATGACTTCCTCTTCCGCTTTAGTTAGTTTTTGCATATTTTGTGTGCGCCGATGTTATCAAAATGAAAGCCTTATGGGTCTATGCCAAATAGTTGCAAACTGTTTTAATAATAAGGAAATAGACAAATTATTTGACAATGGACTTTCGACTTTATAAGTCAATGCTTTAGGCAAAAATCCAATTTCTAATGTCTTAACTACTTACAAAGGTAAAACGCATTAATCAGCCGTGCAACTATTTTTTACGTTTTACAACGTATTTTTACGTCATAAAATTTAAAATGGTGAATTTCAATTGATTATATTTAAAAAACTTAGAGAGAATTACTTCTTCACCACCACAAACTCCACGCGACGATTCTGTGCGCGGCCTTCTTCGGTGTCGTTGCTGGCCATTGGCTGGCGTTCCCCTTCGCCATGATAGCGCAGGCGACCGGCGGAAATTTTGTTTTCCAGCAAAAAATCCACCACTGATTTGGAACGTCGCCGCGATAGGTCAAGGTTGTAACCATCTTCGCCGAAACTGTCGGTATGGCCTACGATCTCAATCACCATTTGTGGATTATCGGTCAGGATGGTCAGCAATTTATTCAGCTCGACAAACGAACGTGGCATGAGTTCATCCTTGTCGAATTCGAAGTAAAGATTTTTGAGCCGAATGGTTTTGCCCGGCTCGAACGTCTGACGCGTGAGGTCGTCGGACTTGACGGGCACGGTTAGGTAAGGCGGTGCTTTACGGACCACCACGTCATCTATATAATAATAGGCATAGTTGAAACAATCGTCGCGATAAGCGAGGTTGAGCGTATTAGCATCGTTGTAAAAGTTGCCGATTAGTAAATATTCCGCCTCGTTGGCCGCTTTAAAACTGCCGCTCACCTTTATCCATTTGCTCCCTGGCGCGACCACTATATCTTTTGCACTCATATTTGGCTCGGTCACAATCGGTTCGTCGGTCTTATTTTCGATGCGTTTTTCCGAAAAAAAGACCCCGATATTATTGATTTGCAGGGATTTTTCCAGGTGCGTTACCCAAAACTCCACATAGTAAGTCTGACCAGTCACAAGGGGTTCGGCCAACTGAATTTCCACAAACTCCCGGCAATGCGGTTTACCATTCGTACAGCCGAACATCGTCAGCCCGGCCATCGCTTTACCGCCGTGGGGCCGTGCATCACCAAAGCCTTTTTCCGCCCAGTCGCGAGGCACATGCACGCCAGGCCCGTACACATCGGGGCTAGCCGTCGTAGCACTAAACCAGTATTTCACCACCTGGCCAAAATACGCCCCCCGGTAAGACCAGCCGACTGGCGGCCCGGCATATCGCTCGAAGCCGGGATTAGGGACAATATTGGAAATAACGGTCGTCCCTTTTTGCGCAGAAGAGATCGAAGTGAATGCAGCAATGAACAGCAGAAAAGTTGGTAAAAAGCACTTTTTCATTGTAATCGGATGACAGGTTTTAAGATGCGACCAAAAGTAGAAGGATTAGGCCAAATTATATTTCAATCATTGCCCTTCGGCAGGGAAGCAAGAAAAATTCTGTTTGGCAAGGCTAAATGTAGACTGGCCTCTATCTTTGCGCGCTTTCACTGAAATAATCTAAAATATGAATATCGCCGTCATTGGTACTGGTTATGTTGGTTTAGTAACGGGTACATGTTTTGCCGAAACAGGCAATAATGTTATTTGCGTAGACATCAATGCAAAAAAAGTAGAACGCCTGAAAAACGGGGAAATCCCGATTTATGAACCAGGACTGGATGTGCTCTTTGACCGCAATACCAAGGAAGGCCGCCTCCATTTTACGACCGACCTGCGCGAAGCGGTGGAACCAAGCCAAATTATTTTTCTGGCCCTGCCTACTCCACCCGGTGAAGACGGTAGTGCCGATCTCTCCTACATTATGGGTACGGCCCGCGACCTGAGTGAGATTATTACTGACTATAAAGTCATCATAGATAAGAGCACGGTGCCGGTGGGCACAGCAGAACAAGTGGCGGCTATTCTGGCCAGCAAGTTGTCTAAAAAATTGTTTGATGTAGTGTCTAACCCCGAATTTCTGCGCGAAGGCGTGGCCGTGGAGGATTTCCTCAAGCCCGATCGCGTGGTGGTAGGCACGCGCAGCGAGAAAGCGCGTAAGGTGATGAAGCAGCTCTACGAACCATTTGTGCGCCAGGGAAATCCTATCTATTTCATGGATGAACGCTCGGCGGAAATGACCAAATATGCCGCTAATTCTTATTTAGCCGCGCGCATTTCCTTTATGAACGAGATCGCCAATCTCTGCGAAAAACTGGGAGCCAACGTGGATATGGTGCGCATCGGCATGGGCAGCGATAGTCGGATTGGCAAGCGTTTTTTGTTTCCCGGCATTGGTTACGGGGGTTCCTGCTTTCCAAAAGACGTGCAGGCATTGGCTAAAACTGCCAGTGCCAACAACTACGATTTCAAGATTCTGAAAGCGGTGATGAAGGTCAATACGCTACAAAAAAGTGTTTTGACCAAAAAAATCCGCCGTTTCTATAAAAATGACCTTGCTGGCAAAACCATCGCGGTATGGGGACTCGCTTTCAAACCCAATACCGACGACATTCGGGAAGCGCCAGCCTTGGTGATCATTGACGAATTGCTGGCCTTGGGGGCCAAAGTGCAAGCCTTTGATCCCGAAGCTGCCAATAATGTACGGGAGATTTATGACGACCGCATTGCGTTGAATGATACTATGTATGAGACGCTCGAAGGTGCAGACTGCCTGTGTATTCTGACGGAATGGAGCGAATTTCGTACCCCCGATTTCGAGCGCATTGAGACGCTATTGCAGGCTCCGGTCATTTTTGACGGGCGCAATTTGTACGATGTGGATCAAATGAAACAGTCCGGTTTTCACTACCAAAGCATCGGGCGACCTAAGGTGAAAGGAAAAATAGTTAAATAGGCAAATGAGCAAAAGGCAAATTGGACCGCTGCTTATTTGCCCTTTGCTTATTGTCCATTATTCACTTATCCCAACATTCTTGTTGCAGCGTTTTGGCAAACGCCGGATCACGCATCAGGCGCAGGTAGGTGTCCTGGTTGTGGCGCTCGTTTTGTTCGACTGATTTTTGCTGAAAAATTACATCGGCTAGTTTTTCCCACCCCTGCTGAGCAGTCACCAGCGCAATACATTGGCAACGCTGTGCTGACTGATCGGGATGAGCACGCAATTCCGCCCCAGTAGCCAATCGAAGATAAGTAACGATCGTCGAGCGAGTAGGCTGATAAAAATCCAGCCGATGTACTTGCGGGTCAGCGGGCAAATAACGCAGATCGAACGCATCGTGATCTTGTAGCGGGAACCCGTTGGGAAGCAGAATTTGACCGGTATCGGGCACAGCAAATTTACCACTGACGTGCACACTATCGGCAGTGGTAAAGCCATAAAAAACTTTACGTTCCAGCCCTTCAAAGACGAGATATAGTTGCGCGGTACTCATTCGGCCCTCCGTAGCGAGTCGGCGCGCATTTTCCTCCGAGGCGTTATGAAACAGGCTGGTTTGATTCAGCTCTTTTTGGCGTTGGTGTCGCCCAAAACAAGTCAGTCCAACAAAAACCAGCCCTAAAGCCAATAAAAATCCGCCAACAAATAATCCCAGCTGGCGATTATCACGGCGTTGACCAGCCTTTCGGTCGCGATTGCGCGGCGTATCTACGGTTTTATTGACCAAAAACTGATAGCTGAATCGGCCGTCTGGTTCTTTTTGGAGACTTAACTCGCAAAACTCATCTTCGATAAAAAAGGAATACGCTCGCGACTCTTTCACCGAAAAATCCAGTTGTATCACCCGAAGATTGCAGTGAATAACCAGATGACCACTATTATCGCCATGGTACAGCCCCACCCGGTGCTGACCGCCGTGGCTATCAAGTAGTACCCAACCGAGTTGTGCCATCTGCGAAAATAAGGTGAAAAAAGGTAAAAGTTGCGGAATGAACGCCGTGTCTGGCAATTTGTGGTGCAGGCACCAGCTTTAACGTTTCCCGACCACTCTGGTTGGAAAGACATTGACAGAAATTCGCAAGTTTTAGGAAAGGCGGAAGGAAAGTCTAATATTTTTTGTCAACCTGCTTTATCAAAGCGTACCCGCGGGTCGGCCCATACGTAAAGTACATCACCGAGAAAATTGCCGATGATGGTCATCACGGCACCAAGTATCAGGATGGCAAACAGAAGCGGATAATCCTGATGGTCGTAGGCATCCACGGTTTTCAGGCCCATGCCGGGGAAATTGAATAAATACTCCACGACCACCGAGCCAGCAAAAAGAGCGGGAAATATCCCGGCAAAAAGAGCAATCATAGGGATCAGGGAATTGCGAAAAGCATGATACCCATACACTTTTGCCTCGCTTACTCCTTTCGCGCGCGCTGTACGGATGAAATCCTGGGATATTATGTCCCGCATACTACCGCGCAACTGCAGCGCAATCACCGCCAACGCGTGCAACGTCAACGTTACTATGGGCAGGATAAATTTGCCTGCGTCTTGCGCGACCCAAAGTAAAAACGAACCGTGCCTTTCAGGATCGTAAGGATCTAAATTAATGCCATCAATTAAATGAAACCCAGTATGCCGCATACTGAATAATAGGATAAGTACTCCACCCAACCAAAACCCTGGCATAGAATGGAGCAAAAGCAATATCCAGCGATTCACACGGTCAAAACGTCCACCACGACGCGCCATCGCCACGCCCAGTGGAATAGCAATACGAAAGGCTAGAAAAAAGGCTATTCCATTGATAAACAGGGTAGTAAACAGCGGCAAACGCATAGTATCCCATACTGGCCGGAATGAAAAAGAAGATTGCCCGAAGTCGCCGCGCAAAAACGCACTTGCCCAACGATGATATTGATTATTACATCCATACCAGTGAAGGGCCGGTATCCACTGCTTGTCTGGCTGCAGATCGGTATGTAGGATGTAAGCAGCTTGCGCTAAAGTCAGCAACCTGTTCTGCAGCGTAGCCCCTACCTGGATTTGTTCCCCCAAATGCAGCGCCACCTTTGCCAAAGAATCTGCTGCTCTCAATTGATTGGCCTGGCGTACATCCGATATTGCGAGCCGCAATAGCCCCACCTGGCGAGCCGAATCCTGTCCCGCTATTTCTTCTGCATCGAGCAGTGCATCCTCATACTGTTGCACGGCGGGCCAGTTGCCGCTCTGGTTCAATAACTGCAACAAGCGTCCGCGGCGATCATAGGGAAAAATACGATCTACGGTATCGGGCTGGTCGGCAGTAGTCAGCGAAAAATAAAAAATGGGTAAATCCAGCTGTTGTGCCTGCGCCTTTTGTGTAATTTGGGCTATTTGCTGCCGATAACTACTATTGCTAACACTCGCGTCTTCCCGCTGCAGAGTTACATCTGTGGGAATATACTTTACCATTGCGAAGGTAATCATCGAAAGTAAAAGCAGGGTAAAAACGGCAAAAACCAGGCGGCGAAGCAGGTAGCGGGTCATACGTCCCCCTCTTCTTTTTCCAACTCCTCAATACGGATTCGGTACACGTATTGGGGAGTGCGGGCGTACATACTACGATAGAGTGCGAGTGCTCGTTGCCGATGGGCCGCCGGTTGGTCTACAATCTGTCGTAACTCGAAGTGTACAGCGGCCTCTTCGCGTTCTGTGCGGGCCAGTGCCAGCAACTGGTGGAGCTGACGGAGTGCTTCGGGGCGATTGCCTTCGGCAATAATGACCTGGGCGCGCAGAATATTAGACCCAAAAGTAAGGTCGGCGTTGCCCAGTGCCAAAGCAATGTCGCGCCCTTCTTCCAGCAGTTGGCGGGCCACAGAAAGTTCGCCAATATGAACGTGCACCAAGCCTTTTTCTACCAACGAATAGCCAAGCACCAGTTTGTTGCCCATCGCGCGGGCGTGTTCGATAGCCTCGTTGTAAAAGCGAATACTACGGGCAAAATCGCCTTTATAAAACCAGGTGTCGCCCAGGGTATTGAGGGCTTTGGCCACGCCTTTCTTATAATTCAGTGCCTTACTGAGTTCCAGATTTTGTTCCAAAAAGTCAATAGAACGATCAAATTCACCGATTACAGAGAGTAAATCACCGATAAGCCCACAGGCAATCGCGGTGCCTTGCTTATCTCCCAGTTCGCGCACCAGCAGCAGATCGCGTTCAAAATTCTGCATCGCCTTGGTGTAATCGCCCTTCTTTTCCCACACCGAACCGATGCTGCCAATGCAAATGGTCATCAGGAGTTTGTTCCCCAATTCCTCAGAGAGAGCCAAGCCTTTTTCGAGACAAAGCAGGGCACTGTCGAGGCTGTTTTTCTCCAGATAAATAATGCCGAGGTTGGTGTACAGGATGGTCAGGCCCTGTTTGTCCGTTGCCCGCTCCGCAATATCGAGCTGCTCCTCCAGCCAGCGGATGCCTTCATCATAATTGCCCTGATTCATGAAAGTCAGACCCAAATTGGCGACAATCGTGGCATTTTCTGCCTCCCGATGTACCGAACGATTGATTTCGATGGCTTTGGCAAACCAGCTTTTGGCCGCCATATAATTGCTTTGCCGGAAGAAGAAAGTGCCGAGATTGCCATAAGTCTTGGCCGTACCAATCTGATCGCTCGCCAATTCAAAGCAAGTAATCGCTACATCGAGGTGTTTTTTAGCGTCGGTATAATTGCCGCGTAGCATCAGCAGCTGGCCCAGCCGCCGATTGGCGCGACCGATCAAGTACCAGTCGTTGAGCACTTTAGCGCGGTCCAGCGCACTCCGATAATCGGTTTCGCTTTCATCCCATTGACCTACCAACTCATGCACCGCGCCTTTGCGCAGCAGAAATTTGATGATTTTCTTATTCTTTTTACCCTTTCCTTCCAGGTTATGGATGAGTTGCTCATAGAATTTCAGGGCTTGCCGATTTTGGAAATTACGCTGGGCGTAACGGGCCGCTTTTTCCAGATATTTATTGGTATTACGCTTGTCTTCGGCTTCGCCAAAATGGAAGGCTAAGTCTACAAAACGTTCCTCAGAATTGGGATATAACTGCTCGATGGCCTCGGCAATGAGCTGATGCAACTCCCGCAAACGAGTGCGCAACTGCATGTCGTAAGCTGCCTCCCGGAGTAGCGAGTGCCGGAAAATGTAGCGCAGTTCGTTCATGGCGTACCATACCTGCCACTTTTCGGCGGTCTGGATTTGCTCCCGCAACACCCGGTCGAGGTCGCCATTGCGCAGCGCAAATTCTTCCTGGCGGGCCATCACCGCACTCAACACTGGCAATTCAAACTCTCTGCCAATCACCGCTGCGGCTTTCACCGTCTCCTTCACCAAACCACTCAATCGGTCAATGCGGGCCATCATAATCTGCTTCACCGAGTCGCTGATCTGAATATCCTCGTTGTGCAGCTGCAAGATGCCCTCCGTATTTTTCAATAAATTGGCTTCTTGAAAATAATCGGCCATTTGTTCAATATAAAAAGGATTACCCTGGGTCATGCGTTGCAGCAATTCCAGCAGGTCGGGGTGCAGTTCGCCGCCCAGGCGGGTTTGTGCAAAAGCCTTTAAATCATCGGGTTGCAAAAAATTCAAATCCAGTTCCACCATCGGCACCCCGAGTTCGGTTAGTACGCTGGGCCGCAAAATGTGGGCGCGACTACCGTCGTCTTCATAGCGACTGCTGGCTAAAAACAGGATAGGATAACTGCGTGCGCGACGAATAAATTGGGCCATAAATTCCCGCGACATATCGTCGTACCAGTGCGCATCTTCCAGCTCAATCACGGCGGGCTGCAGGAGCGATTCAGCCACAAAAACGTTGGCCATCGCCGCCAGACCATTCTGGTAGCGGCCCCGCGCATCGAGCTGCTCCCACAGCGAACCCGATGTCTGGATACCAACCATCGCGGCCAGCACACTTTTCGTCCGGGCAATTTCGCGACGCACCGCTTCGGCTTCGGGGTGCCGATTGTCGGTCAGATCATTTTGCAGTTCCGTGAAATTATTTTCAAATAACTCACGGTTATGTTCGGCAGTATTTTCCGGGCTTTGATCAAAATAATTTTTCAGAAAATAAATAAACGGGTTGAAGGGCTTGCGCAAAATCTGGTCGCTCTGGCAAGTAAACCAGCTCACCGTCATGGACTCGCGCAGGCGGCGACGAAACTCGTAACTCAAGCGGCTTTTACCAATGCCGGCTTCGCCAAACACAAAAGCGACCCCGGCGAACTCCCCAAATCGAAGCGGCCCGGCGAAGGAAAATAAGGTATCCTGTTCGGCCTGACGACCAACATAACCACCGACATAGCTGGCCCGGCCCGACAAACTGCGGCCAGCCAGCGTGTAAGTAGGAATATGCTGCTCGAAACCTTTGTATTGCGCTTCTCCCCGAAAAATGAATTTGAAATTGCGGTTGCGCTGCACATTTTCGTCGGCCATCACTTCGCCCCAGGCAGCCTTCATCATCAGGCGAGCACCGAGATTGACCCGCGCACCCACCGCCGCATATTGGCAGCGTTCGTCGCTGCCGATCACGCCGGTAAAAGCTGTTCCTGCCGTAATACCAATGCGATAGCGCGCACCAGTCAGATTTTCAAGATCACGCAGATCATCCTGCACCGAGGCAATGAATTCGAGGGCCCGTTCGGTATTATTTTCAAAGGAAATGGGCGCTCCGAAAAGGCAGAACATGATGCCGCCCTTATCGCCAAAGTCAATTTCTTTTAAATATCCGCCAAAATTGTCCACCTGCTCCAGCACAGCGGAGGCAAAATGGTCGAGTGCCGAGTGGGTATCTACGCCCGCAAACGACAGAAACAGGCTGACTACATTGCGGAATTCGCCCTTATTATTCTCAGTAAAGACTTCTTTAGGGAGGAATTCGGCCATGATCGCCGGGTCGGGCGGCGGCAAATTAAGCGGATTATCTTTAACGTCTTTGGCATCGGTGAGGTCACTCGGTGCTACACTTCCCGACAGCGGCTCGCGAATGCGCAAATAACCATCGCCGAGGTCTTCCGCAGTCAATCCCAGCGGGTACAAGAAAGTCGCAAACCGTTCGTCGCAAACCATTTCCAGGCTGTTGGCCCGCACTTGGGCCTGCGAACAACCTTCGATGGGCAGCCCGCGAAAGTAGTACGCTTTGCGCTGGTTGCCAACGATGCCCCACTCCACTTCCCCTTCGGAGAGGCCGATTTTGATGCCGATATGGTGCTCTGCCAGCAGGGAATCTTCTTCCTCCTGCGCCCGCACAAAACGGTGCAAAGTGGACTGAGCGGCATGGAGGACTTTAGTGGCAATGGCCACCGCTTCCGCATTGGCCGCGCCGCCGGGATGATTGGGAAAAATCGCCGTAAAACTATCGCCTGCGAAATAGGGAATAAATCCCCCCTGACGATAGACCAGCGCTACAGTGGGTTGAAAAATATGGTTGAGTACATACGACAGTTCCTCAGCTCCTTCCGGCCCCTTGCGCATGAGCGTTTCGGTCAGTCGGGTGAAGCCGCTGAGGTCAACGAACATCGTGTAGGCGTGGAGCCGACCCTCGAGCAGGCCGTGGCGATAATTTTCCTGGATAAAATGTGGCAGGAAGTGTTTCAAATCAGCAGGCGGTGTTGATACGGCGTGAAGTTACGACGATTTTTTATTCGGGGGAACTTCGGGTGCCTGAGCGGTTTTTTTACGAGGCAAGTAGTAAGATCATTTTGCCTTAAATGGGCGTACTTTTTACGCAGTCAACCCAACAAATTTTCTGCGTTTCAACCAACTTATTACACAAGTTTCTTTCAAGGAAAATATCATTTTGCTTTTTCAAAAAAAATGCCTATATTTTTGAAAACAAAGCATTTTTGCTTTACCTCATTTTTAAACACCTTCCCCATGAAAAGACAATTTTGCTTTTATTGGCCAATCTCTCTAATGGCCTTTCTTTGGCTATTCGCTCTATCTGGCTGTACATTGACTTCCAAAGAACCCGAACGCAAACCCGCTGCCGGACGAGTGCTCGAATATGGTACCCTCAAACCAATAGAAGGGGCGGTAGTCACTCTGTATGAGTGCGAAGGGGAAGTATTAGGAAACTTTTCCTGTCACGCCATTGATTCTACCTCGAGCAGCACCGACGGCCAATATGCCTTTTCCCAAACTGGCTTCCTAACGAATGCCCGTAAAGCCGACTACTTCACCGACGATTATACCGAAGCGCATGTGCTTTTCGGCAGCGAGGAAAAGTCTGATATTACTCTGCCTCCCTACGCCTGGCTTAAAGTAACTATTCGGAATGAAAGCGGGGCCTATGCCATATCATCTTCCGCTCTAAATGAGATAAATCCCAGAATTTTACTCCCACTAGGCACTGATTCAACAATTGTTAAACTATTGAAAGGGAATAAGCCCTATAAGTTTATCTATGGTGTCTGGCTACAAGAAAATGTTCCAGGAGAAACAAAATCTATTGATGTTTTACCTATAGGCCATGACACCACCGCAATAACCATTACCTACTAAACTTTCTCACATAAAACTGTTCTCCATCACTTACTCCCGTATTGAAAAAATATAATCATTTTTGCCTTCCCGCCTAAATTGGGATGTCGTATTGCCCAACTTGCTAATTGGTTTTTTTGCCTTTTTAATTATTATGGAACTTTACGCCCGCGAATACGGTCAGGGCAGTCCAATGCTGATCTTGCACGGATTGTTTGGCTTTTCTGATAACTGGCAAACCATTGCCAAAGGATTATCCGCGACCCATACCGTGGTCGTGCCCGATCTGCGCAACCACGGACGGTCGCCGCACGTGTCGGAGCATACCTACGCCGACATGGCGGAGGATGTGCGCCAGTTTCTGGAAGACCGCTGGATATTCAGCTCTGCCGTGGTTGGTCATAGTATGGGAGGTAAGGTAGCGATGCAGTTGGCACTTAGTAATCCAGATGTCGTGGAGCGATTGGTGATCGTGGATATTGCGCCAAGAGCCGGAAACGATAATCAGGGCGACATTTTTCAAGCGTTAATGGGTCTGGATTTGACGACTATTACTACACGCCAGCAGGCGGATGATTATCTCGCCAAACGTATTTCCGATTTCGGTACCCGGCAGTTTTTGTTGAAAAATCTGACTCGCGAAAATGACAATACTTTTTCCTGGAAAATGAATTTGCCGGTGCTCTGGCAACATTATGCCGATATTCTGGCTCCGGTCACGGGGGAGCCTTTCGATAAACCAACTCTTTTTGTGCGCGGCAGCGACTCCGACTATATCACGGATGCCGATATTCCTTTGATTAAAACCTTATTTCCGCAGGCGGAAATAGTGACTTTAGACGACGCAGGGCATTGGGTACACGCCGATCAGCCAGTGGAGTTGCTGGCAGTGTTGCAGCGATTTTTGGGGTAAAAAAGCCGTAGTAGTCTCACCTAAAGCGAGACTACCACTTTACATCATTTGAAGTCACCACTCTGTCAAAGTAGGAATTGCAGGGCCAATCGCCACTAAATCACTGCTTTTTATCGTTAATGCCCGGCTGTTTGTCCATAAGCCCCAACCGGCGATGCCAGTCGTACTATTTTTCTAAACACAATTCTACATCATGTACAAAATACGTTTCGCCTTCCCCTTTTTCGTTGCTCTAAGCCTGCTTGTTGTACCCGCGCATGGACAACGCCGCTATTTTGAAATATCCAAAAACCTCGAAATTTTTGCTAATGCCTATAAGGAACTTAATCAGGCGTATGTGGATGAACTTGATCCTAACCAGGTGATGCGGCGGGGCATGGACGCGATGCTCGGCGGCCTCGATCCGTACACCAACTATTTTTCCGAAACCGACATCGAAGGCTATCGCATCCAAACCGATGGCAAATATAACGGCGTGGGTGCCGTGGCCAAAAACATCGGTGACTGGGTGGTCATCTCCGAAATTTACGAAACCAGTCCGGCTCATAAAGCAGGCCTTAAAGTTGGCGATGCCATCGTGAGCGTGGATGGACAAAGTGCCAAGGGCAAAACCCAAGAGCAAGTGCTGGATTTTTTGCGCGGCTTTCCCGGCACGGAGGCAGAATTGACCGTACGTCGGCCAGGCGAAAGTAAGGATTTGAAGATCAAGCTATTGCGCGACGAAGTGAATATTCCCAATGTGCCGCACTCGGGCCTGGTAGCCGATCATATTGGCTACATCAACCTAACCACTTATACCCAGGATGCCGGGGAAAATGTAGCCAACGCGTTGCGCGCCATGAAAAATAAAGACGCTGGTCTCAAGGGGGTCATCCTCGATTTGCGGGGCAATGGTGGCGGTTTGCTCAATGAAGCCGTCAATCTCGTGAATGTGTTTGTACCCCAGGGCGAGTTCGTGGTAAGCACCAAAGGCAAGGTGCCGGAGTGGAATATTTCTTTCAAAACCCAAAATCCGGCGGTGGACGAAACCATTCCGGTGGTTGTGCTGGTGGACGCGCACAGTGCTTCGGCCAGCGAAGTTACTTCCGGGGCGTTGCAGGATTTGGACCGCGCGGTCATTATGGGCCAGCGCAGTTTCGGTAAAGGCCTGGTACAGAACATGAAAGACATCGGTTACAACTCCAAAATCAAACTGACTACGGCTAAATATTACACGCCTTCCGGTCGCTGCATCCAGGCGGTGCGCTACAAAGACGGCAAACCCGTGGATATTCCTGAAACGGAGCGCGGCCAGTTCAAAACCCGTGGTGGCCGCCCGGTTTCCGATGGCGGCGGCATCAAACCTGATGTCGCGCTGCCCCACGATACGGCCACTGGCGTGGTGAAGGCTTTGCTGGATCAAAACATAATTTTTGATTACGCTACGCAGTTTGCGCTCAAACACGCCACGATTGATTCGGTAGAACTCTTTAATTTCACGAACTGGGATGAATTCAACAGTTTTGTACAGGGCAAGAATTTTACTTATCAAACCGTGGCGGAGCAAAAAATGGGAGAGCTGCGGGCTGCTGCGGCCAATGAAAATATTACGCTGGGCCCCGATTTTGACGATCTGACCAAGAAAATGGCTGCCGAGAAAAAGGTCGCTTTGGAAAAAAACAAGGCGCGCATCGTCCACGAAATTGAGCAGGAAATCGTGGGTCGCTACTATTTTCAGCGTGGCAAAGTGCGCAAGGGGCTAAAAAATGATCCCGAAGTGGATGAGGCAGTTCGTTTGTTGAATGATCCGGTGCGGTATAAGACTTTGCTTGGCATAACACGATAAATTTTTTTGCCAATAAAAATGAGGCCGCTTCGGATTGCTCCGGGCGGCCTCTATCGTTTTATTCACGACGGAAACTGGGTGTTTAAAAACCACTTTACGCTGCCGATAGATTAAGGGAAACGCTCAACTATCCGTTTTCTGGATGCTGTCATCTTAACGCAGTGAAAGCAATGGTCAAGTGGTCAATGAAATCATTCACTTAGGTGATACTTGCAATTTCATTGGTAGCTTTTTAACCCATTTCTATATTTCCGAAGGGAGTTTATATTTATAGCACTATAAAAAACGAGGCCGCCCCGGATTGCTCCGGGACGGCCTCTGTTATGATCATTCATTCATTTTAAAACTGGAAGGAGAACCAGGTCCTCCTGTACTGTTAGCGAAGTATGGTCACGGACACTACTTTGCTGACACTAGCCGATTGTACGCGGATGAAATACATCCCGCGACCATAACGGCCACCATCCCACTTAAAGCGCGCTTCTGCGGCGGATTTGCCATCGAATACGGTTTCGAGGAGACGACCTGTTGCATCACAGACCGTAATACGTACTGCTTCCTCTTGCGGCAACGTGACATCTATATTGATGATGTCGGTAGCCGGGTTAGGTGCACACAGCACTGTGCCAGCCTTCGCAGGCAATGGAGTGGCGGTTTCTTCTTGTTCGCGATTTTCGGCTTGCGATTGTAAGAAATCGGAACAATTGTCGAAAATAGACACCGAGCCTTGGTCAGCTGCGCCGAGGTTGTCGTCTTTCCAGGAACCAACGATCACCGTGGTACCACTGAGGCCAACGGCATAACCGAAGTTGTCATTCTGGTCACCAGCCACATCATCTAATTTAGCTACTTGCAACCAGCCACCGGAGCCATCAAAAATGTAAGCCGAACCGGAGTGGAAACCATGCACGTCGTCGTAATGCGCGCCAATGACCGCTACATCACCATCCACCGCGACACTAATACCGAACTGGTCAGCCGCAGTGAAATCGTCGGCAATCAGATCCTCTGTTTCTCCCCAGGCATTCGGGCCACCTTCATCCTGGAACAGGATGTAGACCGAGCCAGCATTTTGTTTGGCACTGATGTCATTCATAGGCGCACCTACCAACAGATTAGCACCGCTAATACTGACGCTGGTACCGTAGTTATCATCTTTCAAATAGTCAGATGCGTGCTGGTGAGCGATCTCCGACCAGGCATTTGCCAGGTTTTCGAGTACATACACCGAGCCGGCATTGGTTTTATTGCCTGCATAATCATCCAATGGCGCACCAACTGCTGCGTAATCTCCATCAATAGAAACGCTGGAACCATACGCATCACCTGGCATAGCATCCGTCGCGACGCGTTTTCTAACCAGACTCCACGTGCTCGTAATCAAGTTGCGCTGGTAAATGGAAACTGAGCCGTCATTATTGCCGGCAGGATTCCCCGTTGGTTCGTCATTTGGCGCACCTGCGATAATATAATCGCCGCTAATAGCCACCGAGTAACCCAATTGATCACCAGCAACACCAGTTGGATCCACTAGACGAGCCACTTGCGTCCAGGTAGCAGACGTTGCGCCTTTATGGAACACATACACTGCACCCGAACCAGCCTCTTGTGGAGCACCTACTACGATGTAATCGCCATCAATAGCCACGCTGCGACCAAACCAGTCACCAGCACTGGAAGTACCATCGGTTGGGCTAAGTTTAGCTACTTGTAGCCAGGTATCACCTGCACCACGGGCCAGCACATAAGCGGAACCGCTGTTCATGCCTGGGTTATCGTCGTAATAAGCACCTACTACAGCGAGGTCGCCATCCACATCTACACTGTTACCATAATAGTCATTAGCCAAGCCATCGCTAGCAGCACGACGAACTACTGCACAGGCAGTTGGGTTACCACCACCGCAATCGGGATCGGCAGCATCCACCAGTCCATCGCAATCATCGTCAATACCGTTACCACAAACTTCAGCAGCGGCTGGATTCACAATTACTGTTCTAACACAAGTAGCCGTGCCGTTCGCATTGCTCGCCGTATAAGTAATCGTAGAAGTACCGGAGAAAGGCGAAGTAGCACCAGTAGTCGTCACGGCAAGTCCCACTGGATTGGTAGCAGGTGCTGTAAACGTAGCAGTAGCCGAGCAGTTAGCTGCATTTACCGTCAATACGTTCGGCGCAGTTGGACAGTTAGTAAAGCTCGGTGGAGGATTCGTTGGACAAACATCAGAAGTGGCCGGATCGCAGTCATCGTCAATACCGTTGCCGCATATTTCAACGGCGCGATTCACGGTGATTGATTTGACGCAAGTGGTACTATTCTGACCTACGGTGGCAGTAAAGGTGATGTTTTGCGCCACATTAGTAGCACTTAACGTCATCGAGGATGGCGTGATAGTAATTGCATTTCCGCAATTGTCCGTAGCCGACAGGCCAAGCGAAGCGGGCGTAACAATCACCGAAGCTGGACAGCCAGGTGCATCCGTTAATATAACCGCTGTACCGCTATTGCAACCCAGAATTGGAGCAGAAGTCGGTGTGCAAGAAGCTACAATAGTAATTTGCTGCGTACAAGTACTGAGGTTCCCACTACCATCGGTAGTTTGCCACTGCAAGGTATTTACTGTATTCACACAGTACTGCCCCGGTTGGCCAGGAGTACGAATAATGCTCAAGGAGCCAGTAGCCGTACAGTTATCCGTAGCAGTAGGTATAGGAAGAAGAGCTAACAAAGTTGGGGTCTGCTGAACCATTGTTGCCATTTTCTACGCAAGAGTTGCCACTGCCAGCAGGAATAGTATAGGTGAAAGGCTGAGCAGGGCAAATCAATACTGGTTTTACCTGATCAAGCACCACGATGCTGCGAGTACAAGCTGCTGTGTTGCCGGAGGCATCGGTAGCAGTGAATGTAACCACGTATGGAGCATCCAGTGGACCGCGTACTGGAGCTGGTATAACCGACTGTAAACTGTTTGTAACCCCGATTAGATTACAGTTATCCGATGCCACTGGGTTGGTACCCAACAGACTTGGGGTAAGAGTACGGGTACAAGTGGCAGCATCGGTACTCACCGTAATGTTAGCCACCGGACAAGTAATTACCGGAGCAACATTTTCCTTGACAAAAATCTGGAAAGTACAGCTGGCCAAATTACCAGCATTGTCCGTAGCCGTATAGCCAAGTACCGTGATACCAGATGGGAAAGTACCAAACCTGGCCAGGCTGGTGCCGCTAACAGTGACTGAACTTGGACCACTGATGAAAGTAGGGCCGGCAATACTGCTCACCATGCTACAGTTGTCGGAGGCGGTTGCGTCAGCCCAGGTAGCCGAAGTAGCCGAACAGCCGGAGGTAGCGACGATATTCTGATTCGCCGGACAGTTGATAACTGGTGGCGTGAGATCTGCTACGCGAATGACGTAAGTGCAAGCCGTGGAGTTACTAGCAGGGGAGTTATCCGTAGCCGTATAAACAACCGTGGTCAGGCCCAGATTGAGCGTGATCGGCGTACTGCTATAAGACGTGGCAGTGGCAGTAGTAGCTCCACTCAATGTGTACGTAACCGTGTACGCAGGCAAGGTGGTGAGTGTACTTGGACAGTTGTCCGTCACTGTAGGCGTAAGCAAAGAATGGCTTGCTGTACAGCCGATGGCACTTGTGTTTACGACCACCTGCGCGCTTGGACAGTTGGTTATTACTGGTTTGGTATTATCAATTACCGTGACCACTATCGAACAGGAGATGTTGATGTATGGCGAAGCAGGAGCATCTTTGGCAATGAAATTCACCGTGGTCACCCCGACTGGGAAAAAACCACCATTATTGTTGGTCGTCACTGCCGTATTAGGCGTGTTCAAACCAGGGGTGGTAGTTCTGGTAACTGTAATAGTTTGGCTGCAATTGTCGGTGTAGACTGGTGCAGCCCAGGTTGGATTAGCACCACACAGATTCGCTGCGCTATTGATAGTAATATTCGGTGGACAAGACACCAAAGTAGGTGCTGTCTGGTCAATCACTTGTAGACTGAATGTGCAAGAACTGCTGTTGTTCGACGCATCGGTGGCACGGGCGGTAAGTGTATAAGTACCCAGGCCAAGCGTAGAGCTGCCAGTATTGAGCTGTGCACCAGCACTATTGTAGTAAGTAATAGTACCAGGATCACAAACCCCGGTAGCGGTAGAAGTTATGCCGGTCAGATTGCTGGCCGTCAATGTATAGAGGCAATTGGCACCAGGGCTGACTACTACTGGCGCAGCAGGAGCTGGGCAACTGATAGTCGGAGCGATTGTGTTGGTTACTCTAACGGTGAACGAACAAACTGCCGTGTTAGGCGTAGTAGCACCATCGCTAACCGTATAAGTAACGGTACTGATTCCTTCTCTGAAATCATAGGTATTGTTATCTCCGGCGAAAGAACTGACAGTCACCGTTCCTGCCCAGCTTCCACTGATGACAGCACTATATGGCCCTACTGGAGGGGTACAGTTATCAGTTACGGTTGGAGTTGTCCAGGCAACAGTCTTGGTACAGCCATTCGCATCGGCGGCCATATTCACATTAGATGGGCAACCAACAAATTTTGGCTTTTCATTATCCACTACGGTGATTGTGTAGGAGCAAGTAGCCGTATTAGGCGTAGGGGCTGCTTCATCGCCAGCACGGAAATAGAAAGTAGTCGGTCCAATTGGCAAAGTCTGGGTACGTGGTAACGTAGTTGCCTGTACCATGCCACCGCCGTTGGTCTCTACTACCGCTGCAAAGCAGTTGTCTGTAGCCGAAGGGCGAACCACATTTACGTACGCCACGCAAGTGCCGGGCGCAGTGCCAATAGTGGTCGAAACCGGGCAAGTGATCGAAGGGCTTTGATTATCTATTACCCTCACTATAAAAGAACAGAAAGTAGTCGTGTTACCCGAAATATCCGTGGCCTTGTAGACTATCGTATCTGCACCGATCGGTAATACCGACCCGGAAACAAAATTGGTCGTCACCGTGACCGCACCGCCACAGTTGTCGGTGGCCGTGTAAGTGGGTGCTGTCCAGGTGTAAACCGCTCCGCAAACACCTTGATCGTTCGGAACAGGATTTACTGGGCTGGTTGGGCAAGCGGAAGTGACCGTGACGGTTGGCGCAATGCTATCGCGCACCATGACGATGAAGTTGCAATAGCCCGTGTTGCCGCTGGCATCCGTAGCCGCATACGTCACATTGTTCGGCCCAACCGGAAAAAAGGAACTGGGAGTATAATTGCTGGTATAAGTAATCGGCGTTTCGCAATCCGTAGCAATAGGAGCCGTGAAAGCCGTGCCCGTATAGCCACAAGGATTGAGAGAATTGCTGGTCAGATTGACCGTCGTAGTAGGGCAGCTGCTGGTAAAGCTCGGCGGCGCATTAGCCACGACGTTGAATGTCTGAGTCTGAGTGCTCGTATTACCATGACTATCGGTATAAGTCCAGGTGATTGTTTTTGGTCCTACCGAGGCAGGCAAAGTCGAGGGAGATGCTACGCCGCTTACGGCTGTGGTAGGACAAACATCCGTAGCCGTGGGTGTATAGCTGGCTGGAAAAGCACTTACAGCACAAATATCCAGTGTTACCGGAAGTAAAACTGCTGTATTTGGCACTGGTCCGGTCTTATCAAGCACTGTGACGGTGGAAGAACAAGTAGCCGTATTGCCCGCTGCATCTGTGGCGCGCAAGGTGAGTGTAGAAGCGGTCGGAGTACCAGTAGGGTTAAGGGTAGTATTTGTAGCGTCAGCACAAGTAAAGCTGAGTGTACCGCTATTCGTAACCACAAACGACAACTCACTAAAGCAGTTAAAAGTGCTGCTCAAATACAAGGCATTCGCTACCGCTGGATTGTTTGGTACAATAGTTACCTGACCATTGGCACTTAGCGTAACAAAGTAGGGCTTACAAGCCATCGTGCGAGGAGCCGCAGGCGCATCATTCCGGTAGTACACAAATCCGCCGCTGTTGCGTCCGGAGAAACAATCCAAATCGCCATCCCCATCAATATCTACGAAAGTCGGAGCCGCATATTGAGTACCCGTTCCCAAATCCTTAATAGCTGGATCGGCAAAAGGATCTTCCAACGGACCAGCATTACCGGGTGAGAATGTACCGTTACCATTATTACTAAAGTATACAAACGTACCATCTGACACACCCGTGTAAATATCAACATCTACGTCACCATCTATATTAAGCGTAGTCAAGGCAGCATTACTATTGATGTTGACCCCATTGAGCGGATTAGCTGCACCGGTGAGTTCATTAAATTCGGCACTTGCTTCATCTCTATCATTACGAAAATAGTGAATGGAGTTGGTACTGGAGCTGCTGGATACAAAACAATCGAAGTCGCCATCATTATCGAAATCAAGGAAAGCAGGCGATGCATTGGCCCCTACATCTTCTCCATCGAAAGGATTACCCAGGAAGAAATTGGTATTTGGACCGCTTATTTCTACAAAAACAGGAGCCAATATAGTACCCGTATTTTTAAAGGCGTGTACTTTACCGTCACCAGCACCCACAAAACAGTCCATATCGCCATCAGCATCTATGTCCACGAAAGCAGGCTTGGCATTGCTACCCACATTGAACCCATTCATCGGGTTAGCGAAATTCGTTTGCTGCACAAATGTAGGAGCACTAGCGGTACCTACATTTTTGAAGTACAATATATAACCCGCCGCATTACCGACAAAAAGGTCTTTGTCGCAGTCATTGTCAATGTCAACGAAAACCGGAACAGAGCGTTGGCCGACATTGAAACTTGCGAGGGGATTAATAACGGGTACGTTTGGCGGTGAAGTAAAGGCCGTAGCAGTTTGGTTGAAAGGCTGTGCGTGCGCCCCAATTGCCAGTAACAACAGGCCGCTAATCAGCGTACACCAGAAAAGAACCGGCTGCCCGGTCAGGTAATTGGGTCGGTGCAGGCTGGCACTGACGAAGAGGCTCTGCGGAGCCCCCACGGGGTGGTGGGTAAAACTTTTCATGAAGAAATTATTTAAACGGTTAATAGAATTGATTGGGAGGGAATGATTAAAGAGAAAGGACAACAAGTAAATAAGCAATAGGCAACACAAAGTGTAACAGCAATATAAGCCAAAGCACCTATCGCCTTGCTTGTGTGTTACAATCCTGGAGTTATTAAAAAGAGCAGAAAAATAGGGTTTGACCGCTCGGCAGGCGCATACGCCTACCCAGTCAATGAGTAATGCTTAGGAAACAGATTAACAACAATCGGTGCAAGGCCCTGCGAGACAGGGGCGTGTAAGCATTAGGGATTAAGAGACGCGGCGGTGAGTCGTTTAGGAAAAAAACCGAGGATTAAAATAACGGGCGTAAAAGTATGGGAAACAATTCGCTTCTGTTAGCTGTGCAAGGGTATAAAATTTGCAAGTTGCCGGACATCTACCCGTTTTTTGGTAAAAACAAGCGCGAATGAAACGTTGGATTCTACACTTTTTTGGGTATTTCTGGTAGTGATATAAAAATCAATAGTCGTCATTAAAATGTTGAAGATCAACATTTAACGCTATTAAAAAACAAAAACACATGGCTAAATCTTTAAAAAGCCATCCTGGCAAACCTGATTATTTTTTAAATATATCAAATATCACGCCTAATTGTCGGGAAAGCGGCACATCGAACCTAATGAATGCGGATTGGCAACCCTTGAGCAGGCCCCATCTTGGCAGTCGCCCATCAAAACAGCCGTAATTGCGCCGATTTATGTTGTTCATGCAGATCGAGATTGTAGGCTGGCATTTGGCGACCTTCGAGGTACTTACGTTTAGCCAGGCGCATCTGAGCGTGGATCATCTCGGCTATTTTGCCTTCGCCGCGCATACGCGTACCGGGCCGGTGATCGTGCAGATTTCCCCCGTGCGTATCCCGGATTTTATGCAGCACTTTGTCAGCGCGGTCGGGCATAGCTTTGCGCAGCCAATCTTCAAAAATAACGCCCACGTCGCCGTTCAAGCGGACGATGTTATGACCCACCCCCAAGGCCCCGGCATCGGCAGCAGCCTTCACCAAAGCAAATATTTCGTGATCGTTCAAGCCGGGAATGATCGGGGCCATCATCACAAATACGGGGATTCCGGCTTTGGTAAGCGTTTCTACAGTATGCAGACGCTGTTTCACGGAGGCGGTGCGCGGCTCCAAAAATTGTCGCAATTCCTCTTCCAACGTGGTAATACTAATCGCCACGTGCACCAGACGTTCCGCCGCGAGGGAAGTCAGCAGATCAAGGTCGCGTAAAATGAGGCTGTTTTTGGTGATAATACTCACTGGATGCCGGTATTTCCAGAATACCTCGAGGCATTGGCGAGTTAGCCCAAACTTCCGTTCGGCGGGCTGATACACGTCTGTGTTACCGGCGAACATTACTGGTACAGCCTTCCAGCTCTTCTTTTTCAGTTGCTGTTCCAGCAGGGTCGCGGCGTTGCGTTTGATCAATATTTTTTGTTCAAAATCAAGCCCTGCGCTGTAGCCCCAATACGGGTGCGTGTTGCGGGCATAACAATAAATGCAGCCATGTTCGCAGCCCTGATAAGGATTCAGGCTCCACTCCAGCGGAATATCGGCACTGATCACTTTATTTAGAATTGTCTTTGGATGCGTCTCCAAATATTCGGTTTTCAGACTCGTCTCTTCCCATTCCTCCGGCACCAATGACCAGTCAATAGGCTGCTCATCGCGCACGACTTGCTCGTACTTCGAGGTAGGATTGATCTGAGCACCGCGCCCGCGCTGAAAAGGAGGATTTTGTTCCAAAATCAGGGTAATTAGTTAAGGATAGATTTTAAGAGGATTTTGCACAAATTTAAAACAAAATATTTCATTATAGTGCCGCAATTTTGCTGCATGGAAATCTCTCTTCTCGGTAAAAATGCTCTCGTCGGCGGAAGCAGCGCGGGCATCGGGCGCGCCGTCGCGCTGGAACTCGCCGCCCTCGGTGCCAACGTCACCCTCCTCGCTCGCACCGAAAGTGCCCTGCAAAGCACGCTGCAAACTTTGGACACAAATCAAGGCCAGCAGCATGGTTATCTCGTGGTTGATTTTTCACAGTCCGACCAATTGGTGGAGCAGGTGCAGGCATTGTGTGCGCAGCAGACCATTCATATTTTGATAAATAATACTGGCGGTCCAGCAGGGGGACCTATCATCAATGCCACGCCGGAAGCCTTTCTAGCGACTTATCACAATCATTTGATTTGCAACCAATTGCTGGCGCAAACTGTGCTGCCCGGTATGCAGGCGGCCAGTTTTGGTCGCATTATTAATATCATCAGCACTTCGGTAAAAGAGCCGCTCGACAATCTCGGCGTTTCCAACACGACGCGCTGGGCGGTGGCTGGCTGGGCCAAAACCTGGGCCAATGAAGTCGGTCGTTTCGGCATCACGGTAAATAATGTTTTGCCCGGTTATACCCGCACCGGGCGACTGCAAGAAATCGTGGAAAAACGTGCCGCTGCGAGTAGCCAATCCGCAGAAGCCGTGGAAGAACAATTCAAAAGCCACATTCCGCTACGCCGCTTCGCCGAACCCGGCGAAGTAGCTGCCGCCGTGGCTTTTCTGGCCAGCCCCGCCGCGGGTTATATCAGCGGCATTAATTTGCCCGTAGACGGCGGACGAACGAAGAGCCTTTAAAACAATAGGCAAATGAGCAAGTAAAAATTACAGATATTAAATTCTACTCAATGTGCTCTCCCCCTTTAGGGGGAGTAGGAGGGGGAGGGGCAACAAAAAAGGCCATCCTTGCGGACGGCCTTGAAGAACCAATGAGTGTGTTTATTCGGAATATTTAGTTCGGATGGAAACCGTAATTCGACAAAATCTTGCCCTTCAATTCCTTGCGGGCAAAGAAGATACGACTTTTTACGGTACCCAGTGGCAGAGCCAGTTCGTCGGCGATTTCCTGGTATTTGAATCCCTCAAAGTGCATCAGGAACGGCACACGAATACTATCATCCAAAGATGACACCATCCCATTCAGTTCCTTCAACATAATGCCTCCCTCAGCGGCGTTGGCCGTGGCGTGGCTGCCAGAATTGAGGTAATACTGATTATCCGTGGTATCCAGAATGGTGTTTGCTTTCACCTTTTTCCGGTAATTGTTGATGAAGATGTTCTTCATAATCGTGAACATCCAGGCTTTAAAATTGGTGCCAGGCTGGAATTTGTCCCGGTTGAACAACGCACGGTACGCTGTTTCCTGGTACAAATCCTTGGCGTCTTCCATATTCTTCGTCAGATTATAGGCGAAGGAGTGAAGCAAAGTCTGCAAGGTGTTCAGTTTGCTGTTGAATTCCATGGGTGTCATGGTGATGCCTCCTTTGTGTTTTGAATTTGATGCTCCAAAGATACTATCTTTGTTGAACTTAAACCAAATTTTTCTTCGACAAAAAAATGTCCATTTCTGTCATAATTTGATGTTACAACACCTACTGTATAGACAAAACTTTCATTATCAATTGATTATGTTATTTTGACGAATTCTAATTAAATATCTGCTTTCAAAACAGATTGAAAATACTGAACGAAAGAAAGGCTCAGAAATTAACCATTTTTCGCTATTTTATTTTCTTTTGGGGAGAAATATCTGGCCTGCGTTTATGATTAAATGGCAGGCGACAAATTGTTGGAAAATTTAATTTCAATCCCATTTTTAATATTTGGGACGACGTAGCCATTTAAAATTGTTCATCCCCAACAAATCTTTTTTCGCGAGAGCATGTACCCCGAAAATTTCCGCCCGGTTTTTCCAAGGACAGCCAACATTTTCATCAAAAATGTGCCAACTCCGTGCACTAATCTGTTTGCTGCCATTCTGACATTTCAACTGCCTTACGAGGGCAAAAATGGCACACAGATGGCAAGGATTACCCCACTCTCGGGCAATAAGTGCCACAAGCCGCCAAAATGGGTTGACTCGTCATTGATCTTAAAAATGAGTTCAACTAATCATATTGCCCAACATGCAGTCGGACGCAGGTGTGAACGCGCCAACTCCGCAAAATGCTGCATCGCCTCACCAACCAAATGAGAAGACGGTAAAATCTCTATTTTTGCCGCACTATGCCTAAATTTTCGTCCCTCCCGGAATTGCAGTCGTCCCTGGGTGCTGGCCAAACCACCTGTCGGGCGGTCGTGGAGCATTATCTCAAGCAAATCGAAAACTCGCGCTCCCTCAATGCTTACGTGGAAGTGTGGGCCGACGAAGCCCGTACCCAAGCCGATGCGCTGGATATTCGCCTGCAAAATGAACCAGCCGGGTTAGGACGTTTGTTTGGCCTGGTCATTAGCATCAAAGACAATATCTGTTACGCTGGCCATCAGGTTACCGCTTCCTCGAAAGTGCTGGAAGGTTTTATGTCTCTGTATTCTGCTACCGCCGTAGAGCGGGTGCTGGCGGAGGATGCAATCATTATCGGGCGCACTAACTGCGACCAATTTGGGATGGGCTCGTCCAATGAAAATTCGGTGTACGGTCCCGTGCGCAACGCCCTTGACCCGGAGCGCGTACCGGGCGGCTCCTCCGGCGGCGCGGCAGTAGCGGTACAAACGGACACTTGTTTAGTTGCTCTCGGCACCGATACGGGTGGCTCGGTGCGCCAGCCAGCGGCTTTTTGCGGCTTGTGGGGCTTCAAGCCGACCTACGGACGCATTTCTCGACACGGTTTGCTGGCTTATGGCTCCTCGTTCGACCAAATTGGAGTGTTGGCCCACAATCCTACTGACATCGCGATTTTACTAGATGTAATGGCAGGACCGGATGATTATGACAGTACGGCTGTGGCTGGCTCTTCTATCCGTGAAGAAATATCTGCCCCGGCGCGTGTGGCCTATTTCTCGCAAACAATTGATAATGAATCGATTGATAGCGGGGTTCGCTCAGTGACGCAACAATTTATTGAACAACTTCGTAAGCAAGGTCACATCGTGGAACCCGTTTCTTTTGATCTATTGGATTTTATCATTCCGACTTATTATGTGTTGACGACCGCCGAAGCATCCAGCAATTTGTCGCGCTACGATGGGGTGCGCTACGGACATCGCAGCTCGCAGGCCCGGAATCTGGAAGAAAATTACGTGCTTTCGCGAAGTGAGGGTTTCAGTGCCGAGGTGAAGCGGCGCATTCTGCTCGGCACCTTTGTCCTCAGCAGCGGCTATTATGATGCTTATTACACCAAAGCCCAACAAGCAAGACAACTTATTCGGCAGCGTACTTTGGCCATTTTGCAGGACTACGATTTTATTTTAATGCCTGCCGCGCCCTCGGTAGCCTGGAAATTCGGAGAGAAATCGGACGATCCCGTGGCTATGTACCTGTCCGATATATATACGGTGTTGGCGAATTTAGCTGGAGTGCCTGCACTGGCCCTGCCTGCTGGTACGCACCCAGACAATGGCTTGCCCGTGGGTGTACAACTGATGAGTGGATTGTGGGAAGAAGAACGTTTGTTGGCTTTTGCGGATAAATGGGTGTGATAAAGTCCAAGTTATTTCATCCATTTAAGATCAAACTCAAAACCGGGCAATACATTTTCGCCGGAAAGTACTTGGTCGAAACCTTCAATTATAGTAATCTCACCATTGGCTCGGTAAACCTCCACACGTTGTTCAGGTACATCAATAAACCAGGCCAACAGCACCCCATTATCCAGGTACTCCCGCATTTTATCGCGCAGGGTGCGTGGCCGATCACTCCGCGAACGTATTTCCACAGCAAATTCCGGCACCGCCGACACAAAACGCTCGCGATCCTCCGGCGTAGTAACGGACAAACGTTCATTTGATATCCAGGAAACGTCGGGGGAACGCACTGCGCCGTTGGGCAGCGTGTAGCCCGTACTGGAATCGCCGACTGTTCCTTTGGAGTCGTGCGTTTCATTCCAGTAATCAAGTTTGGCCGTCAATTTCGAGTTGCGACGGCCAGTTTCAAATCCAGTGGGAGGCATAATTTCAACATTTCCGTATTGGTCACGCTCCATACGCAGCTCGTCATTGTCCCGGCAAAAGCGGAAAAATTCTGCTGCGGTCATGTGTCTGGCCGGTGAATCCAACAATTCTTCCTGTGGCATGAGCAAAAAGTTTGGTTCAAAAATAACTTCTTTTGGCCATAAAACCCTCTCTCATCTACAATTTCTCCTTCAAATATTCCCCCGTATAACTCGCCTTCACCTTCGCCAAATCCTCTGGCCGTCCCTCAAAAACGAGATTCCCGCCGTCTTTACCACCTTCCGGGCCGAGATCTACTACCCAATCCGCCGATTTGATGACCTCCATATTATGTTCCACGACTAGCACCGAATGGCCTTTTTCTACCAAGGCATTAATAGCGGTGAGCAATTTCTGAATATCGTGAAAATGCAGGCCCGTCGTCGGTTCATCAAAGATGAAAAAGATGTGGCCGCCGCTGTTTTCGCGGATCAGGAAAGAAGCGAGTTTTACGCGTTGCGCCTCACCCCCGGAGAGCGTACTGCTCGATTGACCAAGTTGTACATAACCCAGACCCACCTCGGCGAGTGGCCGGATGCGCTCTATAATTTCTTTTTGCCCGGCAAAAAAGACCAGTGCTTCATCAATACTCAGTTGCAGCACCTGGAAAATATTCTTGCCTTTATATTCCACATCCAGCACTTCCTGCCGGAAGCGACGGCCCTTACATTCTTCGCATTCGAGATGCACATCGGCGAGGAATTGCATTTCCACCACTTGTTCACCTTCGCCTTTGCAGACTTCGCAGCGACCGCCTTCTACGTTGAAACTGAAATGTTTAGGGGCAAAACCGCGAATCTTGGACAGTTGCTGTTCGGCAAATAAATCGCGGATATAATCGTAGGCTTTGACGTAGGTGATCGGGTTGGAGCGGCTGCTCTTGCCAATCGGACTTTGGGTAATAAACTCTACCCGCGTCACTTTTTTCACCGGACCTTCCAGTCCGTCGCAGAGGCCGGGCTGCTTACCGCCGTTATCGGGCAAATGCTGCAATAAAGCAGGATAGAGCAAATCACGCACAAGCGTGGTCTTGCCGGAACCGGACACACCGCTCACCACCGTGAGACAGTGCAGTGGAATGCGCACATCAATATTTTTCAAATTATGCTGACGCGCCCCGCGCAGCACCAGCATTTCCGGTGTGTTGCGGCGTTGCGAGGGCGTTTTAATGGACATTTTACCACTCATATACTGCGTGGTCAGGCTTTCCGGGGCGGCAGAACTAATGTCGGTGTAGTTGCCTGCAAAGACCACCGTTCCGCCGAGAATGCCCGCTTCCGGCCCCATATCTACCAGATAATCAGCATTTTTGATGACTTCTTCCTCGTGTTCGACTACTACGACCGTATTGCCGAGATCGCGTAATTCTTTCAATACTTTCACCAAACGGCCCGTGTCGCGAGGATGCAAGCCCACCGACGGTTCGTCCAATATATACATAGACGCGGTAAGGTTGGAACCGAGAGTACGCGAGTGAGGTGAATGCGCTGGGTTTCGCCGCCGGAAAGGGTGTTGGAAATCCGGTCGAGGGTCAAATAGCCGAGTCCCAACTCCACCATGAAACGCAGGCGATTATTCAGTTCGAGCAGCAGCCGTTTGGCTACTTGGCGATCATTTTCGCTGAGTTGTAGTTGCTGGAAATAAGCGAGTGCCTCGTCGATTGGAATAGAAGTCAGTTCCGAAATATTACGTCCGCCAACCGCTTCCGGGCCACCAATGCGCACACACAGAGCCTCCCGACGCAGACGGCCGCCATCGCAAACAGGGCAAACTGTACGACCCCGATAACGCGCCAACATCACCCGATTCTGGATTTTATAGGTCTTACTTTCTATTTCCTTGAAGTAGGCGTCAATACCGTCAAAGTATTGATTACCAGTCCATAACAACTTGTACTGAGCCTTAGTAAGATTTTCTACGGGCGTATGTACAGGAAAATCGAAACGGTGCGCCTGACGCATTAACGTTTCCTGCCACTCACTACCTTTCTCCCCTTTCCAGGACACAACCGCCCCATCGTACACCGATTTTGTTTGGTCGGGAATTACTTTATTATGGTCAATGCCGAGTATTTTCCCGTAGCCTTCACAGGTTGGGCAGGCACCATAGGGATTGTTATAATTGAAGAGTTGCGGCGTTGGTTCCGGAAATTCCATACCGTCCAACTCGAAGCGATTATTGAACGTCGTGGAATTCCGAATTCCGGATTCCGCATTCAGTATTTGAACGACGCATTCCCCCTCACTTTCATAAAAAGCGGTATTTACAGAGTCCGCCAGTCGCATCCAGTCGCTGTCGTCCATCGGATTTTGGATGACAAAACGGTCGAGCAACAATAAGACGCGATCGCGAAAAGTGTAGGCTGGTAATTTAAGATCGAATTCGGTGTTTTCGCCTTCCAGAATATCCTGAATCTGTACGGTTTCTCCGCCCGCCTGCAAACGCGTGTAGCCTTTTTGCAACAACAAATTCAGTTCCTGTTCGAGCGTCCGTTCCTTGTATTTATCGCTGAAAGGCATCAGCACTAGACCGCGCGTACCTTCGGGTTGGCTTTTGATAAAATCAATAACGTCCGACACTTCGTGTTTTTTCACTTCCTGCCCACTGATCGGCGAATAAAATCGTCCGATACGCGCATACAGCAAGCGCAAGAACTCATACACCTCGGTCATGCTGCCCACCGTGGAGCGCGTATTGCCCGTCGTTACGCGTTGTTCGATGGCAATAGCCGGACAAATGCCCCGGATGTAATCCACATCGGGCTTTTTCATGCGCCCCAAAAACTGGCGGGCATAACTCGACAGGCTTTCCACGTAGCGGCGTTGACCTTCCGCGTACAGCGTATCCATCGTGATGGACGACTTGCCGGAACCGCTGACGCCCGTGACGACCACCAGTTTGTTTTTGGGAATACGCAGGTCTATATTACGCAGGTTATTAGTGCGCGCGCCTTTGATCACGATGTGATTTGGATCCACCATTTCGTCGGTCCCATTTTCGGAAGGAGTAGGAGCCAACGCGGCAGTATTTTTCTTAGAAGCCATATTTTAAATAGGCAAAATTGCAAAAGGCAAATAAGGCAATAAGACCAACGCAACCGATTGATCTCACTTACTTACCACCTGATTGGGAAATGAGGTGCGAAATTGCGAAAACTTTTTGTTTTAAAATAATAAGTGTTGAACTACTGGATATTTTGATTTTAGACGTTAGACTCTAAAATATATGTTATTAACCTTCAAATTTTTTACGTGAAAGGTCAATTGTCCAATATCCAACTGTCCGGCAGTCTATTAATTACGTGCCGCAAGCCTTGAACAGGCCAAAAAAGATGGCCAACCAGACCAGTCCTTTGGCCAGAAAAAATAAAAAGCCCGCCAGGCCAAGTTGTCGAAACCAGATTTTCCAATTCTTCTTTTCCATGTTGCTGACGTCGGTTAGATGGGTCTAATAAGGAAAATTTTAGAGCGGTTTAGACAAAAGGTTTAGAAGGGTTTAGTTGACATTTGTGCTGGCCTATCCGGGTTTTTTAAGGATTCAGTCAGTTCGACTGGCCAGTAATGCTCGGTTTGCTGCATTTTTGCGGCTAAGAGAGCAAATACAGTTAAAGCAGATAAGTTTTGATAGAGACAAAATATAAAGCACTGAAAGTCAATAAATAAACCTGCCTAAACCTTTTCGCTTCCAGCCCCGTCTAACCTATACAAACCGAGTATAAACAACGAAAACTAGCCAATGTTGAGCGTTATTTGCGATTCGATAATTTTCACTTTTTAGGAAAAACATGAAAAAACTACTTCTCTTTTGTGGCCTGTTGGGCCTCTGGGCATTGCTGGCTTTACCAACTGGCTGCACCTACGACAACGAAGAAGAACTGTTCGGCCCCGCCGAGTCTTGCGATACCACTGCCATGCGTTATAGTGTAGAGATCAAGGAGATTTTGCAGCAAAACTGCTATTCATGCCACACGGTGGCGAACAATATTTCCGGTTATCCATTCGAGGACTTTGAGGTATTCCACGACTATGCGGTGAATGGAACGTTGGTGGCTCGCATCAATGATCACATCAATCCTATGCCCCAAACCGGACTCATGAGCCTTTGCAACCGACAAAAAATAGAGGCCTGGGTGAATGCTGGTGCGCTCAATAATTAGTCGGAGCGCGGAATTTATTCCGTATTGCAATTAATTGGTTTTCAGTTTTTTAAAAATTTAAAAACGAAATAAATTTCGTCTTCCAATATGAAAAAAGCCGTCCTTTTCCTAGTTATCATCGGCATCGTCGGCGCGGGCGTTGGCTACTACCAATGGAACAAACCCAAAGAAGATATGGCGACTTCCAAGGCCGAAGCCAGTATAGCAGCGGCGGCTTTGCTGACCGAATATAACGCCGATGAAAACGCGGCCAACACTAAATATCTCGGCAAAACCATCGCTGTGTCGGGCCAGGTAAAAGAAACTACCAACGAAGACGGCACCGTGAAAGTGATGCTGGAAACGGGACAGGATTTTGGCGTGTATTGTACCCTCGATTCGCTGGCGCAACACCCACGCACCAACTTTCCGGTGGGCGAAAAAATTACTTTGAAAGGCAAATGCGACGGTCTTAATCTGGATGTGCAACTGTCGCGTTGCGTGGAAGTGAAATAAATTGTTGAGAAAAATTGTTGAGAATGTTGAGTCTGCTTCGCAGGTTGAGAAATAATTTAGTGTGTTCAATATACCTCATCTCAACAACCTCAACCTTTTCCTCAACCCTACTCAACAACATCAACCCCTTATTTTCTCAACTTTTTCCCTCAACCTTTTCAACCACCTTATTATGAAAAATATCCTGTCAATCGCTGCTCTTTTCCTGTTGGTGGCCGGTCCGCTAACCGCGCAACGTTTTTTTACCCGTGATGCCGCTGTGAAATTTGATGCGACCTCGCCAATGGAAAAAATAGAAGGCACGACCAAGAGTGGCACGGCTGTCCTGGACACTAAGACCGGAAAAACGGAGTGGAAAGTTCTCGTCAAAGGTTTTCAAATGGAAAAAGCTTTGATGCAGGAGCATTTCAACGAAAATTATATGGAGTCCTCGACTTACCCAAATGCTCAATTTAAAGGCGAGATCACCAACTTGAGCGAAGTGAATTTTGCACAGGACGGCAAATACACCGCTCAGGTGAAGGGCCAATTGACCATGCACGGCATTACGAAAGATGTGGACGTGAGCGGCACGGTGAAAGTGAATGCTGGAAACATTACCCTCGCTTCCTCTTTCAATGTAGCCGCCGCCGACTATGGCATTTCTATTCCCAGCGTTGTGCGCGACAAAATCGCCCAAACGATCAAAATCAGCGTGGAAGCCCTGCTGAAACCCATGAAGTAAACACAAAAACACTACTCAAAAAAGGCCATTGGAAAGACATCCAGTGGCTTTTTTTAATCTTTCAATAATTTGCAAATCAAACGTTTATGAAAAAATTTCTCCTTTTTCTTTTATTGGGTACCTCTTATTTTTTGAATGCCCAAACCGACGATATGCTTTCGAGTATCCCCGACGAACCAACCACGGACTATACCACGGCGACCTTCAAATCCAATCGCATTATTAATGGTCACTCCATTGAAAATACTGCACCGGGTGTATTAGATTTTAAAATATCCCACCGTTTTACCCCGCTTCGCCAAGGGGTGTACGACATGTTCGGGCTTAGATAATGCCAACGTGCGCATCGGGTTCGACTATGGCCTTACTCCCCGGCTTATGATCGGGGTCGGGCGCGGTGGCCGGGAAAAAATCTTTGACGGCTTCGCTAAATACAAGTTGTTGCGCCAAAGTACCGGCCAGCGAAATATGCCCATCGCGGTGTCGTATCTCATTGATGCGCAGATCAAATCGCTGAAATTTTCGGATACAGAACGTGACAATAAATTCTCCTCGCGTGTGTATTACACCCACCAATTGCTGCTGGCCCGCAAGTTCAGCGAACGTCTCTCCCTGCAACTGATGCCAACGCTGGTGCACCGTAACATTGTGCCGACGGCTGGCGACAAAAATGATGTACTCGCCATCGGATTCGGTGGACGCATCAAACTGACCAAGCGCACCGCTATCAATGCGGAATACTATTATGTGCCAGCGGGGCAGATCAGTGAGTCTTATGCCAATTCGCTTTCTGTGGGTTGGGAGATTGAGACGGGTGGTCACGTGTTTTCGCTGCATTTCACCAATTCGGAGGATATGACCTACAAAGGCTTTATCACGGAAACCCAGGAAGATTGGTTTTTCAAAAATGATGAAGGCCGTTTGTTGAGCGGTATTCGTTTTGGTTTTAATGTCTCACGGGTATTTACCGTGCGGAAGCCTAAGAAGATTTAGTAGGCAATAAAATATAGTTTGTAAGGGCTAATGCGGGGTTAAAAAGGTTTTTTCCTTCATTAGCCTTTACTTTGCCCCATGGATTTTCGTTCCCTTTTAGAATACCACCTGTTTGGCATTGGTCAGTACGCGCTCACCGTAGCGATGGTGCTGGGCGTGGTCGTTATCTGGATCGTCTGCTGGATAGTATTGCGGCTGGCCCATCGTTTCATTCATGGCAGCAAACGCCTGCTTTCCAGTTCCGATTATGGGCGACGGCACTCGCTGTTTTTGATCGTACAATATCTGGCTTGGACGCTGGCAGTGGCGGCCATGTTCAAAACTGTCGGCATTGAAATGACGGTGGTATTGGCTGGTTCGGCGGCGTTATTGGTGGGCTTGGGTTTGGGTATTCAGCAGATTTTCCGTGATATTATGTCGGGCATTTTTCTGCTGTTTGAAGGGACTGTAGAAGTAGGCGATGTGCTGCAAGTGGATGGCCAAATGGGGAAAGTCATGGAAATCAATCTGCGCACTTCCAAGATCGAGACACCGGACGGTCTATTGCTGATCGTTCCAAACTATAAATTCATCACTGAAACGGTAGTCAATTGGAGCCACCACAATACGCTGCCCTCGCGCTTCTCCGTGACGGTCAGCGTAGCCCACGGAGCCGATGAAAATCAGGTGCGCGATATTATGCTGGAAGTCACTGCCGCGCATCCTCGCGTACTGCACGACGAGTCCAAATGGCCACTGCAGGTGCGTATCGTGGAATTCACCGATCATCGGATCGTTTTCTCCATAGCCTTCTGGACGCACCAAAAATTCGAGGTGGAAAGTACACGCAATGAATTGCGATTCAGTATTTGGGAACGGCTGCGGCTGGCGGGAATGAAGTAAAAAGGGCAAGAGGCAAATTTGTAAAAGGCAAGGAGCAAAGCATGAGGTTGCCCTTTGCCTTTTTTATTGCCTTTTGCCCTTTGCTTGTTGCATCTTCAATTGGCCGACCGGGGTGCCACCTGCGGATGATCCTGCATCCAAACGGCATAAGCACTACCCGGCAAAAATGAAATTCTTTGACCAAAACGTCCTGGCGCACGCAGGTGCAAATGCACTACGCGCCTTCCCCAGCGTTGCTGCATTTCTATTCGTTCTATATCCGTCCAGGGATAACGTACTGTCGTCCAATAGTTTGTAACGTAAACATGGGTGTCGTCGGCATCCACACGCTTCAATTGGCGAAGCACGCGCCACACGAAATAAAGCCAGCCCAGCCAGAGCAGAATAGCCAATGCACGGAGCCACCACACCGAAAAGGGAAGATACAATTCTTCTTCATCAGTGAGTAAAAAGGCTCCCACGAACACCGTAACCAGCACCGTCCCAAAAATCGGTAGAAATACCCGCCAGAAAAGGGTGGTGTTGGACGACAAAGCGATGGCTTTAGCGCGACCGTTTTTGGGTAAATTAGCGGTATCGGGAGGTAGAAATTCTTGATTTTCCATAAAAAATGCCATCGAAAAAGTCGTAATGACGCTACAAAAGTAGCGTGTTCGAGGGTGTTTTTGGCAAAAAAGAAAAGGCAAGAAGCAACGGGTGCTTCTTGCCTTTTAGAGGAAGCCCCCTCCTACTCCCCCGTAAAGGGGGAGAGTACAGTGAGTAGGACTTAATATTGCGTTACTTACTTATCCGAGGCAAAGTTGAGATGCTATGCACTTATTTGCCTTTTGCAAATTGCCCTTTGCACACTTAATCAACTTCCACCTTCGCTTTATCCTTAGAACTATCGCCTACTTTTTTGTCGGTCACGATAATGCGGGAACCACTTTTTAGTTTGCGACTCACGGCAGAATACGGTCCAGTGACAATCATGTCGCCTTCCTGCACGCCAGAGAGAATTTCGATAAACTCATTGCCCTGAATGCCGGTTTTCACTTCACGCACCGCCACCGTGTCGCCAGAAACTACGAACACAATTTCTTTGATTTGATTAGCAGTTTTTGACGTCGTTTCCGCACCAGCACTGGCTTCGACTTTTTTGTCTTTATCATCATCGCGAGCGGTCACGGCGATTAGCGGCACAGTCAAAGTACTGTCGGCAGTATGGGTGAAAATGTCTACGGCGGCAGACATACCGGGCCGAAAGGGATAGCGTTGGCCATTTCCCACCAGATCAATATAAGAAGCCGGGTCCACCCGGATTTTTACGACAAAATTGGCAACCTGGTCGGTGTTTAAGCTGCTGCCAGAGGTACCTACATTGCTGGCACTGCTGGATATTTCGGAGACTTTACCCTTAAATTTTCGACCCAAATAAGCATCCACTTCAATGTCAGTTTCGTCACCGACTTTGACTTTCAGGATGTCGTTTTCCACCACATCCACCTGCACTTCCATGCTGCGCAGGTTGGCAATGCGCATAATTTCGGTACCCGTCATTTGCAACATTCCCAGCACCCGTTCGCCGCGTTCGATGTTCAGTTTGCTGACAATACCGCTCACCGGAGCCGTAATGATGGTTTTTTGCAGACTGGTACGTAGTTCTTTAAGCCGAGCATTAGCACTATTAATACCATAATCTGATACGCGAACATTCTCTTTTGCGCTGGACAAACTGCTTTCTGACGAGTGCAGATTAGCTTCGGCAACGGCTACACCACTTTCGGCGGCCCGCAGGTTATTCAGCGAAGTTTCAAACTCGGCGGTGGAAATAACACCACCATCTTTGTACAATTGCTCGTTGCGTTTGTGGGTATTGCGCATCGTCTCCAATTGAGCATTCGCTTGTGCCAGACTGGCTTTTAATTGGGCAATTTGCGCCGTGCTACCCAGTACATTCGAGGAAGAAATCTGGCGTTGCGCCTGGGCCGTACTCACCGAAGCCTGACCTTGTTCGAGCGCACTTTGGTATTCGTCGGGCTTTATTTTGGCTAACACCTGCCCCACCGTGACGGAATCGCCCTCCTTCACGTATAGTTCCACCACCTCTCCAGAGACATCGGAGCTGATTTTAACTTCCGTTTCGGGGAAAATTTTGCCGCTGGCACTCACCATTTCGCGGATGGTACGACGTTGTACTTTTTCGGCATTTACCTCTTCCCCTTTTGGTTTTTGACGTGCTTTCACGGCGGCGGCCACGATGAGCAAGACAAATACGCAGATCAGGACATAAAGAAGGGTGCGTTTTTTACGTTTAGGTGCAGTATTGTTCATATTTGAAATGCCATTTTGCAAATTGCCTTTTTGCTTTTTGCTTTTTATGTTTCTTGCCACAAGATTAGAAACTGCCAATGCCGAATGGAAAATAGTTGGATAAATCGCCATAATAGACGGATGAATTTCAACTATTAAACGCTATCCATGCCGTAAATGCAGATAAAACAAACCGGGCTGACCGTCAAATGACGATCAGCCCGGCGATATTTTAGTGCTGTTTAAGGAACCAAATTACTTCTGCTGGTAGCGACGCGTCACCTCCGGCCAATTTACTACATTCCAGAAGGCAGCGATATAGTCGGGTCGACGGTTCTGATAATGCAGGTAATAAGCATGTTCCCAGACGTCGAGGCCAAGAATCGGATTGCCTTTCTTTTCGGCTACATCCATCAGCGGATTGTCCTGGTTGGGGGTGCTTGTAATGAATAGATTACCATCGTCGCTGACGCACAACCAAGCCCAGCCGGAGCCGAAACGAGTCGTGGCAGCTTGCGCAAATTGCTTTTTAAATTCGTCGAAAGAACCAAAAGCCTTATTAATTTGAGTAGCCAGTTCGCCAGTCGGTTCGCCGCCTGCATTGGGAGCGAGAATCTGCCAAAACATGGAGTGATTCCAGTGACCGCCGCCGTTATTACGAATAACGGGAGGCAATTTGGAGATGTTGGCCAGCAGTTCTTCGAGGCTTTTGCCTTCGTTTTCCGTACCCTGCACCGCATTGTTCAGGTTGGTGACGTAGGCCGCGTGGTGTTTTTCGCGGTGAATGTGCATCGTTTGCGCGTCCACGTGCGGTTCGAGGGCATCGGCGGCATAGGGGAGTTCGGGAAGTGTGAATGCCATAATTTGGTTATGTTTTAGTAACGGCGGGTTTAGTCGCCGGAGAGTGAAAATAACGGCGGGTTCAACTACCGCCAAAAACCGAAACACCCACGTCGGCAAGATGTTTGGAAATAGATAACAATCGCGTCAAATTAAAAAACCGGAGTCGTGGGAACAATTAGCATGGCTTTTTTGCTGTTGTTTTCATCTTTCCCAGGCATATAAAGCATCTTCTCAAAAGTTATTCCTTTGAAAACTTCGATTAAGCCTTTTGCCAGCCAACAATCTCTTTGAGCCCCAACTTTTGGAAAGCAAAATAGCCTTTCAAAAGTTTTTTGTCAGCTTCATCCATCCTCATCAAGCTCATCGCAATGTCATATTTACGTTACTGTCTGCCCCTTCTTTTCCTGCTAATTTTTACCAAAAACACCCAGGCCCAAACCTCCGGCTGGGACGAAATCCAGAAAAATAACTTCGTGGCTGCCCGCACCGTTTTTGAAGGGGAAATACGCCAAAACCCTAAAAGCGAATCTGCGCTCACGGGTCTGATTTTCCTCGCTGAAACGGTGCAGGACTACGAAAACTATCAACGCTACACCAATCAACTACTCACCGCCGATTGGGCGGCGCACTACGTCTGGCTGTTTGGGCCGATGTATACGGGCCAACCGACTGAAGCCCTGCGCCAAAATTTGCCAGAGAGCATTCGACTGCCTTTTATACTGCAGCAAGCTGATACACTATTTCGCTACCGCAAATTCAGCGAGAGTGACGCGATGGCCAACGCTGCCTTGCCCCGCTGGAACTGGGCCATCACCGGGCCGTTTGCGAATGTAGGCGGCAGTAATTTTGCCGAGACGACCGCCGTAGAAACCAATCCTTTCGATTTAGAGGCGAATTTTAAAAACGAATACGGCGTGGCCTTTCGCTGGTTGAAGCGTACCGTAGCCGCTCCTGGTCGGCCCGTTTATTTTCACAACCTGCCCGATGCCGGGCATTTGGCTACTTTTTATGCCAATACTTTTTTGACCGTACCGACCGACCGCCAGGTTGTTTTGTGTATCACTCGTGGCGAACCAATCAAAATCTGGCTGGATGACCAGCTGCTTTTTGAACAGGCGCACCTCACTTCCACCACCGAATGGGACGCAGAGACGGTCACTTTTCATTTGCCCACCGGGACGCACCGTCTGCTGGTAAAAATATCGGAATTCCCGGAGGACAAAAATGAATCGCAAGTGAACCTCGAATATAATGATGGCGGCAATAGCGGCGACGCTGCCAGTCATGACGATGACGCGAGCGATCAGGGAGATTCCGGTCGTGCGCTGACCAGTACTGGCTTTGCCTTGCGGCTCACTGACCCGACTACCGGGCGGAGTTTTACAGATGTAACGACCACCTACATGGCTCCTTATCAGTCGGCTGCCCAGCCCTGGCAGATGCAGGTAAATGCGCAACCCTATTTGCAGTTTTTTAGAAAAAAAGCCGACAGTGCGCCGACCAGTCTTTGGCAACAATATTTGCTGGCTAAAGCTTTTCAAAAGAGCAAAGCCCTCGAAACAGGGGAAGAATATTTTTCCCGTCAGACAGCGACGAATCCGAACTCGGCATTCTACAAGTTTTTGCTGGCCAAATTCTATGCTGCCAACAACAAAGGCGAACGCGCGGAGGCTCTGCTGAGTGAGATGGATACTGTTACGGCACCCACTTTTGTAGAACACGCTATTCGTTTAAGTAAAATCAATGCCGAGCAGGAGGAAACGGCTTACCTCGTCGCTTTGCAGGAAATGCTGCAACTCTCGCCGACCAATTGGCCGACCTTGAATCGTTATCTGCGATTTTTGAAAGAAAAAGGCCGGAAGGAACAAATCAAAAACTATACCCGCGCTTTTCTGGAAAAACACGATAGCCCGAAGTGGCAGCATCGGTTGGAAGATTATTTGAAAGACGATAGCTACAAGCCAGAATCCTATAAACCAGGAACCGACAAGGATCGGGAGAAAGATTTCAAAAAAGTGCAGAAACGGCTGAAAAGCACTTTCGACTGGAGCGACCAAGAGGCAACTCTGGTGTATTACAAACGCAAAGAGCGGATCAATGAGGTGCTGAAAACCTACGATGAGGGCTTAGCGATCATGCCGTATGCGACTTCCATGCGCTTCCAAAAAGCGAATTATCTGTTTGAAAAAGAACGCGCCGATGAGGCCCTCGCCATCCTCCGCCCTATGCTGGAAGAGGAGCCTTACGACGACGATATTTACGAACTCATCGGCGACATTTTTATTGAAAAGAAAAATGAAGCCGAGGCCCTGAAATGGTACCGGCAGGCAAATGAACTTCGTGGCCCCAGCGATTATTCCTCGGTGGCCAACAAGATTGAAAAACTGGAAAACAAGAAGAAATATACGGGTTATTTCTCTCCAGTGAACCTCAATGCAGCCGTGAAAGACCATTCCTGGGAGAAGCAGTATAAGGATGAAGAGGCGGTGATTTCGCTGTATAGTCAGCAATTTACTTATTTGGCAGAGGAACATAAATTGCAGTCTGTCAATAAGATAGTGGTACATATTCTCAACGAGGCCGGTGCCAAAATGTGGACAGAAACCGATCTGCGGCTGCTCGGCCAGATCACCAGTGCCAAAATTTTGAAAAAAGATGGTTCCATTACTTCGCCCGACTTAGGCGGTTACGGAGTAGCGGTGTTTAAAAACCTGCACGCGGGTGATGTAATCGTGGTGGAAGGTTCCAATGATCGCAATATGCCGGACGAAATTCCGGGTCAATTTCTCAATATCAGCATTACTTCGTGGCAGGCTCCGGTGGCCCACGCGACGATCGAGTTGTTGGCTCCTAAAAGCCAGGACCTGTATTTTGCTGCCAATCGTATGGAAGTTGCCCACACCACCCGCGATACTGGCGACTGGAAAATCCTGAATTGGGATTGGCACGACATTCCAAAAACCCAAAACGAGGAAGCCGCACCCGGTAATCTGGATGCTTATGCCTGGCTGATGATGGGCAATACCCCCGACTGGAGCCGCGTAGTGCAGTGGTACAATCGCAAAACTTATTGCCGTACCGAACCCAACTATGAGGTGCTCGATCAAGCCCGCGCGCTGCTCCGCCCCGATATGAGCGAAAACCAGGTCGTGCAAACCCTGCACAATTTTATTACACAAGACATCAACTATTCGTTCGTACCGTTTTTGAACACGAACTATGTGCCCAAAAAACCGGGCGCGACCCTCTCTGGTAAGGTCGGTGACTGCAAGGATGTGGCCACGCTGATGATCACGCTATTGCACGAGCAGGGCATCCCTGCCTGGTACACGCTGGTCAGCACCCACACGTTTAGCAATCAGGCACCGCGACCCACTTTATATATATTCAATCATGCTATTGTGGCCTACCAAAGCAAGGATGGGCAGCTACATTTCGCCGATTTGACCACCGACTATTTTCCGAATGGTGTATTGCCTGCTGGCGACTCGGATGCCTGGGGATTGGTCATCCGCGACGGAGAAACGGAACTGCGCCGCCTGCCCAATGACGCGATGAACCCTGCCATCACTAGTATGGCTATCACTGCGCAAGCGACCGTAGATGCCGACGGCAATATTTCGCTGGATGCGCAGACGGTGCGTTCCGGTGCCGCCGGAGGCAACTGGCGCGAGGGCCTGATGCGAGCCACGGAAGAAGATCGCCGCAAAAAAATGTCAGAATACTTTGGCGGCGGCGTACTCAACCACCTCGACCTCGGTACTATAGAATTTTCCAATCTGGACAGTATCAACCAACCGTTGCAGACACGGGTACAAATGACTGCTTACAATCAATTGGACAAGGTGTCGGATTTGTACATTATGCCGTTGCCATTGCCGCTCAGCACGCCGACTCAAAAAGCGATGTTTGCCGCTAAACGCTATAATGATCTGGATGTAGACGACCTCTTTGAGCTGGCGCCAGTGCGCGAAACCGTGGATGTGGCCCTTCCAGCGGGCTATCGGCTGGCGGAAATGCCGCGTAATCATAAGATTTCCAACCAGTTCGGTGACTACTCATTGACTTTTGAAAAAACTGCTACTGGGCTGCGTATTTACCGGGAAGTAACGCTGAAACAGCGTTTTGTGTACCATGCTGATTTTCAGGCTTTCAAGAAATTCTATCTGGATATGCTGGATGCTGATGATGCCTTATTGGCTCTGCGCAAGTAACCTCAATCCCCTTGATCGACGGGCATCACATCGCCGGTCAGGGGATCGGCAGTACGTGTACGTCGACAAAAATCGCCCGCCGCTCTAAATCGGTGGGCGATTGTATTTTAGTGCCGCACTTTTGTTTACCCGCCGAAGCCGCAGGCGCAGGAGGGGTCAAAATAGCCATTGTCCACCCTCTTACGCGCTGTGCGCTTCGGCGGGTAAACCGTCCAGAGAAAATGCTTTTTTCAGAGATACTCCGCATGGCCTTCCAGAACATCCGCGCCAATATGTTGCGCTCGGTGCTCACACTGCTCATTATTGCCTTTGGTATTATGGCCTTGGTAGGTATTCTCACGGCTATCGACGCAATTACGTACTCGCTCAACGATAATTTTTCGGGCTTGGGGGCCAATTCGTTTAATATTCAGCGGAAGTGGGGCGAAGTGAAAAGCAACCAGAAAGGCCGTCGCCAAAAAGCTGGCGAACCCGTCACCTACAAACAGGCCCTGGAGTTTAAAGAACGTTTTGATTTTCCAGCCAAGGTAGCCATGTCTTTTTGGGCTAATAATCTTTCGACGGTGAAATTTAACGACATCAAAACCAATCCCAACGTGGGTTTTGTAGGCGTAAACGAGAATTATTTTGACAGCAAAGGCATGGATATTGCTTACGGACGGGGGTTTTCCAAGTCCGAAATAGAGGACGGGCAGCCCAAAATAGTGGTTGGGCAGGATATTGTGAAGTTGCTGTTCAAAAATAAGCCCGACAAAGCCCTTGACCAGATTGTGATCGTCAACAACGACCGCTATCGCATTATCGGTGTATTAAAATCGAAAGGTTCCTCCATGGGCCAATCTACGGATCGGGCCGTCTACGCTCCTCTGCAGAATGTAAAAGCCCGCTATGGTACGGACGAAACGGAGTATGATTTAACCGTTTCAGTCAACAATGCTATTGATATGGATGCTGCCCAGTCCGAAGCAATGGGACTTTTTCGCCAAATTCGTGGACTTCGGCCCGGCGAGGAGGAAGACTTTGAGATTTTTGCCAGCGATAGTTTGATCGGTATTTTAAAAGAAAACACGACTAATTTGCGGCTGGCGACCATCGCTATTGGTCTGATGACGCTGCTGGGTGCTGCCATCGGTTTGATGAATATAATGCTGGTCAGTGTGACCGAACGTACCCGCGAGATCGGAATTTACAAAGCCCTGGGCGCCACTCGTCGCAGTATTCTAATGCAGTTTCTCATCGAAGCCATCGCCATTTGTCAAGTTGGGGGTATTGTCGGCATTCTCCTCGGTATTCTGATTGGCAATGCAGTGACCCTACTCATGGGCAGCAGTTTTCTGATCCCATGGGCGTGGATGTTCCTCGGCTTTGTGCTGTGCATGATTGTCGGCGTGGTGTCGGGCTTTTATCCTGCCTTGAAGGCAGCGCGGCTGGATCCAATTGAGTCGTTGCGCTACGAGTAAAGTCGGCAATAAAAAAAAGGGGTCATTTGCAAAAGGCAAAAACAAGCAGCCTAAATTTTCAGGTACTTTTACCTACATCTTCTGTTTTAAAAACGATAGCTTCACCAAATGACCCGTCTTACTTCAGCAGGAGCATTTACATTGATTATTAATAAATTATAAATTATTTTTATCTGCTATTTGTAATGCCTCCCACCGAATATTTACAACTCGTTCGCACTACTTTTCGGGAACACGGTGATCCCAACATTGCGCAAGGCCAAATGGCCTATATGCGACACCAGTTTGAGTACTTTGGCTTGAAAGCACCCGCTTGGCTGGCTTTGACCAAAGAAATACATGGTATGATTGGTGTGCCGGAGGGCGACGATCTGAAAAGACTGGTCCGACTGTGCTTCGCGGATGACCACCGGGAATTGCATTATTTCGCGCTGGAAACAGTGCAGAAAAATCTGAAAAAGCAGCCCGCCGAATTTCTGGATTTTTTGGAAGAGCTCATTATCACCCGCTCATGGTGGGATACGGTGGATTGGCTGGCCAAGTTGGTCGGTATTCATTTGCTACGCTTTCCGGAACTTCGGCAACCCGTTACCGCTCGTTGGATAGCCTCCGGCAATAGGTGGCTACAACGAGTAAGCATGATTTTTCAACTGCTGTTTCGCGATAAAACCGACGCTGCTTTACTGTTTCACAACATTCGCCAACTGGCGGATTCCACGGAATTTTTCATCCAAAAAGGAGCGGGCTGGGCCTTGCGCCAATACTCAAAAACCAGCCCGGAGGCCGTACAGCACTTTGTGAATGCCAACCGTTTGGCTCCGCTCACCCGACGCGAAGCACTGAAATGGCTCGGTAAACAGCCCGCGCAAACTTAAAAACGTCCCCGCCAGAGTGTTGATTCTGGCGGGGACGCTGTGTGTTAGGAGAAAGTGGTGGATGCTTTTAAGCGGAGGCTTGCTGCGTTTTTAGCGAGAACACTTTTCGGCCAAGATAAACGATGGCCAGCAGCAAAGTGTAGGAAAGGGTTGCAGTCATGGTTGCAGTAATTGGTTCGTGTGTTGTGTGTAAGACGTTCGGAGAACGCCCTTCCCCCCTCATTTCGCTGCGTAGGGGAGGTGGTTTTTTTCAGGAAAAAATTTTGACTATCGTTTTTTTCTACTTAATAATTTGATAATCAATCGTTTATGTTGGAAATGCCAAAATTGGCTTCCGTAGTTGAAATAAAAATATTGACCTTGTATGCTGCCATCATTCATAATTAATAATTCATCATTATAAATGTCCCGACTGGCTTTTTGGCTTGGTGCTGCCCTCATCGTAGGGTCTTCCTTTTTCTACTATCCGAAGTGGCAACAGCCGGATACGGAGGCCACTATTGCCTGGGATGTATCGGGCTATTACCTCTATTTGCCCACCATTTTTACTTATCATGACCTGAAACAGGTGCAGTTTTTCGACAGTATTTCGCAGAAATACAAAATGGGACCGGGCATGGGCCAGGTCTCCAAACACGAGGCTTCGGGCAATTATGTAATGAAATACTCCAGTGGACAGGCATTGCAGTATTTGCCGTGGTTTACAATGGCGAATTTTCTGGCCAAACCGCTCGGCTATCCGGCAGATGGTTTTTCACTGCCTTACCAGGCGGCCATCACTTGGGGAAGTTTACTGGTCGCGTTGCTGGGGCTGTGGATCACCCGGCTCAATCTGCTCAATTACTTTTCCGACCGCGCGGTGGCCATTGCGCTGCTTTGCCTGGTTTTCGGTACTAACTACCTGAACTACACAGCCTTCGACGGAGCCATGACCCATAATTGGCTTTTTACAGTGTATAGTTTGCTGGTTTTCAGCATTATCCGTTTTTATCGGCGACCGTCGCTGGGCTGGGCAGCGGCTATTGGCTTGTGGGTAGGCTGGGCAATTCTTACTCGACCAACCGAAATTGTGGCGGTGCTATTGCCGGTACTTTGGGGTATCGGCTCCTGGGCGGCGTTGCGCGAACGACTCGCTTTTTTTCGTCGGCATTTTCCCAAAATCACTGTAGCGGCGATAGTAGCAATTATGGTGGCAGCGATCCAACCAGTTTATTGGCACTATGTATCGGGGCAGTGGTTGGTGTACAGTTATGGCGATCAAAGTTTCAGCTGGCTGCATCCACACTTGACCGACGTTGTGTTCAGCGCGCGCGCAGGTTGGCTGATTTATTCGCCGATGATGATTTTTGCCGTGCTGGGCTTCATGCCCTTGAAGCGTCAACAGTCTAAGTTGTTCCCCGGCATCCTCGCTTTTTGTTTGGTCTTCCTCTACATCACGGCGGCCTGGGATATTTGGTGGTATGGCGGCAGTCTGGGGATGCGGGCTTTGGTACAGAGTTATGCGTTGTGGATATTTCCGCTGGCGGCCTTCGCGGAGTGGGTGCTGGCACGTTCGTGGCGGCAATGGGCGTTTCCGCTGGTGGCAGGACTATTCATTTATTCTAATCTTTGGTGGACACACCAGGCCCATCGGGGGGACGGACTTTTTGTGTCTGAACAAATGACCAAACCTTTTCTGTTGCGGGTATTTGGCCGCTCCGAACTCGACCGCGATTGGCTGAAACTGCTGGATACTAAAGAAGAGTTTCGGGGCAGCGAGCGTCAACAGGTGCAGGAACTTCTGGTCAAAAATTTTGACAACGATTCTCTTTCTACCACGACCGAAAAACCAATAGATGGCCTAAGGAGCCTGTTTTTGGACAAAAATCATCAGTTTTCACCAGAATACCTTATTCCCTTGGAGCATAGCGACGGCTGGCTACGCGCCGTAGTAACTTTCCAATGTGAACCGAAAGAATGGGAATTTTGGAAAATGTCGCAGTTCGTACTACGTTTTTACGACGGCGATAAGAAGATAAAAGAGCGCATGATTCGGCTCCAACGCCACGTGGATGGTCAGGAGATAAAAACGATTTTCTTTGACACGCGTTTGCCGGACCAACACTTCGACCGCGCCACCATACTATTCTGGAATGCCGACGGCGATAAAACCATTCGGCTGGACGATTTAAGGGTAGAGTGGTTTAAATGAAATGGGTGAATGTGGTCAATAAAATAAATATGGTCAATGTGTTTCTCACAACACATTGACCATATTTTTCACATTAACAAATTTCTTATTTTTCTAATCCTGTTTCTGCGGAAACACAATCGCGAACACCGAACTTTTCTCGCTCCGGCTATCCAGCCCAAAACATATACCGTTTTCAATTAACAGGGTTTTTACAAATCCCTCGCGCACATTTTCCTCGTGGTAGAGGTCAATGCAAATCACGCGACCACCATACAACCCGGTAATATCATTTTGTAAAGTATGACCAATTACCATATGCGTGGCTTGGGCATATTGTAGAACCGTTGTGAGGTCGCTTTCGGAAAGTATATTTTTGGCCGCGCCGCGATACCAGAAAATACCCAGTTTCATATCGAACACCAATTGAGCGTCCGTATTATTGAGGTGCAAATAGGGTTTGCCCAGATAACGACGGGAAATCTGGTTCACATCGTGCAGGCTCAAACCAGAACGAGCCAGTTCGGGGCTGATACCAGCATGGCAAAAAACGTACTCGCCGATCCGCTCCACTGCATTTTTAGTGCGCAACCAACGGCCCAGCTCGGAATTATTATCATACCAGTGCATATAGTCTTCCTGCATCAACGCGGCATCTTCCACATATTTTCGACGCATATATTGCAGGTCGCCTTGCAGATTCAGCACTTCGTGGTTGCCTAAAATAAAGTGAACTTTTCCCCCAGCCGCAGTCGCTTCGGTTTCTAATTTATAGATCAGCCATAGACATTCCGTCACTTGTAAGCCCCGGTCGAAATAGTCGCCCAACAGCACGAGGTGGCCGTCGCCGTAGATCCAGTGGAAATTTTTGTCAATTACCCGGCCACCGATCAACATCATTTTAAAAGCCTCAAAATCGCCTTCAATGTCTGACAACACCAGCATTTTGTCCGGTGCAGCATATACCTCCGGCTCTATCGACAGCGTATCGTGCAGGCGAAAACTGAAACGGCTATTCAGTTTAGGTACCACACATTGCAGGCGCACATCGGCTTGATGCTGGTATTTAACGGTCGTCGGCACCAGCACGGTATCGCGATATTCCAGGGCCTTGACCATAATATAATTTCCCCGGTACAGTACCAATGGGCCGTCTGCATCGGCTCTGGAATCATCTTCCACGGGAACACCCTTAGCCAGCAGCAGGCCGGGCAAAACAAACAACAGGGCAGACAAAAGCTTTTTCAACAACATAATTTGACTTGGTTGGCAGACGGAGCGGCGTGAAATCTTATTTGAGTTGCGTCCATCTCTATTCGGCGAAACATCTATGGAATTAAACGCGAGGAAAACCGTTCCGTCACCACAAAAGTAAGGGAGATCGCCAAACACTGTTCCCGATTTTTTTAGCCTTTCCAAACTTCATTCTTTTCAAGAAGTAAAACACCATTTAAGTATTGGATCAAATCATAAAAAAGGTAGCTTGGAAAAATGAAATTTGGAATTCTCAAAAGCAATAAAACAATGTTAAATGCTGAAAACCAGTTTTTCTAGTCCAACGCTGACGAATCGAAACAAAACTCCGGGCCGCTTTGGGGGAGATTTTCCCACTTCTGGGCGACATTTTCAACATCCATTATCAACCATGTTGCCTATGTATTGTGCTCTATATGCAGCCGTATGCGCTGCTCTACCCGCTCAATCTTTTTATGTAGTTCCCCGAAAAACCAGTCCCGATTTTTCTCCGCCGTCGTACTAATGGGGTTGGATTTGGTAATCAGCGTCTTAAACCAGTTCGCCGTAAAATCGCAGAGTTTAGGGTCGGCACTTTTCATAAAATTTGGGTTGCAAAAAGCCGCGTACACCATCTGCCCATAGTCGCTGGTAATCAGCCCGGTGATGTTGGTATACACCATTTCATTATGGTAAAGATTAAAAGTTCCCAGTCCGGCTTCAGGTCGCTCGCCCACCTTGAATTTTTTCCCGGCAGCAGCCACCGACTTCATGTGGGTTGCCCATTCGCCAAGTTTCTTGCATAAGATGAGCGCATCCTCGGAGCGGCGAAAACCGCCCGAATACAAGTGATATTCGATCTGCGCCAGCGTATTATCCATGATCTGAACACTCCAAAGTTCGGTGCTGTCTATCGAAATATATTGTTCCAGCAACGTCTGGCTCAGCCGAACAACGGGCGAAGTGACCAGATCAAAATCGAACGGACGGTCACGGAGATACTCAAAATTCCAGGTGGTGCGGCCCCAGGCATAGAGTTTAAAACTAATGAGTTCGGGCAAAAAATTGTAAGTCAACACCGGGATTTCTACCGAAGCGTAGTACATCTGCACATTCGGAATACGGCGCAAAGGCTCCAAATCGGCAATAAAACCGCTTAAATAATCCGTAAAATCGTTGAGCTGGTGGGAAAAAGCATTGAATTCAAACAACACATTATTCGTTTGCCCCAGCATCAGGGCATCCAGCGAAATATGATAGTGGCGAGCCAGTAAACCCAATTCTGTCGGTGAAAGAAACGTATCGCCCCGCATCCGCCGATAAATCGCGTCTTTTGCTAAATGCAGTAATTCGCCCAGTTCCTCCACTGCATCGGCGCGACGCGGATAACGGGCAATGACCAGATCAAAAAATTGTTCTTGTAAGTTGGAAGCGGGCATAGACAGCGGATTTTTGATGGACACTCCGAAAAGTAAGCGTTTTACGCTTTTATGACCTAATAAAACTTAAAAATTCACTGGAAAACAGCCCATTTTATCGACCTTTGCGCTCCGAAAAACAAATGTTTTGATTGACGAATGCAGATTACATGATTTCAGATTTTTGACGTTAAACCCGACTTTTCAGGAAAAATTTAATAACGGCCAACTTCGTCTAATATAAGTAATAAGTGAGTACAATGCTCCCGCTCCAAGTTGTCATCCTGACGAAGGAAGGATCTGGCTAAGTGGTTGATTGTCAGTCAAGTCCGGCCAGTTCCTTCCTTCGTCAGGATGACATTTCGGGGTAAGGTTAATTGTTGCTTTTTTCTGAAACTGCGCCTAAAAAAGATGAAACCGATCTAAATATTACTCCTGTGATCCAATACATCAAAAATCAACAATCATGTAATCTGCATTCATCAATCAACAGTATAACGTTCTGAGTTTTATCCCATAAACCTTTCTAAACCAATCAAATACATCAACATGGACAAAGCCATTCTCCTCCTCGCCGACGGCACCGTGTTCCACGGTTTGGCGGGCGGCAAAATCGGTACGGCTACCGGCGAAATTTGTTTCAATACCGGCATGACCGGCTATCAGGAAATCTTTACCGATCCTTCCTATGCCGGGCAGGTGCTGGTGGCGACCAACGTCCACATCGGCAATTACGGCATCAAAAACTCAGAGGTAGAAAGCGAAAATATCAAGATCGCCGGGTTCGTGTGCCGCAATTTCAACATACCATTCAGCCGCACTTTGGCCGACCGCAGCATCCAAGATTATTTTGAAGCAGAAGGTTTGGTGGCTATCCACAATCTGGACACACGGGCCATCGTACAGCACATCCGCGAACGCGGTGCCATGAACTGCATTATTTCTTCCGAAACCGACGATGTGACGGAATTGCAGAAGCAGTTGGCCGCCATTCCTTCGATGGAAGGTCTGGAACTTTCCAGTCGCGTGACCACCCAAACGCCTTATTTTATCGGCGATGAAGAGGCGCCCTTGCGCGTGGCCGTGATGGATTATGGCGTGAAAAAGAATATTTTACGCAGTTTCGACAACCGGCACTGCTACCTGCAAGTGTTTCCGGCCCACACTTCTTTTGCAGAGATCAAAGCCTGGAATCCCGACGGTTATTTCCTTTCCAATGGCCCTGGCGATCCCGGCGCAATGGGTTACGCCGTGGATTTGGTGCAAAAAATGCTGGACGACCAAAAGCCGCTCTTCGGTATTTGCCTGGGCCAACAACTGCTCGCGCTGGCCGCAGGGTTGCCCACCTACAAACTTCATCACGGGCACCGTGGCCTCAATCATCCGGTCAAAAACCTGCGTTCGGGCCGCAGCGAGATCACTAGTCAGAACCACGGTTTCGGGGTGCTCGAACAGGCAGTTTACGACAGTCCCAGCCTCGTCGAAGCCACACACATCAACCTGAATGACCAGACGGTGGAAGGCATTCGGCTGAAAAATTACCCGGCATTCAGCGTGCAATATCACCCGGAAGCCAGCCCCGGCCCGCACGATGCCCGGTATTTGTTCGACGAATTTGTAAGCATGATGCAATAAAAGCATCTTTTCTGCAACAATTTGCTGATTATCAACGTTTTGATAGATAATTTTTTAGTGAAAAATGTAGCAAAAAATGCTCGTTTTTTTGCTAAAAAGACCGCGTATTTTATCGTAATTTTGCAACCCTTTAAAAGCAAAAAGGGAAGTCACGTCGTGGAAAGTCTGCCGCGATATAAATCAGAAATATGAAAGACGAAAAAGATCTGAATGACGCCGCCGAAAAACTAGCCGCTGAAAACGAAGCCAGCAGTGATTACGGTGCCAGTAGCATTACCGCGCTGGAAGGCCTGGAAGCCGTCCGCAAGCGTCCCGGTATGTATATCGGCAGCACCGACACCAAAGGCTTGCACCACCTGGTTTGGGAGGTCGTGGATAACTCGATTGACGAACATTTGGCGGGCCATTGCACCGATATCTGGGTAACGATTCATCCCAATAATAGTATTACCGTCAAGGACAATGGTCGGGGTATTCCCACGGGCATGCACCAGAAATTGAAAAAATCGGCCCTCGAAGTCGTAATGACCGTGCTGCACGCCGGGGGTAAATTTGACAAGAATACTTATAAAGTGTCCGGTGGTCTGCACGGTGTGGGCGTAAGTTGCGTGAACGCGCTTTCCATTCATTTGGACGCTGAAGTACACCGCGAAGGCAAGGTATTCGAGCAGGAATACAGTCAGGGTAAACCACTGTATGATGTGCGCATGCTTGGCGATACGACTGATCGCGGCACGATCATTACTTTCCTGCCCGACCCGGAAATATTTGAAACCGCCGAATACAAGTTCGATGTGCTGGCCCACCGCTTGCGCGAACTTTCTTATCTGAATAAAGGCCTGCGCCTTTCGCTGGTAGACGAGCGCGAACAGAACGACGACGGTAGTTTCAAAACTGAACTTTTCTATTCCGAAGGCGGCTTGCAGGAGTTTGTGATCTATTTGGACGAAGCCAAGACGAACCTCATTGAGCAGCCGATCTACATTACCACGACCGATGAAAATGTGGAAGTAGAGGTGGCGATTATCTACAACACGTCTTATTCCGAGAACGTGGTATCGTTCGTCAATAACATCAGCACCCGCGATGGTGGTACGCACGTGAGCGGTTTCCGCCGCGCGTTGACCCGTGAGTTCAAGAAATATGGCGACGATAATGGCTATTTCAAGAAAATGACTTTTGCCATTTCCGGGGAGGATTTCATGGAGGGTCTGACTGCCGTTATTTCAGTGAAAGTACAGGAACCGCAGTTCAAAGGTCAGACCAAAGGCGAACTGGGTAACTCCGAAGTGCTCGGCATTGTGAGCCGCAGCGTGGGCGATGCGTTGAAGACTTTTTTGGAAGAAAATCCCAATCAGGCGCGGCGCATTATTGAAAAAGTAATCCTCGCCGCCACCGCCCGCAACGCCGCCCGCAAAGCCAGGGAAATGGTGCAGCGCAAAGGTGTGTTGACTGGCAGCGGCCTACCTGGCAAACTGGCCGACTGCGCCAGCCGCAATCCGGCGGACAGTGAAGTATTTCTTGTTGAGGGTGATTCTGCTGGTGGTACGGCCAAACAGGGCCGCGACCGTCACACGCAGGCTATTCTACCGCTGCGCGGTAAGATCCTGAACGTGGAAAAAGCGATGGAGCATAAAATCTACGAGAACGAGGAAATCAAGAACATTTTCACCGCGCTGGGCGTGAGCATTGCCGAAAATGAAGATGGGCACCGCATTCTGAATACGGAGAAACTGCGCTACCACAAGGTGGTTATTATGTGCGACGCCGACATCGATGGCAGCCACATCACGACCCTGATCCTGACTTTCTTCTTCCGTTATATGCGGGTGCTGATTGAAAACGGTCACATTTACATTGCGCAGCCGCCCTTGTATTTAGTCAAAAAAGGCAAAAATCAGCGGTACGCCTGGAACGATAAGGAGCGTAAAGAGGCTCAACTGGAATTCTCCGGTGGTAAGGAAGACGATGATTCCGTGAAGGTGCAACGCTATAAAGGTTTGGGGGAAATGAACGCCGAACAACTCTGGGAAACTACGATGGACCCGGCCACTCGCATCCTGAAAGTAGCCACCATTGATGATGCTGCGGAGGCGGACCGGATGTTCTCGATGTTGATGGGCGATGAGGTGCCGCCACGGAGAGCGTTTATTGAGGCTAATGCGAAGTATGCGCGGATTGATGTATAAACTTCTGCTATGAAACTGCCCCTCGATAGCCAAATATCACCTGAAAAGTTGACTGATTATTTGCTTGTTTTCAATAAAAAGAGCGACAAATCAAATTTTCTGGCAAAAGGCGGTTACACATTAGCAAACTGGCAAACGCTTGAAGAAGACATTCGGAATCTATTATCAGAGACGGCAGTTTTTCAAAAGAGTGATATATTTGGCGAGTATTTTGCTATCGTTGGTCAACTAAATGGTGGGCTTTTAGTCAAAACAATTTGGTTAAGAGAAGTAGGACAAGATGCATTTCGGTTCATAACTTTGGTTCCACAATCCAAACAAGAAGAGCAATGAAATTTGAACTGTTTTCTCAGGTAGCCCTTACCGAAGACGTGGTGGAACATGGCCTTCGTTCAGGTGACATAGTGACTATTGTGGAATTAATGCCTGCTAATGTTCATCATCCAGCAGGCTATATTGTTGAAATATTTAGTGTCACGGGCCAAACGCTTGATGTTGTGGGTTTGCTTGAAAGCCAACTAGGACCTTTACATCCCAATGCAATACCTTCCATGCGCGAGTTTGCAGAGGCTGCGTAGATCTAAAAAATACAAGTTTAAAATAGACCTAACCGCCGTTGGAATCTCACAATTCCGGCGGCGGTTTTTTGTTATGTATGATATGAGAATACTTCCTTTATTCCTTTTGCTTTTACAAGCCTGTTCACAAGCCGCACCGCCGCCAAAAGCCGTTGATTGTAATTTGCCTAGTCCAACTACGGATAGTGTGCAATTGGCTGATTTTGAACGACATGTAACAAGTCAGAGAGGCGTAAAACCTTTTATTCCCAAGTCCGACACTAAATATTGTTTCCGTGGACGTGCTGGCTGGGGTGGCAATCCTTTTATTATCTGCGTTCTGTATAAAGTGATAGTTTTGGTTATAAAGCAGCATATACAGACATAACGTTTGATAGAGCCGTTGATCCAATAATTTTCTGGGAACGAATTAAACCAATAAGCCCACTAATATGGAAGCAAGTACAAAACGAATTTAATAATCAAGCTTTTTGGTGCAGACCTTATAAGTTTCACTGTCATGGTATTGATGGAAATGAGTACTATACCTGGGGTAGAGAAGGCAGTAAGTTTCGTATAATAAATTTGGATAACTGCGGTAGATAACTTGGACTCCTTAATGAGATTAAGCAAAAGTATTTTTGATATATGCAATGGCTCCACAACCTGATTGGTGAAATACTATATTCCATTAAGCACGATATTATTGATGCTTTAATTTGCTCAAATTACAATGGAACAAATATTTTTATTAAAAAAATAGAGATCTCTTACAAAGGGAAATCCTTGAGCCAAAAAGATGGATGTGCTGACTTGGTTTTACCCAAAAAGGATTTTAACGAAACTAAAAAAAGTAGAAATTTTGGAATATGGCATTGATGGTTCTGTATACCGTTTTCGAGTAAGCAAAGTATATCAGGAAACCCATTGATTCTCAACACTCGCTCAATCTCGATGTTACATCCTCACAAACCACCACTACCATGCCTACCACTCTCCTCGCTGGCGGCTCCGGCCTCATTGGCACTCGCCTCGCCGAATTATTGCGTGCAAAGGGCCACACGGTGCGCCTACTTACCCGCAAACCAAAAGGCCCCGAACAATTTGGCTGGGATACGGACAAAGGCACGCTGGACGAGAAAGCCCTGCAAGACGTGGACTACGTCATCAATCTGGCCGGAGAAGGCATCGCCGACAAAAGCTGGACCGAAGAGCGCAAACGCGCAATCATCGAAAGTCGGGTGAAAAGTGCGCACTTGCTGCGCGACACTTTTGAGCGCAGTGGCTTTCGTCCAAAGGCTTATCTTTCTGCTTCGGCGATTGGTTATTACGGCGATTCCGGGGAGCGACGCATGAATGAAGCGGATGCTCCCGTAGACGACAGTTTCATGGTGCAATGTTGTCAGGCGTGGGAGCAAGCCGCCGATGAGGTAGCGGCCTTGGGCATTCGGACGGTGAAATTTCGCATCGGTGTAGTGCTGGCTAAGGAAGGCGGGGCACTGCTGGAATTTATAAAACCCCTGCGCTTCGGAATAGGCACTTATTTCGCTGATGGTCAGGCCTGGTATTCCTGGATTCACCGGAATGATCTGTGCCGTGCTTTTGTATGGGCCATTGAAAATGAAGCGATTGCAGGCGTTTTCAATGCGGTGGCTCCCCTGCCCGAACGCCTGAAACCCTTGGTACAAGCAACCGCAGAGGCCATGCATAAAAACGCGCTGATTATGCCTGTGCCAGCCTTTGCATTAAAGTTGGCTTTGGGAGAAATGTCGGCGGTCGTTTTAAATAGCAACTTAGTAGTGGCCGACAAAATCCAGGCGGCCGGGTTCGTTTTTGAATACCCGAAATTGCATGCCGCACTCCAACAAATATTCAACAAATAATAAGGAAGTATGAACTATAAACTATGATGTATGAACCACGAGATATGATCGAAATGCAGAATTGCGGTTCACCATTTCCGGCGTTATGACCGTAGGTATTGCGGTATTCGTTTATAGTTCATCGTTTATACTTTATAGTTCATACTTCATACTTCATCGTTTAACCTCCCGTTTTTGTCCGTTTTTCCCGTTTGTAGCCAACCCTAACGCCATTCTCCCGTTTAGCGCAGCGGCGAACCATCCGTCGCCTGATGCCCATGAATTTTATTCTGAAAATGGCCTGGCGCGACAGCCGCCGCAATCGCGCCCGACTTTTCCTGTTTATTTCCGCCATCACCGCTGGTATTGCCGCTTTGACGGCGGTGCGCTCGTTCAGCACGAATCTGACCGCCGATATTGATCGCGAGGCCAAGACGCTGCTTGGTGCCGACTTGTTGATTGATGCCCGTGCACCAGCGGCTGACTCAGTGCTCGCGCTATTCCAGTTGCCCGGCACGGAAAAAGCGGAGATTACCAATTTTGTGAGTATGGTGCGTTTTCCAAGCAATGGCGGCACCCGACTTTCCCAAATCCGTGCTTTGGAGGGGAATTATCCTTTTTTCGGTCAATGGAAAAGCGAACCTGTAAATGCCTGGCAAACGTTCCGCACTGGCAAAAAAGCCTTGATTGACCACGCATTGGCTTTGCAATTTGGCATCAAAGCGGGCGATAGCGTCCAAATCGGCAACGTTACTTTTTTGGTGGAAGGAGAATTACTGTCTTCGCCAGGACGAGCAGGCGTGGCTTCGGCGATTGCGCCGACGGTTTTTATTCCCTCGGTTTGGCTGGATTCCACGGGTTTGGTGCAACGTGGCAGTCGGGTGGATTACCAGTATTTTTATAAAATGCCCGATAATACCAATGTCGATGAACTAATAAAACCCTACGAAAAACGCCTCGAAAAGGCTAATCTCGACTGGGATACCGTAGAAAGCCGCAAGAAAAACATCGGGACAGCTTTTGGCAATTTCGGTACTTTCCTGAATCTGGTTGGTTTTATAGCCCTGCTGCTGGGCTGCATCGGCGTGGCTGGCGCGGTGCATATTTACATCAAAGACAAACTCCCGACGGTGGCCATCCTGCGTTGTCTCGGTGCGAGCGGACGTAAAGCGTTTTATGTTTATCTGGTGCAAGTGGCGGGCATAGGTTTGCTGGGCGCATTGGCGGGAGCCATATTGGGATCGTTAATCCAAAAAATGCTGCCCTGGCTGGTAAAAGACCTGTTGCCCATCGCTGATGTGAGCACCAATTTTTCCTGGACCGCCATTGCGCAAGGTGTTTTATTGGGGCTTTCCGTAGCGGTTTTGTTTGCGCTGCTGCCGCTTTCGGGCATTTTGACTACCTCTCCGTTGCGGACGCTGCGCGCTTCTTTCAATGATAGTGAACCTTCCGGGCGCGGGCTTCGCTGGTCAGTGTACGGGCTCATCACGGCTTCTATCGTGCTTTTTACCCGCTGGTTGATCGGCAATTGGCGGGAAACGCTGTATTTTATTGGTGGTATTGCCTTGGCGTTTTTCATTTTGTTCGCTATCGCCCAGTTATTGACCTGGTTATTGCGTCGTTTTTTTCCAAAAAAATGGAGTTACGTGTGGCGGCAGGGGATTGCCAATTTGTTCCGTCCGGAAAATCAAACCGTGCTGCTCGTAGTGACCATAGGCCTAGGCACGATGCTGTTGTCCACCTTGTTTTTAGTCCAAAATCTAATTCTAAAACAGGTCGAATTCTCCGGCAGCGGCAATCAGCCCAATATGATCCTCTTTGATATTCAAACGGCTGATAAAGACAGCGTTGCGGTGCTGGCGCGCGCCAAAGGCTTGACTATTTTACAACAAGTGCCCGTGATAACTACCCGTATCGAAACCATTAATGGCCAAACCAAACCACTAGACAAGGGCGAACCGCGAGATCGGGAGCGAGATAGGCGCGAAGGACCGCCGGACGAATCCGATACCACCAGAGCCATGCCCGGTTGGGTGTGGGATCGGGAATACCGCGTTACTTTCCGCGATACGCTGATTGATTCGGAAAAAATCATCGCTGGCACTTGGGAAGGTAACTATACCACGCCCGGTCAGCCCGTCAAAATTTCCATTTCCGATAATCTGCAAAAGGCGATGCGGGCCAAAATCGGGACAAAAATCGTCTTTAATGTGCAGGGTACGCGACTGGAATGCGAGGTGGGCAGCGTCCGGCAAGTAGATTTTGGTCGGGTGCAAACGAATTTTCTGGTGCTGTTTCCACGCGGTGTTTTGGAGCGTGCGCCGCAATTCCACGTCATCGTGGCGCGGGTCGGCAGCGCGGAGCAATCGGCGACCTTTCAGTCAGATTTGGTGCGGCGTTATCCCGGCGTTTCGGCGATTGACCTGACCCAAATCCTGAAATCCGTGGACGAAGTACTGGGCAAAGTCTCCTTCGTTATTCGTTTCATGGCCATGTTCAGCATCCTGACCGGGCTGTTGGTACTGATCAGTTCCATTTATCAGGGCAAATTTGCGCGTATCCGCGAAAGTGTGCTACTGCGCACTTTGGGCGCGAGCCGCCGCCAAATACTGTGGATCAATGCCATCGAATATTTTTTCCTGGGTGCACTGTCTTGCCTGGCGGGCGTCGGGCTGTCGGTGATCGGTGCCTGGGCGTTGGCGCGATTTGCTTTCCATATTCCTTTCACCGCACAGTTATGGCCGCTGCTGTGGACATTCTTGATTATTACGGGGATCACGATCATTATTGGCCTGCTGAATAGCCGGGATGTGGTGCGCAAACCGCCACTGGAAGTATTACGTGCGGAGGTGTAGATTAAGAGTTTTCCCTCCGTTTTGTATTTGTGGGATTTTAACCCCAGTTTGAGGTGATATTTTCTTGATCTGTACTGGCGGGTTTAATCACTGCTTATATTTTAAGCGGCGACTGAACCTGCCGGTACTGGTATGGGCAAAAAAAAGCGCGATGCTCGTTTGCACCGCGCCGGTTTCCCGTATATAATCTCATGAAAAGTTCGAAGTTTGGTAGAACGACTTTTGGCTATTGTATTGTAAGGCCGTTCTATACTTATTAATGATATAAAACTGTGCCACGGTACTTTTCCCGGTCTGTACTGGCGGGTTCAGCTGCCGCTTCATATAAAATGGCGGCTAAACCCGCCGGTACATTTGGGCAAAAAAAAAGCGCGATGCTCGTTTGCATCGCGCCGGTTTCCCGTATATAATCTCATGAAAAGTTTCAGAATCTGGTCGAACAACTTTCTGTCTGCCTCGCTGCGCTGTCGTTGTTCGTTATTGATGATACAAAAGTGCAGCACGTCGTCTCCCCTGCAAAGAACAAAAAAACGGATTTGTTGAAAGATTATTTCTAAACATATTGTCACAAAAAGATGATTATTTGAATATTTAAAGGTAAATTGCCTCTAAATCTGCTTTTAAATCTCGCAAAAGTTCTTATTTAGACGCTATTTGTTGAAAAAAAGTTCGTTCCAAGCATCGTTTTTTTGTGAAAAACAATGATTTTTTTTTCAATTGATAGAAGAAGGGTTAAACGGAGCGGTTTTCGCGGTGCCTGGCAGCAGTGAAGTAAAACACAAAATGGCCTACTTGCGTTATTTCCGGTAATTTTGCTTCCTGTATTTTCCCACATAAGGCACATTTTCTACATGATGAAATTTCTGGTATTGCGCCTAGCGGCGCTAATGGTGGTTTGCCTCAGCTTTTCTTTGCCAACACTGCAGGCGCAAGACCCAAACCTGGCCAACCAATACTTTAGCGATGGCGAATTTGAGAAGGCCGCTGCGCTGTATAGCGATCTGCTCGACAAGGACGAGCGTAACGAGTTCTATCTGGCGCGCTATATGGATTGTTTGTTTAGCCTGGAGCAATATGACCAGGGCGAAAAGACGCTGAAAAAGCAACTAAAACGTAGCCCTGAAAACACCAGCCTCTATGTCCTGTATGGACAGCTTTTTGAGCGGCAAAACAAAGAACCCGAAGCGCAGGCGCAGTATCGGAAAGCCATTGATAGGCTTAGCCCGGATTTTGCGTCGGTCAATCGGCTGGCCAATAACTTCATAGCGCGTTCCAAATATGACTTGGCCATCGAGACCTATGAGCACGGGTCGCAGATCATGAAAGATCCCAGTCGCTTCGCTTTCAATCTGGGCGAACTCTATCGGCGCAAGGGCGATTCCGGCAAGATGATAGACTACTACCTGAACGCACTGGCCGAAAATTCGGACAAGTTGCCGACTATTCAGACTTTGCTGGCCCGTTATCTGGCACCCGATGAGTTTCCCGAATTGCAGAGCCAGTTGTACACGCGCATTCAGCAGAATGAAAGCCCGGAACTGGTGGTGCTGCTGGCCTGGTCATTTGTGCAGCGTCGTGATTTCAAAAATGCCCTTCGACAATATAAAGCACTGGATGCCCGCTTGGGAGAAAACGGTCAACGCGTGTTTGAGTTGGCCAAAGAAGCAGCGGAAGCCAAGGATTACGATACGGCTATTGCGGCCTACGACTATATTACGATCAATAAAGGCAATCAGAATCCCTTCTTTTTTGAAGCCAAACGAGAGGCGATGGACTCCCGGCGGCGGAAACTGACCGAAGGGCTGGTGCAAACGCCGGAAGAATTGCGGACGCTGGAAAGTGAATATGAGAGCTTTATCAACCAATTCGGTAAAAGTAAAAATACCGCCGATATTATTCTGCAACTTGCTGAGTTAGAAGCTTATCACCTGAATAATCTGCCCAAGGCGATCAGCCTGATGGAGGAACTGAAAGTAACTCCCGGCCTCGACCGAAACGATCAGGCGCGGGTAAAAATCAACCTCGCTGATGCTTATCTGATGAATGGCGACATTTGGGAAAGTACGCTGCTCTATAGCCAGGTGGACAAGGATTTTAAAGAGGAGACGATTGGGCAGGAAGCGCGGTTTAAAAATGCCCGTCTTTCTTACTTCAACGGCGATTTTCAGTGGGCACAGGCACAGTTTGATGTGCTGAAGGCCTCCACTTCCAAACTCATTGCCAATGATGCGCTCGATCTCTCGGTATTTATCATGGATAATTTGAATCTGGACACTACTGCCGCTGCCATTTCGCTGTATTCTGGTGCGGAATTACTGGTCTTCCAAAATCGTTTTGACGAGGCTTTCCAAAAACTGGATACGCTGCATCGGCAGTTCCCGGAACACTCTTTGCAAGATGATATTTTGTACCTGGAAGCGCAGATTTACGAGAAAAAACACGACTACCCAAAAGCGGCGGCTATGTATCAGGAAGTAGCTGATAAGTATAAAGATGAGATTCGGGCCGACAATGCCTTATACGCCCTGGCGCAGCTATACGAGTTCAAAATAATTGATCTGGAAAAAGCGAAGGGATTATATGAAAAGATTTTCACCGACTATTCGGGTAGTGTATTTGCGGTGGAGGCGCGAAAGCGTTTCCGGATTTTGCGGGGGGATAAAGTGCAATAAGGATGTTGAGATGGTTGAGAAAAAATTGTTGAGGATGTTGAGAAAACCAAGGGCTTCCTTGATATAATCATTTTTTCTCAACACCCTCAACCTTCTCCACCCTTCCTCTCAACAACCTCAAAATTCCACCTGAATTTTTGCCCGCAAAGCCAGCGGCGAAATGCCCGGATGATCCAGATAAGTGAAGCGGCGGATAACATCAAAACGCAGGCACTTGAAGATGTTGGAGACACCGACGCTGGCTTCCACATAGGGCTTATTACCAAGAAAATAAGTCAGTGTTTCCCCATGATCGTTCACCGGAAACAGGAGCAGATTAGGGTCGGTGCCGGGCCGATTGTGCGCGTCTAATCCACCCCAGAGTGCTTTGAAGGTCACGATTTCCCGGAGGTTGAAGCGGCGGATAAGCGGAATACGATTAAAGAAAAACCCGGCAAAATTGTGCGTAATATTGACAGAAGCGTACTTGTCGCTCACAAATTCGAGGAAATTCATCAAATTATACGATTCCGACTGGATAAAATAAGTCTGGTTGGCCGGGTGGGCGGTCAGCAACGGATAAGGTACCTGCCCGAAGGTGCGGCCCGCTTCGATGTATAAGATGGACCAGCCCAAAGGTGATAGGAACAAGCCCTTGCTTAGTCTGAATTCCAAGCTGTGATAGTCGTACTGTCCGTCCAGCACGCCACGCAAACCTGCCGTATACCAGAGCGTAAGAATGGGATATTTATTAAAAATCTGGCTGCGATAGTCCGGGCTTTGGTAGAATTTTTCGTTGGGTGCATAGCGCAACATCAGGCCCGCTTCTGTTGTCTGAATGCTCGGCCGGTGGGCCACGCCATCAATGGTAGGGTAATTGAAAGTTAATACGCCAGCTGGGAGCATGGATATTTTACGGAACGAAGCTGCCCAGGAGAACCCATTCTTTTTTTCCAGCAAGTATTCACTCCCAGTGACCTGCGTGTACAGCATCCGGTTGTTGGTGCCGCGATTGAAAGATTGGAACAAACCGTTTTGCAGGCCACTGGCTCCGGGAATTTGTAAATCATTCTGGTACCACACCCGCAACTGGTTGAGCGGATACTTCATCACCGGGTCATCCTTGCTAAATGAATAGCGAAAACCACCAAAACCCTTCATGCGATGATCTTCCGTCCCATAGGCTGCATACCCTTCCAGCACCAGCCGATTATTGAATTTGAGATTGGTGCGACCTCCCAACCGAACCCGATAGCCTTCGATAGGGTTAGCTCCTAAAAAAGTGGCTAACGGCCCAACATCCACCCCCGCCACTGGCCAATAACCATCAGATAATAGCTTGACAATGTTCATAAACCGCCGGAAAGGCTGGTGATGATTGAGGCTATCAATCATTTTATAAACGCCCGCTTCCTGTTTATTCAGCGTATCGGGACGACTAATTGCCCAAAATTGTTCGCCCATTTCGGTTGCCCGTGGGTCGCGGATCGTCCTGCCGATGGGCTTGAAAAGCGAGTCGGAAATCGGCTGATCGAGCCGATATTTGTTATAAGAAGACGTTTTGTGGGCCAATATATTCTTGCCATCCTTATTTTTCGTCAAGCCGAATTCCATCACGATCTCATCATGGTTGAGCATCAGTGCGCGGCCCGGTGGCGTAGATACCCAATCGTATTCCTGTTGGATTTCCAGCCCATTGACCCAGTTCAGATTGATCTGTTCCGGTATCTGTACGTGTATTTTGCGCAGCGCATAAGTGGAATCGAGCGCGATCCACAGGTCGCCGATGAAGGCCAGATCACTTTTCTGACGCGGCGCGAAGAAGAGGTGAACACAACGCGTGTTCCCGATCATGGAGGTATCTTCAATATAAAAGTGGTAAATATTCGGGGCAATCTCCGCCAGCGGGCTGATGAAATCTACCGAAATGATGTTCACCGCATCTTTATAAAAATCAACTTCCTGATACAGCGTCTCAATCTGATTAGAAATGCCTTCATCGTCCAGATAGCCCGGCAGGCGAGTGCTGCGTTCGGCACGGAGGTAGGTTTTTTGGTCTTTTGGCGATTGGCGATAATAAACGTCCGACAGACTTTCGCGGAGAAAAAATGGCAAATTCACCTTACCCGTGGCCGCACTGGTGTCCAGATTGTCAAAGATGAAATTCACCTTTTTGAACAGGAAATAATTTTTGAATTTGTCGGTAATATTGTTGAGCGCAAACCCTACTTTGTCGTAGCGTTCATAGGCATAAAAACCCAAGTGTTCCTTCCGGTTCAGGTGTTTGTGGTCAATGGCTTCCCGCATGAGGTCTACCGCCGGGTTGTCCTTATTGCGGTATTTGCGCGGGTTTACTTTAATCTCCACCTCCTGCAAACTGGTTTGGCTTTCCTGTAGGCGCAGCTGCAGATCGTTGGTTTCGCCAGGCTTGATTACCACGGTAAGCGGCTCATACCCAAGCGAAATAATGACGATCCGGCCTCCTTTTTCATTCGTTTTCAGGAAAAAACTGCCGTCTTTGCCAGTGCGAGTGCCAATAGCGGTACTATCGAACCGTACGCTTACTTCAGACAACGGCTCACCGGAGGCACCATCCAGCACCTTACCGCGTACAATGGTCGCCCCATTTTGGCCGAAAAGCAGTATGCCTGTCAGCAGGAACCACCCGGACAGGCATATTCTTTTCGCGTAGGAGAAATTTCTCAAGGAAGCCCTATTTTTAGATGTAACGAACACGAAGATATAAGAAAGTCGTGCCGTTAACAACGAAATGGGCAATGACAACGCTGGTTTAACGAATTAATAAGGTTTAATCAAACTCAATCGTGTCGCCAGCCTTGAAACTTTTCTTGCCATTACTGGATGGGGGCGTAGCTGGTTTCTTCGGTTCCGCTGGCTTTTGCGGGGCTTCCGACTCGCCAAACAAATCCACCTGGGGCAGTTCTAATTTGGGCAAAAGCTTCGATTCATTGAGTTCGATCTCTTTTACGTTGGTCAACGGTTGGTCGCTCAGGCGATTGCCGACAGCTTTCCAGCCTTTTACATCCATGAAATCCCCCAAAGAAAGTTCGCCGCCCATCGCCTTGCCTTTCACTTTTAATGTGTACTTGACGCGCGGATTTTCTTTGATCGAAGCAAACAATATCTTCGATTTCGGGTGGTCGGTCAGGAAGGAATAACGTTCCTTCAATTTGGTGGTTTCCACGCGAAAACGCTTGACCATCGTCCAGCCTTTATGACCATCCAGATGCACCGCGCTGACCACCAGTTCCGGGGTCAATTTGCCCACATACAGGATTTCTTTCATCTCAAACCGCTGGTTCAGGTCAGTATCGGTTACTTCGTAGGAACCATCATTGTACAAAATAAAAATGCTGTCGCCGGTGTCAAATTCGCCGAGTAAAGTGCCCCGTTCGAGATTATTGAGTCGGCCAGTGGTGGTATCGAACCAGAGTTTGCGGGCACCAATGGTGCTTTTACCGGCCTCCTTTTGGCGGATCAGTTTGACTGGGAATTTAGTGATCACGTTGCCCTGCGAATCGCGCCCTTTAATGGCTAACTCGGCAAAATCGAAGTCAAATACTTTGATCTTGGCAGTCGAGCCAGGAGTGAGCGTGATCGAAATTGTTTCTGCTTCGCCATTTGGATTGGCCGTGAAATAGAGCAGTCGCGATCCTTTTACGTCGGAACCCAGCTGGTAATCTTTATCGCGGGTAATGCCGGTGACGTTGAAGCGTTTCGCGTAAGTGCGCCCGGTGCCCGCATCCGCATAAGCCATATTATAGGTCGTGCGGTCATCATTTTTTTTCCAGACAGCAATATGAATGATGTCTTTGCCCACGAACACTTTGTCGCCGATTTTCACCACTTTCATCACACCATCGCGCCGGAAAACAATGATGTCGTCAATATCGGAGCAATCAGTGAGAAATTCGTCTTTTTTCAGCCCCGTCCCCAGGAAACCATCGGCACGATTGACGTATAGTTTGGCATTATTAGCCACTACTTCGGTCGCTTTGATGGTATCGAAAGTCAGGATTTCGGTGCGTCGCTCGCGGCCCTTGCCATATTTGTGGAGCAGCGTGTCGAAGTAAGCGATGGCGTATTCGGTGAGGTGCGCCAGGTGGTGCATGGTCTGCAACAACTCATCATTTAGTTTGGCAATCTCTTCGTCGGCCTTGAAAGAGTTGAACTTAGAAATACGCTTGATACGAATTTCTGTCAGGCGGGTAATGTCTTCCTCGGTAATTTCCCGCAATAACTTCACCTTTTTAGCCTCCTTTACGTAGTTCGGCTCTCTGGGGGTGATGATATATTTCTTTAAGCCACGATCAATCGTTTGAATGACGGCTTCCCAAGTTTCGCATTCTTCAATATCGCGGTAGATGCGTTTTTCGATAAATATTTTTTCCAAAGAAGCAAAGTGCAGTTTCTCCTCCAGATCGCTTTTCTGAATGTCAAGTTCCATGCGCAGCAGCTCCTTGGTATTTTCGGTGCTGATGCGCAGCAGCTCATTCACTTCCGTAAAGAGCGGCTTGTTTTCAATGATGACGCAGCAATTGGGCGAAATACCGACCTCGCAATCGGTGAAAGCATACAGCGCATCAATAGTAATATCGGGACTTACGCCGGGCTGAAGCTCAATCTCGATGTCCACCTCTTTGGCCACCTTATCTATGACGCGCTTGATTTTGATCTGTCCTTTTTCGTTGGCTTTTAGAATGCTCTCAATGAGGTCGCCAGTAGTGACTCCAAACGGAATTTCGGTGATTTGCAGGGTTTTCTTATCAAGCTCCCTGATTTTTGCGCGTACCCGTACTTTGCCACCCCGTGCGCCACCATTATAATGGCTAATATCAACCATGCCGCCAGTCGGAAAGTCAGGATACAGCTCCACGCGCCGCCCTTTTAACATAGCAATGCTGGCCTTGATGATTTCTGTAAAATTATGTGGCAGGATTTTAGTGCTCAAGCCGACGGCGATGCCCTCCGCGCCATGAGCGATCACGAGCGGGAATTTCATCGGCAAGTTGACGGGTTCGCGTTTGCGTCCGTCGTAGGTAAGTTGCCAGACGGTGGTGTCGGCGTTGAAAGCGATATCGAGGGCAAAGCGGGTGAGGCGGGCCTCAATGTAGCGAGGAGCTGCCGCCGAATCGCCAGTGCGATAGTCGCCCCAGTTGCCTTGGCAATCAATGAGCAGTTCTTTTTGGCCCATATTCACCAATGCGTCGCCGATGGCCGCGTCGCCATGCGGATGGTACTGCATGGTCTGTCCGATCAGGTTGGCCACCTTGTGGTAGCGTCCGTCGTGCTGTTCGTACATGGCGTGTAGGATGCGGCGTTGCACAGGTTTCAAGCCGTCCTCGATGGCGGGTACAGCGCGCTCCAGGATGACATAGCTGGCGTAGTCGAGGAAATAATTCTGGTACATTCCCGATAGGGTAATGACCATATCATCGCCGTTTTGTTGGGCATTGAGGGCGGGTACGGAGGTATCTTTTTTGGATTTGGCCATAATATCTGTTGTGTATTGCTGTCTTCGGAATGGTGGAGGGAAAAGGGTTTAGGAAGGTTTAGACGGGTTTAGAAAATTTTTAGAGAAAAAATAGGGCATTTGAACGTGCATCTCAACCTTCTAAACCTATTTTAAGCATGCTAAACCTGTCCAAACTTATGGGACACAAAAGTGCGATTTCTGAAAGCAAAAGTAATTCTTATTTCAAAAACAAAACAATTTGTGTCTTAAAATTAGTAGCTAAATGCCCGACATTGCCAAAAAAATGCGATTTTAGCCCCCTGATTTTCGTTTTCTGGTAGCTGGCTAAAATGCCGATAGAGACCAAAAGCATTTCTCTGCGTCCCTATGCAAACAGGCATGAAAGCAAGATGGAGAAATCCGTAAAACCTTGACAACCAACTTTTTTGTTATCATAAATTTTCCCTTTTACTCTTATCATTTTCCCATCACTAAAACTCTTTCTATCACAGAGTGCAAAAAAACTACCTACTATGAAAAAACTGCTACTGGCCTTGGGCCTCTTCATTTTTTGCCAGGAACTGGTGTCGGCTCAAGACAAATCTTTTCGATTTGGAGTACAGGCAAGCCCAAGTTGGTCCTGGCTGAATACCGCTGATAAACGATTGGATGGCTCGGGTTCTAACTGGGGCATGAAACTCGGTCTGATGGGCGAATTTTATTTTGCTCCCAATTATGCGATCACGACTGGACTGGGTTTTGGTTTTAACCAAGGCGGCACGATCCAAAACAATTATCCGCTGGCTAGCCTGTGGAAGGACTCAGACCTGAGCGATGAAAAATATCGCGTGGTGGGTCAGGATGCCAAATTGCATTACCGCCTGCGATATATCGAGATTCCGTTTGGCCTGAAATTGCGGGGCGGTTCCGGGGAAGATAACCCATTGAAGTATTATGCCGAGATTCCGGTATTTACGCTGGGTTTTGTGACAAAAGCCCTCGGCGATATTCGCGGTACAGATAATAATACCGAAGATGAAGACATCCGCAAGGATGTAAAAGGAATTTCGCTGGCCTGGGGTTTGGGTGCCGGAGCCGAATATGAATTTGCGAGCCACACGACGGTCATCGCTGGTTTGGCTTTTCAGCAACAATTCACCGATATGACTGGCACCGGAAGAGTGCAAAAGACCATCGGAGCAGATTTGGTGGACGATAAATCCAAAGCCTCGATTGGTTTGCTTTCCCTGAAACTGGGTATATTCTTCTAAATACGATTTTAAGGATTGAGAGAGCGTCTTGTCAGCAACCTGACAAGACGCTCTCTTGTATAATATGTTGCTAATGAGCGATTAAACTCGCTATTTCTTGAATTATAAGTACTTGAATTATTGCTGGTGTCGCTGGCCCAGGGGCATATAAAGCCCTTCCAAAAGCAGTAGGCTTTTAGAAAATCAACAGATAAAGTATCGAGCTTATCAGGCTACCGAAGGCCCCAAATGGAGCAAAGCGCGGCGTACCGTCAGCATCTTGGTACGATCCATAGCATAGTACACAAATTTGCCTTCCCGGTGTGTAGTGACCAGATTGGCTTGGCGCAGGATACGCAGGTGCTGGGAAGCGAGCGATTGTTCAATACCCAATGTCTCAAATATTTCATTGACACATATGGCTTCCTTGCTCCAAATGACACCGACCATTCGCATCCGCAAGGGATGCGCGAGCGCGCGAAAGATGTTGGAAGAGGTACGTAACTTTTCGTGATTAAAAACAGGTAGGGCAATAACCGTAGGCATGGAAGAGCTAAAATGACAAGGGATGATTAAAAGCAATTCGACAAAGGTGCACTTTCTCGCTTGCCCACCCAAATCTGCCCAATAAAAATGCTGCATACGGGCGTTTTGATCACCTCGTGTGCAGCATATTGCCTGGATTTTTTACTCGTTTAGCAGTCCTCAGGCAGCTAATTCCTCTACCAATTCCGAGATCTGGTTGATCCGGCTCGTGTCCAAAGAGTAATAAATAAACTTTCCGTCGCGCTCCGTTTGCACCACGCCTGCTTTGCGCAGGATGGCCAGGTGTTGGCTGGCTACGCTTTGTTCCAGGCGCAGCTTCACGTAAATATCCGTGACCGTCATGCGTTGATTTTCTTCCAGCAGATCGATGATTCGCTGGCGCAATTTGTGGTTCATCGCCCGGAGCACCAATGCGGCTTTACGCAGCTCTGCGTAGTCGAGAAGGATGTCTTGTTGTCCCTTTTTCAAGACGACCATCTCTGTTTTTGCTTTTCTCATATAAAATGTTTTAAATTGTGAAATATCAGCGTTTTAATGGATGCAGATATTCCAAAACTGTGCCAGTTCTATCAGGCCAAAAACAAATATGATCTTTTGCTGTAAATTAAAAGACGTTGATTTGAAAAAGAAAACGAAGGATATTTTTAACAGATTGGAAAACAATGCTATTTTCTCACGCCCTACATAGGTTTGGGAATAGTAATATTTGGCGGCTTCATATAAAACGGTTCAAAATATGCCACCTCCTGAAAATCAGAATTTTGAAAAAGCTGCGTCGCCAAATTTGCCATATACTGAGCTGAACATTTTTTTACGGATGAAAAAACCGCATTCGACAGTTTCGGCACGTTATGCAGCTTCTCCATACCGTTGCCCGAGAAAACCAGCCGTGCTGCTGGCCGTTCGGCGATAAATTCTGCCATAAATACTTCAAACAAATTATGTTCTAAAATAACTGGCTGTGCCGCTGCCAGCACCTGATCTTTTTCATCATATATCGCCGTCCAGACTTCCTGCCGCCGCGCATCCAGCATTGGTATAAAAAGTGTCGGCTGATGCTCTTGCGATAGCGCAACACGACTGGCCTGGGCGAGCGCGAGCAGCGTATCTATCGCGATCAGCGGCTTTTCGAGCGCGTAGCAAATCCCCTTGGCCACCGAGGCACCCACTCGCAAGGAGGTGTACGAGCCTGGCCCACTGCTAATCGCTACGGCATCCAGCGCGGCCAACGGAAAGCCTGCCTTATGCACACATTCTTTGACCTGGATAGTGAGTAAAGCCGCGTGTTTCAGCGTCTCCACTTCCTCCACTAAGGCAACCACCTGGCCATCTACGGAGCAGGCGACCGAACATACATCGGTAGAGGTTTCGATGAGCAGAATGCGGGACATAGAAATAAAAGTGCAAAACAGTAAAAGGCAAATAGAGCATCGTGGCACCGACCTTGTCATTAAGACAATGATAATCAATACTTTACTAAAATTTAGCCCAACTATTTTTGGTGAAATATGTGGTTATTGTAGTTTCGGATTGGTGGCGTGGCGCAGTGTATCGCGACGAGTCTTTTTCTCCATGTTTTTTACCATAGCCTCCGTCAGATTGATGCCGGTCTGGTTGGCCAGACAGGTGAGCACAAATAAAACGTCCGCCATTTCGTCGCCTAAATCTTCTCTGGCCGTAGCGGCCTTTTCCGGCGTTTTGAAAGATTGCTCGCCGTAGAGTCGTGCCATCAGCCGAGCTACTTCGCCTACCTCTTCGGTGAGTAAGGCCGTGTTGGTCAGTTCGTTGTAATAACGCACTCCGATAGACTTAATCCATTCATCTACCGCATTTTGCAATTGCTCAATGGTCATGAGAAATTTTTATCAATCAAAAATAATGGTCTTATTGCCGCTCACAAAGACCTTATCGTCGAAAACCAGTTTGAGGGCGCGGGCCAGGACGATTTTTTCCACATCCTTCCCCGATTGTACCATATCATGCACGGAAAACGTATGATCCACTGGAATCACATTTTGCACAATAATCGGCCCTTCATCCAGATCATTATTGACAAAATGGGCGGTCGCTCCGATGATTTTCACCCCGCGTTCGTAGGCCTGCCGATAGGGGCTGGCCCCCACAAAAGCCGGTAAAAACGAATGGTGAATATTGACAATGCGATGTGGAAACCTGGCCACGAATCCCGGCGAAAGGATGCGCATATATTTGGCTAACACCAGATATTCGGGTTGGTATCGTTGCACCACTTCGGCGACGGCGGCCTCATGCTGATCTCGGTTCCTCCCTTCGTGCGGCACTAAATGGAAATTGATACCAAACTGATGCGTGAATTTTTTCAGCGTGTCATGGTTGCCAATCACGGCCAGTATTTCGGCGTTCAATTCGTCAAACTGGTGGCGGACGAGCAATTCACCGAGGCAATGCTGCTCCTTGGTTACGAGCACGATCACTTTCTTCCGCCGCTTCTGACTCAACTGCACATTGGCCTCGGCAGGCAAAACCTGGCGCATTTCCAGCAGCAATGCATCGGAATCCACCACGCCGGAAAAGCTGGTGCGCATGAAAAAACGGTTGTGTTCATACTCCACAAACTCCTGATTACCAATTACATTCAAGTCATGTCGGTACAGTACGCCGGTAATATGATGCACCAGTCCGGTCTGGTCTGCACAATCAATCAGCAATACGTAGGTAGGTGTTTCCATGCGGCGAAGGTAGGAACGATGAAGTATGAACTATGAAGTATAAAGTATGAACTTTGTCCGACAGTACTGGCATAGTTCATCGTTCATACTTCATACTTCTAAAAAATGTCTTCCTCCGAAAAAATAGACGCTGCTCACGCCCCAAAACCCGTCGGTTTGTATCCCCATGCGCGGCGCGTGGGCAACCTGCTTTTTCTCTCTGGCATCGGTCCGCGCGACCCAGCCACGGATGGCGTACCGGGCCTGCAACGTAGTGCAACTGGTAATTACACCGATTTCGACTTTGAGGCGCAGGTGCATTCTGTTTTTCAAAACGTCCGTACAGTACTGGAAGCCTCTGGCGCACGTTGGGAGGATTTGGTAGATGTCACCGTTTTTCTGACCAATATGGAGCGCGATTTTCATATTTTCAATCAGCTTTATGCGGCATATTTTGGGGAGAATCAGCCATGTAGGACCACCGTGGGCATTGATCGCCTGCCCACACCAATCGCGATTGAACTAAAATGTATAGCTGCTCTATGAACCGCTTGTTGTTCGTTCACTTCCACTTAATATTACAGCCACCCGACGGTCGTTGCTGCTCGACTACGGGCTGATTATCCAGTACCGCATCCAAAGCCGCGCGCAGGTCCTCGCCCGTGGAAGGAATGGGGTTGCGTTTGGGTCGGCTGGCGTCTAATTGGCCGCGATAAACTAATCTAACGTTTTGGTCGAACACATAAAAATCAGGCGTACAGGCGGCATCGTAGGCGCGGGCTACGTCCTGCGTTTCGTCGTACAAATAAGGAAAAGTGTAGCCGACTGCCTGGGCATGGGCCACCATTTTGTCCGGCGCATCTTCGGGATGGGTTTCTGCATCATTGCTATTGATGCCGACAAAAGCCACGCCTTTTGACTGATATTCCTGCACAATCCGCACAATTTCCGGGTTGACATAAAGCACATACGGGCAGTGATTGCACAGGAACATCACTACGGTAGCCTTTGTACCAACCATATCTTTTAACCCTGCTTTTTCCTCGGTAGCAGGATTGGATAATTCAAAATCCGGGGCAGCGGTGCCCAGCGGCAGCATATTCGATTCGGTGTAAGCCATAATTTTAAAATAAGCAACTTGCAAATGGCAATAAGCAACCGTAAAAGTCATGCTTTTCTGCCATTGCTCCGTCAAATTTTGGTCGTGCCCCGGCCAAGCACGTTAAATCGTCGGAGCCGCCAACCATTTCTTCAAAAAATCCGTTTATCTTGTCCCTTTTACCCGCTGTAGCCCTGGACCGACAAAACCTTTTCAGGTGAAGGAGGTAAGGCGAAGAGGGCAAACCCCATTATCCCATTCTCAAAAAGTAGCAGTAATAGAATCTCATGGTTAAAGACAATTATACCCTGCTCGTTGAAAAACTGGACGGTTTTATCCGTAAGTTTTACATCAATCAATTGCTCCGGGGTGCCCTCTACACCGTAGGCGCGGTACTCGGACTATTTATTTTGCTCAATATCCTTGAGTACTATATGTACTTTGGAACGGGTGTCCGCACGGCGATGTTCTGGAGTTTTCTACTATTGAGTGGAGCCTCTTTGTACCGCTGGGTGGCCTTGCCGTTGATGCACTATTTTCATCTGGGCAAAGTCATCAGCCACGAGCAGGCGGCTACCATCGTTGGACAGCATTTCGCGGATGTAAAAGATAAGTTGCTGAATATCTTGCAATTAAGGCAGCAGAGTAGCAATGCTATTTATGCAGAACTCATCACTGCGAGCATCAATCAGAAAAGCGAAGCTATTCGTCTGGTGCCTTTCCAATCGGCTATTGATCTGGGAAAGAATCGCAAATACCTGCGCTACGCCCTGCCGCCGGTGTTGTTACTGATGTTCCTGTTGCTGGGTGCGCCCAACATCCTTCGCGAAGGCACCATGCGCCTTTGGAACACCCGTACTACCTATGAGCGACCCGCTCCTTTCCGTTTTTTGATCAATCCCGACAGTCTGCAAGCGGTGCAGTTTTCCGACTATCTTTTGAAAGTAAAAGTGGATGGACAGGCGTTGCCCAATGAAGTATTTGTCACGCTCGGCAACGTGCAATACCGACTGACCAAAGATGCCGCCAATGAGTTCTCTTACAAGTTTGTGAACGTGCAAAAAGACGTTCCTTTCAAGTTATTCGCCGGAGGCGTAGAAAGCCGCGACTATACGTTGGAAGTACTGCGCAAACCGACCATCCTGTCTTTTAGCACAAAACTGAATTTCCCTGAATATCTCGGTCGCGCCAGCGAAGAACTGTCCAACGTCGGCGACCTGCAAGTGCCACAAGGCACCAATATTGGCTGGGTATTCAATGTGCAAAGCACAGATAATATGCAGATGCGTTTTGGCCCGGAGCACGATGCCGAAGCCAAGCATTTTGGCGACGAGCTTTTTTCTTTCAATCGTCGGGCACTGCGCGACGAAACGTACAAGATTTTCCTGAGCAATGCCCGCCTGACCGGTGCTGACTCCGTGGCCTACACGATCACCGTCATTCCCGATTTGCATCCGCAAATAAGCGTGGAAGAGTTCCGGGATAGTACTAAAGGTACTGTGTCTTTTTTCGCCGGAGAGGCTTCCGACGACTATGGTTTGCAGAATCTGACCTTCAATTATCAGATTAAAAAAGCAAAAAGCGGACAGTTGCCGATGAATACGGTGAAAGTGGACAAACCCGCTGGCAAAGCCGTGCAATACGAATACAACTGGGATGCGCGCAACCTGAATCTGGAACCCGGCGATGAAGTCAATTATTATTTCGAAGTGTTCGACAATGACGGTGTAAATGGCTCCAAAAGTGCCCGTACCACGGTGATGCAGTACAAAATGCCGACTATGAGCGAGTTCCGCCAGCAGCAGTCGCAGAACAGTGAGGAGATCAAAAAGGACCTGGAAAAAGCCCTGAAAGAAAGTGCCAAAGTACAGGACGAATTGAAAAAATTACGCAATAAAGTGCTGCAACAGAAGGAGTTGGATTGGCAGTCGCGCAAAGAAATGGAAAAATTGCTGGATCGCCAGAAACAACTGGAACAGCAGATTCAGCAGGCTAAAGAGAATTTTGATCAGAATAAGCAGCAGCAACAGGAATTCAAACAGGACAACCCGGATTTGCAGGAAAAGCAGGAGCAGTTGGAAAAACTGTTAGACAATACCATGTCCGAGGAAATGAAAAAACTGGTGGAGGATATTCAGAAAATGCTGCAGGAAATGAATAAAGAGGAGATGTTGCAGAAGATGGAAAAAATGGAAATGAACGCGGAAGAAAGGACCAAAGAGCTTGATCGTTTGCAGGAACTTTACAAGCAATTGGAAGTAGAGCAGATGCTCGACCAGCAAGTGCAGGGATTGGAAGAGTTGGCCAAAGAGCAGGAAGAGTTGGCCGAAAAGACCGATGAAGCAGACAAGAATGGGGAAGACAAAAAGAGCGATGAAGAATTGAAAAAAGAGCAGGACGACCTCAACAAGCAACTCGAGGATTTGCAGAAAAAGCAGGAGGAAATGATGGATAAAAATGACGAACTGAAGCGTCCGCAGAAAATCGAAGATACCAAAGAGGAGATGGAAGATACCAAAAATGACATGAAAGATGCCAAGGAAGGGTTGGAGCAAGGCCAGAAAAAGAAGGCTGGTAAGAAGCAGAAAAGTGCGGCTGGAAAGATGAAGGATATGGCCAACAAAATGAAAAAAAGCAGTCAGGGCGGCGAAATGGAGCAGATGGAAGAAGATGTAAAAGCCCTGCGCCAGTTGCTGGAAAATCTGGTCGGTCTTTCCTTCGCGCAGGAACAAAATATGAAAGACATCGAAAGTGCAACGATCAATACCCCGCACTACGTGGAGCTAGGGCAACAGCAATACAAGATCAAAGACGACTTCAAACTGGTGGAAGATAGCCTGCAGGCCCTCGCCAGCCGCAATTTCCAGATCGAAGGCATGGTGACCCAGAAGGTAATTGACATCAAAAGTTCCATCAAATACAGCATTGAGGAGATCGAGGAGCGTCGCACCAACACCGCCAACGAGCAGCAGCAGCAGAGCATGAAAGGCCTCAATGACCTGGCTCTCATGCTCTCCGAAGTCATGCAGCAAATGCAGCAGCAAATGGCCGAGGCCATGCCGGGTTCGCAGGCCTGCCAAAAGCCCGGCAAAGGGAAAGGCCAGGGCGAAGGCAAAGCCGGTAAAGTTCCGATGGACAAAATCACCAAAGGCCAGGGAGACGTAAACCAGCAGATGAAAGACCTGAAAAAACGCCTGGAAGAGCAGGGCAAGGATCCAGGCGGTAAAAAACCAGGTGGCTCCGACCCCGGTGGGCAGGGCAGTGGCGGTGGCCAGGGAGATGGTGATAGTAAGGAATTTGCCAAAATGGCGGCCAAGCAAGCCGCGATGCGCAACGCCGTTCGGGAGCTGCAAAAGCTGGAAAAACAGCAGCAAGGCAAAGGCAGCAAAGCCCTCGACGAGATCATGGATGAAATGAATAAAGTGGAAACCGATCTCGTGAATAAGCACCTCACCAACGAAATGCTCCAGCGTCAGGAGCAAATCATGTCGCGGCTGCTGGAAGAAGATCGTGCCGAACGCGAACGCGATCAGGATGAGCAACGGCAGGCCGAAGCAGCTAAACAGCAACCCGCTAAAATGCCGCCCGCCTTGGAAGAATATTTGAAAAAACGCCGCGCAGAAGTGGAGCAATTCCGTACGGTATCACCCGCCTTGAAACCATTTTACAAACAGATGGTGGAGGATTATTTAAAGGGGGGCGGAAAGTAGTAATCACAGCTATTGACGCCAGACAATTTTATTTGAAAAGCGGGAATCACCTTGAGGTGGTTCCCGCTTTTTTGTGCTTTTTTGAGAGCAATTAAACGCAATATAAACGAACGATAAGGCGTTGCTTTGCAAAGCGATAACCTGATGATTGGCCACCACGAGTATAGTAATCTGATTTTTTTTGATAAAAATATCGTCTGTATAAAATAGATTATATATTTTTATAAAATATTAATTATCAATCATTTAACCTCCATTTTATATCAATATGTTTTTCCTGGCAAGGAGGAAAAACATCGTTATCTTTAATTTGGCCCTTCATTTGATAGGGCAATTTTATCCAATCGCTTATCTTGCGTTCCTTTTCCAAAAATCGATCGTTCATCTTTCCAACATTAATCCCCCTGACACGATGGCCTTGTACGGACCTAAACAAACAATCACCCAAAAATTACAGCAGAAACTGTCCCCACAGCAGATTCAGTTGATGAAATTGCTGCAAATTCCCACCGCTACCCTGGAGCAACGCATTCAGGAAGAGATGGAAATCAACCCTGCACTGGAAGAAGGCGATGAAGGCATGGATCCCAATGAAGGAATGTCTGAAATGGACCTGTCGGATGCCGATCTGAGCTACTATGAACGCGAAGAAAAAGCGGAAGCCGGTCAGGCGAATACCGATAATGACGTATCTGGCGATGTAGACGGTGGCGAAATAATAGAAACCATCGAGCGCGAGGCCGCTGATGACTATGCCGATGATGACACCGTCAGTATGCGGGAAGACGATGTAGAGTTGGATGATTATTTGGTAAATTTCATCGAAGAAGACCCTAACACTTACAAGACGCGCGGCGACGAGCGGAATGGGGACGATGATGACAAAACCATCCCGTTTGCTTTCGAACATACTTTCCACGAATACCTGGAAGAGCAACTTGGGCTGCTTGAACTGGAGCCTCGCCAGACCGCTGTAGCCATGCAAATCATTGGTTCCATTGACGACGATGGCTACCTGCGCCGCGACCCCGCTGCCATGGTAGACGACCTGCTGTTCAGCCAAAATGTAAAGACCACCGAGAAGGAAATCGGGGAGTTGCTTACCAAAATTCAATTGTTCGACCCGCCTGGTACTGGCGCGCGCGACTTGCAGGAATGTCTGGCCCTCCAGTTGCAGCAGCGTTTGCGGCAGGATGAGGATATTCTTTCCTACGAAAATCGCCTGGCAGTCAACATTGCTATCCGCATTATTAACCAGTATTTTGAGGAATTTACCAAAAAACACTACCCCAAACTTTGTCGCCAACTCAACATTGACGAAGAAGATTTGAAGGAAGCCATCGGCGAAATCCTGAAACTCAACCCCAAGCCGGCCAGCGGATTTGCCAGCCGCAGTGACCGCGCGACCAACTACGTAGTCCCCGATTTTCTGATCAATAACCGCGACGGGCAGCTCGAACTAACGCTCAACGCCCGTAATGCCCCCGACTTGCGCATTAGCGATCAATACCGGGAAATGTTACGCGCCTTTCACTCCGGTCGCAATGGCCGTCGGCCTTCCAAAAAGGAAAAAGAAGCAGTGCTTTTTATCAAGCAGAAAATAGACTCGGCCAAATGGTTCATTGATGCCATCAAGCAGCGTCAACAAACTATGATGCTGACAATGAGCGCCTTACTGAGCCACCAGGAAGAATATTTCCTGACCGGCGATCAGCGGAAAATCCACCCGATGATCCTGAAAGACATTGCCGACGTAACGGGGCTGGATATTTCCACCGTATCGCGAGTCGCCAATTCCAAATATGTCCAGACCGAATTTGGCACCAAACGCCTCAAAGAATTTTTCTCGGAAAGCCTATCCACGCAAGAAGGCGAAGAAGTGTCTACGCTGGAAGTTAAAAAAATCCTTTCCGATATGATTGGGGAAGAGAACAAGCGTCGGCCACTGTCGGATGAAAAACTCAAAGCCATCCTGATGAAAAAAGGCTACAATATTGCCCGACGTACCGTGGCCAAATACCGCGAACAACTCAATATTCCGGTGGCACGGCTCCGTAAAGCACTCTAAGCTAGTTATGAGGTATAAGTGATAAGTTATGAATGGTTCACCAATCCATCTAACTGCTTATAACTCATAGCTCACAACTCATAACCTCCCTTGTTACTCGAGCTCGATTTCCTGCAATTTCAACCCAAACTTCGCCTGTCTAAGTCAGAAGAAGCCACCTTTGTGTTCGATCCGGTGCGGCGAAAGGATGTTGTGCTGGGGCCGGAAGAATTGCTGCGCCAGTTGGTACTATTGTACTTGTTGGAAATCAAGAAATATCCATCTAATCGTATTCGCGTGGAAGTTGGTTTTGAGTTCAATGGTTTGCGCAAACGCTGCGACCTCGTTGTTTTTGATGCCGACCTAAAGCCGTGGTTGTTGCTGGAATTGAAATCGCCGAAAGTGGCCCTCACTCCCCGGACATTTGAGCAGGCGGCGCGGTATAATTTGCAAATGCAGGCGCCATTTCTGGCAATTACGAATGGAATGTCTACCTTTTGTTGTGCTTTGGATTTTGAGAATAAGTCTTTTTCTTATTTGGCGGACTTACCGTAATAAGAATGGCTGCCATGACAGCCTTATCGGAAATTATCTTATATCGAATAAACCTACGCCATGCCTTTAACTAGTACCCGTAAAAAACTTTATTTCAACGAAGAATTCTATTTAGATGACAGTGAATTATGTCAAACTTTTCTGCAAAATCAGGGAATTGACGAGGCTACCGCTAAACTTATTCTGCTCGAATCATTCGCAATGCGCCTGGTTTTTAAAGGAGAAAAATTGCTTTCCAAAGATACAGGCGATGGAGGCGAGTGGGGAAATACAGAAATTCAGGATGACACAGAAGCCAAATTCCGCTATCGCGACATTCCAATTCATTCAGTCCATATTATTGAATACCAAGAGCATGGACTCCATCATTTAGGCGGAAAGGCCCCGTCTGGATTTCAATTTCCCACACATCCCAATCTGCCAGTTTCATGTCAGTACATTGGAAAAATTTCTAATCAGGACCCACTCTTTCAATGGCTACCTGTGGCAGAGTTGCATATAGTGTATCCATTGTTTGCATCGGTTGACGCTCTCTTTGTGGACTATGCAAAACCGCTTGCTCCCCAAATTATAGACCCCAAGGTATTTGAGCACAATTTCCGCTGCGTTACTACGCAATCTTACATTGAGTTTGAAAAGAGAAATTGGGTCTTAGGAAAACTACGGACGGCACCCCGTAATCGGGAGTTTATAGTAAGTGGACAGGGCCGGACAGGTGTACCATTTTGGTCGCAGTATTCCGAATGGCCACGCTGCCCCAAGTCAGGACGGTTAATGAAATTCGTGGCGCAAATACATACTACCGATATAAAGGCCGTTGAAAAAAAAGGAATTGGGCCCGAAAATGCCGAAATCCAACATTACCTTGATACGCTGAATTTTTGGTGTGACGGGACGCTCTACATTTTCATGGAACCAGAAACAAAAGTGGTCTGTATGCTCATCCAAAGTTCTTGATGGCAAGCAAATAATGCAGTGATTCGTCGCCATTATCCTGCGTTTTCACCACATTCCCCTACTTTTGCCGCATGGCAAAAAAACTTTTTCTCCTCGACGGCCACGCCCTCATCTACCGCGCCCACTTCTCCTTTATCGGGCGGCCACTTATGAATTCCAAAGGCTGGAATGTGTCGGCCATTCAAGGTTTTATGCGCACGATGTGGGACATGATGCAACATGCTGGCCCCACCCACATCGCGGTGATGTTCGATCCTTCGGGCGGTACTTTTCGCCACGAAAAATACGAGCCTTACAAAGCCAACCGCGAGGCCCAACCCGACGATATTGCGATGGCCATTCCGTGGGTGAAACGCATCTGCAAAGCCATGCGTATCCCAGTCTGCTGCGTGGATAATTACGAAGCGGATGACGTAATCGGCACTATTGCCAAACAAGCCGAAAAAGAAGGTTTCGAGGTCTTTATGGTTACGCCCGATAAGGATTTTGGCCAATTAGTAGACGACCGTATTAAACTTTACAAGCCCGGCCGCCAAGGAAATGACGTGGAAATCTGGGGCGTAAAAGAAGTCTGCGAACGCTGGGGCATCCGCCGCGTGGAGCAGGTAATCGACATGCTGGCCCTCATGGGCGACGCGGTGGATAATATCCCCGGACTGCCCGGTATCGGCGAAAAAACGGCTACAAAACTCCTCGAAGAATACGATACCGTGGAAAATTTGCTAGCTAATGTGGACAAACTCAAAGGCAAACAACAAGACATTGTCAGAACCCACGGCGACAAAGCCATCTTGTCTAAGTGGCTGGCAACAATTGATATTCATGCGCCCATCCAATTCAAGGACGAAAACTACGAGATTGAGCCTTTTGACCGCGAGGCACTGATTGAAATATTTAAAGAATTGGAATTCAGGTCATTGGCCGATTCCATTCTTCGGCATCCGCTGGCAGGAGCCCCCCCTAGCCCCCCCGTAAGAGGGGGGATGGCATCGAGCGGAAGCAAGGCTGATGGAACCCAGGGAAATTTGTTTGGTGACCAACCCGAAGCAACTGCCGAGGTAAATGCAGGCGCAGCCGTCATGAAAATTGCCAGCCAAAATATTACAACCGTCAAGCATACTTACCACCTTGCCGACACGCCGGAAACGCGCGCTAAACTTATTGCTCAACTAGAAAAAGCCGGTGCTTTCTGCTATGATTCGGAGACGACTGCGCTGGATGCAACCCAGGCCGATTTGGTCGGATTTTCTTTTGCCATAAAAGCCCACGAAGCCTGGTACGTTCCCATTCCGGCTGACCGCGAGGAGGCGCAGCAAATCGTCGAGGAATTTCGGCCAATTTTTGAAAATGAAAAACTGGAAAAGATTGGGCAGAACCTCAAATACGACGCGATTGTACTAAAAAATTATGGCGTAGAAGTTCGTGGGCCTTTGTTCGATACGATGCTGGCACACTACCTGTTGGAGCCGGAAAATCGTCGCCACGGTATGGACTACATGGCGGAAACCATGCTCGATTATACGCCGGTCAAAATCGAGGATTTGATTGGCAAAAAAGGCGCGGCGCAAGGCAATATGCGCGACGTGCCGGTGGACGACATTAAGGAATACGCCGCCGAAGATGCCGATATTACTTTGCAATTGCACGATGCACTGGCTCCAAAACTCGAAGCGGGTGGCGAAAATCTGGTCAAACTTTTTTGGGAAGTAGAGACACCATTGGTGCCTGTTTTAGCGGCTATCGAACATGCCGGGGTGCGCATTGATCCCGATTTTTTGAGAGAATACTCGACGGAATTAAGTGCTATTATTGTAGATTTGGAAAAAGGCATTATGGAAAAAGCGGGCTTCCAATTCCATGTTGGTAGTCCGAAACAAGTGGGCGAGGCCTTATTTGATCGCCTGAAAATTCCCTATCCCGGCAAGAAAATGAAAAGCGGCCAGTACTCTACGGATGAGGAAATGCTTTCTTCGCTGGCGAGTTATCCCATTGCTGCCGACATATTACAGCATCGTGGCCTGATGAAACTTAAAAGTACTTACATCGACGCGCTGCCGCTACTGGTCAATCCCCGCACGGGCCGAGTACATTCCTCTTTCAATCAGGCCGTAGCCAGCACCGGACGGCTGAGCAGCCAGAATCCCAACCTGCAAAACATCCCCGTGCGCACCGCCGAAGGTCGCCGCATCCGGGAAGCCTTTATCCCGCGCGATGCCGATCATATCATTCTCTCTGCTGACTATTCGCAGATTGAACTGCGCCTCATCGCCGACATCGCCAAGGAAGAAGCGATGCTGGATGCTTTCCAAAAAGGTCTCGACATTCACTTGTCTACTGCCTCCCGCGTGTACGGTGTGCCCTTGGATCAGGTGAAGCCGGAACAACGTCGTGCCGCCAAGACGATCAATTTTGCCATTCTCTATGGTGCCGGTGCAACTACTGTCGGTGCACAACTGGGCATTAAGCGCACCGAGGCCAAAGAGTTGATTGACAATTACTTCCAACAATATCCGGGTTTAAAAAACTACATGACTGGCACCGTTCAGATGGCCCGTGAAAAGGGGTACGTAGAAACACTACTCGGTCGGCGCAGTTACTATCGCAACATCAACGGCAGTGGCTTGGAACGCGCCCGTGCCGAACTCGCCGCGATGAATGCACCCATTCAAGGCACCGCCGCCGACATGATCAAGATCGCGATGGTGAATATTCACCGGGAAATGGAGGCGCAAAAATTACGCTCCAACATGATTCTTCAAGTACATGACGAACTGGTGTTCGATGCGCGGAAGGATGAACTGGAACAACTGAAAGCCATCATTCACGACAAAATGACCAACGCGCTGCCCAATTTGACGGTGCCGATTGTGGTGGAAATGGGAACCGGGGAGAATTGGTTGGAGGCGCATTGAAAAATTACTTCTTCTGAATTTTTTCCTTAACTTTGAAGAAAGTAAAAACGCGCTATGACATATAAAGTCATTAATATTGATAAAGAAATCCTGGGCGGTACGCCAGTATTTTGGGGGACAAGGGTTCCAATAAAAAACCTTTTCGATTACATCGAAGAGGGTGAAACCATCGAAGAGTTTTTAGAGGATTTCCCGTCAGTGACCCGCGATCAAGTAGAACGAGTGTTAGTGCTGTCGCAAAAACTCATTATCTCCTCTACCGAAATTCTCCATGAAAATTTTGCTTGATGAGTGTGTTACTCGCAAGTTAAAGAAATACTTGCCGGACCTCGATGTGCAGACTGTTAGCGAAATGGGACTATCAGGTTTTAAAAATGGAAAATTACTTGCAGCAACTGCACAAATGGGATTTGATGTATTGCTGACTGTTGATAAAAATATGAACTACCAGCAGGATATTGGCAGATTTGCGCTGACGCTAGTCGTTTTTGATGTTGTAAAAAGCAACATTAAATATCTGGAACCACTTGTTCCTGAGTTTTTGGCTCAACTGTCTGATTATCAAAAGGGGAGCAGTTATTTAGTTTCGCTCTCGGCTTAATGGTGCTGATTTACGCTTGGGCAAGCCAGTCAATTTGCCGGGGTGCACCAAATTTAAATGCAACGAGAATTGGCAAACGCAATATTCCGCTGCATTATGGTTTGGAAGAATACCGCGATAATATGCAAACTTAAAACAGACGTTTCTGGAAGATCATGCCGAATAAATTTTTGGTCGAAAGCCTATTACTTTCCCTCCTTTCGCCGCTCTTTGGCCAGACTAATGTCATGCACATTGAACGATAGTTTCAGCTCTTCGTATAAAAAACACATCACTTCGTCATAATACTGCCCCGTGGTCCAGCAGCCAATCTGTGCTTTCACGTCGTCGCGGGTGATACCCGACACTTGCACTATGGCCGGCTTGCCCGGCAGCGCGTGCGGGCAACGCGCCACCACCTTATCGGCTACAAATCGCAGCTGTTCCAAAGAAGTCTCCCCGGTGAGCAACAAACTCACCTCGGCTTGCACCTCAGCATCTTCGGCCATGTTTTCAACGGATTCCTCGGTGAGTTTTCGGTTGGGGACGATGATCTTTTTGCCTTGAGGTGTCATCAATATAGTGCTAAAGATTTGGATTTCTGTCACTTTCCCCGATTTATCCTGCACAGTCAAGTAATCGCCTACCCGAAAGGGGCGGAACATCAGGATGAGTACCCCGGAGGCAAAATTGCCCAGACTGCCCTGCAATGCCAAGCCGATGGAGAAGGCGATGGCCGAAAAAATCGCAATAAAAGAGGTCGTCTCTAAACCGATAATACTGGCCGCTACCAACAGCAGCGTCACTTTCAGCCCCACATCGGTCAAGGAAGTGAAAAATGGGCGCAGGCTGACATCAATACGACTGTTGCGCAAAAACTTATCCAGCGCACGGACGAGGCGCTTGATAATCCACAGGCCAACCACCAAGATCGCGGCAGCCGTCAAGATTTTAAACCCATACACCACTGCGAATTCTTGTATTTTATAAAGGTACGTTTTTGGTTCCACAGACGTTTTTGTGTTGAAAAAAGTAATTTAAAGGCTTTTTGCCGAAAACGCCGCAAATTTGGCAAATCCTCCGAATTGAATCCCCAAATTTGCGCTTTCAATTTAGCTCCAAACATACACCCTCTGTCTCACTCACTTGCTATTTCGATGAAAAACCTCCTCCCCACCCTCGTGGTCATCTTCGCGCTGTGGTCTGCCTGTACCCCCAAGACGGCTCAAAATACCGCTTCCACACCGCAGCCCACCAATGAACCAGCCTGGGATACATTGGGTAAACCTGCCGTGGGTGATGAAGACACGGACGTACCCGACGAATACAGCCTGGAAGGAGTGGATGTCAAAGCGGAAAAGCCTGTCCAACTGGATACGCTTGCGCCTTACAACCCTTCCCACACCTTTGAGCAGGACCTTATCCACACCAAAATCGAAATATCCTTCGATTGGATGAAAAAGCATGCCAACGGTAAAGCCACGCTTACGCTTCGTCCCTGGTTCTATCCAACTGACAAAGTAACGCTGGATGCCAAGAATTTTGACATCAAATCAGTAACTTTTGACGGTAAAACCGAACCTTTAAAATACGACTATGATAGCCTACAGCTGATTGTTCATCTGGGCAGAACTTTTACCCGCACCGAGGAATTCAAAATCGCTATTACTTACGTAGCCAAACCCGATGAGCGCAAAAGCATCGGCGGCAGCGCGGCTATTACGCAGGATAAAGGTTTATATTTCATCAATGCTGACGGAGCTGACCCAACCAAACCCAAAGAAATCTGGACGCAAGGTGAGACGGAAAGCAATTCCTACTGGTTTCCGACGATAGACAAGCCCAATGAGCGTTGCACCCAGGAGATGTATATTACGGTGGAAAACAAGTACAAAACGCTATCGAATGGCCTGCTGATTTCTTCTAAAAAGAATGCCGACGGCACCCGCACGGACTACTGGAAAATGGATAAACCGCACGCACCCTATCTATTTATGATGGCTATCGGTGAATATGCAGTGGTGCACGACAAATGGCGCGGCATTGATGTAGATTACTACGTGGAACCAAAATATGAGCAATATGCCCGCGACATCTTCCCATACACCCCCGAATTGCTGGAATTTTATAGCACTACGTTGGGCTACCCGTATCCCTGGCCCAAATTTTCGCAGGTTGTCGTTCGTGACTACGTAAGCGGAGCGATGGAGAACACTACAGCGGTTGTTTTTGGAGAATTTATGCAAAAAACCAAACGCGAACTACTGGACGACCACCTCACCAACGAAAGTGTAGTCGCCCACGAAATGTTTCACCACTGGTTTGGCGATCTGGTAACTACCGAAAGCTGGTCCAACCTGACGCTCAACGAAGGCTTTGCCAACTATTCCGAATACCTCTGGCTGGAACATAAACATGGTCGCGAAGCAGCCGATTACCACGAAATGGATGAGCAACAAGGCTATATCTTTTCGGCAGCTGGCGGTGGGCACCCGCTGATTAATTTTGGCTACACCAATCGCGAAGATATGTTCGATGCGCATTCCTACAATAAGGGCGGTGCCATCCTCCACATGCTGCGTACTTACGTGGGCGATGAAGCGTTTTTTGCTGCCTTACAACGCTACCTGAAAAAGAACGAATATTCGGATGTAGAAGCCCAGGAACTCCGCCTGGCCTTTGAAGACATAACTGGCGAGGACCTGAACTGGTTCTGGAATCAGTGGTTTTACGCACCCGGCCACCCGATGCTCGACATCAAATATGGTTGGGATGAAACCACTAAAAAAGCCAGTGTAACCATCGCTCAAACCCAGGATAACGCAGGGGTACCCCACGTTTTTGACCTGCCAATGGCGGTAGATGTATATGATGCCAGCGGAAAAGCAACTCGCCAGCGCATTCGCCTGACCAAGCGCGAACAGACCTTTACTTTCGATGCGCCGTCCAAACCTGCCCTGATTAACGTGGATGCCGAAAAGGCTTTGCTCAGCGTAAAAACAGACAATCACACGCCCGAAGAATTTGCCTTTATGTACCGCCATGCGCCACTGTTCCGCGACCGCCAGGAGGCACTGGAGGGGGTGAAAGAAGATTCTATGCTGGCCAAAACAGTGTATGCCGAAGCGTTGAATGACAAATTCTGGAGCCTCCGCATGGCAGCCCTGGACAATCCCAATCTAAACGATCCCCGCTTTTTGACTAATGCTGCGAATCTGGCCGAAAAAGACCCGGAACCCGCAGTGCGCGCCGCAGCCCTTACGTTGCTGGGCAAAACGGGCGATAAAAAGTATGTGCCGATCCTGCAGAAAAGCCTGGATATAACACAAGCCTACAGTGTAGTAGGTGCTGCTTTGAGTAGCCTCACCAAACTGGACCCAGATGCTGCTGTCACTGCTTCCAAGGGGATGCAAAATGATGACAGTGATGCCATTATCGCTACGCTGGCCGAATTATACAGCACTAAACCGGAGCGCAGCAACCTGACTTTTTACGAGCAAAAAGTGGACAAAATAGATTTCATGCCTGCTTTTTCATTCTTCGAGAACTATCAGAAATTTCTGAGCGGTCTGAATGATCCTGCCGCGCTGGATAGCGGCGTGGAAAAAATGAAGTCCATCTCTCTAAACTTGCAGGCTAGCCAATGGCGCCGTTTCGCTTCTACCAAAGCCATTGCCGACCTGCGCAATGAGTTACGCGATAAAGGCAACACGACCAAAGCAGATGCCTTGCAAAGCACTTTGGAAGAAATCAAAGCGAAGGAAACCGATGCCACTTTGAAAATGTATTACGATATGTTTTAATATCAATACAAAGGCTGCTCTGCGAACAAATAGTGGGCGGAGCAGCCTTTGTAATTTTTTGCGCAGACTTTTTGGCTTATCTTTGCGAAATTGACTTAGGATAATTACAATATAATGTGCTCATTGTCAATACATTGTCCACATTAATCACCTTGACCACATTAATATTATGCGACCAGAAGAGATTACGGACCAGGATATTCAAGCCTTTGTCCAGGCCGGACTACACGAAGATATTCATGAAGGAGACCATACTTCCCTCGCCACCATTCCAGCAGAGAAACGCAACCGGGCGGTGCTGAAAGTGAAAGACTATGGGGTCTTGGCTGGGGTTGAATTGGCTCAGGATATTATTCGCTACCTCGATCCAGAGGCGACGATTAAATTGAACAAAAAAGACGGCGATGACGTGATGTTTGGAGACGTAGCTTTTGAAGTGGAGGGTCACACCCGTGCTTTGCTGCAAGCCGAACGCCTATTGCTCAACACTATGCAGCGCATGAGCGGTATTGCTACGTTGGCCAGCCGTTTCGCTTTCGAGGTTGCTGATTTGCCAGTCAAAGTATTAGATACCCGCAAGACTACCCCGCTCATTCGTTTCCTGGAAAAATGGGCCGTCAAAATCGGCGGCTGCGAGAATTATCGCTGGGGTCTGTATGATTGGATGATGATTAAAGATAATCATGTGGATGCCGCCGGAGGTATTCGCGCCGCCATTGAACGGGCCCACCAATATCAGCAAATCAAGGATTTAGACTTGAGCATTACTGTAGAGGTGCGCAATCTTTTGGAAGTGGAGGAAGTGCTGGACACGGGCGGTATCAGCCGAATTATGTTCGACAACTTCGAGATCGCTATTCTACATGAAGCTGTGGCCCTCGTCGCGGGTCGTTTTGAGACAGAAGCATCTGGCGGTATCACATTGTATAATGTTCGCCGCTTCGCGCAAACCGGCGTCAATTTCGTCTCCACTGGCGCACTTACCCACTCGGCACAACCGCTCGATTTGAGTTTGAAAATTGTCAAGGACTAAAAAAGTATTTGAAGATTTGAGTATTCGAGTATTTGAATCCAATACTCAAATAGTCATAGTGCGGAGTTCAAATACTCGAATACTCAACAAATCAAATCCTCAAATTCATGTCCTCCAACGACTTCTACTGGTACGCCAGTATTATTATTTTCCTGCCCTGGTTTCTGCTAATGTTTTTGCCAAATTGGCGGCATACCGAACTGGTTGCTTTCATTGCGGCCATTTTGCTGTTTTTTGTAGCGGCTTGGTTTACATTTAGTTATCTGAGTTCGGCGAGCGCGACTGGCAATTTATGGTCACTGGATGGCTTTGAAAACATCTTTCGTAACAAGGAAATGCTGCTGACGGGCTGGCTGAATTATCTGTCTTTCTGTTTGTTAGTTGGCATCTGGCAAGTCCACGATGCGCGTCAGGAAAACATCCCGCACATATTAGTACTACCGAGTTTAGTATGTACCCTGCTCACTGGTCCCGCCGGCTTACTGGTGTATTTGGTGATCCGTTTTTTCAAAACCCGGAAATGGGAAATTCGGTAGGCAAATGAGTAATCAATATCAGCGAACTCTTTGACAGTTTGCCTTTTGCTAATTTAAAACGTGGCATATTTTTTTGAATTGGAAACAGGAATGCCGGTTGAACTCAATCGACATTCCTGTTTCATTTCATAAAAACCATGTTTATTGCCATGAAAAATTTTGCCATTACCAATCCCTTTTCCGCATTTCGGCACCTTTCCTTTCTGCTTGCCTTTGCTCTTTTCTGCACTTTCACTGCCTGCACTGGCGACATAAGTAATAAGAACAAACCAACTGCTGAAACCCCAATTACTGCCCCAAAAGACACTATGCCGGCTAAGGGCGAATTGAAACCTATGGGTCCAAAACCTGCGTGGGGACAAAGTATCACGCCACAAATGCAGACCGTGATCGAGAAATTAGTCAGTTTCAATGCCCCACCGATCCCTACTCTCAGCGGGCCGGATGCTCGCAAAAACCCCACGCCCACCGACGCGGTGATGGCTTTGATTAAAGAAAAAAACATTATGGTGCCGCCATCTATGGTGGACACGATGGGCAAAACCATCCCCGTGAAAGGCGGCAACATCCACGCTCGCGTGTACACGCCCAAGTCGGGCACTGCGCCCTTTCCAATCATCGTGTACTATCACGGTGGCGGTTGGGTGATTGCCGATCTCAATACGTATGATGCTTCGGCGAGAGGTTTGGCGGAGCAAGTGGGTGCCATAGTGGTGTCGGTCGCCTATCGTCAGGCCCCGGAATTCAAATTTCCTACGGCCCACAACGACTCTTACGCCGCTTACGAATGGGTGCTGAAAAATGCCGCTTCCATTAATGGCGATCCTAAAAAAGTAGCTGTGGTGGGCGAAAGTGCCGGGGGTAGTCTGGCCGCTGGCGTCAGCATGATGGCCCGCGACAAAAAGATGATGATGCCGCTACACGAGGTGCTGGTGTATCCGATTGCGCAAACCGACACCACTACGGAATCTTACACCAAGTATGCAATGGCTAAACCCCTGGACAAACCGATGATGATCTGGTTTTTTGACAAATATTTGCCGAACAAAGCCGCCATGAAAAGCCCGATGATTTCTTTGGTGAACGCCAATTTGAAAGGCATGCCACCCACGACTATCATTCTCGCCGAACTTGATCCATTGCAAAGTGATGGACAAATGTTAGGGGATAAATTGAAAGCAGCGGGTGTGGCTACGATGGTCAAGCGGTACGATGGCGTTACGCACGAGTTTTTCGGTATGGCTGCTGTGCTTCCCGAAGCCAAAGCTGCACAGGCCTTGGCTGCTGATGAATTGAAAAAGGCATTTGGCAAATAAGATAACTAAAATTTTTATGCTGAAAAACTCCGGCTCTTATGAGGGTCGGAGTTTTTTTATAACATCTTGAATATCAATTTTTAGGCAACCAATATCGCAAAGCCGTCGCCATGAAGTTTGTAAGAACGATGCCAATTATAAACTTCAAATAAAAGCATTATGAAATCTCTTATCCTTTTTTTTTGCCTTGGCCTGTGTTGTATTATTGCCTGCAAGAAGGACAATGGCAAGTGGGATTACTGGGGTGAGGTCTCTGTCTTAAAGAATGGCAATGTTTGGAATGGCAAGATTAGGGCTTCGCAACATACTTTCTCGGATGAAAAAGTAAATATAAGTATTAAACCTTCTACCGGAGATGATCTTGATTTGGAGGAGTTGTACTTCTTTAAAGTTCCTAAAAAAGTAGGAAAATATCCATTAAGTCTTGCTTACGATCAGCCCCCGGATGATTCGGTGGTGGGTGCTCGCTATTTTATTGGTTACGATGATTTGCTATATGATGTCTATGATATTGCGGCAAATGATTCCACTAGTTATCTGGAAATTACAGAATACAATAAACGCAAAGACGAATTTCGGGGAAAGTTCCACGTGAGGCTTTATCGTACTTTGGCGGGTAGTGTCAATGTACCGGATACACTGATTTTTACGGAAGGCACCTTCCATACGCGTATAGATGACTAGGAAAGAGGGTTGTCAGGTAAAAATTAAAAAGAAAAAACCTGCTCCGGCCCTTGCAAAGCCGGAGTTTTTTATTGCATCTTTGCATCATCGTACTGATACATTGATACACTATGAAAATACTGGTGCTTGATAACTTTGATTCTTTCACCTACAACCTCGTGGATTATTTCCGCCAATTGGGTTGTACAGTGAAAGTCTATCGCAATACCGCTGATCCAGAGGTACTTGCGCAGGAAGATTTCGATCTGCTGGTGCTGTCGCCCGGCCCCTCGGTGCCGCGCAACGCGGGGAATTTGATGGCGGTTATCGCCAAGTTTCACCAGACTAAACCCATCCTCGGTGTGTGTCTGGGCCATCAGGCACTCATCGAATTTTTTGGCGGTAGCCTTGCCAATATCGCTCCCGTCCACGGCAAAGCCGTTCCGATCCAGCACGATGGACGAGGCATTTTCACGGGCCTGGAACCCAACTGTCAAGTTGCCCGCTACCACTCTTGGGCAGCAGAGACAGTATCCAGCGATTTTGAGGTGAGTGCCCGCTCCGCTGACGGCGTGGTGATGGCCATCCGCCACAAACGCCTGCCCATCGAGGGCATTCAGTTTCACCCGGAATCGGTGTTGAGCATGACCAACGCCGCCGGGATGCGGATGCTGCGCAACGTGGTAGAAGGTCGCATGGCAGCGGGCAATCGCGTTTTCCACGATCTCTCGCAACGCCTGCAAACAGGTGCAATACTTTCCGCCGAAACGCTGCAAACTTTTCTCCGCACCGTCGAAGAAGGCCAATTTTCTGATGATCAGAAGCAAATTTTGCTAGTTTCATTGTCGCATCGACTACGCAACACTGCTGAATTATGCCATTTCATTGAAGCCTTGGGCGAAGTGCAGAACTTGGCATTCCGAACTCCGCACTCCAAATTCCCTAATCTAAATTCTCCCGTGGACATTTGCGGCACTGGCGGTTCGGGCTTGCCGCGTATTAATACGTCTACGCTGGCGAGTCTGTTATTGGCACATACTGGCCTGCGGATTGCCAAGCACGGTAATCGCGCCGCTGCTGGAAGGTTTGGCAGTTTCAATTTGCTGGAAAGTCTGGGCTTGCCCATTCATTCTTCACCAGAACAAGCGGAGCAATGTTTGGCAGAAACCAATCTTGCCTTCGTATTTGCGCCAGATGTGCACCCGATTTTCCGTCATTTCGCGCCAATAAGGGCCAAAATCGGCGTTCCAACGATATTCAATGTGCTGGGGCCACTGGTCAATCCTTATTTGCCGAGTCGCCAATTTATCGGCACTTCATTCGCGGATTTGATGGAGGTGATTTTTGAAACGGCCATTAAAATGGGCAAAGAGCACGTCATCGTGGTGCGCGGCTGGGACGGATTGGACGAAATTTCTATTAGCGCGCCGACCCGCGTTTTAGAATATAAAAATGGCGAACGCCAAGATTATGAGATTAGTGCAGCAGATTTTGGTTTGTCTCCGCTGCCGTTTAGCACGGTGAGTGCTCATAATTCCGATGAGTGTTTGGCTATTGCGCAGGCCATGATCGCCGGGACATCGACCACGGAACATTATAAACTGGTGGCCATGAATGCGGCTTTTATCTACACAAAATTCGTGGAGGAAATACCGTTGCCAGAGGCTTATGCCAAAATGGAGCGACTGATTTTTGCCGGGGCGATGGGCGAAGTTTTGGAACGTTTGCAACAAGTTTTGCAACCGGAAGATGAAGCGGTGGTGATATAAGTGTGCCACGCTTGAAGGTGTGGCACACTCGCTGTTACTTTCGCGGCTATGAAAACGGACCTGCAAAATTATTACGATCGGCGTGCCACCGAATACGAAGCGATTTATCATAAACCAGAGCGGCAAGCGGATTTGTTGGCGGCTACGAAATTGCTACAAGACATTTTCAAAGGTCAAAATGTGCTGGAAATTGCCTGCGGGACTGGTTATTGGACGGAACGCATTGCCGAGGTAGCCAATTCGATCAAGGCTACTGATTTGAACGAAAGCGTACTCGAAATTGCCAAAACGAAGCATTATCCGCTTCAAAACGTCGCTTTTGAAGTCGCGGATTTGTACGAACTGTCATCAATCCAGCCAATTGAAGCCTTGTTTGGTGGATTTATTTGGTCGCATATTCCAAAGCAGTCGCTTGTAGTATTTCTTCAAAAAATCAATAGTTTAGTAAAAACGGGCGGCACCGTCGTCTTTATGGACAATCGCTACGTGCCGGGAAGTAATACGCCGATCAGTCATCAGGATGAATATGGAAATACCTATCAAACCCGGCATTTGCAGAATGGAGAGCAGTATTCGGTGCTGAAAAATTTTCCCGAAAAAACGGAATTGGAAGAAATATTAAGACCACATGCCAGTCGACTTTCCATCACCGAAACGGAGTTTTTCTGGATTTGCCAATATGAAACGAAGTGAAGAGTACATCATATTTTCTCAACTTTCTCAACCTCTCAACACAGTTTACTTTTCCCCTTGCAAACGATTCATCAACCGCTGCAAAAGCGTGAGGTTGTCGCTGACCCAATTGCGGGTTTTAGGTCCGGTAAATACGCCATCGGCAGGCAGCAATTTTCGGAACATAATCAACGCTTTTTCCGCGTCTTTTTGATCATAAAACGTTGAATACCAGTCCCGATCAATCTTGTCTGCGGTGCGCAATCCGATGCCGGAAGTATACAATTGGATGCAGGAAGGAGAATTTTTGGTCACTATTGTCTGGCCTTTATTATCCAGCATGGCTTCGAGTAGCATGCAGTAATGCCGTAAATGATTGATGAACCGCATCCTGATTTCGCCATCCGTTTCCGCGTGATCGGGCTTGATGCGCCACTGATTGTTGGCGGGATGCCACGGACACTTTTCCGGCGTAGCATATTTATAATGGTCAGTTTTTAAAACGACGGATATAATCTGGTCTTTGCGGATAAGGTCGGCCACCATAGAGTCGCTGCTCATGCGGCGAATTTTGATCACCATCGTAGCCGCCGAATCCGGGTTGGCGTAGGTGCATTGTATTTTATTGTTGGGTTCATCGAGCGTCCATTGCCCGGGATGATACAGGGTGCCTTCGATAAAAGCCCATTGGCCGTCTGGGAAAAACTGAAATAAAACCCCGGCTTTTATCAGGTTTTCCTTCCAGAATTGAGCGGTTTCTGTGCGGTAATCGGGGCTTTGCACGTTTTTAAGATCGGTCACATACCAAGTCTTGTTCAGTTGCTCATGGAGTGGAATGGACGGTGGCTGGGCAGGTTCGGCGGCGGGTTGTCGACAGGCAATGAGCAGCGTTAAAAGGACAATGGAAAGAAAGCGCATGGGGAATTTTTGAAGTAAAAATAAGCGGTTTGACTAATATTAATCTCAACATGGAAAATATTCTATCCAAAATAGTTGCGCAAAAACATCTGGAAATCAAAGACTTGTATGAACAACATGATTTTGAAAAATTGGAAGAAGAGATTTTGGCAGCCGCGAAAAAGGACAATTCTATTCCACTTTTTTATCAATCGCTGGCCAAACATCGAAGTTCCCAAACGCCATTTTTTATCTCCGAATTCAAACGCAAAAGTCCCTCGGAAGGCTGGATTAATCGCGATGCCGACCTGCCAACGCAAGTACTCGCTTATGATCAGGCGGGCGCAGGCGCGATTTCAGTTTTGACCGATACGCCGTTTTTTGGCGGCAGCTACGCGGATTTGGCATTGGCAGCAGAGACCTTAAATGAAAAGGCAAAAAGCAAAGGGCAAAGGGCAAAAAACACGCGCCCCTTATTGCTCCAAAAAGATTTTGTGCTGGATCCCATTCAAATTTATCTGGCTAAAAAACACGGGGCCGATTTGATCTTACTGATCGCCGCCATTTTGGAACCGGAAAAATTGGAAGAGTTGCGCCTGCAAGCCGAAGCCATCGGTTTAGGCGTATTGGTAGAAGTGCATGATGCAGAGGAATTGGAGCGCATTCAGCACCTTGATTTTCCGGTTTTGGGTGTCAATAACCGCGATCTCAAAACTTTTCGGACAGCCCTAAATCGGGTTAACGCACTTTCCCGTCTTGCTGGCGGACGCTTTTTGATCGCAGAATCTGGTCTGCGGGATTACCGCGATTTTCAAGTGGTACGAAACGCCGACGGATTTTTGATTGGTACAAGCCTCATGCAAAACTGGGCAAAATCGGCCACTTCGACTTTTGCGGAGCATTTTCAGGCGGCTGGTCGGCGGCTGTTCAAGGCTTGCGGTATTCGCACGGCAGATTTACTGGCAAATACGGAAGCGGACTATCTAGGCATTAATTTTTCGCCGGTGAGCAAGCGTCGCCCAGATGCGGAGACACTGGTGGTTTTGAAAAGTATGCCCGTTTTCCCGTTGCACCTGGTAGCCGTTTTTTACAAAAATACGGAAGACGAGATTCGAGCAATATTGGCAGATTACCCCTTCAAAATCATTCAGTTATACGCACACGATGTGACGCCGGAATTCGTGCGTTCCCTGCGCCAAAAAGTGATGCTGGCCTGTGCCTTAACTACTTTGGCTGATCTGGAACATCTGGAACTGTTTGCTGCCGATGTGGACTTATTCATTCTGGATGGCGCGTTGCCGGGTAGCGGGGAAAGTATTCGGGTGCCGATTCCCGCCGATTTTCCTTACCCGTTTTTGCTGGCGGGTGGCTTGCATGTTGCTAATTTAGACAACGTTTTGGCACACCCTAATTGCATCGGCGTGGACGTGGCTTCGGGCATAGAAACGGATGGGCGGGTGGATGCTCAAAAGGTGCAGGCCATCGCCGAACGCTTGAAAAGTTTCCATTATTAGGATTGTGTTAAACCCAAGTATTTAGCTGCACCACTACCTTCGCGCCTTCATTCACATCAAAATTTTCCATCCTTTCGTATGAAACAACTTTGCAACATCCTTGCGCTTTCTATTGCGCTCCTGATTTCCAACACTGCCCTGCAAGCACAAACAGAAATGCGTTGGGATACCCACGGCGTAGGCTTCACGGTGCCTTCCAATTTTAAAATAGAAACCAATAATGCGGAAGAATACACGGCTTCCAACGACCACCTTTTTTTGAGCATCACCCCTATTCAGGATGAAACATTGACCAAAGACAACCTGGCCGATGCCCTGATAGCGATGGCAAAAGAGCTGGATTATGACCTTGTAGAAGAGGTGGATGCAGCCGATGTCGATAACTTCACGGGTTACTACGTGAAAGGTCGCAAAGACGGCGTAAATACTATTCTGATGGCGTTGCTGGATTCGGAAAGCAGCACTAACTTACTGGTAGCCATCGTGTACGACGATAATTCTATGAACAAAGCGATTGATATGGCGAACAGCTTTTTCGCTTACGAGAAGTAGGGGTTGGTTCATACAGGTTTTAGAAAATATAGGGCTGGCTTACAGGGAAACTTGTGGGCCAGCCTTTTGTAAAAGTATTCCGGCGTACATTGGCCTTGCCAAATCCACTATTTTCATGGCTACTCTAACGGAAACATTAGCAGAGATCAAGACTTTGCAAAGTGCAATTGCTACACATGGCAAGTTGCCGCTGGATATGTTACGCCGTATAGAGTATCGTTTTCGGCTGGAGTGCAACTACTATTCCAACCGTATGGAAGGCGGCACTCTCACCCGGCAAGAGACCCGTAGCGTGATGACTGGTAACATTACAGTGGACAATAAGCCCCTGAAAGATATCCTTGAGATGCACGGCCACGACGCGATGTTGCTGCAAATTCTACGGGTCGGGACTGGAGATGCCCACCTTTCCGAGCGGCGCATCAAAAATATTCACCAAGCCATTATTGTAGAAGAATATCCTGAAAATCAGGGATTAGTGGGTAAATGGAAACAAGAATCCAATCATATTATTAATGCCCGCCTCGAACGTTTTGACTTCTTTTCGCCAGCAGAAGTACCCGATGCCATGCACCGCCTGCTTGATTGGCTCAATGCACATTTAGATAAATGGCGACGCAATGCAAAAGACGCTACTCCCCCATCACTCCTAGCTTTTGAGTTTCATCATCGATTTTTGACTATCCATCCCTTCCACGATGGCAACGGACGTACCGCAAGGCTATTGAGCAACTTGATTTTGGTAGCCAGCGAATATCCTCCCATCTATATTATTGACGAAGAGAAAGATACTTATAACCGCTATTTAACTGATATTCAAAGCTATGGCGGCAGCCCCGACTTATTTTATATTTTTATGGCGGGCTTGTTGGTACGTTCTCTACAATTGGTACTCAATATCGTAGAAGGTCAAGAGGAGTAACACCAAATTTCGTATCAAAGAAGAACTTCAAAACTCCCCACTTCCCAATAAACTGTTACGCTATACGTTCAAAGGCAGATAAAAACAGCATTTCCCCAAAAACCTATTACCTTTGCACAAAATTCACCAACATCCGGCCCTTGCTCGCCTGGACGAACGCTTTTCCCAAAGCCTTCCCATCCCGAAGAGGCTGTCTCAAAAAGACCCTCGCTGCGGACGACTACGGTACTACATTAAACAATGCTATTTAAAGAATTGCCGATCATCGAGCCGATCCTAAGGGCGCTCGAAACAGAGGGGTACGCACACCCGACCCCCATTCAGGAACAATCTATTCCTATCATTCTGAAAAGCCGCGATTTGCTCGGCTGTGCCCAAACGGGTACCGGAAAAACGGCGGCTTTCGCCATTCCCATCCTTCAACTACTGCACCAAAACCGGCCTTCCGGCCAACAAAAGCGGCCGATTCGCTCGCTTATTCTGACGCCAACCCGTGAGTTGGCTATCCAAATTGCCGAAAGTTTTGACGCTTATGGCCGTCACACGGTGGTACGCAATCAGGTTATTTTCGGGGGCGTTTCGCAGAAAAAACAAACCGACGAACTGCGTCAAGGCACCGACGTATTAGTTGCCACACCCGGTCGTTTGCTCGACCTAATGAATCAAGGCTACGTTTCGCTCAATCATATCGAAATATTCGTGTTGGACGAAGCGGATCGGATGCTCGATATGGGCTTTATCCACGACGTAAAGCGCGTGATCGCCAAACTGCCAACGAAACGGCAAACGCTGTTTTTCTCGGCTACTATGCCGTCGGAAATTTCTTCGCTGGCTTCTTCTATTCTGACCGATCCACTGCGCGTAGAAGTAACGCCGGTGTCGAGTACTGCCGAAAAAGTGGAGCAATCCATGTATTTCGTCAATAAAGCCGACAAAAAATCGCTGCTCATTCACTTGCTGGAAGACAAGCGTATTATTTCTGCGCTGGTTTTTACCCGCACCAAGCACTTGGCCAACCGTGTCGCTACCGACCTCACGAAAGCTGGTATTTATGCCGAAGCCATTCACGGTAACAAGTCGCAAACGGCCCGCCAGAATGCGCTTTCCAACTTCAAAAGTGGACGTATCCGTGTATTAGTTGCTACCGATATTGCCGCACGCGGTATTGATGTAGAGGAACTGTCGCACGTGATCAATTTTGAACTACCCAACGTTCCTGAAACCTATGTGCACCGTATTGGTCGTACTGGTCGGGCGGGCAAAAGCGGCGAAGCCATTTCCTTCTGCGAAGGCGAGGAGCTGCCATATTTGAAAGATATTCAGAAACTCATCGGTATCGTGGTACCCGTGGTGGCCGAACATCCTTTTGTGGCCGAATTGCTTCCGCCAAGTATGTCCCAACCGACGGGTCGGAATGGTCAAACTCAGGGACAAGGTCGTCGCCAACAATCGGGTCAACCACGCAATGGTGGTGGCCAGCTACAACCTGCCCGCCGTCCGGAAGGTCAACGCAATGATCGTCCAGCGCGTCCCGCCAATGGTGGCCGCGATGCGAATCAAAGTCGTGATGGTCGCCGGGAATTTTCGGAGAGAACAGAGCGTAGTGAACAACCGGCTTCGCGCCAGAATTCTTCGCCGAGACCCCCTTCGTCGCGTCCGCCACGCCCGGAGTTTCGGGAAAATAACGACCAGTCACGTTCACGTCCACAGCAACCAAAACCTGCTGCCAAATCCAGCACGACGGAAGTGGCTTCGGCTATTCGTAATCGTTTTGCTTCGATTTTGGAAGTGTCTGGATTGGAAAAACAGGAACGTCCCAGCAAGCCGAAACCCAATTATCGCGATCGCGATAATACGCGCTCTTCCGGTACGGAAAAGAAGAACGGTGGTAAGTGGTAAGATTTTGAAAGGATTAATGAGTTGTTTATCAGCACATTAATTATTCGATATTAATTTATAAAAAAATCCCGGACGGCGTAGGCTGCCCGGGATTTTTGTTTTGGCACAAAGTACAATGAAGACTTGGCGCAAATTTTCCTGTTCTTCCTTGGTAAAGAATTAGACTATTTCTCATTGCGCATTGTCGAGCACGGCAGCCGTATCGACAATGATTTTTACAATGCTAAGCCAAAGAGTTATTATCTTTGGTAAAAAAACAGACTATATGGTTGCTATTCAAGGTATCTATGATGGAAATGCAATTGTGCCTTTGGAACCCATTCCGACGCGCAAGAAATATAAACTTATCATCACGTTCGTGGAAGAAATCACCGAGGAAGAAGATGTGCGCAACTTTACCCTTCAATCTGACGCTTTTGCTTTTTGGGAACGTGAGGAGGAGGATTTGTACCAGGATTTTTTGCCAAAAACGGAAGCAGAAGCATGAAGACTGGCGACATTTTACTTATCCCGTTTCCTTTTACAGAACATACTGGAGCTAAGAAAGTGCGCCCAGGCGTTTTAATTTGCGAAACGGCTGACGTTTACCGTGACATAGTGGTTTGCGCTATCAGTTCGGTAATTCCACCTACGTTAGGACCCAACGAGATGTTATTGCAAATCACGCCAACCAATAAGCTACGTAAAATATCTGTGCTAAAAATAGACCGTATTGTCACCGTAAAAGCGAAAGATGTGATCGTACAATTAGGGGCTTTGGATAGTAGCGATGCAACAGTTTTTCGAGAAAAATTTAAGGCTTTGGTATAGGTTTTTGGGCCTACCATTTTTCAATTTCTGCCAATAGTACGTCTGCTCCAATCACTTTGCCTTGCAATCCTTGTTGGTGCGAAGTTTCAACCAATTTTAGCAATGTTTCTTTGGTTAAAGGGTCGCCATCCGCAGTAAAACCGACAATATCTTGATCATATTTGAGATAACTTTTCAGCATAGCATATACCGACGCCAGTAGACGCTCATCAGCAACGGCCAAAAATTTATTAATTTCGGTACGCAATTGAATCTCCGACATGAGTATATAGTTTTGACAAAAATTAAGAAAATTCTACGTCAAAGTTCGCGAAGTTTTCAAGCCACTGCCGGAGTACCTACAGTCGCTTCCCGATCCTCCTTTACATACTCCCGGATAATACGCAACACCTGCTCCTGCGGAATACGCTTACAAGTCGGATCATCAGCAGCAAAGTCCCAGAAACCGGAATTCGTCAAATGCCAGTGGTGCCAATCGGGACGATCAACGATGGGATAAGAACAAACGCCCAACACCGGAATACCATCTTCAATAGCCCGATCTACTTCCTGAAATAGTCGCGTCCACCATTGTTCCCGCAGACTGCCATAGCAGCCGGTTTCGCTAATGATAATCGGCGCGTGGTAACGCTCGTAAGTTTGTTGAATAATTTCATCAAAACCTGCCCGAAGCGGATCGTCCCAGTCCAGTGGCTGAATGTGAATATGTGGATGGCTGCTCTCCTCTTCGTAGCGAATGGAGACTTCTTCCTGATTATAAATGTAGTAATTCAGGCCCACGAAATCAATGTAATCGGGATGACCGCCCAATTCCGGGCGCACCCGACCCGACACCATATCCCAGCCCTCATACATCACTTCCCGAAAATCTGCGACGAATCGCTGCACAGAAATTTCGCTATCCGGCTTGGCAGTACGATTCATAATTGGGTCGATGTGGATAAAGCGGACATTTGTCTCCACTTTTCGGATGGCTTGAATAGCCCCAATCACGCATCTGGCAAACTGTATCTTTATTTCACCCCCCCGCTGATGCGAATATGGGGCCCATACCCCGATCTCCGCTCCAATCCAGGAGAAAAACGACATTTCATTGAAAGGTATCAGATACATCACGCCATCGGTGTACTTGCGAATCACCTTCACCGCTTCCACGGAATATGCCACAAAGCGATCTACAAAAGTGGAAGAAAAAGGGGCTACATCATCCGGCAAATCGAAGTGATTTAATCCCCAAATGACCTGCATACCTTCTTCTTTGGCAATCTGCATGAAATTTTCAAAGTAAGCAAAGTCATATTGGCCGTTGCCTTTATCTATTTGGGACCACAAAAGGCTCTCACGAATAGTGGTAATACCAATGTCTTTCAACAGTTTATAATCGCTGCGGCACTGTTCATCGTGTTTGGTGATGCGCAACATATCGTGCCGTTTGCCATGTTCGCTACGGGCATTACTAGCCTCAAAGCCTCCCATTAAAAAGGAGGAAAAATTAGTGGAATGTACCATAGTTTAAGCGTTTTTAGGTCTTTTGGGAGGGCAATTTTTCCAAAAAAAATGAGGATTTGAAGAGTGGAAGGTTTGATCAACTGCTTAACTATCAGTCATTTCGATCAAATCCTCGTATCCTCAAATCCTCTAAAAAACTTAATCAGCAATTCTCTTATTGTGCTGCCTGACTAGTGGCGGCCATAGGCACGGCTGGCGATGATGGCCGCGCAGGGGCCTTCTTGGCGATGGATGGGCCAGGAACAGATTTCTTGCTGGTTGTTTTTTCGGCAACCGGCGCTTTGGTCTGTTTTTCCAGACTGTTAAACAAGTCGAGGGCATTTTTGAAGGCCTCGTCCATGTTGAAATATTTATAATTGGCCAGACGACCGACGAAATACACGTCCGTCAATTGGTCGGCCGCCTCCTTGTATTTGCTGTAAATCTCGCGGTTGCGCGGATTCAACACCGGATAATAAGGCTCTTGCGACGGGTCAGTGATATCGACCGTAAACTCCCGCGAAATGGTGGTCGTCGGGATGTTTCTGACCGGTCATGTGCTTGTATTCGATAATCCGGGTGAAATTTCCATCTTCCAACGATGGGTAATTGATCACCGAATTTTCCTGAAAGTATTCCTGCTGCACGTTTTCCATCACGAAATTGATGGAGCGATATTCCAGTTTTTCTTCCAGCGAATATTTGAAATCGAAAAAGCGATCAACTGGCCCGGTATAGAACAGTTTTTGGTAGCCTTTTATCTGGTCCTTAATCTCAAAATAGTCGGTATTCAGGCGCACCGTAATATTGGGATGATCCAGCATTTTCTCAAACATTTTGGTATAGCCGTCTGCGGGTTGCGCCTGATGTTTATCCGAAAAATAACGGTCGTCAAAGTCGCTGCGCACCGGAATGCGGTTTAGCACGGCGGCATCCAATTCTGCCGGCGATTTATCCCACTGTTTGATCGTGTAGGTTTTGAAAAGTTTCTCGTAGAGCACCTTTCCTACACGAGCCATCGCGGCCTCTTCGCCATTCTGTGGGTTTTCGCAGTGGACTTGATTTTCAGCCAACCAGGCTTTCATTTCCTGTTCCGTTTGTAGTTCCAAACCGAAAAGTTTATTCACCGTCGTGATATTTACCGGCACCGGCACCAAGTGACCGTCTACTTTGGCCAGCACTTTATGTTGGTAGGAGAACCAGTTGGAAAAACGATTTACGTACTTCCAAACGTCCTCAAAATTGGTGTGGAAAAGGTGCGCGCCGTATTTAGAAACCAGCACGCCGTGTTCGTCATAATAATCGTAGCAATTGCCCGCAATATGATCGCGCTTCTCAATAACCAATACTTTTTTATTCAATTTTGCATAGCGTTCCGCCAGAACTGCGCCGGAAATACCCGCGCCAATGATGACAATATCATAGTGTTGCATAGTGTGTGTGTTTTGTTTTAATGAATCGAATGGCAGGTCAATATCGCAAGCGTTGAGAGGTTGAGAATGTTGAGGCTGTTGAGATATTTGATTGTCAGCATCTTATATTTTTCTTTTGTTCAAAACCACTCTACGTTGACTATACTATAAAATTAATCAGGTGGTCGTCAGCAGTGCTGCGCTCAGATTGCGCTCCATCGCAGCCACCGTTTTATCCCAGGAAACTGCTTGTAAAATGGTCTCGTACTTCCGTAATCGCGCTTCGCGGTGTGCATCATCTTCCTGCAAAAAATCGGCTAGGGCCGTCGTAAATTGTTCTCCTGTTTCCACAATTGGAATTACTTCCGAGTAATCGCGCACTACATCATAAATAGGTGTAGAAATAATCGGTTTTTGGGCGGCTATATATTCCAGTGTCTTGGTTGGGCTGATGAATTTTGTGGATTCATTCAGCGCAAAAGGCATCATGGCAATGTCAAATCCTTTCAGATAGGATGGTAGTTCGCTATAATTTTTACCACCCAAATAATGCAGGTTTTCTGCCTTCGGCAGATCAGCGGGATCCACTTTCACCACCGGGCCAATCATCACGAAAGAAACCTCGGGATTTTGGTTGGCTATTGCTCCAATTAGTTCATAATCAATACGTTCGTCAATCACGCCGTAGTATCCCACAATGGGGTGAGCGATGTCTTTCATGTCGGCGGGGACAACCGTAGACGCGTGCAAGGCTTGTTTAAAGTGCGCGCTATCCACCGAACTTGGGTAGCAATGCACCCGATCGCTCAACAATTTTTTGGCTTCATAAAGCGATTTTCCGCCGGTAAATACAACGTCGGCTTCGGCCAATAATCTCTTTTCCTGCGTAATCAGACTTTGTGGCGCATGTTTGAAAGCGGACAGTTCGTCCATGCAATCGTATACCAGCAGGCTATGTGGAATCAGGTCAGCCAAATCACCAAAAGCGGCCGAATAGAACCAGAGAATTGGCTGCTCCCAGCCTTCTTTTTTCAGGAAATCCTGCACGAGCGGGGCAATTTCTTCGGCGAGTTTGCCAAAATCGGTGCGCGGCTGCATGACCAGTACATTTTCGGCGGCCTGATAGGTATGTGCTGTCCCGCGTTCGTGCGGCTCATGTCCAATTGGTTCTTCTACGAAAAGTATTTTCCGGTTTTTGGCCAGACGGCTGATGATATGTTGAGGCCGTTGGGTGACAAATTCCCACCGCAAATGGCAAAAAACAACCATCGGTGGGCCTACTACCATGCCATCGTTTTCATCATCTGGTAGATGGTTTTCGACAAGATTGTCCGTGTTGAGGTGCATAAGATTAAGTGTTTGTAGTTATTAGAGTTGAAAACCTGGGTATGCAATAGGCATTAACAAATCAAAATTATTTTCCAGTCTCGTCATTCGGTGCCTCTACTTCTTTGGATTCCGGCGACCCTTTTTGGCGCAGATAAATACTGAGTAGTACTAAGGAAGCAACGGATAGAAATTCACTTTGCCAGTTTTGAAACGATTCAAACCAGACCTTGCTTTCTCCTAAAAATGCGCCTAAATCAATTGTTGGCAGGTGCTTTAAGACTTGCTCCATATTGTATTGCTGCCAACTTCCGTAAGTATGCAGGCCAGCAGCCACTAGAAAAAGGAGTAGAAAAGCCAATGACAAAGAGTTTTCATACAATTTTCGCCACCAACCACCCCGACGTACAGGCCAGGGCGAACGCTCCGTGAGGTAGTTCTTTTTCTCCTCTTTTCCATCCAATGGCTTGGAATCTGGTGCACCTTGTTGCCGTAAAAAAATAGTTAAGGTTACGTACAGGCCCATTTGCAGGAATTCGCTCTCCCAGTTTTCAAACGTCGCCGAAATAAAATGGCCGCTTCGCAAATAGGTCCTTAAACTAGCTGGCGGCTGATGATACTCTGCTAATTCTTCATTATATTCCGACTTACCCGTTATTATCTGCCCAAACAATGCTATTAGAAAAATACTACTAAAAACAAGCAATAAACCATTACGATAAACAAATGAGTATTTCTTGCGCTTTGCAGTCATGGTTTCATTTAGTTTCGTTATTATCCCTGATTGTGGAATTAGCAAGGCACCGTCCAACCTAAGAAAATTATATGCCGTGACTTAGTGTAGAATATACGCCCCACTAAAAATTTAGAAAAAAGACACCATTTATCCTTGATTATAGAAAAACTCCACTATATTTGCATCACTGTACTGATACGATAATACAATGATCGCAACCAAGATTTCTTACCAAAATACAATACTCGATTCCACTGGTTACTACGGCCCTTATGGTGGCTGTTTTGTGCCGGAAGTGCTGCTACCCGCTCTGGAAGAGATTGCTAACGCTTTTGAACAGGTCAAAAATGACGAGGAATTCCTAGCAGAATACCACCATGTGCTACGAACTTTTTCCGGGCGCAGTACGGCCTTCACTCCGCTGCCACGTCTCAGCGCAGACATAGGTGGTGCACAGTTATTTTTGAAAAATGAAGGACTCAATCATACTGGCGCGCATAAAATCAACCACTGTATTGGTCAAGTATTACTGGCCAAAAAACTGGGTAAACAACGCATCATCGCCGAAACCGGGGCTGGTCAACATGGTTACGCTACTGCTGCCGTGTGCGCGCGTTTTGGCTTGGATTGCACGATCTACATGGGTCGCAAAGACTACGAACGCCAACGTCCCAATGTGTACTGGATGGAGCTGCTGGGCGCAAAAGTGGTCGCCGTAGAAAATGGCAGCCAAACGCTGAATGATGCCGTAATTGCCGCTTTCAAAGACTGGGTGGCGCACCCCGAAGAGACGTATTATTTGCTCGGCTCGGCGGTGGGGCCACATCCTTACCCGGCCATGAATACTTTCTTTCAAAAAGTGGTGGGAGAAGAAATTCGTCGCCAGTGCATTGCTATGACTGAACGTTTGCCCGACGTTTTAGTTGCTTGCGTGGGCGGCGGCTCCAACGCACTGGGGATGTTTTATGATTTTCTGGACGACGAAGAAATACAACTAATCGGCGTAGAAGCAGGCGGGCGTGGAGAAAAGTCCGGTGAACACGCCGCCAAAATCCGGCAAGGGGTGCAGGGCGTTTTTGAAGGTTATCATTCCTATTTCTTGCAGGATGGCGACGGCAATATTGCCAACACGCATTCCGTGTCGGCGGGACTAGACTATTGCGGCGTGAGTCCCATTCTGGCCTGGCTAGCCGATGAGGGTCGGGTGGATTTTGCCACGGCTTCCGACGAGGCGGCGTTGGCGGCGGTGCAACGTTTGGCGCGCACGGAAGGCATTATTCCGGCTTTGGAATCGGCGCACGCTTTCGCCCATGCTTTTGAGTTGGCCGCGACATTATCGAAAGATAAAATCGTGGTAGTCAACGCTTCCGGGCGCGGCGAGAAGGATTTATTTATCACCATGCGGCATTTTCAGGAGGAAAGTTTGCAAACCTACGCCCGGCATTTGCTCCAAACACCACAAAACACTTGAAAACATGGAAGAATCGACAAAAATTCCGGTGATGGGCCACTTGGTGCTGGGTTATCCAACACTGGCCGAAAGTATTCGTACCGCCACGCAGTATGTAAAAGCAGGCATCGAAATCTTGGAATTGCAAATCCCCTTTTCGCACCCGACTGCCGATGGGCCAGTGATTACCGCCGCCTGTCAGGAAGCCGTGAATGGGCAGCGCGTGAGCATGGCCGATTGTCTCGCGGCGATTCGCACTATTCGGGAGCAATATCCGCAGCAGGAAATCATGGTGATGTCCTATGTTAATCGCGTTTTTGCCTACGGATTGGAAAAATTCGGGCAGGAAATGGGGACTTTGAATATTCGTCACTTGATTATTCCTGACTTGCCAGTGGATAGTGATTTAGCCGCAGACCTATCAGGTTTCAAAAACCTGATAGGTCTAAAACTCGTCCCCGTCCTCGCCGCCAATGTTTCCGATAGCCGCGTGGAAAAACTGCTGGCTTTGGGTTTCGACTTTTTCTATTTGATGTCTGATTTTAAAATTACGGGCAGCACGTTTAGTCTGCATCCGCGCTTAAAGAGTGTAATTGCAAAAATTAGAGCATCAAAAAGTCGGGTCGGCATTGGCTTTGGCATTTCTACGCCCGAACAAGCGCGATTGGTGGCGGAAGAAGCGGACGTGGCGATTATTGGTTCGGCGTTGATTCAGGCGCAAAAGGCGGGGGAGTTGGAGGCGTATTTGGGAAGTTTGCAGAATGCTTTGGTAGAGGGAAATGTGGAAATATAGTAGGCTTTTCAGCCAATTATGTAAGCCTGAAAACTTTGCCTAATCTTGCGGTCGAACGAAACACTTTCCCGCATGTCTGTACCCGATTCTACTTCCCGCCGCAATCCCTACCTGGTGCCTTTCGCGCTGGTTTGCAGCCTTTTTTTCCTCTGGGGCATCGCCAATAGCCTGAACGGCTCCCTCATCCGCCACTTTCAGTTTGCCCTCGATTTGAAACGTTGGCAAGCGGGCATCGTGGATTCCGCTTTCTACTTTGGCTATTTTGTGATGGCCATTCCGGCGGGTATTTTCATGCGCAAGTTTGGCTACAAGCGTGGCATTCTGGCCGGCCTGCTGCTCTATGCGGGTGGCGCATTCCTGTTTTATCCGGCGGCGGATTTGCGGGTATACGCTTTTTTTCTGTTCGCGCTTTTCACGATTGCCGCTGGTCTTGCCTTTTTGGAAACCGCTGCTAATCTGTACGTTACAGTACTGGCGAGACAAAAAAGACGCGGAATGGCGCATCAATTTTGCGCAGTCTTTTAATGGCATCAGCATCATTCTGGGGCCAATTATTGGCAGCCTGTTCATTTTTTCCAAACGGGAATATACTAAGGAGTTGCTGGCTACAATGACGCCCGATCAAATCCAGAATGCGCGCATCGAAGAGGCACTTTCGGTGCAGGGACCTTACCTGGCGGTGGGCATTATTGTGACAGCGGTGGCCATATTTTTTGCGTTCACCAAAATGCCGGAAGTGGGTCGCGACGAGGAACAAGCCGCTGGTGATGTTAGCCTGCTCGGATTGCTCAAAAAATATCGTCACCTGGCTCTGGGGGTGGTGGCGCAATTCGCCAACGTCGGTGCGCAAGCTACGTTATGGGGCTATTTCGTAGATTTCAAACTGGATTTCGCTGCTAATCAGCACTTTGCGCCAGTAGTTCCCTACGCAGATTTTTGGCAAAAATTCATTTTACATCAGGAAACAGCCATCACGCCGGAACAAATGGCTGGCTTTCATGCCTCCTTTGCTTTGGTTTTATTCATGTTAGGTCGTTTTCTTGGAACCTACCTGATGAGCAAAATGGATGCGCGAAAAGTGCTTTCCTGGTACAGTATAGCAGCCGTAATTCTGGTGATACTGGCTTTCGCTACGGGCGGTCTGCTCGGCATTATCTGCATTATGCTGACCTATTTCTGCCAGAGCATTATGTTCCCAACGATCTTCGCATTGGCGACTAAGGGTTTGGCACCGGCGGAAAGTAAACTGGCTTCTTCGCTGGTCATTATGGCCATTGTCGGCGGCGCAATTATGCCGCCTATCGCTGGGTTGTTGTCCAATGCCGGGGGGATGCGGATGGCGTTATTGGTGCCTTTGGTTTGCTTTAGTTACGTGGTGGTGTATGTGCTGCGGGGTTGGCGGATACAAACTGTGTAAGGGATTTTTCGTTGCAAAACACATCACGTTTGTCATTCTGACGGAAAACTGTCTACATCGCGGCGCACACCGTAGGATGGCCCGTTTCCGTCAGAATGACAAAACGTAGCGTACACCCTTGCTACTTTTACAAAAGATAAGAGCCGTCCCGAAAACTCGGAACGGCTCATTTTTCTTACCGGCGGGAGGTAATCAAGCGATTATTGCAGCACCACTTCGCGCTCAGCCATCATCTTACGGATGTTGATCAAAGCATAGCGCATACGGCCCAGGGCAGTATTAATGCTGACGCGAGTCAGGGAAGCAATTTCCTTGAAACTCATGTCCGCATAGTGGCGCAGGATCACCACTTCGCGTTGCTCTTCGGGCAGGCCATCGACTAAACGGCGGATGCGATTGTGGGTTTCACTGCGCATCAGCAGCGTATCGGCAGCATCATCGCCTACGCGCAGCACATCGAAAATATCGAAGTCTTCGGTAGGATTCAGGTGCGAGCGACGCTTGTTGCGGCGGTGATAATCCACACACATATTGTACGAGATGCGCATGGCCCACTGGACAAACTTGCCTTCGTGGTTGTACTTGCCGCGCCGCAGCGTATCAATAATCTTGATGAAGACCTCCTGGAAGATATCCTCGGCTAAGGCCTGGTCTTTCACGAACAGGTAGATAGACGTGTAGATTTTGGATTTGTAGCGCTTCAAAAGTGTTTCGAAGGCTTGTTCATCGCCATTTACATAGCGGGCGATCAGTTCCTGATCATTAAGCATCGGCATAACTTGCATGAGCAAAACGGTTTTGCTGTTTTACCAGTTAAATTGTTCAGAATTTAAACGGTGTACAAGTTTTACTCGATAAGCGAAATGAAGTTGCGAAGCGTGAATAGAGGAACTCTGTCGAATTATGCTGCTCAAATGTACAACAATATTGTGTATTCCTGTTTTTTTCTTTCTAATTTTAACAAAATTTTACGGTCACTTACAAGGTTTTAGGAAAATTCTTACGAAAAATTTGGTATTCTTCCTATTTTTGCGTGTTTTTCCGAACATTGTTTTGCGCCACAATTTTCTTTTTTTCACCAACCTATACCGGCTCCGCTGCGGACAATGCGCAAAACGGCTTCTAACCCCGCCGCAGCAGTAGTCTTTTTTCTATGGAAATTGCCATAATTCTTGTCCTTATTGTTATCCACGGTTTCTTGGTGCTGGGCGAAATGGCCCTCATCACCGCTAAACGCTCCAAACTGGAAGCAGAAAAACATAAGGGCAGCCGCAATGCCGTCACGGCACTCTACCTGCTGGACAATATCAATAACTATTTGTCGGCCATGCAGGTCGGGATTACCCTGATCAGTGTGGTGGAAGGTGCCTACGGAGGTGTGGCGATTGGGTCTTATTTGCAGCCAGTAGTGGCACAGATAGCGGTTTTGGCACCATACGCCAGAGAGATTTCGGTCTCCATAGTGGTCGCCATCATCACTTATTTGTCGCTGATTATCGGTGAATTGGCCCCTAAATATATTGGCATTCAGTACGCCGATGCGCTGGCGATATCCTGTGCGCCGGTCATGAATTTCATCATGCGCCTGACCGGGCCAGTTGCCAAATTTTTGAGTTGGTCGACCAAGATGTTTATGCGTCTGCTGTTCATCAAGCCGAGCGATCAACAGAACGTGTCGGAAGATGAGATTAAACTAATGGTGCGTCTGGCCAACCAGCAAGGCGTGCTGGAGCAAAAAGAAAGCGAATTCATTCAAAATGTTCTGCGCTTTGCCGACCGCGATGCCGATACGGTGATGACACATCGTAATAATGTGGAATGGCTCGACATCAATGCGCCCGCCGAGGAAAACGACCGCATTATTAATGAGAGCGGCTACACCAAATTTCTGGTTTGCGACGACGATATTGAAAATATTCTGGGTGTGGTGAAACTCCGCGACTATATTGGAAATCGTAATAAACCAAACTTCAATCTGCACACGATCCTGTCGCAGCCACTCTATGTGCCGGAATCGATGAACGCCATCAAAGTGCTGGAAAATTTCCGCAAGGCGCGCAATTACTTTGCGGTGGTGGTAGACGAATACGGCTCTACGCAGGGCATTATTACTTTGCACGATCTCACCGAAAACATTTTTGGTGCTTTACCGGATGTAGATGACGTGGAAGGCCCGACGATTACCACTCGCGAAGACGGCAGTTTATTGGTGGATGGTATGATTCCCATTGATGAATTGCAGGAAACAGTCAACCTGAAAGAGTTCAATCAGGAAGAAGCCGACTACTCTACGCTGGCGGGTTTTATCCTGTATAAATTGAGTGAAATCCCAAAAGTCAGCGACCACTTTTTAAGCGAAGGGTACCGTTTTGAGATTATAGATATGGATAAAAGTAAAATTGATAAAGTATTGATTAGTAAAGCGGAAGCGGTCGAAGAAACAGAGGGTTATTCCAAGAATAGTTAAGCGGATTATCAATTAAAAAATGAACCCAAAATTATACCTTATAATTATTTCAATTTTCTTTTTCCCTACTTTAATCAGGGGACAGGTAAATAATACTGAAAAGGTCCAAAAAATTGATAGCCTTGTAAACACATACCTGACTAAGTATAGAATTCAAGGGTTGTCAGTTGGTATTGTCCAAAACGGAAAGGAATATCTGACGAAGGGCTACGGTTATACCAGTCTTGATAAAACTTATCCTGTAACAGAGCAGACTGGTTTTGTCATCGGTTCTATTACTAAACTGTTTACTATCACTGCTATCATGCAATTAGTAGAACAGGGTAAAATTGATTTGAATAAAAAGCTTATCGATTATTTGCCCGATTTTGAGATGAAGGATAAGCGATACAAGGATATTACTATTCTACACCTTGTAACCCATTCTTCCGGCTTGAAATGGGATAATTATATGGATAATCCTCCTAATGATAGTACCGCACTGAAAGCATTAGTATATTCTTTAAAGACTGGTAAACTCAATTTTAATCCCGGAGAAAAATTTAGTGGAGAAACTTATAGCAATACGGGTTATGATATATTGGGATACTTAGTAGAACACATCTCTGGCAAACCGTTTCCTAAATACATAAGGGAAAATATCTTTGACAAAGTGGAGATGGACAACAGCACCTTTAATAGTACGGAGGTTCCTATTAATAAAAAGGCAATGCCTCATATTATAGCAGGCAATTCAACAGAAATAGAACGTTTTAATTTATACGGAGAAATAAAAGATAAAAATCCGGTGTTGAAATATCCCGACCAGCCTATTATTTCTTACAAAGCATATACACCCGTTGGGCCAGAACAAGATCCTGACCGTAATTTAATCTCTACTGCCGATGATCTAACGAAATGGATGATCCATTGCCTGCATATTTATAGAGACAGTACTGGTAATTTCAATGGCGCACTAAAAAGAAGCACCTTGGCGGATATGTGGAGTTTAAAACGCGCCATACCCGGCAAAAAAACTTCCATAGGATTAGGCTGGTGGCGTTACACAGATGCAGAGCGAGGAGACTATGTTTCACATCCGGGCCGCCTGACTGGATTTAGTGCTATTCTTATTATATTTCCGGAAAAGAATTTCGGTATTACTATCCTATGCAACGCTATGTATGCAGATCAATTGGTGTGGAATGAAATGCCGTTTGCGATTATGAAAATTATGACCGAATAAAACGCTTATTTCAAACTTCCTCCACCACCGAAGTTCCCCCGCGATTGATCATCGCTCGTCCACTGCCAAGTCTCGTGCAGCCTATATACGCTATGTTTTTATCATCCTGGCGGGAACCCGTCCACCTATACAGTATAAGCCACGAGGCATTCCGTAGTGCGTACAGTTTCCGCCAGAATGACAAACGAGAGGTGTTCTAAAAGGGCATGCTGCAATTTATTTCTCAACAGTCTCCACACTTTCGACCCTGCTCGACTTTTAAACTCACAGCCAGCGCACCAATCCAAAATCCTGCCGGTGTGCCAACAATGGATGGCGGGGATATAGCCGGAAACCGTACTCAAACACGCCTGCCTTTTGCGGCTGAATATCGCAAGCATAAGTCGCCAGGGCCTCTTCCTGCTTCTTCAGCTCTAAAGGATAAGCTGCAATTAGCTCCAGCGTAGTCTCGGATTGGCGACGGTAAAAAACTACTTCTACGCCTAAATCCTGGGCCGACAAATCCTGAATATGCAACGTAACCGAAGCCTTGAAATGTTCGCCCAGCGGCAAAGAGCGATTAAAAGTATCGGGTGCTTCCAGTTCCGTCAGCTCAATAGCTTCCCAGGCGCGCCGGATGCGGGCTTTCCAATCCACTAATTCGTGGGCCAGTTTATAATCATCCTTTTTCAGGCGTTGGCTGCGTTGCCAGAGTTTAGAATAGAAGCGCGCCTGGTAGTCGTCTACCATCCGTTTCATCACAAAATCGGGGGCAATATCAGCGATAGTATTTTTGATATGGCTCACCCAGCGTTCGCTCACGCCATCTTGGTCTTGCTCGTAATAAGACGGCACAATGTCATTTTCCAGAATATTATAGATCGTCTCGGCATCCAGTTCGTTTTGCAAACCCGCGTCCATGAACGTATCTTTTAGCGGCAATGCCCAACCTGCACCGGGCCGATAGCCTTCACACCACCAGCCATCGAGCACCGAAAAATTCATTACGCCATTTATCACGGCTTTCATGCCGGAAGTTCCGCTGGCTTCTTTGGGGCGAGTTGGATTGTTTAGCCAGATGTCCACGCCTTGCACGAGCAGTTTGGCCATTTCCATGCTGTAATTTTCCAGGAAAATAACTTTCCCCTTGAACAGCGGATTTTTAGTGGTGTGGTGGATCAGGCGAATAAATTCCTGACCGGCTTTGTCCGCAGGATGGGCTTTGCCGGCGAAAAGAAAGACTACCGGACGAGTCGAATTATTCACAATTTCCGACAATCGTTTCTCATTGGTAAACAACAGCGTAGCACGTTTGTAAGTCGCAAAACGGCGGGCAAAACCAATCACCAATGCGTCATCGCGCAGCGAATTGATGATCTCAAAAGTGCTGCGTGGGTTTTCGCCCCGGCGCGTCAGGTCTTCCTGCAAGGTGTGGCGTACCCAGTCGAGCAACCGTTTTTTCAGCAAGCGGCGGATTTCCATGATTTTGGTGCCCGGCACTTCGTGAATTTTTCCCCAAATCTGGTGGTTGGTCTGGTCTTTCCAAAATTCGTCGCCAAAATGCGCTGTGTATAGATCGAGCCATTCGCGGGCAACCCAGGTAGGAAAGTGGATGCAATTGGTCACGTAACCAATATGGCTTTCCGCATAGTTATAATCGGGGTACAGCTCATTGAACATCTTCTGGCTCACCTCGCCGTGCAAGCGACTCACGCCATTCACTTCCTGGGAAGTACGAATAGCCAGGTTGCTTACATTAAAGAGCTCGGTGGCATTTTTACCGTCTACACGACCAAGGGCCATTAAGTCTTCCCAGGGCAGATCAAGCGCGTAGGTGTACTCGTATAAGTATTCGCGGAGCAAAGCTTCCGAGAAGGTATCGTGACCAGCTGGCACTGGCGTATGTGTCGTAAATAGCTGCGTAGAACGTACTACTTCCAGCGCCTGCGGGTAAGTCATCGCCTTGTCTTTCATGAAGTTGCGCAAGCGTTCCAACCCGAGGAACGAGGCATGGCCTTCATTTAGATGGAATAAATCGGGGTCCAGGCCGATGGCTTTCAACGCACGCATACCCCCTATTCCCAGCAGCAATTCCTGTCGAAGGCGGTTTTCATTGTCGCCACCATACAGTTGGTGCGTGATGCTGCGATCTTCCCAGCGATTGTCGTCAATATCGGTATCGAGAAGGTATAACGATACGCGGCCTACAGGGAGCACCCAGACTTTAGCCCATACGGTGCGACCTGCCAGATTGAGGTGGATTTTGATCCACTCGCCCTGCGCGTCGCGGACGGGCTGGAGCGGTAGTTGAGTAAATTTTGCCGCCTCCGTCAGGTGAATTTGTTCGCCGTGCAATGAAAGGGCCTGCTGGAAATAACCGTAACGATAGAGCAAACCGACCGCGACGAGGTTAATATTACGGTCGCTGATTTCTTTGAGATAGTCGCCGGCCAGCACGCCAAGGCCGCCGGAATACAAGCGCATACTTTGGTGCAGGCCATATTCCATGCAGAAATAACCAACCTGCGGGGCAGTTTTGGTCGGCGCGTTGTGCATATAGTCCTGAAATTCGCCGTAAATACGCTTCATACGGACGACGAAATCCGGGCGATCAAGCAGTTCCTGCGCCTTCTCGATGTTGAGTTCGTCTAGCAGGGCGACAGGATTGAAATTGACTGCCTCAAATTTTTCTGCGTCAATACTTTTGAACAGATCAATGGCATCGTGATGCCACGACCACCAGAGATTATGCGCCAGCTCCGTGAGTAGCGCCAAGCCTTCCGGCAATTTAGGTTCAATAAAAATGCGTTTGAGTTTGGCGCCGTTTTGCGTCAGATTCCCAACCATAATGTTGTGATAAGAGATGAGTAGTTATTGGTTAGAGAAAATCTAAAAAATTGATTTTCAAAATATTAAGCCACATTTATGAGACCTCCAAAGTCTCACAAATGTGTTGTATGTTTTTTTCGTAAAAAATAAACACACGGATAGTGGCGTAGGATTGCCAAGAACGGCGGCAAAGGTAAGGCGATTTTTGAACTCCCTGTACGCTACGTCCGCTATAAGGAAGGGGAAAGAGCAATTTACAATGCCGCACGCTTCGCCATTGGCCCAATTGCTTTTTGCAAATTGCGCTTTGTTTTGCTTGCCCTTTTGTTATTGTTTATTGGTTTTCAAAGCCATCATCCGGCTTCTTGGCGGGCGTTTTTTTATCGCCGGGTTTAGGGGTTGCAGGTACGCTCTCTTCGTCGGTCGGAGCCTGATCGTTGTAAATATCTGGCGCGAACTCCTCATCATTCGCACCCGTCGGGCGAGGGCCATTTTGGTAGGCTGCACAATTGATTTCTATACCGAGATCGCCGGCCGGGCGCGTAAATTTGGCGTTGAAATCGTAGCCCGATTTTGGATCTTTCTCTAATCGTCCGATGAAAGAAGCACAAATAGGACGGGCCATTCTAGCGCCCTGACCATCGCCAATGCTTAAAAAGCGGATCCAGCGATCTTCTCCACCCACCCAGGTGCCGACCACCAGTCGGGGGGTAATGCCCATGAACCAACCATCGGTGAAATCATTAGTCGTACCTGTTTTACCACCAATGTCGCTTTTCAACGAATTAATGCCGGGCGCGCCCTGTACGTTGTATTTGAGCATTTGGGTCATTACGTAGGTCACATTTTGCGGCAGAGCCACCCGTTCGTCGGGTGCCGAGCGATACAAAACTCGCCCATTCTTGTCTTCAATCTTGCGAATCACAAACGGTTGACCATACATTCCTTTGTTGGCAAAAGTGGTGTAGGCGCCTGTCATTTCCATAATCGTCAGATCGGCGGCCCCCAGACAAATGGAGGGAGCACTGGGAATGCGGTGTTTCGTGGAATCAATACCCATATTGTTGCACAAGCCGATGACTGGCTGTACGTCGCCCATTTGTTTCATGAGGTAAACACTGACCGAGTTGACCGAATTTTTGAGGGCTTCTTTCAGGGTCATCCGGGCACCAGAGTAGTGCCCAGTGGCATCGCTGGGTGTCCAGTCGGTATGCAGATTGAAGTTCTGATAATGAGCGGGTATGGTCACTGCCTGATCGTAGACCTCAAAACAAGGGCTAATTCCTTGCTGCGCAATAGCCGTAGCGTACACGAAAGGTTTAAATGTAGAACCTACCTGCCGATCGGTGCGAATATGATCATACTGGAACCATTTGAAATTGATGCCCCCGACCCAGGCTTTTATTTCGCTGTTGGTCGGATCCACTGCCAATAGACCAGTCTGCAAAAACATTCGATGGTAGCGCAGGCTATCCATCGGCGACATAATCGTGTCTTTTTCAAAACGCGGACTGTTCCAGGTAAAGACCTTCATTTTGGTCTTTACATCGTATTGTCTACGGATGGCTACTTGCAGGGCTGCATATTGTTTTTTAATTTCCGGCCACTCGCGACCACCCATTATTTTTCGGTAAGCAGCAGCTTGTTCCACGGTAATCCACTTGACAGCCAATAGTTTAGAAGTAGAGCCTGGCACTTTTTCCTCTTTCAGCATTCTTGAAATATCAGCATCGCGCAGGTCAAAATTATACTTCGTCTGTATTTGTTCGGTTAGCGCATCGAGGTATTTTGGGCGCAAAGCCTGGTAGCGGTCGCCATCGCGCAGGAGATCTTCCAGTCGTTCTTTGCGGTCTTCGATTTCCTCCGGTTTGGTCTTGCTACCACGATAGCTCCACGGATCGCGACCTTTCCAGACGGTAAAAAAACGGCTTTGCAACTTGCGCATCTGTTCCTGCATGGCCTCCTCGGCGTGCTGTTGGAAAATGGGGTCGATCGTGGTGTAGATTTTCAGGCCGTCCTTGTAAATATTGTATTTCGACCCATCCGGGCGACGCGCTTCTTCGGCTTCCAGAATACGATTTACATCTTTTTTCAACTCCGAACACAGGTACGGTGCTTTGTCGTCGGTGAAATTCACCCGCGTGAACTTGCTCATATCCAACGGTTTGACTTTATATTGGTCAAACTGTGCTTCGCTCAAATAACCGTTTTTCCGCATTTGTGACAGCACTGTCCAGCGACGGCGAATGCAGCGTTCGGGAAAGCGCACAGGATTGAAATAGGAAGGGTTTTGCAGCATACCGATCAGCGTAGCGGCTTCCTCTACTTTTAGTTCTGATTGGTTTTTGCCAAAATATACCTCGGCAGCAGCGTGTACACCATAGGCATTATTGATGAAATTGAACTGATTGAGGTACATCGCCAGGATTTCCTCCTTGGTGTAACTGCGTTCCAGTTTCACAGCGGTAATCCACTCCCGCAGTTTCATGTAGAACAGTTTCATGGTTTTTTGCACCCTTCCCATCCCTCGAAAATCGCGGTCGGAATAGAGCATTTTGGCCAACTGCTGCGTAATCGTGGAACCGCCCCCCGAACTCTGGTCGCTGAGCAGCAGGGTGCGCACAATGACCCGGCCCACGGCCCGCGCATCTATGCCACAGTGTTCCCAAAAGCGCACGTCCTCGTTAGCAACTAAGGCATTCACTAAATTAGGACTGAGGTCTTCATAAGGCACTGGCACCCGGTTTTCGGTGAAATATCGGCCCAATACTTCATTATTACTGGCCAATACCTCGCTGGCCAACGCCGAGTTGGGATCTTCCAATTCGCGGAAAGAAGGGATGGCCATGAAATTGATGGATACAAAAATAACCGCCAGGGCAACCAACCCCAACACAATAATTCGCCAGGTCCAGCGAATGATGCGGTCGTAGGTCGAGGTGCGTTGTTGTTGCAAGTTGGCTTTCAGGGAAATCAGGCGCTGTGGCTCCATACAATTAATGTGCTAATGTGGTCAATGTGCTAATGGGGTGGTAGAAACCAGCAAGAACCGATATTCCAAACTTTTTATTTTGAAACAACAAAAGTAGTCAAGAAAGGCCGAAAAAATATTTTATGGTCAAAAATGCGGGAATAGCGGGCGATCGTCGCATTTTTCGGGCCATGCTCACCCTTATGATTATCTCCATTTTGCTGGCAATGGCCTATGCAGGCCTTATGTTCATATACGGTCGCGGCTGGCTGGCCCTGCCAGAATGGAAAATACCTGCCGATTTTACGCCCGCGACTGCTATCACAGTCATCATTCCCGCCCGCAATGAAGCCGAAAATATCGGGCCTTGCCTGGAAGGAATTCTGGGCGGCAAATATCCGCTTAATCTGCTGGAAATCATCGTAGTAGACGACCATTCGGAGGATAGTACGGCTCAAATTGTACTTGGTTTTGCCGTCCGTTTTCCAGCGGTACGCCTGTTGAAATTGGCAGACTTTCTCACCGACGAAGAACAAAGCGGTGCGTACAAGAAAAAGGCTCTCGAAGTGGCTATTCAACAGGCCAAAGGCGACATCATCGTCACTACCGATGCCGATTGTGTAGTTGGCCCCGACTGGCTACGCATGATTGCTTCGGTGTTTGAACTGGCTCCAAAATCAGTGCAGTTATTGACCGCACCCGTAGTTTTTCATCGTGATAAAAATTTGCTACAACGTTTTCAAACCCTTGATTTTCTGGGGCTTATGGGCATTACTGGTGCGGGCATTCAGTACAAATTTCAGCGCATGGGCAACGGCGCAAATCTGGCCTATCGCAAAAAGGTTTTTCTGGAGATGAATGGTTTTTCTGGAAATAACAACCACGCTTCCGGCGACGATATGTTCCTGATTCAAAAAGTGGCCGCGCACTATCCAGACGGCGTTTTTTTCCTGAAAAATAAAGCCGCGACCGTTTTCACCGAAGCCAAACCCGACTGGCGATCTTTCCTGCAACAGCGTTTGCGTTGGGGCACCAAAAACGCCGCGCTTCCCGAATGGCCGGTGCGATTGGCGTTGGCCTCCGTCTTTTTCTATTGTTGGAGTATTATTTTCAATGTGATTTCCCTACCATTCCTGCCGTTTATCTGGCCCATTTTACTCTTTCAATTGGCCGTCAAAGCCACAGCGGATTATCTGTTTTTGCGCATGATGTGCCGCTATTTTGGGCGCACTGATTTGCTGCGCTGGTTTTGGCCGTCGTTTGTTTTGCACACCCTTTATATTGCCGGAGTGGGCACAGCGAGTTTGTTTTTCAAGAAATTTGAATGGAAAGGGAGATCAGTAAAGTAGTAAAATAGTTTTAGAACAAAAATATATTTCCCTAACATGTTGAAAATCAATAGAAACCACTGCGATCAGGTCTCCCTCCCTTTCTGGGGAGGGGTTAGGGGTGGGGTTCCTTCGTATTTTCCCCAAAAATTCGCGCATCATGTTTCTATTCCGGCTGGGCTGTTTGGCCATGCTGTTTACCTGTCCGTTCAAGTTGTTCGCTCAGGAAAAACCGGATTTGCATTATTATTTGCCGGATGTGGCTTACGACCCTGCCATTCCCACCCCAGCCAGTTATTTGGGCTACGAAGTCGGTACTTGGTACGTCACCCACGACCAACTCGTTGGCTACCTGCGTGAGTTGGAGCGAGTGAGCGACCGCATCAGCATACAAGAATACGGGCGCACCTGCGAGCAGCGGCCTCTGCTTTGCTTGACGATTACGGCCAAAGAAAATCAGACGCATTTGGCACAAATCAAAGCCACCCGCAGTCGGCTGGTCAATCCTGACAGCAGTAGTTTAGTGGATTTAAAAAATTTGCCCGCCGTGAATTACATGGGTTATTCCATCCACGGCAACGAAGCCAGCGGCAGCAACGCGGCATTGTTGGTGGCCTATTATTTGGCGGCGGCACAAACGCCGGAAGTGCAGAAACTACTGCAAAACACCATCATCCTCTTCGATCCCTGCTTCAATCCCGATGGGATGCAACGCTTTTCGACCTGGGTAAATAGCCGCCACAGTCAAAATCCTTCGCCCGATCCAGTCGCCGATGAATTCAATGAACCCTGGCCACGCGGACGTTACAACCACTATTTTTTTGACTTAAATCGCGACTGGCTGGTGGCGCAACAACCGGAAACGCCGGGCCGTATCGCCATTTTTCAGGACTGGCATCCGAATGTGCTGACCGATCATCATGAAATGGGCAGCAATTCGACCTTCTTTTTTCAGCCGGGCGTGCCGAGTCGCGTGAATCCTATTACGCCGCTCCGCAATCAGGAATTGACCGCCAAAATCGGACAATACCACGCCAAAATCCTTTCGTCGCACAACGTGTCTTTTTTTACCGGCGAAAACTACGACGACTTCTACTATGGCAAAGGCTCGACCTACCCCGATGCGCAGGGCTGTATGGGCATTTTGTTTGAACAAGCCAGCAGCCGGGGGAGCGTTCAGGAAACGGATAATGGGCTATTGACTTTTCCGTATACTATTCGTAATCAGGTGTTTACGTCGCTTTCTACTTTGCAGGCCATCGGTGATATGCGGGTGGAACTGAATGAATACCTCCGCGATTTCTATAAAACGGCGTTGGAAGAAGCGCGGAAAGACGCCGTAAAAGGCTATTTATTTGCCGATAATCGTGATTTGCCGGGCCGAGAATTACTGAATGTTTTGCTACGCAATCATATTACGGTAAAAAATGTGCAGGAAAACGCAGTGGTCAACGGGCAAACTTTCTACGCCCTCAATGCCTTTTGGGTGCCTTGCGAACAGCCCCAATACCGACTGGTGCGGGCCATTTTTGAACGGCCAACGACTTTTCGCGACAGCATCTTTTACGACATTTCAGCCTGGACGCTGCCGGACGCTTTCGGTGTGGCCTGGTCGCCTGTGCTGGACAAAGATTTCAACGCGCGCTGGGTCAATTCGCAGGAGGGAATTGGTCTTACTTCGCGTTACGCGCCTGCCATTTTTAGTCAACCCGCCTATGCTTATGTACTGAATGCGGTGGGTTATGAACTGCCGCAGATATTGGCGGAACTGGAAAACAAAGGGCTGCGCGTGAAGGTAGCGACCAAGCCTTTTGAAATTGAAAATCAGCGTTTTGTCGCCGGAAGCGTAGTCGTTTTGTCTGAAAATCAACCGCTTACGTCAATGGATTTGATGCAGGTTATGAATGGTTATGTCACTAAATTGCCCGTTTATCCCATTTATAACGGCCACATGACCGACGGCCCCGACTTTGGTAGCGAGTCTTTTCGGCCTCTGCGAACACCCAAAGTGCTGATGTTAACTGGTTCCGGTGTCAATCCGGAATCGGCGGGCGAAGTGTGGCATTTGCTCGATACGCGCTACGGTATGCCTGTGACGATGGTCGAAAGCAGCCATTTTGTTAACGTAAACCTCTCCCGCTACAATACCATCATTTTGCCGGAAGGCAGATTTTCCAGTCTATCTGTCGATCGGTTGAAGCAATTTGTGACGGATGGCGGCACCATTATCGGCCTCGGCAATGCATTGCGCTGGTTAAAAGGAGTTGGACTATTGAATATTGAATTTCGCCAAGCCTCCGCAACATCATTATCCACTCGAATGCAATATGATGGACTGGACGAAAACCGCAGTGCGCTACGGATGCCAGGGAGCATTTTTGAGGCAGAACTGGATTTGACGCATCCGCTTTGCTACGGCTACGAGCGGTCGAAATTGGCGATGTTTTTAGGCGATACGCTTTTTGTGGCTACGCCGAAAAATCCCTACGCGGCCCCTGCGATTTTCACCGAACAACCTTTGCTGGCCGGGTACATTCATCCCAAACAGAAGTCGTTGGTAGCGCGTTCGGCGGCCATAATTGTGGGCGGTATTGGCAAGGGCCGGATCATCGGTTTTGCGGGCGATCCCAATTTTCGGGCGTTTTGGTACGGAACCAATCGCCTGTTTGCCAACGCTATTTTCTTCGGAAACATAATCGAAGAAGAAACCGTAGAAAAAGAGTAGAGGTGTACACTAAGTTTTGTCATCCTGCCGGGAACCGTCCGCTCTACGTAGAGTGGACGGTTCCCGGCAGGATGACAAACGGAGCGTGTTCTTAAAACTCCGCACTTCCCGGATACCTCGGAAAAGCAATCACGTCACGGATATTAGTCATTCCCGTTACGAATAGTACCAATCGCTCAAAACCCAACCCAAAGCCAGCGTGCGGGCAAGTACCAAAACGTCGGGTGTCCAAATACCAGGACAATTCCTCGGTAGGGATGTGCATTTCGTTCATGCGCTGCACCAATCGATCGTAGCGTTCTTCGCGTTGCGAGCCACCCACTATTTCGCCGATACCGGGAAACAGAATATCCATCGCTGAGACAGTAGGGCCGGGTACGCCTTCGGATGGTTCGTCTTGGCGCATATAAAAGGCCTTGATTTCCGCCGGATAATTGGTTAAAATGACCGGTTTTTTGAAATGCTTTTCTACTAAATACCGCTCGTGTTCACTTTGCAGGTCGGTGCCCCAGCCTTCCACTGGATATTGGAATTTCCCTTTTTTGTTCGGGGTAGAATTTTTCAGAATATCAATGGCTTTTGTGTAAGTCAGCCGCTCGAACTCATTTTCAGTGACGAAACGCAGTTTTTCCAGCAAGGACAATTCCGAACGCTGGTCCTGCGGTTTGCTTTTTTCTTCTTCCAACAACCGCTCTTCCAGAATTTTCAAGTCGTCGGCGCAGTGTTCCAGCGCGTAGCGAATGACGTACTGCAACATCTCCTCGGCGAGGTTCATGTTGTCGTTCAGATCGGCGAAAGCGACCTCCGGCTCGATCATCCAGAACTCGGCCAGGTGGCGCGTCGTGTTGGAATTTTCCGCCCGAAAAGTAGGCCCAAAAGTGTAGACATCGCCGAGGGCGGTGGCTCCCAATTCGCCTTCCAATTGACCGGATACGGTGAGGTTGGTGGGACGTTTGAAAAAGTCCTGCGCAAAATCTATGGCTCCGTTTTCCTGACGCGGCGGTTTATTCAAATCGAGGGTCGTTACCTGAAACATTTCACCCGCTCCCTCCGCATCGCTGGCGGTTAATAAAATAATCTCTCTAAACTCTAATATACCTACACTAATTGATGATAGGCGTATGCAAGTAATAGAAACCCTTGTCGTTGAAGAACTTATGAATAGCAAAAGCCAACGCATGGCGCGTGCGGAACACCGCTGCAAAGGTGTTGGTCCGAAAGCGCAGATGGGCATTTTCACGCAGAAATTCGAGCGATTGCTTTTTAGGTTGCAGCGGAAATTCTTCTGGGTTGCAGTCGCCAAATATTTCGAGAGTGCTCACTTTCAATTCCACTTTCTGGCCCTTGCCCTGCGACTCAATTAGTAAGCCTTGTGCGCCAATCGCCGCACCGTATTTGATGCGATTGATGAGGGCTGGATCGGTATTTTCAAAGTCCACCACCACTTGCAAATTATTGGAAGTAGAGCCGTCGTTGAGGGCGATAAACTGGTTGTTGCGAAAGGCTTTGACCCAGCCTTTTACTAAGACTTCGGTGCCGACGGGTTCAGTGCGTAGGAGTTCGGCAATCTTTGTGCGTTGCATTTTTATGAAGGGATGAAGGGATGAAATGATGAAGCGATGGAATACCTTGTTAAAGTAACTTGATCGCTTTTCAATTTCACCGCTATTTAAAAAAGAGCGCAAAAGTAGGGGAAGATGGGCAATTCCACCGTGATATCGTTAAAGTTATGCTGAAAAACATGCCTAACCGCGCTGTCATTCTGACGATAGGAAGAATCTGGTCGGGAGCGCAGGTGAATGCCCACGTCTTTCGTAGCCAGATTCTTCACTGCGTTCAGAATGACAACATGGTGATGGACATAATATCACAACTAGTTCTTTATCAAACATTTACTCAACCTTTAAAGTCTTCACTTCACCAGCAGGTGTAACCATGATAAACTCTTTTTTTATCTCGGTTTTGGTATATGGTTTCCTTTCTGGCAGCGTAAAGCGCAGGATCAGATTGTAAGAAAACTGCACGGCGGGTTCCAGTATTTCGGGGTTAATGACCACATCATAATCGTTGGCGGGTACGGCATTATAGAAGCGTGAGACAGGCTTATCAATGGCATTTACCACCGCATTATTTTTATCGTCGCTATCTAAACGCTGGCCGCTGAATGCCTGATAAGCCTCGTAGCGATTGATTGGATAGGCTACCCAGGCATTTTCGGCAGTAACCAAATAGGCTGAATCGAGCCGTACGCCGATGCTCTTATATTGGGTTTTGATTTGCGTAATATATTGAAAAGCAGCGTCTCGGAGTTGCGCGTACACGACTTGTGGTTCTTTTACAAAGTAATCCACTTTCACAATGTCGTAGATTTCCTGACGCGCCGCGGCGGTCACGATGCGGTCGAGCAGGGCCGGAACGGTGTAACGGATGTGGATGTTTTTTTGCAGTTCAAAGCCTTTGGGAATTTCGGTGTAGGTCTTTTTGGAAAACAACTTTTTGGTCACGTCGTACTCGTATTTTGGCAGAAAATTGACCATATCCACGTAAATATCGGGGGCCGGAATGCCGAGTGTGATCAAATCATTCATAAAAGCCGTCAGCCGGGAATTCAGCAGTGTGTTGGTTTCATCGGCGGTTTTACCGACTTGCACCATACTAAAAATCGCGGTGTACGAACTGGCTTTCTGGTTGGACAGCGCGTTGATACTGATCTCCATTTGATTGCCATCCAGCATCACCGCCGACTTGGGTACGGAACGGAACTGGGCATTGGGGACTACATTTTGATAGGTTTGCTGTTGATTGCCGTAGTTGCCCATGACTTGACTGATGGCGAAAAAAGGGAGCAGCAACAGGGAAAGAGACAGGAAAGATTGCTTCATAATGTGGTTTTATTTTTGGGCTAAAACGGCGCGGAAAAAGGAAAATTGCCCAACTAAAAACCCTGTTTGCGTGTTCTAAACCCTCAAAATTTCGCCAGGCAACATCATGTTTATCCACGTTTTCAAGAGCAAAATACACCGGGTACGCGTCACCGAGGCCGACCTGAATTATATCGGCAGCATCACGATTGATGAGGATTTGATGGACGCCGCCAACCTGATCGAAGGGGAGAAAGTGCAGATCGTGAACAACAATAATGGCGAACGGATCGAAACCTACGTCATTCGTGGTGAGCGGAAAAGTGGCATCATTTGCCTGAATGGCGCGGCAGCGCGGCGCGCGCAAGTCGGTGATATTGTGATCATTATCGCCTATGCCATGATGACGCCGGAGGAAGCGAAGACATTCAAGCCTACCACTATTTTTCCCAACGAGACGAATCGGTTGGTAGCTATCACGACGAATATTGTGACCGATTGATATGTTGGGCAATCGTGTGTTGGGCGACCACAAGGGTCGCCCTCGCGCTTATGGTCGCCTTCACGCGGTCACATTATTTACAATCCGCATTTACTCCCAACACGTAATTTTTAACAATACCAATTTCAGTGGCCGTTTCCGCGCCTTGAAAACCCACTATGTCTTTTTCACTAAGCCGCTGGCGATAGGCCGCAAGAAAATCGCGGGAAAGCGGCAAATACGACCAGTGCCATTTTTCTTCATTATAGCCAGTGGGCCGTCCAGCGGTATAGGGCTGGCCAAAACCATATTCGTGGGCATGAGCTGTAAGCCAAGTGTAGACTTTTTCATACTTGCCACCTGCCTCGAAAGCGGCATTGTTCAAATCATTTAAGTCCATATCGGTGCCCCAGTGATGGCGCGAAGAGCCGGGCATCGACGAATATTCCAGAATTTTCAAGGCGCGGTCTTTGGGCGCGGGTGCATCTTTCGCGAAGCGAATCCATTTATCTTCCCAGATTTTTTTTTGCTGCGCAAAATTGCGGGTAGAAGAAATGATATTCAGAGAAATGCCTTCCTTTTTTGCTGCCGCAAACATTTTTTTAAACGCTTCCAATGCCTCTTTGCGCAACATCATTCCGGCGCGGGCGGAATATGGTATGCCTACCGAAATAAAATTGGGATTTAATTTAGGATCAAATTTACCGAGCAAATAATTGTCGTCCACCTTCGCCGCAATAGGATTTGGCAAAGTATCCGCCACCGCCGTCAACGTGGCTGAGGGAATGAGGGCCGTTTTTGCGTTTGCAGAGGAATCAGATTGGCAGGCCCAACCGAGTGCGGCAAGCAGTAGCATTGAAACGTATTTCATTGTTTCTCAGCCGTTTCGATTACTCTTTTGAGGGCTTCTTTGGTTTGCGCACCAGCTTGTTGCCAGATTTGCTGGCCGTTTTTATAGACCATAAATGTGGGCACACCCATCACTTTCATTTCTACGGCGAGGTCGGTGTTTTTATCCACATCTATCTTGACGATGCGGACGCGGTCGCCGAGATCGGCTTTCAAGTCATCCAACACGGGAGCCATTGCGCGACAGGGGCCGCACCAGGTCGCCCAAAAATCAATCAACACCGGCGTTTCGGAATTGGTCAGGGAAGCAAAAGAGGCAGTCATGGGAAATTGTTGAGGGTGTTGAGAAAGTTGAGATTGTTGAGAAAACAGCAAGAGAGATAGTTGGGTTGCGCAAAAATGCTCTTGGGAGAACAATCTGTGGATATTCATCGAAAAGTATGTGCCAAACGAGGCAGTAGGAGCAATTTCGACCATCAAATTTTTCTCCCTTCCCCTTCTCAACAACCTCAACCCTTTCAACTTGCTCAACATTTTGACAATCATGCACTATTTTCGTTTCGTCCTGCTTTTATTGACCGTCATCATCAGCCAAAATGCCTCAGCACAAAAAGAGGATAAAGCCATCAAAACCGTGATCAATCGTTTTTTTGAGGCGATGCAAAAACGCGACACCGCCACGCTGCGCAGCACTTGTATGCCCATGCCAGTGTTGCAAACCTACATGAAAAATCGAGAAGGAAAACTGGACATTATCTCCGAGGATTTTGCTGAGTTTGTGGCCTTCGTCGGCTCGCCTTCCAGCGATAAATTTGAAGAAAAAATTGAGTTTGAGGCTATCCATACCGAGCAATCTCTGGCCAGCGTGTGGACACCCTACAAGTTTTATTTGAACGGAAAACTTTCCCACACTGGCACCAATTCCTTTCAGCTGGTCAAGACGGCACAGGGTTGGAAAATTCAGTACATTCTGGATACGCGGAGGAAGGGGTAGCAAATTTATCTACCACTACGATACGACGAGCCACTACGAATAAATATTTTACCGTCAACAAATTGCGTCTTATTCTTTGTGTCGTCGTGGTTTAATTATTTTGAACGGATCAATTCACAAATAATTTAAACGCGTTTACACCCTGTTTAACTTTTTAACAAACTTTGCGAAAGTTCTAACACCTTTTAGCAATTCGGTATCGTGGCACCCGCGCATCTTGCAGGCAGATTTGAAAACAATCAAAAACGAAAGCCATGCGTACCATCTCCCGTTTCTTCCTTCCTTTATTAGCCCTCACTTGCCTGCTAACTGCCTGCCACACTGCCCGCAAATATTCTGAAACGGGCGACTACGACAATGCCATCGAACTGAGCATCCGTAGATTGGCGGGCAAATCCAAAAAGAAACTCGAATACGTTCAAGCCTTGGAGGTGTCTTTTCAGAAAGCGCAAGCCCGCGACCTGACTTTGGCTAAAAACCTGACCAATCAAAACCGCGACGAAAACTGGGAGAAAGTCAACCGCATTTATCGCCAGATTCGCGAACGTCAGCAGAAGGTGAGTCCGTTGTTGCCGCTGGTAGCCAGCAATGGTTATCGCGCCCGCATCGAACTGGTAGATATTGCTCAACTGGAAAACGAGAGTAGCGAGAAAGCTGCCGCTCACCTGTATAACCAAGCCCAGGACTTGCTGGAAAAAGCCGAGCGTGGCGACCGTGCAGCAGCGCGTCAAGCCTATGCCACTTTACGGAATTTAGAAACTCGTTACTACCAAACTTATAAAGACAAAACCGAACTGAAAGCCCGCGCCCGCAATCTGGGAACCTCCTATGTGTTGTTTGAGGTAAAGAATCAGTCGGACAAAGTGCTGCCCCGCGCTTTTGCTGAACGTCTCCTAAACATTGGTAAAAACGATCTCGATAGCGAATGGAAGGCTTTTTATTTCCAGGCCGAGCCGGGCGTACAGTATGATTATAATGTGGTGTTTAAAGTGCGCAACATTGACATTAGCCCGGAAAAAATCCACGAACGTTCCTATACCGACGAAAAGCAAATTCAGGACGGGTTCGATTATGTGCTGGACAAGAAAGGCAACGTGCGCAAAGATTCTTTGGGTAACGATATGAAAACGCCGCGTTACGTTCGCCTCCGCGCCGACGTGCTGGAAGTATTTCAGAGCAAAGCCGCCCGTTTGAGTGGCAATCTGGAAGTGTACGACGCCGACCGAAAGAAGCTGCTGAATCAACGTGATTTGGGTACCGAGGTGCTATTTGAGAATTATGCTTCGACTTTCAAAGGCGACAAGCGTGCGCTTACCGAAGACAGCCGCAAGCGCATTGGTAATCAGCCTTTGCCTTTCCCGCGCGATGAGGATATGCTGGTGCAAGCCGCTGACCGTTTACAACCGGATTTGCGGAATGAACTGCGGAACAATAAGGCCATTTATTGAAGTTATGAGTTATGAGGTTATTAATCAATGGCAACCTAAATCATCCTTAGAAATAGGATCGTTGTTTGGAAAACAATTGCCTGATAATACCGCATCGGGTACGTATCGTTGGAGGAATGGGTCGCGCAGCCCCTCACGAATGAAGGTTTCCAAGTCGCTGATCTCCTCCTTGGTCAGGTGTAAGGGATGGAAATAGGACGAAATTTGTGAGGTGGGCACCCGTGGATTTTCCGGCACGCCCGCATTGAAATACTCCACTACTGCGTTCAAGGTTTTCTTGCTGCTGCCATGGAAATAAGGTCCGCTATAGCCCAAATTATACAACTGCGGCACTCGAAAACGGAACATATCCTCCTCGCGCCCGGTAAATCCGCCACGCCCCAGGTTGCGCCGATCTTCCAGGTTCGTTTTCAAACCGCCATTTTCAAACAAGTCTTGCACCCCCAAAGCCTGAAAAGTCATAGACCCCAGGTTGGGTTCGTGATGACAATGATAACAACCGGCTTTGTCAAAAAATAACAGGGCACCTCTCTTTTGTTCCTCACTCATGGCGTCTTCCTCGCCTTTCAACCATTGTTGAAAAGGGGCTTCCGTACAAAGCAAGGTGCGCAGGTAGGCAGACAGCGCAAAACTGGCCGTTTTACGAGTATAACGTTCCGCAACTGGTACGTCTGGGAAAGCAGCATCGAACAGGGCCTTATAGCCATTATTACGTACCAGCTCCTCATTGAACTGCATGCGGTGGGTTTTAAGACCTTCGATATTCTGGCCTTCTAATGCTCCCAAGCGTTCGTTATTGATGGCCGTAGCTGGATCATAGATACCCCACAAACTCTCGGTGCCAGTATTCACTCCGGCATCGCCAAAAGAGCCGTTCCACATGGTATTGGTAGCAAAAGCCACGTTGAGCACACTTAGCGGCCGCGCACCTTGCGCATCAATATCCTGCTCGTCATACTCGGGAAGTTTGTGACGCGCTTCCCCCAAGGTGCCAAAGCCAATACCCCCGTCGGCAATGCCCTGCATTCGGTTAGGCCGAAAACCTGCAGCCGGAACATGACAGGAACTGCAAGAGAAAGTGGCCAACTCGCTGGGATGTTTGGCTTCTACGCTGAAACAAGATTCATAAAAAAGCAATTTGCCCAGTGCTACTTTGTTGGCTGTCAGTGGGTTGGCGGGCGACTGGGGAATATTGGCGTAGTCGTTACTTTCCGGTAAAATGAAGTAGCCAACCAAACCCGTTGGAGACCGGCTTTTTATAATATTTCGTAGTTCAATATCCTCCGCTTCCCCCAGGGAATCGTAGGTACAGGCATAGGTGACCACCAGCACGATGGACAACAAGACGTATAACTTCTTCATTTTGAAAGCCTTTCTCAGTAAATTTGAAAAATTAGATAGTTGTTCAATATCGCAAACTTTGGGCCACCAATGTCCGTAGAGGTAATTTTTAATGAGAAATTAAGCCGTTGCTCTTCACAGATACCTCTTGAATGCAATTACAATTCATGCCGAAAAAACAGCATTTCCTCACTTAAATATTTGAAAATCAATCAGTAACAAACTTTTACTTCAAACTATATCATCACACATTTTATTAGTAGAAATAAGATTTGCCACAACTTTTCCAACATTTTGTTAAATTTGCCGGTCTCGAATCTCAATCCACCCGGCCATGTCCCTCACCGACGCTTCTGCCACCCTCAAAAAAGTCTTTGGCTACGACGCCTTTCGGCCCTTGCAAGCCGACATTATCAAGGCCATTTATGAGCGGCGTGACACGCTGGTGTTGATGCCAACGGGCGGCGGCAAGAGCGTTTGTTTTCAGGTGCCCGCCCTGACTTTGGAGGGTACGGCCATCGTCATTAGCCCGCTTATCGCGCTGATGAAAGATCAGGTGGAAGGTTTACTGGCCAATGGCGTGGCGGCGGCTTTCATGAACAGCAGTTTGGACAGCCAACAAATGCGCCACGTAGAAGACGAAGTGCTGAACGGACGCATCAAACTTCTGTACGTCAGCCCGGAAAAGATTGTTTCCCAGAATTTTCAGTCGCTGCTGAAACGCATGAAAATCTCGCTGTTTGCGGTGGATGAAGCGCACTGCATTTCGGCCTGGGGCCATGATTTTCGCCCGGAATACACGCAATTGCGATTTTTGAAAGAGCAATTTCCGCAAGTGCCAGTCATTGCGCTCACGGCCACGGCGGATAAATTGACCCGCAAAGACATCGCCGAACAACTGCATTTGCAAAACCCGGAAGTATTCATCGCTTCTTTCGACCGGCCCAATATTACGTTGCAAGTGCGCCCTGGGCAGCAGCGTTTTGAGCAAATTGTGGAGTTTCTGAAAAAACATCCCAATCAGTCGGGCATCATCTATTGCACAGGCCGGAAAACCTGCGAAATATTGGCCGACAAACTCAACGCGAAGGGGTTTAAAGCTGCCCACTACCACGCCGAAGTGCCGCCAAAACTGCGCAACAAAGTGCAGGAGGATTTCATCAATGACCGAACGCCGATCATTTGCGCCACCATCGCTTTTGGGATGGGCATTGATAAAAGTAATGTGCGGTTCGTGATGCACTATAATCTGCCGCGCAATCTGGAAGGTTATTATCAGGAAATCGGGCGGGCCGGGCGCGACGGTTCCAAAGCTGACGCGATGCTGTTTTTCAGTTACAGCGATTTGCAGACTTACCGCGACATGATCGAACAGGGGGAAAGCAGCCCGGAGCAGAAGGAACTCAAACTGGCCAAACTCAACCGGATGTATCAGTTTGCCGAAGCCCCCACTTGTCGGCGCAAAACGGTACTCAATTATTTCGGGGAAAGTTATGAAGGCACCTGCGGCAACTGCGATGTCTGCCAGAATCCGCCGCAACAATTCGATGGCACCGAGGCCGTGCAGAAAGCGCTTTCGGCGGTGCTGCGTACGCGCGAGCAAGTGGGCATGAACCTGCTGGTGGATATTTTACGTGGCAGCCAACGCCGCGAAATCATGGAAGCAGGTTATCACCAAATCAAAACCTATGGCGCGGGCAAAGAACATAGTTTCGACGACTGGCTGTATTTGCTGTCGCAAATGCTACACACGGGTTTGGTGGAGATCGCCTACGATGATGGCAGCCATTTGAAAGTGACTAATGGCGGTCGGGCGGTGCTGTTTGAGGAAAAAAAGGTGAAACTCGTGATGCCGACCAAAGAGAAAAAAGTCAAGGAAAAACTACCTGTACTTAAAGCCCGGCCACAAGGCGAAACGCAGCGCGAGGAACTCTTCGATCGATTGGTGGCCCTGCGGCGACAGGTGGCGCAGCAACAGGGCGTTCCTCCATACATTGTCTTTACCGATGCTACGCTGACCGATATGGCCGAAAAGCGACCGTTCAATGACTTTGATTTTCAACAAGTTAGCGGCGTAGGCGAGCGGAAACTGCAACTCTACGGCAATCTCTTCATTGCTGAAATTCGCCGCTACATGCTGGAAAAAACCAACGACGGCGTTCGCGTAGTGGGCAGTAGCGCATTACAAACCTGGGACCTGTACCAGCAGGGCCGCAGTCTGGCGCAAATTGCCGAAGAACGCAAAATCAGCGTAGTGACGGTGGAGAGCCATTTAGCCACTATGTATGAAGGCGGCGAGATGCTCGATCTATACGACTGGATTGGACCGGAAGAACTGGATATTATTCAGGGTGCGCTGCCGCTTTTTAAGGAGCCTTATCAGGTGAAGGATATTTCCGAGCATTTCAGCGACCAGTTTGGTTATGATAAAATTCGCTGGGCAGTAGCTGATTATCGGCGGAATCGGAGAAGGTAATGAGCAAGGGGCAATTTACAAAGTGCAAAAAATAACGGGCAAGAAAGCAATTGGCAAAGCGCAAGGACCAATTGTGTGAGATTGCCATATTTGCCTTTTGAAAATTTGCTTATTGCTTTTTTGCCCATTGTCTGTTACTCTAAAACGACAAAACACCGCAGCGCTCCTTCGCGCCGCAGTGTTCCGGTATAATCTCATGAAAGTGATCGAATCTGTATCTCCACCGCCTCTTGTTCTTTATAGGAGAGTATTTTAGGCCGATGCCTAACAAAACAGCACCGTTTCCTTTTTTGTTTTTTTTGCTGTGCAGCTTGTAAGTATGTTTGTACTTACGATAACTGGCATACGGACGGTTTTCGGTAAAACCTTTTTCTGGCAAGTGTAAAGTTGCCGGGCATTCGGGCAAAAAAAAAGCGCGGTGCTCGTTTGCACCGCGCCGGTTTCCCGTAATATAATCTCATGAAAAGTTTCAGAATCTGGTATCAATAATCCCCGTCTGTTTCGCTGCGCCGTCGTTGTTCGTTATTGATGATACAAAAGTGCAGCAGGTTGCTCCGGCCTACAAGGACAAAAAAAAGCATTTGTTGAAAAATAATTTTAGTCCCTTGTGTTAGAATACGGTCGTTTTTGGTTGTAACGTGGTTGTTTTCAGTGATTTTTGATCTTTTAGGCACGTTCTATATGCGTGATTGATCAGCATTTGTTGAAAAAAACTATTATATAACACGATAATTTTTTATAAATATTTTTTTGAACGTTTAAATTTCGTCTGACAAACCTGTTTTTTGAAAAAGATCAGGTGCGGTTTGGACAAAAAAGTACGGTGCTTATTTTTCCTGCGCCGGTTTCCAGTTTATAATCTCGTGAAAGAATTTTGATTCTGTACCGGCGGCTTTAGCCGCCGTTGTATTTTCAGGCGGCGGCTGAAGCCGCCGGTACGCTACAGTTCCGGGCAAAAAAAAAGCGCGGTGCTCGTTTGCACCGCGCCGGTTTCCCGTATATAATCTCATGAAAAGTTTCAAATCTGTTATCAAGACGCGCTGCTGTTCTTTCGTCACTTCGTTGTCTGCGTTTGATGTTACAAAAGTGCGACATCGCTTGTCGGCCCGCAAGGACAAAAAACGGCTTTTGTTACCCTCCTAAAATTTGTTTTTTATAGAATATAAAATATAAGTTATTCATTATAAGTGTTTTATCTCATATATTTTTACTAAAAATTATATTGTTTGTTGAATAACTATCGAAAAAATATCCTCGCTTTTTTTGAAATTTTTTTATAATTTTTTCTGTTAGGCTCCAAACCATACGAATATCCGGCGCAGGGAAGGATATTCGTCCCAAATGCTTTTCCACCTATGCGCAGTTTCTACTTCTTTTGTTCGCTTCTTTTCCTGCAGCCCTTCCCTTCCACAGCCCAATCGGGTTGCACCGATCCCCAAGCCCTGAATTATATTTCCGGCGCGACTTCCAACGATGGCAGTTGCTTATATCCGGCGACCAACTACGCGCCCTTGCTGAAAGCGACTTTACCTAATGATTTGAAAGAAATTAGCGGCTTGCATCTTGCTGGTGGTCGTTGGTGGGGGCATAACGATAGCGGCAACCCGTCCCTTTTTTATCAAATATTACCTGAAACGGCGACTGTTGTGCAGGAAGTGAACCTGAAAAATGCCGATAATAACGATTGGGAAGACCTCACCAGCGACGCTACACATATATATATAGGTGATTTTGGAAATAATTACAACGATCGCCAAAACCTGGGCTTTTACCGTATTCCCCTCAATGTCATTGGAACGAGCAATAACGAAGATGTGGACGATGACGAATGGACTTTTCTGCCTTTTAGTTATGCCGACCAGACGGATTTCAGCACCCAGCCAGAGGATAGCACGGAGTACGATTGCGAGGCAGTGATTTTTCTTAACGGTAATCTCCATTTATTTAGCAAAAATCGCAAGCATAACATCACCACGCACTACCTGGTGAACACCGCCACTGAGAAAGCCGAACCGCTGGAAACCTTTGATACTCACGGCTTAATAACCAGCGCCAGCCTGTCGCCGGATGGGAAATTAGTAGCTTTGCTGGGCTACGAACTGAGCGGAATACCGAAAATATTCTGCTGGCTGCTCTGGGATTGGCATGATGGACTGCTTTTCAATGGCAACAAACGGCGCATCGAATTGGGTAACGTTTTCACGTTGGGACAAGCCGAAGCCATCGGTTTTGGCACTAATCGGACCGGCTATATCGCCAATGAACGGGTGACTTCCAACGGAATAACCATCGCCGCACAACGCACCTATGCCTTCGATTTCAGTTCCTTTGTACCAGAAATAGTCTCTACGCAAACGCCGGACATTTCGGAAGCCCGACTTTTCCCCAACCCATTTTCGCAAACTGTGCAGTTGCCTGATTTTGGTAAAAACCAGTCTGGATTGCTGCGAGTAATTAATGCACAAGGACAAATAATTTTTCAGACAAATAATTTTTCGGCAAGGTTAGACGCGTCAAATTGGCCGTCTGGCTGGTACGCTTTTGTATGGAGCGATTCGTCTCGTACCGTTGTGATGCGAGGGTTGAAAAAATAAATTTTCACATTTTTCCTGTTCTCTATTGCAACATACCAACTGGTATGTATCTTTGTGCCATGCAACTGCCCGATACACGCCAGCGCATCCTCACGCACATGTTTTCCGACATCCACAAAAATGGGTATCAGGGGCTGCGTGCCGATAAAGTGATCGCCGAAATGGATATTACCAAAGGCGCATTGTATCACTATTTCCCTAATAAACAGGCCATTGGCTCGGCAGTGATTGCGGAAATTATTCGCCCTAATTACCTGCATTTTTACCGGGAACTGGATAATTGGGAAGGCCATCCGATTGATAAATTACAGGAACATCTGCATTTTCTACTATCCAGGGCCACGGATGAAGAGGCAATCTTGGGTTGTCCACTCAATAATCTGGTGCAGGAAATGAGCCCGCTGGATGAGGATTTTCGTTTGCAGATGCGTTCCATTGTGGATACGATCATTCGCTCCACGGCGGTAGCGTTGCGGCGAGGGCAGGCGGCTGGACAGGTGCGTCCCGATGTGGCGGTAGAGGACGTAGCGCATTTTATTTGGGCCAGTACCGAAGGGGCGTATGCGATAGGCAAAGTACGTAAAGAAGCCAAGCCATTTCAGAGTAGTATGAAGGTTTTATTGACTTATTTAGACAGCCTTCGCGCTTAAATTTTTTTTTGATCAATTACATACCAACCAGTATGTATGTTTCATAAATTTTACTTTTCATCAACAAAAAAAAAATTTACCATGTACGTCATCACCGGAGCCACTGGACACACTGGCAAACGCATTTCCGAAAATTTATTAGCCGCTGGCAAATCCGTCAAAGTCATTGGCCGCAGTGCCGACAAGTTGGCTGATTTGGTCGCCAAAGGCGCAGAAGCCGCTATTGGCGACTTATCAGAAGTCGCATTTCTGACCAAAGCCTTTGCAGGTGCTGAGGCAGTATATCTGATGATCCCACCGAAACTTGATGTGTCCGACTGGCGGACTTACCAGCGCGAACTGGTGGGTAATTATGTGCAAGCCTTAAAAGCAGCAAAAGTGCCAAAAGTGGTCCTGCTGAGTTCCATCGGTGCTCATCTACTCGAAGGTGCGGGGCCGATCAGCGGCATCGGCGAATTGGAACAAGCCCTACGCCAAATCGAAGGCCTTGATGTACTTGCGCTACGTCCCGGCTACTTCATGGAAAATCTATTCTCTTCGGTAGGGATGATCAAACACGCGGGTATAAACGGCTCCATTGTGGAGCCAGACCGGCCAGTTACGATGGTTCATACCAGCGATATTGCCAAAGTGGCCACCGAGCGTTTGCTCGATCTTTCTTTCACTGGTCATAGCCACGAGTTCATTACTGGCGACCGCCCTACTTTTAAGGAGACTACTCAGGTCATTGGCCAAGCCATCGGAAAACCGGAACTACCTTATATTCAATTTTCTCCCGCCGATGCTAAAACAGGTATGCTACAGGCTGGATTTTCGGAAACTATTGCCGATGGCTTTGTTGAAATGCAAGAGGCCATGAATAATGCGGATTTTACTGCCGGATATGTAGAAACCAATAATTTGAAGGAGCCGGTTACGCTGGCCTGGTTTGTGGAAAATGAATTGAAGAATGCTTTTAACTAGGTTTTAGTAAAGCATTATCAGTCAGTTAATTATTGGCCGGGTGAGGAGACCACCCGGCCAAACAGTTTTTTATTTTATCACAACTAACTTTTTACAACCCATTCCTTCGGGACATACCAAGTAGAAACCCGGCTCGAGGTTTTGTAAAATTCCTTTTTTACCATACATCTGCCCTTGTTCCATCAACCGCCCTGTGCTATCTAATATCCGCAACCAAACACCCCTTTCGGGCAATTCAATTTGCACCGTTCCAGTGCTGGGATTCGGGTATAATTTCCAGATGATATCGCCAGCCGGTTCATTTTGGACAGCCGAGGATGGAAACTGGTCCACTAATGTATTAGAGGTAGTGTTAGTAACAATGGCTGGGTTGAAGTCAAAGTAAATATGTGCGGTATTACGCACTGTAGTACCAGTCGGCAAACCCTCGCGGGATTTGATCTGGTAGGAAATGTAACCTTGGCTGCCTAATATATCCTTGGTTTCCCACAGCAAATTAATGCTGTCAAAAATAAAGGTAGCGACCCGATCCGAGGTAATCTGTACTCTGACCGGATGGCTGCTACTGACGATTTCCAAAGTAGATAGGTCCAGATCAGCATCCAAAGTATCGCGTACGACCACGGTAAAAGCGGTATCGTTACCCGTATTTTGAAAACGCACCGTATATTCCAGTGGATCACTGAACAGGGAAAGCACCCCAGATGAGGGACCCGTGGGCCGCACTAATTTATCATTTGGATCATAACTACAGAGCACCACCGTAGATATGGTATCGTATAAAACATGACTGTTCCCATTCTGCGTAGCGACTACCTGATGATAAAGTGTGTCGCCAAAAAGCTCGATTTCAATTGGTTCAAAAGCGACTCTGATTGCTCTGATGTCGCCAAAAGCCAATTGATCGTAGGTCCAACTGAGTATATTACCGTTGGTGGAAGTTGGTGGAGGTGTAGCAGACTCGAAAGTGAGTGCCGGATCGTAAGTCAAAGTGATATTTCCAGCCGCATCGGCAAATCCCTGATTGCTCAAGTTGATCCAGAGCTGGTTTGGCCAGCCACATCGCAATACGCCTGCTTGTAAGTCAAGGCTCAGTCTGGCGGGCGGATTAGGCGTCCAAATACCGAAATCAAAGCCAGACTGGTCAGTCGAGACAGATGGAAGATGATATTGAGCGGAATCAGAAGTCAATAGAAAGCCAGGAACAGGTACATATTGAATCTGATGTGCTCCCGGTTCCGGGAAAAATGTATATAGTCCTTGCGACACACTGAACGACCAAAGGCTATCTGGAAGCATCAGTACTTGGCGATTGGGAAGGCCGGGCTCGCCGGAAGCTGCCTGTGTTCCGTCTTGGTTGGCATCAAAAAAGATGGTGCCGCGCGCCGTAGATTTAGCATTGATAAATTGATTGGAAATACCCGCAGCGTTGTAAACATTCAGGCCCCAGGCAGCCAAAAACCACTTATTCCCAAAAGGATCAATACTGATTTTACTTGGATAATATCCGCTGGTAAGCGGAGCATTGGAAAGATCGAAAGGCTGCCAGTCATCCGCACCGTCCCAATGCCATATTTTATTGTTAGCGTACACCCAATAACTGAGATCAAAATCTTGGACGAGTTGATATCCCGCAGGGAATGGCCCCGACCCTGACGGAGTGGGTATGAGTGACCAGTTAGTCCCGTCATAGCGTGCCAGTCCACCTCCAGTACCCGTCCAGATGTACCCGGACCGATCACAAAACAGCCAACTGTAACTTCCCAGCAGGGTGGGTACCAGTATCCACTGCGTACCATTGAAGCGAAATACCTGATTCGGATACACACTTGCCCAGGGGCGGCCACTAGGGTCTATTACTATGTCGTTGATATAATTGCTGGCAAATGGTGTATTGGTTTGGTTGTACCAGATCCATTGATTACCATCAAAGAGTCCTGCCCCGGCGTTGGTGGATACCCAGATTTTTCCATCTGCCACCGGAATAATTTTAGTTACGCGATGACTATAGCCAGCAAGCGGATAAACAGTAGTATGGACGCCGTCGTATTTTATCAGCATGGGATCGTAATCATCACTCGTTAGTCCGGCCCACAAGGTGCCGCTGATAGTATCAAAAGCAATACTGGAGAATCTCATTGCGGCAAGAGGATTAGCCCCGAATTCGGTGGGAGGATGCAGCGTCCAGGTAAATCCGTCAAATTCCATTAGTCCATTATCTCCCATCAACCAGGCATGGCCCGATTTATCGAATGCCGCCCGATTGTAATAATTGGTTCCAATGGGAAATATTTCAATATCATGCGCTTTCCAGCCAGTGTCCTGTTTTTCAACCAATTTTTGGCCTTCTTCAAAAGTACTTATCCACATGTGGCCCTGCTCGTCGAAATGGACAGCACTAAAATAGTTGCCCGCCAATCCCAGATCGCTAAGTTCATACTGGGTCCAGTTAGTGCCATCATAGCGGGTTATCAAGTTTTTATAAAAAGTGATATTCTCTATATGTATCCAAAAGTTACCCGCCGGATCGTTTTGAAAAGACCGGCCATAGCCAAGTAATATATTTGGGGGGACTATTACTTCTTCCCATTGCAATCCGTCGAAACGGATTAGCCGCTCACCGATTGTTACGTAAATTTGACTACGAACCCGATCAAAACCCATTCCGATAATCTCTCCGTTTATTTGCAGCGGTATATCTGTTAAATTATAGAACATAAAAGAGGTATCGCTCTGTATTTTAGCAATGGTGGTGCCGGTGGCTGCCCACATATTTCCATCGTTGTCGGGAGCCAGATACCTGAAGTAAGGGTCGGTGTCAACACCGGTCATATTCGGCACCCGATGGAATTGACCATTTTCCATATAAAACAGCTTATTACAACCATGACAGGTGCCATTTACTTGAGAGGTGAACCACAGCCGCCCCCTTGTATCCTGATGTAGATCAGTTACATAAATCAGTGTATCGCCGGTATTGATGTACTGATATTGCTGCCAGTTAACGCCGTCATAGCGGAGCAGGCCACCTTCCTCCGAACCAATCCACTTTACCCCACTCGTATCCACAAGTACGTCCCACACGGAGGAACCTTTCATGCCCGAATTAGTGGGCAAATACACTTGTTTGGCTCCAGATATACGATTTGTCCGAACCAGGCCACCTTGAGTTGCGACCCACACTTCATCGCCCTCAAAAGCAAGATTTCCAAAAAAGGCCGCGTAAGTATAGTTGGCCCATTTTTGCTGGGCATGAGCGAGATGAAAAGTGAAAAAACAAGCAGCAAAGAGTGCTGCAACCCGGCGGGAAGGAAAGTAATTGGGCTTCATAATTAAGATCTTTGAGAAAAGGTATTGGTTAATTGTAAAAACAGAACTGACTAGGAGAGCGTAAATGCAAATATATTGTTTTAAATTTCCTAATCTACTTAGTGGACGCTGTACAATGATTCTACCAGATTAAAATTCACTGTTTTATTTTGCGCATAACAATCACGACAAATTGGTGGTCATTTTTAAAAATGACCACTAGGCCTCGTTGATTTCCGCTAATTCAGCGAAAATCTTGTTTTTTAATTACTTTTTATTAGGCCACTTCATAAAAAAAATCCACATTTATTTCTTCCATTTCCCAAACTGACCTACATTAACCGCCCAAAGCAGCGTTGTTCACCAAACAAAATTTCAGCATCATGCTTTCTGCCCGTTCACACCAAAGCCAGAAGGGAAAGTAAAAGTAGGAGAAGCCGTCTCATAAGTGCAGTTAATAATGGTTTATGAAGGTTTATAAAAGTTGATAAAAAGTAAAATGCTATAAATCAATGATTTGGCAATTGTGACTATCAACTCTAATAAACATTTATCCACTTTATCAACCTTTTGAGACCTGCCTCTTTCTACCCACCTCTTTGCCTTCTGGCGATCCGTTCACCAAATCCAATTTTTTGCCCATGGCAGCCTACGAAACAGGTAAAATCAGGAATGTCGTCCTGGTTGGACACTCCGGATCCGGCAAAACCACCCTTGCCGAGACCATGCTCTACGAAGCCAAAGCCATCACCCGCCGTGGTACGGTTGGTGATCGCAACACCCAGAGCGATTACGCGCTACTCGAACAGCAACGTGGCCACTCGCTCTTCGCTTCCGTGCTCCATTGCTCCTGGAAAGACACTAAAATCAATATCCTCGATACCCCGGGACTGGACGATTTTTCCGGCGAGGTCGTCACTGCTTTAAAGGTGGCCGATACCGCGCTGGTGATGCTCAATGCCAAGAGCGGCGTGGAAGTAGGTACCGAACTGCTGTGGGAATATATTGAAAAATTTGAGACGCCCGCCTTATTCATTGTCAATCATTTAGACCATGAAAAGGCGGATTTTGAAATGACTTTGGATCAAGCCCGGAACCGTTTTGGCAGTCGGGTGCTGCCTTTTCAATTTCCGGTCAATGCGGGAACGGGCTTTAATGCCATTGTGGATGCTTTGCGGATGGTGATGTATGTATTTCCGGCCGCAGGTGGCAAGCCGGAGAAAAAAGATATTCCCGCCGAACATCAGTCTCGCGCCAACGAAATGCATAACGCGCTCGTAGAAGCTGCTGCGGAAAACGATGATGCGCTGATGGAGAAATATTTTTCCGAAGGTAATCTCGACGAAGAAGAACTCGCCAAAGGGCTGAGTATTGGCTTGGCGCACCGGCAGTTTTACCCGCTGTTTTGTGTATCCGCCACGCAGGATATGGGCAGCGGACGCATCATGGGTTTCATCCACGATATTTGTCCGAGTCCCGCTGATCGTCCCGCTGCCACGCTGGAAGGAGGAGGCTCCAAACCCTGCGATTCCTCGGCCCGCCCCTGCGTATTTATTTTTAAAACCGTAAATGAACCCAAAGTCGGCAACATCTCCTATTTCAAAGTGTATTCCGGCGTATTAAAAACCGGCGACGAACTCACCAATGCCGACAATGGCAACGTCGAACGTTTCTCACAACTCTTTGAAAGTGAAGGCAAAAACCGCGACATCGTCCAGGAACTCCGCGCTGGCGACATTGGCTGCACGGTAAAACTCAAAGGCTCGCATACCAACCAAACCCTCAATCCCAAAGGCTCTGATTTACGCATTGAGCGCATCCACTTTCCCCCGCCGCGCATCCGTATGGCCGTCATGCCGCCCAGCAAAGCCGAGGTGGAAAAAATGGCCCATGCGCTGCACTCCATTCAAGAAGAAGACCCGACGCTGCTCGTGGAGCAAAGCATGGAACTCAAACAAACCATCGTGCAAGGCCAAGGCGAAATGCACCTCGACATCGTGCGCTACAAGGCGGAGCAAAATTTTGGCATTCAACTAAATTTCATCGAGCCGCGTATTCCGTATCGGGAAAGCGTCACCAAGGAGGTCAACCAGGATTATCGGCATAAAAAACAATCGGGTGGTGCTGGACAATTCGCCGAAGTCCATATTCGTCTCGAACCATATTATGATGGTATGCCCGCGCCGCATGGACTGAATGCCAAAAATATTGAGGTGGAAGATTTAAAATGGGGCGGAAAATTCTCCTTCGTCTGGGCCATTGTCGGCGGTGTGATCGACAGTCGCTTTATTAATGCCATTAAAAAAGGCATTATGGCCAAAATGGAGGAAGGTCCCGGCACTGGTTCCTACTGCCGCGATATTCGTATCAGTGTGTACGATGGCAAGATGCACGATGTGGATTCTAACGATATGGCCTTCCAAATTGCCTCCACCATTGCTTTCAAAGAGGCTTTCCACAAGGCCGGGCCGCAACTGCTCGAACCGCTATACGATCTGGAAGTCATGTGCGAGGCCGATGTAATGGGCGCGGTGATGGGCGATTTGCAAACTCGTCGCGCCATCATTATGGGCATGGATGCCGATGGACATTATCAGGTGATCAAAGCGCGGGTGCCGTTGAAAGAGTTGCATAAATACTCGTCGGCTTTGCGTTCGCTGACACAGGGTAAGGCCAAGTTTTCCATCGCTTTTGCGGAATACGGGGCGGTGCCGAGCGATATTCAGAAGAAATTGACCGAAGATTATCAGAGGGAGCAGGCGGCTCTGCATGCGGAACATTGAAGAGACACCACTATATTATTGCAACATCCCGTAGGGCGTACTGCCTTACGGGATGTCTTATTTAAAAGCCCCAACAGGGTTGGGCTCTACGCCCACACCGAACATCCCTCCGTGCAATTATTACAAATATCTATTTCACTGCGGCCCTTCAAAATAGCGCCACGAAACTGCTGGTAGTCCGGCCCCTGCCAGAGATTGCGGAAAGTGGCTTTTTTCAAATCGCCCAGCCGATGTTGCGCGTCCTTATCGAAGCAGCAGGGAACGACTAATCCATCCCAAGTGATGACGCAGGCATGCCAGAGTTTCCAGCAGTGATTGGCCAGTTCATGCTTTACTTTCCAGGTGCCATCAGACGTTTTGTGGTAGCGTGCATACTGTTCCTGCAAAGGAATGAGATCGTTACCATGTTCATAATCATACACTTGCGCGGTTTTTAGACGCACTTCATCCACACCGATTTCTTTGGCCAGGCGATAGATTTCCGGAATCTGGTGTTCGTTATGCCGCACCACCAGAAACTGAAAAATGATGTGCGGATGGCGACTTTTCAGTTGCTTTTTCCATTTCACCACATTGCGCGCACCTTGCAACACATGATCCAGATTGCCGCCCTTGCGATACTGTGCGTAAGTTTCCTGCGTCGTGCCATCTACGGAGATAATCATGCGGTCAAGGCCAGACTCCACGGTGCGACGAGCATTTTTATCGTTTAAAAAGTGACCATTGGTGCTGGTAATAGTGAACAAACCCTTCGTCGTGGGCATAACTCACCATATCCAGGAATTTCGGATTGATGTATGGCTCGCCCTGGAAGTAGAATATAAGGTGTAGCAAATCGCGGTGCAACTCATCCACGGTGCGGCGAAAGAAATCTTCTTTCAAATTGCCCGTTTCGCGGGTAAAGGCGCGCAAGCCAGAGGGGCATTCAGGACAATGCAGGTTGCAGGCGGTGGTAGGTTCCACGCTGATGGTGACGGGAAGGCCCCACTGTATCGGGCGGCCCAGCCACCGGGTTAGATGATATGACGACAGCACTTTTGCAAAATTCCACACCCGCCGGGGCGTAAGTTTGGCTGCAAAATTCAGGGTATCGTGGAAATAAAATTTCATAGTACAAAGGTAGGTGGAAGCAGCTTGGCTTTCCAGTTTTTAAAGGCGGAGCGTTGTTGAGGAGATTTTCTTTGCCTCGTGTTACCTTTGACCTTCGCAATCGGTATGAGCAGACGAAGTAAATCGTTTGTTTTATCAAAACACTCTGCGGCGGAACACCATTTCAGCGGAAAAGATTTCCGTCCTGCTATTTGAAACTCATTTTTCAGCCATGGAAGAATTAAAAAAAGACAGTGGAGGAAAGAAAAAGAACCGGGAAACCTGGTTACTTATCGCGCTGGTATTAGTTGGGGCAATAGGCTTGGGCGTGTTGCAATTTGCGCGAAAAAGTCCCGGCGGACGCAATGAAGACCGCGCATTGGTGCAAGCCAAAGGCGCAGAGGGAACCGCCGACCCGGAAGCCACCAAGCAAATTCAGCGTATTCCCGGCAATCTGTTGCACGAATATGAAAAGCCGGAACAGGATCGCCCATATAAGGTCGTCATGGAAAATTTCGGTCAGGGCGCCGTGTACGAACTGGACTATGGGGAAGGTGTGCGCAAAACCTTCACCAAGAAGGAATTATGGTTTACTTTCCGCAAAGAAGGCCATCACGTACTCAAGCTTTTTGCCAAATACGAGGGCCAGGAAGTACAATTGGACACTTTGCTCCGGGATATTTCGCGCCGTCCGAAAATCATAACAATTGCACCTATATATAATGACTGAAAGTGTGCGGGCCAACTTTCTGCTTTCCACCTTCAATTTTTTTACCGAATACTTGCCACGCTTGCCCTTTTGAGTAGTTTTGCCCATACAGGCCAACATCTGGACAAATCCAACCAATCAAAATCTTTCAACTTCGGAACAGCATGAAAAAAATCGGAATATTACATGGCAAAGAATCCTCTTTCCCGGAGGCCTTTGTAGCGCGGGTCAATGCCAAAAACGTAAAAGGCATTCACGCCGAACCCACTTTGGTGGACGAACTGATGCAGGGCGAACCAACTCCCTACGCCGTTATTATTGATCGGATCAGCCAGGATGTGCCTTTTTATCGGGCTTATTTGAAAAATGCCGCGATGAACGGTACCGCCGTGCTCAACAACCCCTTTTGGTGGAGCGCAGACGAAAAGTTTTTTAATAATTGCCTTTCGACGAAAATCGGGGTACCCGTGCCACGCACGATTTTGTTGCCATCCAAAGAAATGCCGCCTGATACCAGTGGCCAAAGTTTCCGCAACCTGAAATACCCGCTCGAATGGGATCGGATGCTCGAATATCTGGGTGGCTTTCCGCTGTTTATGAAGCCCCACTCCGGCGGTGGCTGGAAGAGTGTGTATAAAATAGAGAACTACGAAGAGTTTTTCCGCGATTACAATGAGACGAACACGCTCGTGATGATGTTACAGGAGGCCATTGACTTCGATGCCTACTTCCGTTGTTACTGCCTGGGCGGCAAATACGTCCGCATCATGGATTACGAACCGCGCAATCCCCACCATCTGCGCTATGTAGCTGATCACAAGATTTCCAAAGAGTTGCGCGACCAGATGCATGAACTGGTGTTGCGTATCAACCACGCTTTGGGGTATGATTTCAACACGGTGGAGTTCGCCATTCGCGATGGCATTCCTTATGCTATCGATTTCTGCAATCCAGCACCCGATGCCGAGATTACTTCGGTCGGGGAAGAAAATTTCGAGTGGGTAGTAGAAAACGCCGCTAATATGGCTATCGAAAAAGCCCTCAGCAACCGCGAGGGAGGCAATAACCTGACTTGGGGTACTTATGTGCAAGGATCAGTCAATGGCCAGGCACCCACTATTCCAGGGGGAGCCAAAGAAGCAATCACTGCCGAAGCACCCGCTGCAAAAATTGGTAAGGCCAGCCGTGCTAAGAAATAATATGCTAAAAGAACCTGATTTGTAAAGCATAGGATTATAGAATCTTTCAAGTGACATAACGCCCATTGGTTCGTCTGAGCCAATGGGCGTTTCTGTATAAGTTTAGTTAAAGTTGGCCTCGCGCGTTCATACTGGAAGTAGGTTTTGGCATTCCTTTCCAAAATCCTTCACCATGAAAACCGCCCGTCCTCCCTGAACCGTATATGTCTTGCCTACCGTATTCTGGAAATTTCGACCGTTTGCCCAAAATTTGGTACCCTAAAAAGATTAAAATGCACTTTTTTTAAAAAATTTTCAAAAAATCTTCCGGTTCTATCATTTTTGGCAAGCGATTTGAATTACTCTATACAACGGCACGAAAGCACAACACGCCGCAGCAATCAAACAAGAAATAACAAATCCATAACCGATACATACAATGAAAAATTCCATCTTAATCCCGGCTCTTACAATTGCGATCTTCTTCACTTTGAACCTGAACGCACAAACACCATCCTTCCAAGATTTCTTGGCTCAGTTCCCAACCGCATCGCTGCCTTACTCGCTGGACGCACAAAGCCTGCAAGCAAAAGTAACTGGCACCGCCGCCACTGAAAAAGCAGCACGCATGGGCTGGGAATACTACGAATTCCTTCCAGAACTGGAACGCAGCGCAGAATTCAGCGGCATGCCAGTGCACCCAGAGCCAGTCGCTAAATTTGAAAACGACCAATACTACGCTGTGCTGTACAATATCGCTCGCGGTTTCAGCAAAGGCACCAAAACATACAGCATTTCCTTGTTCGACAAACAAGGTGCTTATATCTCCACTCACTTTGTGGCTGGCGTAAACGCCAACGAAGTCACCGCAGTGATGATCGATGCACAAATGAAAGCCACCGTGAGCCTCTACACCAACACCCTGGCTCAACGGGCTACTCAATCTTTCAACCTTTTCTTGGAAGGTAATCCTGACCAAGTAGAATGGACAGTGGCTCCTACCCAGGAAGTAGAAACGGTGACCGCACAAACGATGGTCAGCACCGAAAACTAAAAATTGAATATTACCTATTGAATATTGCCGATAAATAATAGCGAGGCCCGCTGCACAAAGGTGCAGCGGGCCTTGATCGTTTTATAAGTAGACAGTGTGTACTAACGTACAGAAAATCTTCATTTTTCGTTTACTCCCTTTTTCAAAGCCTTCATTTCATCATGTCCCATCATCTTATTATCCCTTCTTTTGAAGTCTTAAAACTTCTACCCGCCTCGTTACCCAAAGAAACACATCTTCTTCCTGTTAGCGTAGTTGAATCTGTAACGGACTATCCAGCATCGGGAAGCGAACCTACTAACTCACCTATCTGTTCCGACGAGGTTTGGCTCAATAAACTTTTGCATTGGGTGGAAACGACGAGAATCAACGAGAGAAATCAGCCGAATGAAGCCCGGCATTAAAGAGGAGAAGATGGCATTGAATATCCTTAGATTTTTCAAGTATGTGGAAAATCTCTATTTCCTGAATACCGCTAATTTCCATCTTCGTAGAAATTAATTTGTTTCACTTCTTACGCCGCCGCTTCGGCCAATGGCGGCAAGGCATCCAGCGCGGCAAGCATCTCTCGAAGTTGGCGTTGAAGATCAGCCTGGATGCGTTGCCATTGTTCGATAGCCATTTTATCTGGTTGCTCTGCACTTTAATGCAAAGCGATGTGTTTATTTATACGTTTAATCGTCTCCAACGTGTGAAAAATTGGAACGTGGCGACTTTCAATCTCCTTCATCTGTATTTAGAATACGCTAGAAAATTCCCGAAGGGAATCCATGTTTATAGCAAAAAGGCGCAGGTGTGACAGAATCCGAAAGGGATTCTATGTAAAGAATTCAACTCGGATTTTCATCCATAATCCATTCAAAAAGGTATTCTTCCTTAAAATCCACATCACACTTCGCAAAATTTCTAAATATTCTTCTTTGAAAGATGTTTTGGCGTGATGCTCTTTCTGGTTCCTAATATATTTGATAACCTTATCCAATTCCGAATGGCTGTGCGAAAAATAGCCATAGCCTTCCTGCCAACTAAAATTCCCGTTTATCCAATTTTTATCCGCAGAATCAATTTTCAAAATGCAAGAAGGTTTATAAATTCTACATGAACTCCCTTCGGGAATTTGACACGCGGTTTAATCATTGGCTTTTACCGCATTTTTTAACGGCCTATCGGCTTTTCCCCCTTAACTTTCGAAACCTTTGAGGCTTCGGTACGCTTGGGTATGTCGGTTTCACGAGTTTTAGCCATGTGTTCGGTGTTCGTACCACGCTTTTTGGGTGCTTTACCTGCGAATTGCATTTCTGCTTCTAACTTCGAGTTCGCTTCGGTACGCTTGGCCATACGGGCTTCACGAATTTTAGCCATGTGTTCGGGGCTCATACCATGCTTTTTCGGTGCTATACCTGCGGATTGCATTTCTGCTTCCAACTTCGAGTTCGCTTCGGCACGCTTGGCTATACGAGCTTCACGAATTTTAGCCATGTGTTCGGGACTCATGCCACGCTTTTTTGGTGCTATACCTGCGGATTGTATTTCTGGAATTAACGGTAATGCATCCAAGACAGCAAGCATTTCACCAAATTGCCGTTGAAGATCATTTTTTACTCTTTGCCATTGGCGGATAGTAAAATGATCAGGCTCTTCAAACTTTTGGTGAAAAAGGATGGCCTCATTAACTTCCTTGATTTTTTCAAGGGTGTGGAAGATCTCTATTTCACGAATATCATTGATTTTCATCTTCGTAGAAGTTAATTTGAACAAAACCTTTGGCAAATTTTTGGCTCTTTGCAGAAAAAAAATGAAGCCACCTAATCCGGTCACTATCAGTTCTAACCCAAAAACGATGGTTTTCAGGATAAACGCGGACAAAAATGGAGTCGATCCACTCGGTGTACTTTCTTTGAATTAATTCTATTACCCGTTCATGTTTTTCCAACCAGTTATGCTCAACAAAAAACACACAATCTAAATCATCCGGTTTTTCTTTTTTTGTTACAAAACTACCAACCACCCATATCGAAAATTTGCCAGGTACTGAAGTGTTTATTTCAGATAAAAAATCGAGTAATTGATTAAAAACCAATCTTCTGCGATCATTAAAGGTAAAGGTGTCTTCTAGTTCTGTCAAACTGGATTCAATAAGCTGATTAGGTACCAGATGGCCGTACTTATTAAATGTAAGCATCTATTTTGATTCAAAAATAAGGGAAATAGAGGATACTGGAAAGCCCTTGTTCTGTTTTACCCCTTCCGATTTTTAAGTTCCGTCATAAACCGCACTAATTCATCCATGCTGTAAAACAGCACTTCGCGCGGCTTGGAACCTTCTGCCGGGCCAACAATCCCCAATCCTTCCATTTGATCCATAATCCGGCCCGCACGGTTGTAGCCCAGTTTCATGCGGCGTTGAATCATACTGGTAGAACCGTGCTGGGTTTCCACCACGAGTTTGGCGGCATCTTCGAGCATATCGTCCATTTCGGAGAGACGGAATTCTTTGGTCTCGGCACCGCCCCCATTTTCGCCGTCGGGATGGAATTCGGGTAAGAAGAAGGGCTCCGCAAAACCCTGTTGGTTGGCAATAAATTCAATTACTTTTTCCACTTCGGGCGTATCCACAAAAGCACTTTGCAGACGAATAATATCGCCGCCGACGGAGAGCAGCATGTCGCCACGACCCGTCAATTGCTCGGCACCGCCTGCATCCAGAATGGTCCGCGAGTCCACTTTGGATGCCACTTTGAAGGCAATCCGCGCCGGGAAGTTGGCCTTGATTACGCCAGTAATAATATTGACGGAAGGACGCTGCGTGGCAATAATCAAATGAATACCCACAGCTCGCGCCAATTGCGCCAGACGACCAATGGGCAATTCGATTTCTTTACCCGCCGTCATAATCAAGTCGGCAAACTCATCAATAATAAGGACAATATAAGGTAGGAAACGGTGGCCCTTATTGGGATTGAGCCGCCGCGCCACGAATTTGTCGTTGTACTCCGAAATGTTACGCACTTCCGCTTTTTTTAGCAAATCGTAGCGCGTTTCCATTTCAATAATCAGCGAATTGAGCGTGTGGACTACCTTCGTCGTGTCCGTCACAATGGGCTCCAATTGATCGGGCAGAAAGCCCAGAAAGTGATTGTCCAAACGGGAATACGGGAACAATTCCACTTTTTTCGGGTCAATTAGAATCAATTTGACCTGCGATGGGTGCTTTTTATACAGCAGCGACATCAGCACCACGTTGATTCCCACCGATTTACCTTGGCCGGTCGCCCCGGCGATCAGCAAGTGCGGCATTTTGGTCAAATCCGCTACAAACACCTCATTCTGAATGGTTTTGCCCAACGCAATGGGCAATTCCATCTTGGCGCGTTTGAAGCGGTCGCTCATCAGCACCTCGCGCATTCCCACAATCTGGCGATTTTTATTGGGCACCTCAATACCAATCGTACCCTTGCCTGGAATCGGCGCAATGATCCGAATCCCCAGTGCCGAAAGGCTGAGTGCAATATCGTCTTCCAGATTCTTGATCTTGGAAATCCGAATGCCTTTGGCCGGAATAATTTCGTACAGGGTAACCGTTGGCCCAATCGTCGCCCGGATTTTTTCAATCTCGATTTTGAAATTGAGCAGCGTCTGGATAATCAGGTTTTTGTTGGTTTCCAACTCTTCGCGATCTATTTCCAGCGTCTGATCAGGGTGATCTACCAGCAGTTGTAGATGCGGAAATTCATAATGTGACAGTTCCAGCGTCGGATCGTAAGGTTCCGAGAGGTTCGGATTATCTTCCTGCACAATGGCGACGGGTGCTTTATATGCTTCCGCTGCCTCCGGCGTGGAGGGCGGTGTAGGTGGCGCAGCAATTATTTCAAAATCATCTGAACCTGGTTGCAAGGCCACCGTCGGAGCGGGACGTGTTGCTTCCGGTTTGGGTACGTCGGCAAAGAGCGCGCTGCGCTGGCTAAGGTCGAGGGCCAGTTGCGGACTTGGCACAGGCACGGGCGGTGGTGGCGGAACAGGCGAAACTGGATTATTGACCGTTTCCATCATCGGGATTTGCTCATTGGCTGGCACGGGGACATCGGCGCGGACGCGGGGTGCGCGCAGGGGTGTTTCTCGTTGACGTTTGGCGAAATTGCCGGAGAGCAGGTCTTGCCAGGCCATTTTGGTTTCTTCCCAGAGTTTTGGCCAGGTAAATTCTTCGAGATTGGGATTATTTGACCAAACAAAAGTGGCGACCAACAGGAAAATCATCAGCACCAGCGTACCAATAGCGCCAATAAAATTCTGCGTGTATTCACTGATGGCTTGTCCGAATACGCCGCCCCAGGGAAACTCAAATTTTTGGAAGAAAAACGAGGTAACGATGGACACGATGACCATGTAAATCACCGTGCGCTGCAACGTGCCATACATGGAGCCGGGCGGCGTGCGACGCACAAAGGCCAACCCATATTTGTAAAGCAAGTAGACAAAGCCAAACGAGGCGACGCCAAAACCCCAATAAATGATGCTATCCGAGAGAAATGCGCCTAACCGCCCCAGCCAGTTGTCCACCTGTACATCGGCAAGGAACATTTCCCAGGAGAAATGGAAGACCACGTCGTGATCGTTCTGCCAGGTAAACAGGTAGGAAACGAAGGCGATGAGGCAATAGAAAGAAAGGAACAAACAGAAAATCCCGAAGAGTTTCGAGACTCGTTCGCTATCGAAACTAAGGCTGAGTTGTCCGCGTGTGCGTTTTGCCATGCCGTGCGGTTATGGGTTCGTGGTGCTGGGCTTTTGATTAATAAATTTTCGTTTATCAGGGGCTTGGTGCTCGCCTTCGCCTGTTCACCCGCCGAAGCCCTTTTAGGCGTGAGGAGGATGGGCTACGGCGAGTAGATTTGTGTATTAAGTTTGGTTTAATAGGGCCTGATACCCGCCTTCGCCTGAAAAAGGTTACGGCGGGTAAAGCGGCGAAGATAGACAGTAAAACGGTTTGAAAGGCCAGAAAACGGCGTTAAAAACCAACTTTTTTATCCACAGTTTACTTGCGAATAAAATAGACGGCCAACACCAAGAATCCGAACCCAACGAGGTGATTCCATTTCAAGGTTTCATCTTTAAAAAACACCAAAGTGAAAATAGTAAAAATGGTCAACGTGATAACTTCCTGAATGACTTTCAATTGCACCAGCGTGAACGGACCGCCAGTTTCGCGATAGCCCAAACGATTGGCCGGCACCATCAGGCTGTATTCAAAAAACGCGATCAGCCAACTGGCTACAACCAGTCCAATCAGCCCCGTTTTTTGGAAGAATTTGACTTCCTGAAATTTTAAATGCCCATACCACGCGAACGTCATAAATACATTGGACATAACCAGTAAAGCAATGGTGTAAATACCGCGCATAAAATCACTGGAAAGTGGTGGAAAAAGTGCAAATATATTGGCATCCGAAACGTTTTGGAGCGCGTTGACTACCTTTGACTTTCATTTTATATTCATCTGCTGCCCAATTATGCGCCTGCTCTTTCTCGCTTTGTTTGCTCTTCTTTTTTTATATAATTGTAAAAACAAACCTTCCAACGTCGCGGAAGAAACGTCCACTTTACCTGCTAACACCAATCTGCCCGCTGATTTTGTGGCATTTTACCAACAATTTCATGCGGATAGCACCTACCAAATGGCGCATATCGCCTGGCCATTGCAAGGCGATCGGAGTGAACAACTTGATAGCACCCACTATCAACCTAAACCTACTACCTGGACACCAGATAATTGGCGCATGATGCGTCTCAATTTCAGTCCGAAAGACTATCTTATCGAAACGCAAATGCTGGGCGATATCATGGTTATTGAAAAAATACGGGCGCGCTCGGTGAGTTATGGCCTGGAACGCCGTTTCGCCAAACAACCTAATGGCGAATGGGAGTTGATTTATTATTCTGATGTCCAGGAACGGGGAAAGTAGTTATGAGGTATGAGTTATAAATTATGAGTTATTTTCCTGCCGCAATCTTTTTATTCTTTGCTTTTTCTGGTAAAGAAAAGCGAGACAGGGTATTAATCAAAACATTTCTCGATAAAAACGAGACATAAAGTATTATGCCACAATTAGTTGAACTCGTCGTACTACCCGGCGAACAATATGACGAAGCCCGTCTGCGGCAAAAAGCCGCGCAGCAAACCGGCCTCCGCCCCGACCAGATTTCCCATCTCGAAATGCTTGAAATCCTCGCTGGATGCCCGCTCGCGCCAGCCTGTTTTTCGACTGCGAGCAGAAGTCTATAAATCGGGAGAAGTCATTTACGCCCGAAGCCGCCATTCTCCCCGGTTTTCATCCTGTGGAATCGAATGCGCCGCGTGTAATCATCGTCGGAGCCGGGCCTGCGGGTTATTTTGCTGCCTTGGAACTGATTGAACGCGGGCTAAAACCAGTCATAATTGATCGCGGCAAAGATGCGCAGGCTCGTCGCCGCGACCTACGGGCGATCCAGCAATTTGGGATAGTCAATCCCCATTCCAATTACTGCTTCGGCGAAGGTGGCGCGGGTACCTATTCCGACGGTAAATTGTACACCCGTTCCGGGAAACGTGGCAGCATTCACAAAGCCCTGCAATTGCTGGTAGAACACGGTGCGAAGTCCGATATTCTGGTGGAAGCGCATCCGCATATTGGTTCCAATAAACTGCCGGATGTGGTGCAGAATATTCGCCAAACCATTCTTCGTTATGGCGGCGAGGTGCATTTTGGGCAATTGGTTACTGACTTTTTATGCTGAAAGGAGAGCAAATGGTAGGTGTAGTCACAACTTCGGTGAGCGAACATGTCCACTGCGGGTTTAGCCGCCAAGCCAGTCCAAACGAGAATATTTTGCCAAAGCGGTCATTCTGGCAACTGGCCATTCCGCCCGCGATATTTATCGACTATTACACCAGAAAAACATTCGCATTGAGGCTAAACCCTTTGCGCTCGGCGTGCGCGTGGAGCATCCGCAGCCGCTGATTGATGGTATTCAATATCGGCAAAACGACCGAGACGACAACTTGCCCGCTGCTAGTTACAGCCTTGTGGCGCAGGTGCGTGGACGTGGCGTGTTCTCGTTTTGCATGTGTCCGGGCGGGTTGGTGGTGCCGTCGGCTACTGCGCCCGGCGAGATCGTGGTGAATGGCATGAGTATGAGTCGCCGCGATTCACCTTTCGCCAATTCCGGCATGGTGACAGCCGTGGAGCCGGAGGACTTGGCTCCCTGGGCCAAACATGGCGTTTTTGCAGCGATGGAATTTCAAAGTGAAGTAGAACGTCGCTTGTTCGCAGCGGGCGATGGCAGCCAAAAAGGTCCGGCCCTGCGACTCACCGATTTTATTAACGGTAAGATTTCCAGGGATTTACCGGACTCTTCTTATATTCCTGGCTTGTATCCCGCACCGTTATTTGAGTTGTTGCCCAGGTTTATATACCAGCGGGTACGCGACGGATTGGCAGAATTTGGTAAACAAATGCGCGGCTTTCATACCGCTGAAGCCAGCGTGGTGGCTACGGAGAGTCGCACCAGTTCGCCCATCCGTGTGCCGCGCGATGCGGCTACATTTATGCATCCAGACGTACCCGGTTTATTTCCTTGCGCGGAAGGGGCGGGCTATGCGGGCGGTATTCTTTCAGCAGCGATGGATGGGCAAAATGTGGCGGCGGCGGTGGCGGTGTTTTTGGATAATTAGGGTTTCTTTGATAATAGATTTTCTAATTTTTTGAGAAAGCCAAAGTTTTTGGGCAATAGATCAAATAAAATTTGGTATATTGTACCACAATTCACTATCAATCAATTGGGTATGGATACGATCATGGTATTGCCACAAAATGCTGAACAGAAACGCGCCATTGAGGCATTTCTAACGGCATTAAAAATCCAGTACCTGCCTGTAAAACCAACTTTGGAAGAACTGGAAGCACGGTTGCTGCCCGGCCAGCGAACCATCTGGAACAACCTCAAAGCAGGGTTGTCCTGGGTGGAAGACTATAAAAATGGACGAATCCCACCCGAGCAAGTCAAAACATTGGATCAATTGCTGACTGAATACGAAGATGCAAATTCTACCAACTGATCAATTTGCCCGCGATCTCAAACGATTAAAAAAGAAATATCCATCCATCGTTGCAGATTTACGCCAATTGCAGATTTCCTTACTCGAAGAGCCAACCCAAGGCACAGCATTAGGCAATGATGGTTTTAAAATTAGATTGAAAATTGCCTCCAAAAACCGGGGCAAAAGTGGTGGCGCAAGAGTGATTACTTGCGTTTTATGAGTGGATGAAGAAATCCACTTACTTACAATGTATGACAAATCGGAAATTGAAAATGTCAATGATGAGTTTTTAGAAGACTTGGTATCTTTTATTAAAAGATAACTTAGAAAACCATTGCCGCTGACATAGGCGTAAAGCAAGAAACAGTCAGCAAATGGGAACTTAAAAAGATGCCTATTTCCTCTGAAAAGATAGACGCATTAGCGCGTTCTTTAGAATGCGATCCCAAAGATTTTCGTACTCTTTCGCTGGCGGCTTTGATGGCTGAGCGAGCGGTTTTCGATAGTAGAATCGTAACATTAAACATTTAAATAATCTATCATGAAAAGAATCTGCCTACTCTTGTTTGCTTGCGCTTTGGCTCTGGCTTCTGTTGCACAAAATAATAATCTCTGTGTTCCCACCACATTTCTTAAAGAGATCAATCATCCCTCACAGAGTACTTATATTAGTAGCCAAGCCCTGTGCGCCTCTGGCGACGGCAATCTATATATGGGAGTAGAATGGCGTGCATTCGGGCCAAACTCCTTGCTGATTAAAATGACCCCAACTGGTAAAGTGCTTTGGTCGCGTCAGTTATTTTGGGATGAATATTCTTATTTCCTAACTACTATTACTCAAATAGTATTAGACTCGGACGGGATGCTGGTCATTTCGGGTTTTTATCAACCTGGTGCCGCAAATGAATTTGAAAATTTTGTTTGTCGGTATAATCCCGTACAAAATGTAATACTTTGGTCGAAACGTATATCAGGAGAATACTTTTATGCCTATAAAATAGTCGAAAAACAAGCAGGTGCTAACTATCTATTATATAGAACGTTGACAATCAATGGCTTCCAGGGTCAAGAGACAGAGATTATGGAAATTAACCGTCAGACAGGCAATACAGTCGTTAACAGTGCTAAAAAGATCGGCTGGGCAGATGGAAGCAATGTGACTTCTATATTAGCCTATCAGGGAAATTTATACGCCGCCGGAACCCAGGCGACGGGAAGTTATGCAGGGGAGTATCTATTATGCAAAATGAATCTAAATGCGGCACAAATATCTTGGGCAAATGTAGGGCCAGGTATTGCAGAGAAAGTAACTAATGCTGGCTTATTAATTGACCAAGATCAGACTACTGGACATTTTTGGAAATGGGATGATTTTTCGGGCTTAGCATGCTAAAAACATATCGTATAAATTCTATAAATCGGAAGCATTTTGTGGTTAGGATTGCCAGTCCTTCTCTAAAAATGGACACTTCTGGCGTTTGAGTCCCGTCCTGATAACGTTGCGTTGCAATATAATTTTGGTGCTTCCAGCCTTCTTGAATGGCCAAGGTATAGGCTATTGTAACGATCGCCATCATTAACAGGTTTTTGCTAGCATTTTTGAGATTAAGGTCTTCCAGATTATATCCGTTCGTTTTTAGGTGTTTGAAAAGGCATTCGATTTTCCAACGTTTGACGTAGCATTCAGCGGCCTTGACGGCATTGGGTAGCGTAGTCAAAAAGATCATCACCGGTTCCTCTGCATTCACCTTGGGATTAGGCATCATAACGATGGTGAAGGCCTGGCCATCCAGAAAAATCTGCTTTTTAACCAATTTGTCTTTTAAGCCGCACTTAGTCACCATACGTTCATAGCCCTTACCTCTGGCCCCGTTCACCTCTTCAAAATAATCGCCTGCCCGAAGCCGTATAACAAAATGTATCTTGTTCTTTTTGAGGAAGTTAAACCAATTTTTGCCAATATATTCCCGATCAGCTAACAACGTCATCCCTTGCAGATCGAACAGCAAAAATGCCTGCTCAAACATGGCTTTGCGCTCCGCCTGACTGGACGCGCCTATCTTTTCCAACTGCACCCAATAAATCGGAACGGCCACAGAACCAACCAGAACACTCAGCACCAAATAATGCACTTTCGCTTCCCCAAGCGTCCAACTCGTGCCGTCCATGACCAGGGTTTTAAAGCCTAAACCACGCAAAAACCGAAGATTTTGGCGCATCAAATCGTGTAACAACGCCCTGCTTTCGCCCCAATCCTGGAAAAAACGAATCAGCCGTTTATAATCACTATTGGCCTTCGAACCATCCTTGCCAAGTACCCCGCCAACGTAATCCTTCATTTTGTAAAGGTTCACCGTGCGCGCTAAAGGAAGCAGGCAGACTAAAAGCCAAATATTTTTTACGGCCCCTAAGCCATAACTTTCATACAAAACACTAAATTTGCGTATGTGTGGTGGAAGCATCGATTATTATGTTGTTGCAAACACAATATCGGCTTTCGCCACCTCTTTTCAAAAATGTCCAGTAGTCTGGACCAAGATACATTAGTAACGCTATACCGAGGATGGGATGAATCAATCCCTGGCCAAATTACAAGTAGTTCCATTTATTTACAAAAAACAACCTTGGATGGTCAGCCCGTATGGCTGCGTCGCTACGAAATACCGGATTCTTTTTCGTTCTATCCATACAATATAATATCATCAGCATCCGGGTATCTTATTTTCGGTATTAAATATCATTATAATGAATTAAATTATCTTGATCATGAGTATTTTATTCTAGCTACCGATAAAGCAGGCCATATCCAAACTAATAGCCGTTTGCCTGTTCCTCCTCCTTTTCATAGTGCTGGTTTTGGTTACAGTAGTTATTATAATGATGGAGGGGATAATGCCATCAAGATTGACGATTATTTTTACTTCTCGGGTACGTTTATCCATTATATTGACAATTATTCTTCTGCATGGGATTTTAGCGAGGCTTTCTTAATCAAATCAGATTTATCCTTAACTAGTTTAGACTCGTGCCCTTTTGCGCCGTTGGGTTTGACAATAGTGGAAACCTCTATTACCAATCCCACCGCCACGCCCATTCCGCTGACCATCACGCCTTCTACGGCCACCGTCCAGAACTTCACCATGTACACCGCACCCGACAGCGCGGTCATCACCACCACCTGCGCCCGCTGCGACGCGCCCTGCGGCCCCATCCTCTCGCTCGGCCCCGATCAGGAGTTCTTTCAGGATACTTCGGTGCTGCTTCAAGCCGGAGCAGGCTACATTTCCTATCGCTGGCAAGACGGCAGTACCGCGCCTACCTATCTGGCGGCGGCGGGCGGCACTTACTGGGTGGAAGTCAAAGACGGCTGCGGTTTTGTGCAGCGCGATACCGTGCAGTTGAGTGTGAATGAAACCGTCTGCGATAGCAAGACACAAGCCTGTATCAAATGGGATTTACTGGATGTCAAGCGGACGGCCACGGGCGATCTAATCTTTCGGGTGAAAGTGACCAATAATTGCACTTCCACTTTGCAAAAGGTTGATTTTCAAGTGCCTAATGGCTTAGTGGCCACTTATCCAGCCGATCAAAGTACATATACCGCCCCGTCGAGCGGTCGTACTTATCAGGTGCGCAGCCCGAATTTTTCGCCTTTTTATGCCCTGCGTTTTCGCGCCGAGGCAGGCACTTCAATGAGCAATGGAGCCTCCGATATTTTCACCTATCATTTGCCCAATCAGGCCGATCCAGCCTACATTCACACCGCCGCAACCCTGGCTGATGGCAGTAGTTATGAGGCTTTTCTTAACACTTTCAATTGTCCGCCTGCGTCGGCGGGTGCTCGAAGTGAAAAGGTGAATGGCTTAGCTAATAGCGTCTTATCGCCAAATCCAAGTAGCGGAACGCTGTGGCTGCATTTGCCAGACTGGAAAAATCAGGCGGTACAAGTGCGCATTTTGAACACGCAAGGGCAAGTGGTACAAGCTATTTCGCTGGCAGATGGGGAAGAAACGCGCGCTATTTTGCTTTCTACTCCATTGGCGAATGGTTTGTATTATGCGGTGGTGCAAGCGGAAAATGAGGTGCCTTTGACGCTGCGGTTTGTGTTGGCACGGTAATGCCAAAACCTGATCGGTCTCGGTTAATCATAGTAACTACTTTTCGCTAAAGAAGCAGCGAACATGAAGTTGTGCAATGAAACGGCATTCCATCACAGGATTTAGTTTTAAAACCACAAGTTTTTCACATCCTCACCAACTCCACCACGTTTTGTTTTAAATTTGCTCCACATTCCGACCGATCGCTATGCCACAATTCGCCCATCTCCACTGCCATACCCAATTCTCCCTCCTCGATGGAGCGGCCAGCATCCCCAACCTGTTCAAAAAGGCGAAGACTGATGGCATGAAAGCCCTGGCCATTACCGACCACGGTAATATGTTCGGCGTGTTCCAGTTCGTGGCGGAAGCGGCCAAACATGAAGGGGTGAAACCCATCGTCGGCTGCGAATTTTATGTAGTGGAGAATCGCCATCAGCGAGTATTTACCAAGGAAGTCAAAGACCGGCGCTACCACCAGTTGTTTCTGGCTAAAAATGCCGAAGGCTATAAAAATCTGGTAAAACTCTGTTCGTTGGGTTACACGGAAGGCTTGTATGGCAAATATCCGCGCATCGACAAAGAACTGGTCATGCAGTACCACGAAGGGCTGATTGCAACCACCTGTTGCATTGGCGCGATGGTACCACAGGCGATTTTGAAAAAAGGAGAAGCAGAGGCTAAAAAGGAATTCGAGTGGTGGTTCAATATTTTCGGCGAGGACTATTATATCGAAATCCAGCGCCACCACATGAAGGAGCAGGATACGGTGAACGAGATGCTGCTGCGCTGGGCCGAAGAATATAAGGTAAAGACCATCTGTACCAATGATTCCCACTACGTAGATCAAAAGGATTCCAACGCCCACGACATCCTGCTTTGCGTCAACACGGGCGAGAAACAGGCCACTCCGGCCATTCGCGAGTTCACGGACGAAGGCACGATCACCAAAGGTGGACGGTTCGCTTTCTGGAACGATCAGTTCTATTTCAAAACGCAGGCCGAGATGGGAAAACTCTTCCACGACGTGCCTGCTTCGCTTGATAACACGATGGAAATCGTGGACAAGTGCGAGCATTTGAAGCTGAAAAAGGATATTCTGCTGCCCAATTTCGTGGTGCCGCCGGAGTTCCAAACCCAGGACGATTACCTGCGCGACCTCACCTACAAAGGCGCGAAAGAACGTTACCGCAACATCACCGCAGAAGTCGAAGAGCGACTCAATTTCGAGTTACATACCATCAAAACGATGGGCTTTGCGGGCTACTTCCTCATTGTATCTGATTTCATCAAGGCCGGGCGCGACCTCGGTGTGGTGGTAGGCCCGGGACGTGGTTCGGCGGCGGGCAGCGCGGTGGCTTATTGCATTGGCATTACTAATATTGACCCGATCAAATATCGTTTGCTGTTCGAGCGATTCTTGAATCCCGATCGGAAGTCCATGCCCGATATTGATACGGATTTTGACGACGAGGGTCGTCAAAAGGTGATTGACTATGTCGTGCAAAAGTATGGTAAACAGCAAGTTGCACAGATTGTGACCTACGGTACCATGGCCGCCAAGATGTCGATCAAAGACGTCAGCCGGGTGCTTGATCTGCCGCTCGATCAGGCCAATGCATTGGTAAAATTGGTTTCCGACAAACCTGGCACCAACCTCAACCGCCTGCTTTCCGCGCCTTTCGACGGCCCCGGTTCTCTGCGTGAGAAGGAAAATATCAGCAGCGAAGATTTGGATAATGCCAAAAAATTGCGCGAGATTCTGGCGCTCGGTGGCACGCCGGAGAGCATGGTTTTGAAAGAAGCCATGATTCTGGAAGGTTCGGTGCGCGGTACGGGTATTCACGCGGCGGGCATCATCATCGCGCCAAAAGACCTCACCGAAATCATCCCGGTGTACGCTTCCAAAGAAACGGAACTACTGATTACGCAGTACGAAGGCTCCATTATTGAGGATGCGGGCGTTATAAAAATGGACTTTTTGGGACTGAAAACGCTGACGATCATGCGGGATGCCCTGAAAATCATCAAGGAAAATCACGGGGTGGAGATTGACATTGATAATATTCCCCTGGATGATGTCAAGACCTACGAACTCTACCAACGCGCCGAAACCAACGGTACGTTCCAGTTTGAAAGCGCGGGGATGCAGAAGTATTTACGCGAATTAAAGCCGGATAAATTCGATGATTTGATCGCCATGAATGCCCTGTATCGTCCGGGGCCGATGGATTATATTCCGTCGTTCGTGGCGCGCAAACACAAGCGCGAAGTGGTAACTTACGATCTGCCAGACATGGAGGAATATCTGGCCGAGACCTTCGGGATTTGCGTTTATCAGGAACAGATCATGTTGCTTTCCCAGAAAATCGCCGGTTTTTCCAAAGGCGATGCCGACGTGTTGCGTAAAGCGATGGGTAAAAAACAAAAGGCGATCCTGGACAAAATGAAGGGCCAATTCATGGAAGGCGCGACCGCCAAAGGCCATCCGAAAGCCAAGCTGGAGAAAATCTGGACTGACTGGGAAGCCTTTGCTATGTACGCTTTCAATAAGTCACACTCGACCTGTTACGCGCTGGTGGCCTACCAAACGGCCTATTTAAAAGCGCATTATCCGAGCGAATATATGGCGGCAGTGCTGACGCATTCGCAGTCAAATATTGAAAAAATCACGTTTTTCCTGGAAGAATGCCGCCGTATGGGTCTAAACGTAAAAGGCCCGGATATCAACGAATCCCAAGTCAATTTTTCGGTGAATAAGAAAGGCGACATCCGTTACGGCCTGGGTGCGGTGAAGGGTGTGGGCGAAGCAGCGGTGGAAAATCTGATCATCGAACGCAAGGCCAAAGGGCCTTTCAAGGATTTGTATGATTTCATGCGCCGTATCAACCTGCGTACTATTAACAAGCGGGTGATGGAAAACATGGCCTGCGCGGGCGCATTTGATGGCCAGAATGTACACCGCGCGGCATTTTTTGCTCCTTCGGATAAGCACGAAACCTACATTGAACATTTGCTAAAATATGGAGCGGCGTATCAGGAAGAAAAAGTCGTGAGTGCCAATTCCCTTTTCGGCGACCTGTCCGACACGGTGGGTATTGCGCAGCCGATCGTTCCTAAAGTGCAGCCTTGGGGCTTGATCCAGCAGTTGAAAAAGGAAAAAGACTGCATCGGTATTTACCTCAGCGGCCATCCACTCGACGATTTTCGCTACGAATGGGAGACCTTCGCTACGCCGCTGGATAAGATTGATAGTTTCAAAAACCGAAAAGTGTGCATCGCAGGCTTTGTCAACAAAGCGGAACACCGCATCAGCCAAAAAGGTACCGGCTGGGGCCGTTTTACGATGCAGGACTACGTCGGCAGTCTCGAAATTTCCCTGTTTTCGGAGAGTTATGCCAAGTTCAGTTCCTATTTCACCGAGGGCGCGAGTCTGTACATCGAAGGCGAGTACAAGCCTCGCTATAATTCTGATGAAATGGAATTTCGGGTCCTCAACGTCCGATTATTGGAGACGATTGGGGAAGAAAAAACCACTTCCATTACCTTGCGTATTTCCGTGGGAGTACTATCTGCTGAATTGATTGAGCGGATTGAAAAAATTTGCAACGCACATCGGGGTAAACATACCCTGCGCATGGAACTGCTGGATTATGACCAGAAAGATAAATGGGCTTTTACTTCCACGGCGCGCAAGGTGCAGGTGGATAATGAGTTTATCTCGGCGATGACTGGATTGGGGGTGGAGTGTGGGGTAAATTGATTTCCTACATTATCAATATGCAATAAGTGTAATCTCGAATGAGCGGTTGCACAAATCAAGGCTTGCGTTTCTGTCGGTTACATAATTGACTTGTGGAATGGCTGCGGTTTGATTAAAGGCATTAGATTTCAACGAATTTTCCACGTTCATCGTCAATTTTGAGTACCAGACGGAGAAACTGGATGATGATTTGAAGGCGCAGTTTCCGAATTTGAATTGAGCGATCGTTTTACTTACCTGTTCAATCTAAATGCCTTTCCTTTATCTTCCTCTTTTATGGTAATGAAAGGCGTTTCATTACGGATACTGCCGCCGCCCATCACCGTGTCGGCCTGCTTTTTATTGGCCAAGTATATTTTCGTGCCGACCGGGCAACTATACCGATGAAATGTGCCGGGCAGCAAAAACAGCCCATTCGCCCAGTTGCCGGTTTCCTTTTCGCCCGGATTGTAACCAATCAATGTGTAGTGGTGCGGCAGCAGGCTATTGTTCCACACCTTGAAAGAGATGAGGCCACTCACTTTACCGCGATGATCATCCGCAGTGGGTTTTGAATGATAACAAGCGGTGGAGAATAGGATTATTGCAAAAAACAGGTTTTTCATAATAGAGAAATTATGTGCGTGAGAGAGGTGAGAAACGGCGGGTTTATTCCTTCCGGGCTTTGATACGCCCATCGGAATCGTCGGCACCGCCACTGTTCCGGTTGCGGGTTTTCAGGTTTTGGTTGCCAAAATTCCAGGTAAAACTCAGGGCGACATTCTGACTCTCCCAAGTGTTGCGGGTAGTGCCGCGCACCGAGCCAAAATCAACCGATTCTGTCCAGCGTTGGGTGCCAAACAGGTCATTGATGGCCACTTTGAGGGTAGCCTTGTTGTCCCAAAGTGATTTTTTAGCACCCATCGAAACACTACTGATACCGCGATTGACAAAAACGCCCTCGCGAGTCGGGAACTGTGCCCAGAACGAGGCTTCGAGACCATAACCTTTGCCTATATTAAATTGCTGCGACAGGTAACAACCGCCGCCAAAGGAACCTGCACGCAGTTGACCATCAGCCAGTTGCGACCGGAACTGATTATGCCACACGCCCAGCCACAAGTAGCCTTCCCACCACGCTTTGATCGGCAAGGGCATATTCACATTCAGGCTGATGTTGTCCCGTTCGTTCAGGTTTTGGGGCTGTGTATAGGCCTGTTCGCCCTCCTGCCGGGCAATGGTACTCACCAGATCGGTGGTGCGGCTGTACCCCAGCGCGGCACTGGCGGCGTACTTGTAAGTATAGGTCAGTTCGACCGAATTAGTGTAGGCTGGGCGCAGGTATGGGTTGCCGCGTTCGCTGATATAGGGGTCGGTTTGCCACACAAATGGGTTCAAATCCTGATAGGCCGGGCGGCTCAGACGGCGGTTGTACGACAGGCCGATTTGGTGCATGGGTGCCAGCGTGTATTGCAAATAGGCCGTCGGGAACAGGCCGATATAAGTGGTATCGGGGTTGTTCAGCACCTGGCCGTACAAGTCCGTCGAGCGACCCTTGACGGCGGTACGTTCGGCCCGCAGTCCCACCTGCCAGTTGAACTTTTGGCCTTGTTTGCCTATGTTGGTATAGGCTGCCGCAATGTTTTCCCGGTAATCAAAACGGTTGGTGCGCCCAGCATCCGGTTCAGAACGGCCATCCGTCTCCCGCATACTTTGGATGTCATTATTGGAATTCGTCCAGTTTACTTTCGCGCCTGCTTCCAGTTTCAGCCCGTTTTTGCGGTGCTGCACGTAGTCGGTTTTCAGTGACCAGACCATAATATCGGAACCAATATCGCTGCGCAATGCGTCATTGGCCAGCAAAATATTTTCGGCATTGAACCGCTGATTTTCCAGCGTATTCGTCCCCGCACTACGAAAGGCAATGCGGTCCGCGTCGAAAGTCAGTTCATGGCCCAGCGTATCGGCGAAACGATAATTGACATTGTAAGTCAGCCGGTCATTATGCGTCGGGGCAAGAATGCGGCTTCGCAATGTACTGTCAATCAATGCACTGCCTTCCTGACTGATTTGCGTTAGGTTATTTTTACGGGAATCGTTCCGGTAAAAATTGCCCAGCACCAACACACCCAACGTATGGCGATCATTGGCAAAAAAGTCTGCGCCCGCTTTGAAAGACCGGGTACCAAAATCTTCTACCATTGGGTTCATTTGGTTAAATACCTTTCCGTCAGTATAGCGTTCGATGGTTTGTCCGACCGATTGCGCACCATCCAGCAGGTTGCCATTACCGAACAAATTGATTTTGCCGGGGCGATAGTTGAGGTTCAGACCCGTCCGCAGGCGAGCATGGGTGCCCTGCGTGTTTCCGGCGGAAAAGGTGCCGTTCAGTCCCAGGTTCTGGTTCTTTTTCAGCCGGATATTGATAATGCCGGACGCCCCTTCCGCGTCGTATTTGGAAGAAGGACGCGCGATCAGTTCGATCTTGGCGACGCTTTCACCCGGCATACTTTGCAAAAAAGCCACCAATTGGTCGCCGGATAGTTGCGTGGGTTTGCCGTCCACCATCACCATCACGCCGCTTTTGCCTTCCAGCATCACCGCGCCCTGCGGCGTCACCACCACGCCGGGGGAGCGTTGCAGCAGTTCCAACGCATTGTTGCCCGCCGCCAGCGTGGAACCTTCCACGTTCACCACGACTTTGTCTATTTGTCGTTCAATGGTGGGCAGTTTGGCCGTTATAGTAGCCTCTTGTAATAGGTTGCCCGAAGTAAACCGGAGCGGTTCGAGACGAATTGCATCACCTCTTTTTACGACAATAATGGGCGAAAAAATATCGGCATAACCAATGAGCAGACCTTGCAGGCGGTAGTCGCCCACGGTCACATTCTGGAAAACAAAGCCGCCATCGCTATTTGCCGCTGTGCCTGCCACGAACGTGCTATCTACCGCCCGTAGCAGCCGGACGCTGGCAAATTCAGCAGTCCCACCAGCATCAGTCACCACGGTGCCGGTAATAGATTGCGCAAAAAGGTTGGAAAAAAAGGCAGGCTGCAAAAACAGCGCGAGGCAACAAAGGCGGAAAAGTCTGGACATAGTCAGCAGTTTTAATTGCGAATTGATGACGCAAAAGTGGGCTGACTATGAAGGTGTTATCGCCGCAAAGGATGATTTGAGACCTGCGGGTGGGGTGTCAGATTATGATTTGAGACAAAGGAGGTTGAGAGAGTCTAGAATGTTGAGGTTGTTGAGAAATTAAAAAGGTGGAGTCCTGCGTTTTCTCAACATTCTCAACTTTTTTCCTCAACAATCTCCACCCCTCCACCTAAGTACCGGCTCGGTGCGTGCCCCGTCAATTTTTTAAAGGCCCGGTTGAACGTGGCTTTCGAGTTGAAGCCCGATTCAAAGGCCATGCCCAGCAGCGAAAGGTGTTGAAAATCCGGCGAAGCCAGTTTGCGCTTCACCTCTTCCACGCGATACTGATTGACGAAGTCATTGAAGTTTTGATCGAAGCCATTGTTGACCAAATAGGAGAGTTGCGAGGCATTCAATCCCACTCGTTCGGCCAGGTCGGAGAGCGTAATTTCGGGGTCGAGCCAGGGCTTTTCGGTTTCCATAAAAGCCAGAAGTTGGGGACGCCGTGTGGCCATCGCTTCAGGCTGCATGGCCAGTTTCCCGCTTGGCAAGGTGACCGGGCTCTCCGTCAGTACCTGTATGGCCGCCACCACCCGGTCGTCAAGGACATGATAGGGCACACTGGATTTTTGAGCGAAGGCCCAGCCAGTCACTGAGATGTAGTAGAGCAACAAAGCCCGCGTCAGATTCAACCAATACCAGCCGGTGTACCAGAAATGGTAAGCCACCGCTAGGATATTGAAAACCAGATCAAAAACCAGATAAGCGGAGAACGCCAGCAGAAACAGCCGCAGCCAATCCAGGGTCATTTGCCCGGTATTGGCGTATTCCTGTTCAATCAACTGACGATAATGCCGATACCGGCGGAGCGATTGCACCAGATACCAAGCCGTCGTCAGATAAAATACTACCGTCATACCTGTTTGCAAGGCATGGCCCGTGGCACTTTCCAGGAACTGATCCCTGGCGGGTTGTGGTAATGCCCAGCCCGCAAAATGCACGATATAATAGAGCAATGCCAGCACAAAATGCGCCCCGGTACGCCGCGTCCAGCGAAACTGCGCATCGGTGAGTGCCCGGGTATAGAGCAAAATAAGCGGCCCAAACACCAGTGGATTATCGAACGGAAAAAACGTGAGGTCGTGGCCCTGCTCGCGGGCATAGTCATATACGCCCATGAAGCCGATAAAATGCTCGATCAGTGAACAGGACAGGAAGAAAAGCAGTGCCGACAGTAAAAAATCGGCGGTATGCCCCCGGCGGAGACCCCGGACCAACAGCAGCGCAGCGACGACGATGCCCTGCAACATGGCAATCAGTAATAGAATGGAACGGAGATTAATGGTGTAGTCCACGGAGGGATTTTTTGGGCAAAAGTAGGGGGTTGGGGGGAGGGAAAAGTCCGTTAGGAAATTTCTTTTAGAATGTCTTTAACGCCTTCCACCACTTTCAACCACGCTTGATTTTCATTTGTCCATTTTTTATCAGTAATCGGTATGCCTTTTTCTGGCAAGGCATTGTATTTGGCAAAATCCAAATCTGTCCAGTCACAATAGTCAACAATAACCGGAATGAGGCGACAATCTCCATCATCGCAACGCTGTTCAATGAGTGGCAATTCTATTTGCTGAATATAATCCGTAGCAAGACTATTGGCCGTTACTAGATAGAGCACTACATCTGCTTCCATTAAGGCCGTTTTGATACTTTTATCCCAATCTTCTCCGGCCAAGATGTCGCGATCGTGCCAGGTAGCAATCTTGTCGCGGCGCAGCGGGGAAAGGTGTTTGAGCAGCGTGTCTTTATGAGCGAGATCATGTTTGGAATAGGAAATGAAGATTTTTAGGGGCGGAGACTCTAACCGGAGCAAGCCTTGTCCCATATCACGCTTGAAAACAAGTGGTCTTCCAGCCTGTAATTTTTCAAAAATAAAATGATTTTCGAGGAGTTCAAGCAAATTTACCTCTTCCAATGACTTATCACATTCCACTTTAAAGCGACCCTTTTCAAGTCGATTTCTTAGGTTTTCAAAGTCAAAATAATGTTGTTTGTTTTTGCTAAACTTACAACCTGTACATGGACAGGGCACTTTTTCATCGAATTTAATGCCCCGGTATTCGCCATGTAAATCGCGAAATGTTTTGAGTATGACAGTCATTAGGCCGTTTCGGTCGTGGCCTTGCGAACGAATGAAAAATGCGTCGCGGCCTTGCGATTTTGTTTTTGTTACTTCTGCCAATGCATCCGACCACCGAAGCACCACTCCATTACGCCAAACTAATGTTTTCCCTTTATCAATATCAGGATGTCGGCTTACTATAAATTGTGTCATTAAGGCCTTCGGCAAGAAATCATATTCAATAAAAACCTCCAAAGCATTATTTTCCGGCCATTCCCAATCGCCTGGTGGTGCAGGTGGTAGCAGGGGGGGCGTAACAAACTCTTGATTACCTGGTAGAGGGTACGCCATTTTGAACTGTTGCATTAATTCCAAAAGTTGCGGATGCATTTCGCAATATTCCTCGTCTGACCAAATTCTTTCCAAATCTTTAAGGTCGAAGAACCCTTTTTTCTCCTCCGCCACTACAACATCCTCAAGGATTTTATAAACGGCTTCGGTAGCCCATTCGTTTTTTAAAATGACAAACTGCTTTAACAACCTGCTTTTTTGATAATGCAAACAGACACCGATTTTGTGTAGTACAGAGCTCAAGATGACTGCACTTTCTTTCTCTGGAAGATTGTTTTTTATACATATTTTGCGATATTCTTGAAACGAAATAAAATTTTCATTACGCCTTCCTTCCAATTCACGACGAATACTAGCCCAATTTTTGGGAAATGGATATCGCGTATGCGGAAGTGATTGAGCAAGCAAGCGAATTTGATATTCCAGTTCTTCAAAGCCGCGTTTGGTGCCTAAATTTACTACAAAAACATCCTTTAATAGATTTGGAAAACGTTTTTGCCAAATTTCTCGGTCAAAAGAACCAAGACCAATGCCGTCCAGAAATTCATTGAGTACAACTATGAGTGGGCTGCCTTCGCCAAAAAGTTCGGCGGTTTGTAACCAATCATCGAAATCGGTACGTGCGTTTCCACTTTCTGCAACCATCACGTATAGGCTGCTTTCGGTGTAAAAAAACTGGTGGAGAGGTTTGTACTTATCCTGCCCAGCGAAGTCCCAAATGTGTAATTTGAATTTTCGATTGTCCGCTATTGGAAATTCGTATTCACCAATGACGATATCTACACCCTGTGTGCGGTCCGCTTCAGTTGGTAAAGGCTTTCCGAGCAGCCGATTGGCTAGCGAAGTTTTACCTGACCGGCCATCTCCGAGGAGAATGATTTTGGCTTCGAGAAGCAATTCCTCACCAGTTTCCTTTTTTTGTCGGAAATATTCAAGGATGGCGGCGTTACCTTGTTGGACAATTTCAATTGGTGGATTAGTAAGAGGACACTGTCTTACTTTGATAAAATTCTCCTCCGTATAAATCTCTTACCCACTTTACTGGAATACCTTTTTCTATCAAGAACAAAATTGGCGATAGATTAGACACTAGCGTGGATTCACAGTCAAGTTTTTGCAAATTTTCCAAGCCCGCCAGCGGAGATAAATCACTCACTTGCGTGGATGAGCAGTGTAGTTGTTGCAAATTGTTCAGGCCCGTCAGTGGCGATAAATCGCTCACTGGCGTGGATGAGCAGTTAAGTAGTTGCAAATTAGTCAGGCCAGCCAGCGGCGACAAATTAGCGATATGCGTAGAGTGACAGGAAAGATGTTGCAAGTTTTCCAAGCCCGCTAGAGGCGACAAATCGCTCACCTGTGTGGATTCGCAGTAAAATTGTTGCAAATTTTCCAAGCCTGCCAGCGGCGATAAATCGCTCACCTGTGTAGATTCGCAGTAAAATTGTTGCAAATTCCTTAACCTCGACACTGGCGACAAATTGCTCACCTGTGTACGGTCGCAGGAGAGTAGTTGCAAATTGGCCAAATCAGCAAGTGGCGACAAATCAGCAAGTGCCCATTCTTTCTCCATTGTACCCGATATTACTATTTTTTCTAATTTACTTAAAGCGGAAAAAGAAGATGGAAGAGCAGCAATCTGGTTGGCTCTGCCCTTATTTTGGCTCTTTTTTTCATCCCAATTTTTCTTTTGAAAATCGTACTCCGACCACCTGCTACTTAAAATCAACTCCTTTATCCAAACACACTCCAATGCTTCGGATGGTATTTCCTCTAAATTACAATTACCAAGGTCAAGTACATTAGCATCTTCGCCCCAGTAGTGTTTTTTAATGTTTTCACGAATAATTTGCAGGGCACGTTTAGACATGGTAGTAGGAAGAAAGGTTCAAGGTTAAAAACTAACGATCAGCATTAAATGCAAAAGCCATTAGCCGCATCCAGCGATGCGAAACTAATGGCTTTTGTTATCAGATTTAAGTTTTTAGATCAACTATGTATCGCGTTTAAAGACGCCCCGGCATATTCAGGCTGCTTTTAAAGCCAATATTTCCAATTTAGTGCCACGCTGGAGCGCATCTTTCAATTTTGCCATTACGATTTTGGCCGTGGCACTGTCTAAGTAGTAGTGGCCGCAGTTATTACAGATTTGAGCGTCCACTTCTTCGACAATAACAACAGTGTTGGCCTGTCGGAGAGTAACAGTGGTTTTGCCTTGTTCGGTTTCGCCGGTTTTACATACAACACATTTCATAGTTCACTTTTTAGTTTTGAAATCTGCTTCCCAAATTCTTGGATTAGGCAAATAGGCAGTGATGACAATACAATTTTCGTAAAGTATATCTTTACAAATTACAACGTGCACTACTTGGCCATTCACATTTCCCATCAATAAATAACTGGGATGTGGCACATCGTCAGGATAGCTTCTTATCGTATCTCCTTTTTTGATAACTGCTTCTACTTCCTCTGGCTCTATGCCGCGTTCCGCCATTTTGGTAAGCGCGTGTTCCGAGAAAAAGATACTGTCACAGTACATCAATAAAATTTATAACAAAGATAATATAAAAATGTCTCTCCTAAATATGTATCGCCCGATTCCCCGTAGCCGCCAAAGCCGCCTCCTTTACCGCCTCCGCATAAGTCGGGTGCGCGTGGCTCATCCGGGAAGCATCCTCTGCAGAAGCGCGGAACTCCATTAAGGCCACCGCTTCGGCAATTAAATCCGCCGCGCGAGCACCAACAATGTGTACGCCGAGTATTTCGTCGGTATCTTTGTGGGCCAGTATTTTGGCCATGCCGTCCAAATCCATGCTGGCGCGGGCGCGGCCCAAAGCGCGGAAGGGAAATTTGCCGGGTTTGTAAGGCGTACCGGCTTCTTTCAATTGCTCTTCGGTGTAGCCCACCGAGGCCACTTCGGGCCAGGTATACACCACGCCGGGAATCAAGTTATACTGAATATGCGGCTTTTGGCCAGCCATTACTTCGGCTACAAACACACCTTCTTCCTCGGCTTTGTGGGCCAGCATCGCGCCTTTAATGACGTCGCCGATGGCATAAATGCCGGGCACGGAAGTTTCCAGATGATCGTTCACCGGAATACGGCCTTTTTCGTCGAGCGTAATGCCGATAGCTTCGAGGCCGAGATTATCGGTGTAGGGGCGGCGACCGATTGCGACTAAGCAATAATCCACCTCCCAACTCAGGGTTTTGGATTCGTCGTCACGGCTTTTGGCTACCACTTTTACCTTATTTTTGGAAGGGGTTACTTCGGTCACGGCATGGCGCAGGTGGAATTGTATGCCAAGATTTTTCAAACTTTTCGTCAGTTCGCGGCTGCAATCGCCATCCATCGTGGCCAAGATGCGATCCATATATTCCACGACGTGCACTTCCGTGCCGAGGCGAGCGTACACACTACCTAATTCCAGCCCAATAACGCCGCCGCCGATGATGACCATGCTACCTGGCACCTTCTCAATGTTGAGGGCTTCGGTGCTGGTGATGACCCGCTTTTTGTCGTAGTTGAAATTGGCAGGTACGATAGGTTTGGAGCCGGTAGCGATGATGACGCGGTCGGTTTCTATTTCGTCGGTCACGTTGTTGGCAGCGGCGATTTTGATGCGATTTTTAGTCACAAAAGACGCGTGGCCGTGTAGCACATCAATCTTGTTTTTCTTCATCAAAAAGTCGATGCCCTTGTTGTTTTCCAGCACCACTTCGCTTTTCCGCTTGATCATTTGCGGCATATTTACCTTCAAATCTTTCAGTTCAATACCATGCGTTTTAAATCTATCGTGCGCATCGTGGTAATGTTCTGTGGAGTCAAGTAAGGCTTTGGAAGGAATGCAGCCCACATTCAGGCAGGTACCGCCCAGCACCGGATAGCGTTCGATGATGGCGGTTTTGAAACCCAATTGGGCGCAACGAATGGCGGCCACATAACCTCCTGGCCCGGAGCCGATGACGGTGACGTCGTATTTCATGGATGAAAAATATGCTTAATTAAATGGTTGGTTTAGTGAGGTTTAAAGCGTAAGCCGCTTTGGTCATTCTATCGGAATCCGTCCACGTCATAGCGTAAAACATGCTGTGATTTACACCGCGACGTGGACAAAATAATGGTTCTCGACAAGATGACAAAAGTAGCGTACACTTAAAAACTCCCGTTTTTCCAAAAATATTCTCTTGGACAACGCAATGCCACGCACAAAGTTGACTATTTAAGTGCCATCTTTCTTAGGCCCCTTATTCTTAAAATTACGGCGATTCCAGCGGTCATTCGGCTTATTGTCCGGCTTTTTATCCGTCGGTTGATCGGTTTGTGGCGGCACTTCACCAGTAACAGGCTTGGGCTGTTCGCGATTTTCGGGACGCGGCGGGCGCGGCTCGTTTCGCTCGCGGTTTTCCGGGCGAGGAGGACGATTGTCAGGCCGATTCTGTGGCCGTTCGCGACGCTCTTCGGGACGATTTTCGCCTTCTTCCGTTGGCCGATCTGGTGCTTTGGTGGTAGACGGATTTTGCCGCTGTTCCGGGCGATTGGGTTTATTCGCTGGTGCATTCTCTGGTCGCGGCGGACGGTTGTCCGGGCGATTTTGCCGATTTTCTGGCCGAGCCGACTGACTGTCTGGTCGCGCGGGACGATCATTCGGGCGTGGCGGACGATTGTCAACAGGACGGCCCCGTTCAAAAGTCGGTGGCGGCGTATTTTCCAACGCAGCAGCAGCACTTTGCGAACGATCGCCGCCTTTTTGGTTTTTTTTCTTCTTTTTCCGTTTTTCCATTGGCAACTGAATCACGTCGTGCACATTCTCGTAATCCGGTTGTGCTTCCTCTGGCTCTTCCGTTTCCGGGCGTGGAGCCATCGCAATAATATCCTCCAAACTGGCGGGCATTTTACCCTGTTTGATCATTTCGAGGGCCTCCCAGATTTGATCTACGTGAATGGCGTAAAACTTGCCGCGCTGTTCGGTGTACATATAAAACATTAGCCGCTTGAACACGTCGGTTTTCACCAAAATGGCTTGCCCGGCAGTCGTTTTGAGGCGTTCGGCACGATCCGGGAAATCTTCGAGCGCGTCGATGTAGGTGTCCAGTTCGTAATTGAGGCAGCATTTCAGGCGGCCACACATTCCGGAAAGTTTGGTTTGATTGATCGCCAGATTCTGGTAACGAGCCGCCGCCGTATTGACGCTTTTGAATTCCGTCAGCCAAGTGGAGCAGCATAATTCACGGCCACAATTGCCGATGCCGCCCAAACGCGCCGATTCCTGCCGCGCCCCGATTTGCCGCATTTCAATTTTTACTTTGAAATCTCGTGCATAGCCTCGAATCAATTCCCGGAAATCCACGCGGCCGTCAGCGGTGTAATAAAAAGTGCATTTGCGTCCGTCGCCCTGAAATTCTACGTCGCCGATCTTCATGTTCAGTTCCAGCGTCCGGGCAATGACCCGCGCTTTCACCATTACTTCCTTCTCCATCTGACGCACTTCATGGAGACGTTCCAGGTCGCGTTCGTGGGCTTTACGCACTACACTTTGCAGGCGGGCGTCGGGCCGTACCCGTTTTCGCTTCATTTGCAGGCGCACCAACTCGCCGGAAAGCGTGACACTGCCCACATCGTAGCCGCCAGAAGTGGATTCGACGAGTACCCAGTCGCCCGTGGTGGTGCGGGTAAAAGGTGGGTTTTTGAAAAATTCCTTGCGGGCACCATTTTTAAAACTGACTTCCACAATATCGAATGGCTTGGGATCGGCGATGCCCATAGCCGTGATCCAGTCGTATGTATTATGCCGGTTACAACCGCCGGTAGCGCAGCCGCCGTTGCTTTTGCAACCGCTAGCACCGCCCGCCGAATCTTTGCCGGTGGAACAAGAACATCCTACGCAGCCCATATTTTTGATTGATTAGTCATTGTTGATTAATTAATGATCGGTGAATTGGTAAAGGGTTGAGAGTGTTGAGGAAAAGGTTGAGAAAATTAAAGGATGGATAAAGCATGAATATTTTCTCAACATCCTCAACCTTTTCTCAACACTCTCAACAAATTACGCACTTTTCAGTATTCGGTTCATTTGAATAGAGGTATCTAAAAACAGGATTTTCGGGTTTGCATTGCGTTCGATGTAATAGATATTGTCGTTGAAAATACCGGCCAACTGGCTGATTTTTTCAAAATTGAGCACTTTGCTCATGTTCTGTGCGGTGGCCAATTCGTCGGTGCGCAGGCGAAGATTCGTCTGGCCGGTGGCGACCAGCGACAAAAGTTCGCGCAGAAAATGCAGGCCATATTGCAGGAATTGTTTCTGGTTTTCGCGCCCCAGTTTGGCAAATTCTTCGGTCCAGCGCACCAGTTCTACCGGATGACCGCGCCAGCATTTGCGCAGCCAATCGAGCAAAAGTTGGGCATCATCATGGTCGTGGGTGTCGGCTACGCTGAGGGCATAATGAAAATCACCAGCCGCCAGAAAAGCGATCTGACGTGCCCGCTCCCCATCCAAGCCGCGTTGGTTTTGTAAGCCCGTTGCCACTTCTTCGTCGGTGAGCGTGTCGGTTTTCACCAATTGGCAACGACTCAAAATGGTATTCAGAATCGCTTCCTGATTCTCCGCTACGAGCAGAAAAATTGTTTGTTCCGGCGGTTCTTCGATGAGTTTGAGTAGCCGATTGCCTTCCTTGCCCAAGTATTCGGGCATCCACATAATCAGGATTTTGTAGCGGCCCTCGAAGATTTTGAAACTCAATTTCTTGACAATGGCGTTACACTCTTCCTTCGTGATGTTTCCCTGTTTGTTTTCCGCGCCCAGCCGTTGCAACCACGTGTACACGTCGGCATACGGATTCTCGGTCAGCGATTGCCGCCATTCTTTCAAATAGTCGGTGCTGACGGCGTTGGTGCCAACGGTCGGGAAAGAAAAGTGAATATCAGGATGGGAAAATTGCGCGGCTTTCCGGCAGGCATTGCAAACGCCGCAGGCATCATCAGTGGCCGACAACTGGGCATTTTCACATTGCAAAAGTTGGGCGAAAGCGAGGGCAAGGGCGAGACTGCCGCTGCCAGTGGGGCCGAGCATTAACAAAGCATGGGGTACCCGCTCGCTGTGCGCGAGTTGGCGAAGAAATGATTTCGTCCGATTTTGCCCTATGATTTGCTCAAAAGTCACGTCGAGATGGCGTTTGCGAACACAAACGACCCGAACCTACCGCTGGAAAACTACGGCTTGCGACCTACAATTAACGATTAGCGTATACTGAAATAATTCAGCGAAGAGTAATAGAATAAACTTTAAATGGTTGAAAATCAATGCTAAACTCGAAAATCGTAATGAACAAGCAATAATATATCTGAATATTGGAAAGACGGTACGTGGTCGGGATTTTGTGTTCAGAGGCGAAGATACACAGGTTTACCGGAAAACAAAATCTCATTTGCCGGGTTACACGCCTTCCCCTATAATATAGCAGACGCATAACGTTTTTGAAACCTTATCCGTCTCTTTAAAGACCTAACTCGCCGTTTCCCATTATGAAAGTTGCCGTTTTTCGCCGAGCCCATTTCAACGCCGCCCACCGCCTGAACAATCCGGCCTGGACCGAAGAGCGCAATCGCGCCGTATTCGGGCTGTGCAACAATGCCAATTATCACGGACATAACTACGAACTGGAAGTGAAAGTGACGGGCGAAATAGACGCGGAGACAGGCTATGTCATTGATTTAGGCTGGCTCGCCGATCTGATCAAACACGAAATTGAAGATCGTTTTGATCATCATAATTTGAACCTCGACACCGTAGAATTTCGGGATTTGAACCCTTCGGCGGAGAATATTTGCGTGGTGATCTGGCAGATATTGCGTGCTCACTTACCGGAACGGTACGAGTTACACGTTCGCTTGTACGAGACACCGCGCAATTTTGTGGAATATCCAACGTGAAGCCCCTCCAACTCCCCCATAAAGGAGGAGGGATGATAGAGCAGAATTTGGGATCTGTGCTTTTTTCTTTGCTTTTGCCAATTGCCTTTTAGGCAAAAGTTGCATTTAACTCAGAACTCACTTCATTGTCTTGCCGTCCCGGATATACTTCCAAAGCATTGGCCAAACAATCCATCGCCTTTTCCAAGTCGTTGGTATTCAATACATAAGCAAATCGAACTTCCTGCCGACCCGCGCCAGGTGTTGCATAAAAGCCGGTACCAGGAGCCAACATGATCGTCTGATTTTGATAGGAAAATTCTTCCAGCAACCAGCGGCAAAAACGGTCAGCATCATCAATGGGCAACTTGGCGAACACATAAAATGCACCTTCCGGCAAGTAGCAAACCACGCCCGGCATAGCCTGCAAACGCGCATATAGCACGTCGCGGCGATGGCGATACTCGGTTTTGACGGTCTCGAAATAGGACGCTTCGGTTTGTAAAGTCGCTTCGGCGAAAATCTGGCCGAAAGTCGGCGGACTCAGGCGCGTTTCTGCGTATTTATTGATGGTAGTCAGTAAGCCTTGATTGCGCGAAAGCACGGCTCCCACGCGGGCACCACAGGCACTATAACGTTTTGATACAGAGTCCAATACGATCACATGTTCGTCCAATCCCGGCAATAACAAGGCAGAGAAAAACGCGGCATCATCAGCGTAGCAAAACTCGCGGTACACTTCGTCAATGATCAAATACAGATCGCGTTCCAGTACCAGTTCAGCCAAGGCACGCAGCGTATGTTCTGGATAAAATGCGCCCGTTGGGTTGTTGGGATTGCAGAGCAAAATACCTTTCACTTCCGGCGTGAGCGCGCGCTGAAAATCGGCGATGGTTGGCAGCGCAAAGCCTTCTTCAATGGTCGTCGTAATCGGCTTGATATTTACATCCGCCATTCCCGCGAAACCTAAGTAGTTGGCATACAAGGGTTCTGGCGACAGCACATAATCGCCTTTATCAAAGCAAGCCAACAACGTAAACAGAATGCCTTCGGATGCCCCGGAAGTAATCAGAATTTCGTCGGGATGGATATTTATGCCAAAATTGCGGTAGTAAGCGGGCAATTTTTCGCGGTAAGAAGGGTAGCCATTGGACGGGCTGTACGCCAATATATTGAAATCGAAATTGCGCACCGCCTCCAAAGCCGCCGGTGGCGTCAGGATGTCGGGCTGCCCGATATTGAGGTGATAAACTTTTTTTCCAGCCTTTTTGGCCTCTTCGGCAGCCGACGCCAGTTTGCGAATGGGCGAACTATGAGCGGTTTCTCCCCGGTATGAAATTTTTGGCATACTTTAAAAAGCAGTTGATGAAGGTTGATGCCCTCCTTCGCCTTACCTCCTTTGCCTGAAAGAGGCTACGGCGGTTAAAAAAGGCTACGGCGGGTAAAGAGGTTTATAAAGGTTGATAACCACGATCTGACTCCACACTATTCAACATGTAAAACCGCGTAGCGGTGACATTCCTGTAAAAAGGCCGCAAAGATATGGACTCTATCAAAAACTCAGGGCAATAACTGGTCTTTACGCATCAAATCAATGTAATGGATACTGCCCGCTTTATTGGGATGCATAAAATCGCCGAAATCGCTTTGGTCAGTTAATGCTTGGCGGTAGTCGTGGACCGTCAATCCAGTTGCTTGTTCCACAGCCGTTTTCAGAGCATCCAGATTGGTGACATTTTGAGCAAAACCCGGAAAATACGGGCTGATAACTAATTGAACCTGAACGCCTTTGGCTTGCGCGGCTTGCACAGCGGATTGAAGTGATGCTATCAATTGCGGATGAATTTCCAACGGATAATGATGTTGTGCTACTTCGGCGACCAGTTTTGGGGAAATCACGCGGTCGAGTAGCCAGTCTTTATCTGACTTTTTTCGGTGAAATAAAGCCCGTTGAAAAATTTCATTGTTGAAACGAGTCAGGTGAGATAACTGGTTCCCGCCCCACATTTTCGGCAAACTATCGCGAATTAAACCCGACAAACGCGGCGAATAGGGCGCATATTCCGCAAAACCCGCCATCAACTCATTATTGGCCCGGTCGCAGATCGTAATGTCCAGCAACATGGTTTTTGGAGCCGGATAATGGTCCAAATAGTCCTGCACGAGCGCACTGGCCACATCCATGGAGAGGCCATTGTAACTGAGATTGAAAGTGCTTTTTCCAGTCGCTTGCTCCATATAAGGCTCGTAAAAAGTCAGCCCACGGGAGTTGCCAACGAGCAATAAATCCGCGCCTGCGCGTCCGCTATACAAACGTGAGTAGCGAAATTGACTGGCCATTGTTTCCCGTTCGAGCAGCCATCCCACCAAGCGGTCGCCGACGAAAAGCAGGGCAAAAAAGGCGGCGTACCAAATTAAGTGCTTCATTTTTTGAAAATGGTTGATGAGGGTTTATAAGAGTTGATGAAGGTTGATAACAGAGCACGAAACAATTTCTCAACAACCTCAACTCTCTCAACATTCTCAACACCTTTTAAAATTGAAAGTAAATAAATGAATTCGCGCCGAAATTGCCGAGAAACGCGATCAGCCATAACAGCGCGGCAAACGCGGCCATGCGCCAGCCGGCATATTCCACTTGCCGCGGATTCCAGTGCCAGCGGAAATTGGTGATCTCCACGGTCAATAAAATGCCAATAAGTAATACGCCTTTGATGACCTGAAATTTATTGATAATGGCTCCAAAACTGAATTGTTCGCCGCTCAAAATGCCCATAATCACCTGATTAGCCACCTTAAAACTGGCGTGTCCCAAACTGCCCGCACGGAAGTAAATCCAGGCAAAAAGCGTGAGCGTATACACCGCTAATATACACACGCCGTCGTCCACGAATTTCGGCAGCCGCGCCACCCGCACGATACTTCGCCAGATCGGTGACACCAACCGTTGCAAGATCAAATAAAACCCATGTAGAAAACCCCAGAAAACAAATGCCCAGTTAGCACCATGCCAAAGTCCGCCTAATAGCATGGTAATCATGTTATTGCGATAGGTTTTCACCATACCGTGGCGATTGCCACCAAGCGGAATATACAGGTAATCGCGCAGCCACGACGACAGCGAAATATGCCAACGCGTCCAAAATTCGGAGAAACTGCGGGAGAAATACGGCGTACGAAAGTTCTCTGGAAACCGAAAACCCATCATCCGCGCCAAACCGATAGCGATGTCGGAGTAGCCGGAAAAGTCGCAGTAGATTTGGAAGGAATAAAACACCACGCCGATGAACAGGTGCAACGAGCCGAAAGTCTCCGGCGCGGCAAAAATCTGATCCACAAACGGTGCCAGCGAATCGGCAATGGCCACTTTTTTGAAAAATCCCCACAACACCCGGCCCAAACCGGAATTCCAACGTCGCCACTCGAACTTTTTGTCCTCGCTCATTTGCGGCAGCAAATCGTAGGCTCGCACAATCGGCCCGGCCATCAACTGCGGAAACAGCGACACAAACGCCGCAAATTTGATGAAATCGCGCTCCACCGGCAGTTTGCGGCGGTACACATCCACCGTATACGACAGGCTTTGGAAGGTATAAAACGAGATGCCGACTGGCAGAATGATATTCAAAGTTGTCCACGACGGCTCCATACCGAGACTGCGGATGAGCGTCGCCAGCGAATCGGCGAAGAAATTGAAGTACTTGAAAAACCCCAAAAAAGTCAGATTCATCACGATACTCGCCACCACCGCTGCCCGACGTTGCTTCTGGTTTTCGCTGCGATCAATGTACAAGCCCAGCGAAAAATCCATCACCGTCGTGAAGGCGATGAGACCCAGAAACCGCCAGTCCCACCAGCCATAGAAAAAATAACCCGCTAGCAAAATCAGCCACATTCGCTCCCGACCGCGCACCTGGAAGTACAAGAGGAAAAAGATGGTGGCAAAGATTAAAAAGGGGAGGCTGTTGAAAATCATTGTGAATGAATGTGGTCAATGGATTAAAAATGGTCAATTTTGGTGTGTGTCATTCAGAGCCGAAGGCGTGGAATCCAATGGCGTAGCCGAATTATTAGCCGCCTATTTCGGCCTTCGGCCTCAGATTCCACGCCTTCGGCTCTGAATGACACGCTATGCATATAGATTGCATGTAATCTATTTCATTTTTGTTATTTGCCAAAAAAACGTAGTAATTGCTCCTTCCAAACCAAATACCCCGCGCCATTCAAATGAATCCCATCCTCGGTGTACAGCGGCGAAAGATTGCCGTTTGCATCCGTCAGCGAGTCATAAATGTCCACAAAAGGCAAGGCATGATCTTGCGCAATCCGGGCAATGCGAGCGTTCAAAGCCTGAATTTGTGCGTTTTGAATGCCCACGTTTTTCACGGAATTGTTCACAGGCAAAATGCTCTCCAAAATGAGTTGCGAAGCAGGGGAACGCGCAATAATTTTTTCTACTATCTCGCGATAGCGGCTTTCGATGTCGGAAACGGGCTTGCCAAACAGCAAGTCGTTCACTCCGATTAACAGAAAAATTTGTGTTGGTTGATGCTGTAACACTTCATCCAGCCGCCCAAATACGCCGTCTACGTGATCGCCTACGATGCCACGATTCAAGATAGGGAGGTTGGAGCCAAAGAGTTCTTGCCATTCGCATTGCTCGGTTTGGCTGTCGCCTAAAAAAATGATCGCGCCGGGCTGGACAGGAAGTTGCTCAAACAGTTGTTTTCGATGGTGATACAAGCCCGCTTCGTCATGCTGCAAACGATATAAAGCATACCGCCAGCCGCCCATTCGATGTATGGATACAAACAAATATATAACTAGCAATACGTTGACTAACAACGAAATACGCAGCAGATTTTTCTTCATTTTTTGAGTTCTGCATCCAGATTAGCCTGTACTTCTTGCAGGTCTTCTATTGCATTTTGCAAATGAAAAGCCTTGACATCGGTGGAGCGCGCCAGCAGATATAATTCGGTGCGCGGCGTGGTCATAAAGCCTTTTTCATCGGTAAAAATTTGTTTGGCATCTTTGGAATACACCTTCATAAAATCAATATATCGCCCCAATTGCGCCATACAATCGCGGGTTTCCTGATCGAAATTTTCAAAATCTTTCTTGATTACATTTTGACGAAAGGCAAAAATGCTCGCTAAGTGGTTGCGTAACGGCAGGTTTTTGAGTAAATTGGCATCTCCGTTTTGAGCCATCAGTTCAAACGTGGTGGGATAGAAATCCCGAAATACACCACGGTCAAAAACCTGCTGTATATTCTCTGCTATCAGCAAAGTGCTATCCATTTTCTGTTCGGCTATCAGCCGCAACGCCTGTTCCAGGCAACGTTGGTCGCGCTGACAATCGTAGAGATTCATCTTGTCCGTTTTGATCTCATTGGCAATATCGCCCTGAATCGCCGTCAGATATTCGCGCAATTTATCCTCGTTCTTGCCACGTTCCCGACAGCGATCCACGGAAGTAGCAATGGCCAGCGACAGCAAAATGAGCGACACCTGGGTCACGTATTTGCGCAAGCCAGCCGGATCAAGAAGTTTTTTGAAAAAAGCGAAAGACGGAAGTTTCATGGCGCAAAATAGGACGTAACACGGAAGATTTACCGGCTTTTAGTCTCAAAAATCCCTACCCACCAGCGACTCAGTTGCTCGAATGTCTGACCCACCAACAATGCCAGCGGTACGTAAAGTAGCATCTGCCAAAAACCGGGCGCGAAAGGCAGCAAGTGCAAATACGCCTCTAAAACCAGTACATGAATTAGATAAAGCGAGAAGGAAAATTCGCTGATCCACAGAAAAAATCGTTTCAACGGCGGCCAATAAAGATCGCCCAAATAAAAGAGAAAACCCGAAATCGCCGTGTAGCCCAGCAAAGCCGGAATGTCATTGAAAATTCGCCCCACTGTTCCCAGTTTCAGAATCATCATTACCATCACGCCCGTAAAAAATACGCCAATCGGCAACAGCCAAAATCGAATTCGGAATAGCGAATTCGGAATTCCGTGTTTTGTACTCCTCATTCGCTCCGCTATGGTCATTCCAAGCGCAAACTCCCACAGAAATTGCAGGCAGCAACTATTCCAAGTACGAAATTCGCCTTTGCCGAGCAGGGCGACCGTTATCCACCAACCAATGGATATTGCTAAAGCCAGCAGGAAAAACCAGCGGGAATCTCCGATGTGCTGTTGTAATTTTTTCAAAAAAGGAAAAAGCAGATAAAACTGCACGATGGTGCTGATGAACCAGAAATGCCCACCGAAACTCTCGATGTACGGTTCAGAAAACATCTGGTACAAGCCCACGCCCGCCAGCCACGCACCCCAACGATCCGGAAAAAGATCGAACAGAAAGGCGCATAACAGGCTGATGGTCAAGGCTAACACGTAGGGGAGCCATACTTTCGTCAGTCGGCGTTGGTAAAATTCTAAAGGCGTAACCACCGCCCGCGACCACGCCAATCCAAAACCCGACAACAGGAAAAAGAGGTGTACCCCAGTCCCGCCAAACACGATTCCTTGCCGCAGCAGCGGCGATAAATCTACCTGTTGGAAGGTATGGTAGAGTACGATAGTAAAAATCGCGTAGCCTTTGGCGAAATCCACGTAGGCTATTTTTCCGGCGGGTGCGCTCACGGTTTTTGCAGAATGTCCTCGACGGAAACGTATTTTTTATGCTCCGTGTGCTGGAAGTTTTTGTTGGGGTTGCGCATTCGAAATAGGCCCGTGAACTGTCGCCCGACGAATTTTGGCACTTGCCAAAGGGCGGCCCAGATTTGTGGCGGTGCCGCATCTAACTTCAAGGTCCACAGGATATTAAGCCCAAAAACGCCGACTGCCAATACTAAACCTATTGTCCAAATTGGAGCAATGAACAAGCCCAACACCGCCAGCCCAAAAGCCGCCGCTAACTGAATAAACATTGGCAATACCAGCGTAACAAAGCCAAAATATAGTTTGTTCCAACTGCCGTTCATCAAGCCACGCCACAGCAATCCCGAAGAATTCGGCAAATTTTGGAAGTAAGAAAATAACCAGCGACTACGCTGCGTCGCGACTGCCGCTCCGGTGTCCACTTTCTCGTCATACACGATGGCTTGTCGCGCGTAGGCGATTTGGTGATTTTGTTTCAACAGGAAATTTTGCAGGATTTTATCCTCTTGCAACATCTTTTTCCATTGATTCTGACCTTGTTGTATTTCCGGGCTTTTCAAGTAAGCGCGATAAACATCTGTGCGCGTAGCCATGCCTGAACCGGAAATGACCGCCGAACCGCCGAGCAAATAAGGCACATACCGCTCGATGTAGTTTTTGTAGTGTTCGCCCATTGAATCGAGCGCGGCATAAGTAGTGTCCAGGTTTTTAGCCGTGCGCTGACCCTGAATGCACACGTAACTGGCATTTGCGTAGCGGTTTATTTCTGTCAAAAACTGCGGGTGCGCCAGATTATCTGCATCAAAAACAACCGTGTAATCGTGTGGACGGCGATATTGCTCCATCGCATGGATGATACTTTTGGCTTTCAAACGCAGTGGCGTAGTTGGTTGAAGCAACACAAAACGTTCATCTAAAATGCCAAAATCAAAATCCGGGCATTCATCGGCCACTACATATATAATAAGGTGTGGGTAATTCTGGCGAAGCAGCGATTCTACGAGTGGCTTAGCGATGGCACTGTTGCGGTAGGCGGTCACGATGCAGGCATAATCATACTGCCGTTCGGTTTCTTCTTTTTTATTCAACCTTTCTTTTCCTAAAAAACGCGAAAGCAACACTGTGATAAAAGGATAAGTAAGTTGCAACACCGCGAGGGCCGCCAAAACACTGAAAATGCCGAACACAAGGGTCATGAGAATGGGAGGGATTAGGGAATGTTGAGAAGTTGAGGGGTTGAGAAAGTTGAGATTTTAGAGGGGGAAAATCATACAGATGTCTCGGCTACGTTCGACATGACAGGAGATGCGTGATGATTCTGCCTTTCCCAACTATTATCCTTCGCGCCGAAGTTCCAGCCAATTCCCTGCCAAAAAGCGCGCAAATTGGCCCACTCGCTACGAAGGGCCATTAAAAGCGTGGTTTTGGGGATAACTATGGCTATTAAATAGGCATAAAAAAGTGCCAACTGTCCCCCGCCATAATTGCGGCGCATGAAATAAATTCGATTGCGGTACAAATAATAGGTTTTTAAAGCACCCAAGGCCTGAACGGTCAGGCTTTCTTTATGATACACCCTCGCACGTGGCTCGACCCAAATGGAATAACCCGCCCGCCGAATACGTTCGCACCAATCCAGTTCCTCATAATACAGGAAAAATTCTTCGGCCATTGGCCCCACCTTTTCCAGCACCTCGCGCGGCATCATCATCGCTGCGCCGTGGGCATAGGCAGTAGGTGTTGCTTTTTGAAAGCGACCATTTGCTGTTTCGCCTTGACCGATCATGCGATTTCGGGCCGTGATCGGATGGACGGGGGTCATACCCGCATACTGCACGATGGGCTGGATTTCTCCTTCCAATGGGTAGTAACAAATAAGTGGGCTGACAATGCCGCTGCCGGACGTATTTTTCAGCAAATCAATCAGTTGCGAAAGGCAACCGTGCGTTAGTTCTGCATCATTATTGATGAAAAATAGATAGTCGCCTGTGGCTTCTGGTAGTGCCAGATTATTGCCTCCGGCAAAACCCAGATTGCGTTCGCTGCGCACATATTTTATTTCCGGGTAATTGGTCAGCAGCATCTCTTCTGGATTTTCGCGGCTGGCATTGTCTACAACGATGACTTCTACCTCAGTATATTCTTGCCTCCGAATGCTATCCAACAGAGCGCAGGTCACCGCCGCCTGATTGTAATTGACGGTAATAATGGAAATGAGGGGATTCGACATCAGACGTTTTCTTTCTGCACCAGCGCGTTGAAGGTCTTGAAAATGATGCCCATATCGGTCAAAAGCGAGTAATCCTTGGAATATTCAATGTCGAGGGCGATGCGCTCTTCGGCCAGCATATCGGATTGTCCGCGTTTGGTTACTTGCCAGAGCCCAGTCAGGCCAGCAGGCGCCAAAAAGCGGGCGCTCCACTCATTGCGGGTGAGCATTTCGGCTTCGTAAGCAGGTAGCGGACGGTTGCCTACGATGGACATATCGCCGTTCAATACATTAATTAATTGCGGCAGCTCATCAATACTATATTTGCGGATAAAACGCCCTACGCTGGTCACGCGTGGGTCCTGGTGAATCTTTAAGAAAATTGGTTCGCTTGGACCGCCCTGATATTGGTTCAGATGTTGTAACCCTAGTAATTGGGCATCAGCGTCGGAACGCATGGAGCGAAATTTCAAAAAGTCAAAAACGTGGTAGCCTGCGCCGACGCGTTTAGATCTATAAAGTACTGGACCTTTTGATTCCACTTTAATGGCAATAGCTACCACAATCCAGATGGGGGCCGAAAGAAAAAGACCCAGGGAAGCACCAAGAATGTCGAACATTCGCTTGCTGCGAGGAACTTTAAACTCAAATTTTTCTGGTTTCAGCTGCCGACCCTGCTCCAGTAAGATAGATTTGTTGCGCTCTAAAAATTCAATACGTGCTTCCAGCGTATGCCATTCCACGGGTATTTTGTAGCAGTCGTCAATTCCGTTTTGGCGCATAAGTGCCGGGTCAATTCTTTCTCCATCGCTGGCCAAGGCTACGATAGGAGTCTGAAAAAAGACCGGGTGCTTCATGATTTGTCGAGCAAAGTCAAAATTATTGGTCTTAAGCCAAGTCAATTTACAAAATATAGCAAAGGGTGTGGACGTACTTTCCAGGCCTTCCAGCCATTGAATCGCCGAATCGGCCGAGTCAGCCACCTGATATTCGATGGACTCGGATTTATAAGGAAAATTTAGTATATGTGCATCGAAGTCGGTCTCGAAACCCATAAAAAGCATGATCCTTTTGGCAATTTTTGATTCTGTAGCGGTGTATTCAAGTTGCATGATTATAAAGAAGCTTTTATTTTTTGTCAAATACTCTATGGGGGGTACTGTCAAAAAATCTCACCTCACGCCAATAACAAGAGAGGGGAATCGAGCGGTCAACTGACGAGTTGCATGATCCTATTCTGCAAGGCAATCGGGTTGAATGGCTTCCGAAAATAGTCTATCGCGCCCAATTGTCGAAAATGCTGCTCCTCCTCCTCCGTCTCTGGATTGCCAATTACGACCACCGGGATAGATCCAAACATACCACTGCAATGCAAATTGGAGAGCAATTGCAGCCCTTCTGACGCCGATGCACCCTTTCCATGCACGATAATGTCCGGTATGAAGCCGTTGTGCAAGCAAATCATGGCATCGAATCCACTTCGTACTCCCAACGCATCAAATTCTTTAGCAAGGAAACTATTGAGTAAGTGGCGAAGGCTGTCATTTTCTTCAATGATGAGTGCTTTTTTGCGCATTGGTAATTGTTATTAGCGGGTTATTGATATTAAAAAATCATGCCTGCAACGCAATCATCTTGCATCAAAAGGCAATAACTAAGCCAAAAGGCTCCATCGTATTAGTTAAAATTCAGGAAAAACGAAGAGGTAAAATTGCTATACAGATCGCCTTGCATACCGCGCGGTTAGAGGGAGCGCAGTTTGCTAAAGATAAGGGAGGGCGGAGAGCAATATAATCGGTGGGAGAGCACATACACTTTAGAAAGAGGCCCGATTATGGGAAAAATAGCCAAAATCATTTGCCCGTAATGGGCGATGTACATACATCCGTTGTTACAAAGTTAGGAAAGTCGCTACAAATTTCAAATAGTCCGGCAGAACGAAAAGATTTGCCAAACCCTTCCTTATAATTTGCAACAGCCTGTTGAAGTAGTAATCGCCATAAGATCAAGCATTTGCATATACTTGTGACTCTTTATGTTTTTCGGATTAAATTTTTTTCAACTGAATTTTTTCTTCTCCGCAGGCTATCTTAAACGGCACACCTGCCTTCTATTTCAACCGTTTGCTCAATTTTCCCACTTTGGCGGAAGTTCCAAATTCTTTCCACATTACTTTTGCCCGGTTTCCCGACGGCTTTTCCGGCGGCTTTTCTTGCCATTATTATTTTTCCTATTCATGTCCGCCGTGTTCACTGTTCTTTTCTGGTTTGGTTTTCTTATCCTTTTCTATGCCTATCTGGGGTATGGAATACTGGTTCGTTTGATCCTTTTATTCAAAAAAAAAGATCCGCCTGCGCATTTATCAGCACAAAATCCTGCGCTATTGCCGGAGGTAAGCTTTGTGGTATGTGCTTATAACGAGGAAAATTGGATTAGTCACAAAATCGCTAATTCATTGTTATTAGATTATCCGCGCAACCGAGTGCGTTTTGTTTTCGTCACCGATGGTTCCAATGATGCCACTTCGCAGCTGGTAAATCAATACTCATATCCGCCAGATGTGCGCTGGGAGCTGTTTCATCAGCCGGAAAGGCAGGGTAAAATCGCGGCGTTTCAGCGGGCGATGCAATTCATCACTACTCCCCTCGTCGTCAGTACGGATGCCAATACACTGGTCAATCCGGAAGCACTCCGTCGCTTGGTACAGCATTTTTCTGATCCGCAGGTTGGGGCGGTGGCGGGCGAAAAACGCATTTCACTCGGCGACAAAGACGATGCGAGCAGTGCCGGTGAAGGCATTTACTGGCAGTATGAAAGTACGCTGAAGCGTTGGGATGCCCGGCTATGGTCGGTGGTGGGAGCCGCCGGGGAGTTGTTCGCTTTTCGCCGGGAGGCTTACCAGGATGTACCAACGGACACTATTGTGGAAGATTTCTATTTGACTATGCAGATTGCGCAGAAAGGCTATCGGGTGCAATATGAACCTGGTGCGTATGCGGTGGAATCTTCTTCAGCATCGGTACGCGAGGAACTCAAACGCAAAGTGCGGATCGCTGCCGGGAGCTGGCAGGCGGTCGTCCGGTTAGCCCCGCTGCTCAACATTTTCCGCTACGGCACCCTCTCCTTCCAATACCTCTCTCATCGCGTGCTGCGCTGGACATTGGCACCAGCTTTATTGCCCATTATGTTGGTCGCCAATATTTATCTGGCCAAAGGGAATAATTTTTATACCGGGGTATTGTTCCTGCAAATCCTGTTTTACGCGGCCGCATTCGCGGGCTACTTGCTGGAGCAGCGCAAGTTGCGGTTCAAGGCATTGTTCGTACCCTACTATTTCTGCGTGATGAATTATGCGCAGTATGCAGGGTTATTGCGCTATATGAGGGGTCAACAATCTGTACTTTGGGAAAGAGTGCAACGTAGCTAATAGGCAAGGAGAAAAAGGCAAAATGGCAAAAAGCAATTACGCGCTTTTTGCCATTTTGCCCCTTGCTTATTGCCCTTTTCTAAATTGCCTACTTAAAATTACGGTTTCTTCTTGATAGTACAGCCCACCGCACGTGTGTAGTCTGGAGTAGGCTGTTGGCCCTTCAACAGTGCATCTATGGCATCTTCTACCCAGTAATGCTTGATATCGCGTTGGGATTCCGCATTGTCATCAATGGCACCGATGTAGCGTACCACGCGGGCAGAATCCAGGATAAAGACGTGGGGCGTACGGGTAGCACCAAAGCGTGGGTACACCGACTGGTCTTCATCAAATAAATAGGGGAAGGTGTATTTCTTCTGCTTGGCCCGTTTTTGCATCTCTTCATAACTATCTTCCGACACTACTGCCGGGCTATTTGGATTGATAGCAATCAGTGGAAAGCCTTTGGAAGCGTACTTTTTGCTGAGGTCCATAATACGCTGCTCGTAGAGCTGGGCATACGGGCAGTGGTTGCACGTAAAGACGACGATGTAGCCTGATACATTTTTATAGTCTGATAGGGAGACCATCCTGCCGTCTACATTTTTCAGTGAAAAGTCGTCTGCTTGATCGCCGATTACATATTCACTTTTCTCCGTAGAGTTAGAAAAAAGTAGGACCATACCTACTAAAAGGGGGGTAACCAGAAGGGCTAGTTTTTTCATGGATAAGGAAATATTAAATATAATCGGAATAGGAAAACCGGGAAAACGGCCTAACGGGGAATAAAAATTACAAAATAATCTGGGGAAACTAGTTCTTGGAGGAAACCGATTCGGGCGTAGGCGCGTCAATGACACCAAGGAAAGGTTGCACAAACGATTCTAATTCGTCGTAACTCTCGAACTTACCAGTGTGAAACATTTTGGTGCTGCCGCGGAGCACAATGGTGGCGGGTATAGCCCCGTCCCAGGCTTCATGAATCCGAGGGATCCAGGTGTTTGCATCCTGGTCGGCAAAGAGGATCACTTCTGACTTCAACTTGTGCGCCTGCAAAAAAGGAATAAAACCCGTTTTAAGTTTGCTTTTAAAATCAAGGCTTACCAACAATACCTGTACATTCTGGCCGGCGTATCGGCGACTGAGCTCGTCGAAGGAAGGAAGCTCTTCTACGCAGGGTTTACACCAAGTGGCCCAAAAATTGATGACCAGGGTGGTGTTTTCATCGTTTTGTCTAACGCGTTCTTGCAGCTGTGGGAGACTATCGTAGATAGTGAAAGCTTGCGATTGGGCTACCGTATGAACGAGTAGGAACGAAAGGAAAATGAGCAGGAGTCGTAACCGATACGGGAACATTGGCGCGGCGTTGAAACTATACATATTAAAAGAACAATGCAAGAAACGGAGATACTGTGAATTGCCGAAGAGTTTTAACAAAATTTCCGACAAAAAACTACATATCCATTAAAAAGTCATTAAAAAGGCCTCCCGGAACGCAATATTCGGGGAGGCCTTACACAAAATTAACACATAAACAACGATTTATGCAGCTACTGCCGACTCTGGGTAGGCAATGGAGGCATCCACCAGAACACGGCCGCAGTGCTCGCAGGCCAGGATTTTTTTGTGCAAACCAATTTCCAGCTGCACTTGAGGTGGTACGTTGTTGAAGCAACCTCCGCAAGAGTTCCGCTCTACCGTCACGACGGAGAGGCCGTTGCGGTAGGTACGGCGGGTTTTATCGTAGGCTTTCAGCAGACGATCTTCGATGCCCTGGCGAGCTTTTTCGCTCTGGCCACGCAGCTTGGTTTCTTCCTGTTCCGTCTTTTCGATGATGCCCTGCAATTCTACTTTCTTAGCGTCCAGTTCGCTCTGCTTGGCATCGAAACGGGCTTCTGCTACCGTCACGCTGTCTTTTTTTAGGTCAAGCTGGCCCTTGGCTTCTTTCACTTTCTTATCCATCAGCTGGATATCCAGTTTGGCCAGTTCGATTTCCTTTTGCAGTGCCTCGTACTCGCGATTATTTTTTACTTCTTCCAGCTGCTTCTGGTAGCGCTTGATATTCGCATCGGCCTCTTTGGTGGTGGCCTGCATCTTAGTAATTTCCTGTTCGCTCTCCTTGAGGTTCGCTTTCAGTTTTTTAATACGGGTATCCAAACCGGCAATTTCGTCCTCCAGATCGGCTACTTCCATGGGAAGTTCGCCTTTCAGGATTTGAATTTCATCCAGTTGGGAGTCAATTTGCTGCAAATTCCACAGCATCTGCAGTTTTTCGGCAACGGTTGCTTCTACAGGCATTTATATCGGTAGGTGAATGTGTGAACAAATAATTGAGACTAATGGACTGCTCGACACTCTGAAAATAGGCTGACGTTACAAGATTTTATTTTAAAGTTCTTGAATCAACCTGCATAATATTTCTGGTCAAAATGTAAAATAGCCCATTTTCAAGCATAAAACACGGGATTTGTGTTCAATTCCGTGCAATGAAGCGCAAAAGTAGGAAATTTTTCACGAATAATCTCCTGTAATAAGTGGATAGTAAACTGTTCAGACTCGTAATGCCCAACATCGGCGATGAGAATCTGCCCGTCGGCATCAAAAAATTCATGGTATTTGAAGTCGGCAGTGACAAAAACATCAGCTCCAGCCTGGCGTGCTGCCGAAAGCAGGAAACTACCGCTGCCTCCACAGACTGCCACGCGCTGTACGGGTTTACCTAATAGCGCAGTATGTCGTACACATTTGACAAGAAGTTGGCTTTTAAGTAGTTGTAAAAAATCTTGCTCTGCTAGCGGGCGGGCAAGTTCCCCCAAAAGTCCTGCTCCAATATCTGCCATACCTAGGCGAGGCACCAAAATGCGGGTATGCTGCAAACCCAACCTTTCGCCAATTTTGGCGTTTACGCCTTGACGATGCACATTGTCGAGATTGGTATGAATGGCGTAAATAGCGATGCCTGCCTGAATAGCGCGGATGACCGTGCGCTCCACATAGTTGCTCCCGTTCAGCCGCTTCAAACCGCGAAATACAATGGGGTGATGAGCGACGATCAGATTACACCCTTTTCTCATAGCTTCTTCCACTATTGCCTCCGTTGAATCCAGACAACATAAAATTCCAGTCACTTCCTGATCGAATTCGCCAACTAAAAGACCGGAGTTGTCGTATGTTTCCTGCAAATGCGGCGGGGCCACCTGTTCCAGCACCGCAATGATGTCTCTAACCAGCATTATTTGTTTGCTTACAGGATGCATAATCCGTTTTTCGTAAAATTGTTCACCTTTCTAGCTTTTACCGAAGGGTCAACCGTAACTTTGTCGGGCATTCCCGGTCTAATGTCAACTTTTGAGAAAATGGGCCAGTCTTCTGCTGGCTTTCTACTATTTTAAACATCGAACATCATGACACACACACTTCTTTTTTTCAACATGAGCGGCGGCGAACTATCGGTAGTCCTCGTTATCGTGCTTTTGCTGTTTGGGGGCAAGAAAATACCAGAACTTATGCGCGGCCTGGGCCATGGCATCCGTGAATTCAACAATGCCAAGAGTTCCGTGGAAGACGAAATTCGCCAGGGTATGCGCGAGGCAGAAAAGAAACCAGTCGAGGGTATTGATAAATAATTCAAATTTTTTCAATTCGCTTCCCAGCGCATTGGGATAGTGTGCATAGGTCCAACGAAGGCCTGTCTGGTAGTGCCAGACAGGCCTTTGAGCTTTTGGCTTTGCTTATTCAATATTTTCCGCTTTGAAGGATTGTCGGCTGCTATAAACAGCGGCGGCGAACCGTTTGGTCCGCCGTCGCCTTATCCTGTTGCTTACTTACCGATCAGCTTCGTGCATTCGGCCAGCAGGTACTCCGCTTTGCCGCGATGACGAAAGTTGGGGTCGGTTTCTTTGAATTTCCGTAGCAGGTACGCCTTCAGTTCCACGATTGCTTCCGCATACTTTTTAGCATGAAAAAGGCAGTCGCCTTTTTGCAGCCGCGTCAACCAGTAAATCGGCTGGAGCGGAATAGAAAGCCGCAGGCAGTGGTTGAAATCCAGCACCGCCGCTTCCCATTCATTTTTTATCATCCGTACTTTACCGCGCCCATAGTAGGGTTCCGGGTTATTCGGATATAAAACAATGCTTTTAGAAAAGTCGTACAACGCATCGTTGAAATTCTTCAATTTGTAATTCACATAACCTCGCCGCTCGTAGGCCAGTGCATGACTGGCATACTTGGAAATAGCCCGATTCAGGGCCTCCGTCGCTTCTACTTCCATTCCACCCTGTTGCATCAGTTCGCAGGCACGATGGTACTCAGCTACCGCCACTTTATCCGAGTGTGGCTCGATTTTGAACTCGGCCAGCACTTGACCACTATCCACGCACCATGCGCCGACATTACCCATAATAGCGTACTGAGCCACTTCCTGCAAAAGCGAGGTTGTGCTGCGCCAGTTTTTTTCGCTGCTCATCAGTGTCTGCGAAGGCACCGTAAGCGAAAAGTCGTCGGCGCAAAACACTTGTTCGGCAGTGAATAATACATCCCCTTTGAAATAGCTTTCGAGTCGGGTCTGCCAATGCTGGAGAACCATATTATACGTGCGCTCCGTGCCAAACTCCAGGCGTCCCCGAAAAATGAGTTTAAGTTGCTGCTGTTGCGCTTGCATAGTCATCTTTCCTGCTGTTTAAGTAAGCCTAAATTGAAAATGGGCTTTGGGAGCTCAAAACGGAAAAAGCGAAACATCATGTTCTTGAAAGAACCTGCCAAGAAGATAATAGCGCCGAAAATGAACCGGCAAAGCACAGCGGAGCAGCCTTTTTATTGGCCAATTCCAGGCGCTGACGGCGCTAAAAACCCACAAAATCATTGCTATTAAAAAAGTCCTTACACGAAGAAAACCTGAAACACAGAATAAATCTCAGGAGGTATGTGGACGCTTTTCCACGAGAATTACAAAGTTAATAAATTAATACGTTTTTCACCAAGCATAAAGCATATTTTTTACTAAAAAAACTATTTGTTTTAAAGGAAATCATAGATAGTTATTTGTCAATTGTCAGACAGTGCCAATTATTCTTTGGTCATCTGGCCGCTATATTTTCTAAACCTTTTAGGGAAGCAGCGTTTTTTGAAAGCTTCTACTTTTGTCTAAATTTTGTAATAAAACCAAATACAGGCGCCATATCAGCAATTTAGAACTATTTAATGGGCTAATGTAAGCAAAATTGCGGCGGGCAAAGCTGTACAACAACAGCCTTGCCCGCAGCAGAAAAGCATAAAAGACGACGCATTTTTCAGCAGATCTACTTACTGTTTCTTGGGTTTGGATTTTTGCAAAGGTGCCACATAAGGAATCCAACGATCCACCCCACGGGCATTTATACCATGGCGTTGTGCGTCTTCTATCACTTGTCGCGCACTACTGGTATCGCCTTTTTGGAGATTGGCTTCCACTGCGACTTCATAACCTGCCGATGCTTGTGGATCATTCTTAATAGCCTTTTTCGCATAGGTTAAGGCTTTTTCTGGTCGTCCAAGGGCCAGATTACTTTTAGCGGCACTTGCCTGGAACATTGGGTCGAGTGGCTGGGAGGCTACCATTTTTTCCTCATTCACCAGGCGTTGTTGAATCATTAAGGTGGAAGAAGCGGCTTCCTGCTCCAGTTTATCTAGCCAGGCACCATCCGCAGGTTTTTTGCGACGTACGACATTCAAATCTTCGGTAGCTCTGGCTGGCTGGCCACTTTTCAACGATGCCTGAGCCCGGATTTTCAGCAGGTCTGGATCGGCCATACTGGCATTTGGAGCGGCCACCTGGAGATCCGCAGCAGCTCCAGCAAAATCGCCCTTTTGATACAGTAATGCACCCCGGCGGCGGCGAAAACTGGGCTGGTTGGGATAAGCCTCCAGCAATTTGTCGTAAATAGCCAGGGCTTTATCATTCTCTTTCTTGACTATATGCCCCTGCGCCACGGCCAGCAGTAAGGTGCTATCAGGCAGCGCCAATGCAGAAGTACTATCCATCTTAGCTGCCACGGGGGCTGCTTCCAGCAAATTGCTGGCAATCGGGATGCTGGCCCAGTTGGCCAACACGATGTATAGCAGCCGAGTCGCGGCATCCACGTCACGGGTAAGATTACCGAAGTCATTCATTTTCAGCAGATTACCCAGCGTAGTGTCACCAGTAGTGGCCACCAAACCATCCAGCAATTTGTAGCGAATGTCGAGTTTATAGCCTTGGTCGGTCGTCTCATTGATCTTGCCCCACACAATCATTTGCACCCCACAGCCTTGCGCCATATCCGTTGCTTCGGTCAGACTGGGATAGTTGGTGTTGATATCGTACTTTTCATTTACATCTGCTACCGCTGCGTCTTTCAAATTTTGGGTTTTGCTAAAAAGCACATTCAATCCATCGGAAATATCCACCGCGGGATCACTACCCTTCTTTTCACCCGTCTGTTTGAACGGCAAAATCATCACTTTAAAGCGAGTCTTGGCATCATATTGCGGGCAGCTGTCCGCTACCGTGCTATGGGTCAGTCGCCAGGTAAAAAAAGTTCCCGCCAGGGCCACTATGCCACCGATGACATAATATCGCCAGGCTTGCGAGCGCGTGGGGGTAGGTGCCGCATCCTGAAAAGTGAGCTTGCCCGCCTCGATGCGCCGGATAATTTGCAAAGCATTGTTAGCCACTTGGTTAGTAGCCAACTGTGCCGTCTCCGGGGAAATAATTCCGCGAATGCTCTGGGCTTTGGTCTGGTATAGTTCACCCTGGTTTACCCGCCCGATCTGTGCCAACTCGCTATAGTTGGGATCGCTATCGAGCAGTGCCACCAGTTGCACCATCGCTGTTTCAATATCACCTTCCCCGATCAGGGTTTTAATGGCGGGAAGTACTTTTGGCAGGTCCATAATTCATTAGGAGTATTAAAATCGTCGACATAACGCCAACGCCCTCAAATAACGCGGGCAGACGAAGAATAATTATTGGAGGTAGTGTTAGGAAGGGCTTAAAAGTGACTGTTTATCAAGTAAATATGTTAAAAAGGAACAGCTGCATCACAGGTTTGTGAAAACTTTAAAAATTTGGGAACGCGCTACCCGGCACTTTTCAATAACGGCTGCAATACGCGCCAAACATTTTCCGCCACAATTTTTTGTCCGGCTATATTGGGGTGAATACCGTCTGCCAGATTAAGAGACGATATACCGCCTACGTTTTCAAGCAGAAAAGGAATCAGAGCCGCTTTGTTGCGCTGCGCCAGATCAGTGTACATCGTTTTGAAAGCATTGGTATAAGTCGCACCCAGATTAGGCGGAGCGAGCATACCCGCCACCACGATCTGGCAATTCGGATAATGTCGCTGCACACTATCGGCAATGGCCTGCAAATTTTCTTTGGATTGAGCGATGGGTAATCCACGCAGCGCATCATTGCCACCCAGTTCGAGGACGAAGATATCCGTCGGCTGTTGCAGCACCCATCCGACCCGGTTCTTGCCATCGGCAGTGGTTTCGCCGCTAAGGCCTGCGTTTACACAGCGATAAGGCAATTGCAAACTATCAATACGCCGCTGAATAATGGCGACAAAGCCCTGTTCAGGGGAGAGCTGGTACGCGGCAGTGAGACTATTGCCAAAAAAAACAATATTTTTGCGAGCTGCGGAGGCAACGGGCACATTAACCGCTGGTGTGGAAACAGCTGTATTTTTAGGTTCAGATTGGCAGGCACTAAGGGCCAGAAAGCCGGTTAAAAACCAAAATAGACGATTCATTATCAGATTTTTAGAGCAAAACAATCACTGTGCAGGAATGTTTTTCTCCAAAAAAAACACGGCAGCACCAACCAACCCCACGTACCGGAAACGACGGGTTTTAGAAAATGGCTGGACGCTGCCGTATTTTTTTCAATTTTTTTAAGGTCAAAGCCGACAATTCTTCCCAAATGGGGATTTATGCCAAGCATTTGTACCTTGTCATTCATTATCCGCCAGCGAGTTGTGCTGATAAAGTGGGTACATCCTCTTGTAGTTTGATTTCGATGGCTTTCAGCGCGGTTTTAAGTGCCTCCAGATTAGCCTTCCGTATAGCGTCTGCGCCGACGTAGCCGTAATACATCGCGATTTTGGCTCTGCCGGTGCCGGGAGCCGAATAGGTGACGATTGGTTTTCCTTTGGCATCAGCGATTTCGAGTTGCAGCTCCAATTCGCAACGGATGGTCCCATAAGGCATACCAAGTATATTAGCCGCAGACAAGGTAAGGATGGAAGGGATGGCATAGCCCCAGCCGGTATTGCGACGCTCATAAAACAAGAGTTTGAAGCGAGCTTGACCAGCCTGATTCTTACCAACCTGCATCACATTGTCTGCCAGTTCATTTTGTAGCAAATGGGTAACATCCTGCATGGCTCCGGCGGTCACACTATAAGCTTGCCAGGGATCGGTAGCACCGGGGCCTTGGCGGTAGAGCGCAGCATCGAAGGCTTGGCCAAAACTGGTCTGGTGGATCAGCAAACGTAGTGGCGGAAGGCGCGTTGGCAGGGCCGGGGAAGTGTGAAAATCGGCGGAGCGCAGGGAGCGACATTGACTCAAAACCAATGTGCAGCAGAGGAAGAGGAAAATCGTTTTTTGCATGGCGAATAATTTTGCCACAAGATGGATGCAGACATAGATGCTCCACAAGCGGGCAGCAGTGGACAAAGTCAGGTTTAACGGAGTTTAACCTTTGAAATAGTAAACGTGAAAAGCATTAACTAATAATTATTTGATTATCAATTATTTGAATTTTAGTTAAAATAATATTTGAAATAATCATAAGGAACTTTAACGCCCGAAGCGGGCGGAAAAACATTATTCCTATTCCACAGGGCGCACAATATCTTTGCGCCATGCGTCGCGTCCTGCCTACCGTCGAGGAGATTGTTAGCGGCATCCGTTCCGGTAGCCGGGTGGTGCTGGGTCAGGCGATTACTTTGGTGGAAAGTGCGCGTCCCGACCACCAAGTACTGGCCCAGGCAGTTATCGCCCGCCTGCTGGCGGAGGCAAATAATGGACCGACAACTTTACGCATCGGAATCACTGGTGCGCCAGGGGTGGGCAAAAGCAGTCTCATCGAAGCATTAGGAATGCACTTGATCGAGCAGGGGCAACGCATAGCAGTGTTGGCGATAGATCCCAGCAGCAGCGTAAGTAGAGGCAGCATTCTGGGCGACAAAACGCGCATGGAACGACTGTCGGTTGCTGAAATGGCTTTTGTGCGGCCCTCTCCTGCTGGCAGCTCGCTGGGCGGCGTGGCTCGCAAAACCCGTGAAACCATTCTGCTGGTGGAAGCGGCAGGCTATGACACCATATTAATTGAGACTGTAGGCGTGGGCCAATCGGAAGTAGCGGTGCACCGCATGACGGATCTTTTTCTGCTGCTGCTGTTGCCTGGAGCAGGCGACGAATTGCAAGGCATCAAACGCGGCATTGTGGAGATGGCCGACCTGATAGCCGTGAATAAAGCTGATGGCGAACGCCTGGCTTTGGCGCAACAGGCGCAACGCCATTACCGCAACGCTATTCATTTATTACCCCAAAAATCGAGCAGCTGGTCGCCGCAAGTGCTGATGTGCAGTGCGCAAGACGGGACGGGTATAGGCGAATTATGGGCTGCTATTTTGCAATACCGAAAGCAAACGCAGGGAAATGGCTTCTTTGTGGAAAATCGGCGACAGCAAGCACACTATTGGCTGGAGGAAGCCCTACAGGCGGGATTGCAGGCACTTTTTCACAATAACCGCCATGCTCAACTATTATTAAAAACACTGGAGCCAGAAGTGCTGGCTGGACGACTTTCACCCTTTTCCGCTGCGGAACAAATAATACAGAGGCTGGAAAGTGGACGGCAGAATTGGGATAATTCACTTTGATTATTAAGGTTTTATGTATTATAAAAACAAAAAAGCCATCGAACTTTCGTCCGATGACTTAACCCCAAAAAACCAAATGAAAACAATCTTCCTTTCTTATATATCTTCCAGCCCAGATGGGCTTTTTTGCTCAATTACTGCATTTAAACGAACCTTTTTGAAAAGGTCACTTTTGGAGTGAAAATTTTTTATATCGGTATTTTTGCGGGTAAAATGGTAGTCGCTGAACGAAATCCTACTTTTACCCCTTCATCGTACTAATAATTCTATGCCATGACTTTTTACTCGATACTCAAAGAAATTCACGCTTACAATCGGTACTTCATTTTACTAGCCCTGGTGTTTGTGCTTTTTCGCGCCTACACCGGCTGGCTAAATAGTAAGCGTTACGAAAAACCGGACAACATCGGTGCTGCTGCTTTGCTTGGCCTTTGCCACCTGCAATTGCTGCTCGGCTTACTATTACTTTGGATTAGTCCCCTGGGTATGGCGGCACTTTCCAATGGATCAGCCCAACCGGGTTCCTGGGCTCGCTACTTCACGATGGAACACGCTGGGGCTATGTTCATAGCCATTCTGCTGGTGCAATTAGGTCGTAGTTTTTCTAAAAAGAACACCAACGACACCCAAAAACATCGCATTATTGCTATCTACGTTACCATTGCTACACTACTCATTCTTGGTACGCTAGCCCATAAAGGTCTGGTGTTGAGCCGCTTGGCCGATGCCGCTGCTGGCTACTAAAACCCGTTTTCTCATCTGACCCCTTATGTACGCTAAAGGTCGTCCCCTTAGTTTTTGGATAGCATCGTTTCCAGGTGGTATGACACATTTATTGCAAATTTTGACTAGATTGGCTAGTTAATATTTACTTTTTCAACCCAACAAACTAATAGCGGCTCGTCTTTTAAAGCCTACAACGACCATGCAAAAACCTAGTATTCCCGAAGGCACCCGCGATTTTGGGCCGGAACAAGTGCGCAGGCGTACTTATATTTTTGATACTATTCGCTCCGTGTTTGTGAAATTTGGCTTCCAGCCGCTCGAAACACCAGCAATGGAAAACCTGAGTACGCTCACCGGCAAGTACGGCGACGAGGGGGACAAGTTGTTGTTCAAGATATTGAATAATGGCGACTACCTGAAAGATGCTGCCCCCGATGCGCTGGCGAATCGGGATTCCGCACAACTGGTACGTAGTATTGCCAAACGCGGCCTGCGCTACGATCTTACCGTGCCATTTGCGCGCTACGTCGTGATGAATCGCGGCCAACTGACTTTCCCTTTTAAACGCTACCAGATACAGCCTGTGTGGCGCGCCGACCGTCCGCAACGGGGTCGCTACCGCGAATTTTTCCAGTGCGATGCCGACGTGATTGGCTCGGATAGCCTGCAATTTGAAGCCGAACTCGTCCAGATGTATGATGAAGCCTTTATGCGGCTGCAAGTGCCCGTAACCATCAAACTGAATAATCGTAAAATATTATTTGGCATCGCCGAAGCCGCTGGCATTCCCGATCAGTTCATGCACATGACTGTAGCCATTGATAAGCTGGATAAAATTGGTTTGTCTGGCGTGCGTACTGAACTAGCCGATCGTGGCATTCCGATGGAAGCCATCGAAGTCATTCAACAAATTCTGGAAGTACCCAATCGGGAGGCACTGCGCCCACTTTTTGCCGACAGCCCGACTGGCTTGAGCGGTCTCGACGAATTGGATCGCGTATATCGCTTTTTGGAAAAATCGCCGCTCAGCAATGCCTTGCAATTTGACATCACTTTGGCGCGCGGACTCAGTTATTATACCGGTTGTATTCTGGAAGTAGCCGCTATCGGTGTGCCGATGGGTAGTATTGGCGGCGGCGGTCGCTATGCCGACTTGACCGGGGTGTTCGGCGTGCCTGGTTTGTCTGGAGTAGGCATTTCTTTTGGTGCCGACCGTATTTATGATGTGATGGACGCGTTGGAAGTATTTCCTGAAGCACTCAGCGCAAGTGTGCAGGTGTTGCTGGCTGCTTTCGATGATCCGACGCACGCATATGCTTTCGAGTGTGCCACCAAACTACGCGCAGCGGGCCTCTCGGTGGAACTTTATCCAGAACCAGGGAAATTGAAAAAGCAATTCGAGTACGCCGCCAAACGCAACGTGGCGTTCGTCGCTATAGTCGGAGAAACGGAAATGCAGACAAGGACATTATCAGTCAAAAACCAGCTGACAGGCGAACAAGTCGTGCTGAGCGTGGAGGAAGCCGCAGCATTGGTAGCAGGTCAATAGTTTTGCTAATTGCCCCTTGCTATTTTGCTCCTTATTTACGATTGCCAGCCCAGAATCGCACTCCGGGAATTATTCCAGCGTTCAAAAAAATCTGGTACGCACTCTTTGCCCAACGGCGTGCAAGCATTGAACAACATACAGATCGCTATGCCGTCGCGCCGATTGAGCGCGATTTCTGCCCGAAAACCATTGACCGAACCACTATGGTATAATATGGTGTCGCCGCCATGTTCGAGTACCCGCCAACCAAGGGCATAGGAAGCTTCATCGCGGGCGATCCATTGTGGAAAAATCTGGCGTTCCCGACCCGTTTTTACTACGGGCGAGAAAACCTTATCCAAGGTGGCACCAGATACCACATCAGGCCGATAACCCAGCAGCACCTTCAACCACTCGCCCATATCGGTGGCGCTGGCATTCACGCCGCCCGCCGCAGTGGCATTGTAATAGTGCGTTGTGATATTATCGGCGCGCCATCCGCCGCCACGGGTCAAAACATGTGGCAAAGCTTTATCCACCGTACTGCAAATAGACGCGTAATCGCAGGAAGCCGTGCGCATATGGGCCGGGCGAAATATTTTTTCGTTCAATAATGCCTGATACGTCTCGCCAGTAGCGGCCTTCATCATTTCTTCCACCACGCAGAATACTGCGTTCTGATAGCTATACGTTTCGCCTTCTTTCCAGACCAGCGGCACCAGCGGAAAACGATATTTCATCAACGTAGGAATATCGTATCCCTGCTCAATAAGATGGGTGTACGCGTGATATGGCAGGCCCGTAGTATGCGATAATAAGTGCCACAACTGGATGCGGCTAGCCTGCGCCCGATCCCGCAATTTGAACTCCGGAACCAATTGCTGCACGGGTTCATTCCAGCTCAATATGCCCTGCGACACCAATATGCCAGAGAGCACACTCGCAAACCCTTTAGAGAGCGAACCAACCCGAAACACGGTGTTGGCATCCACCGAATCGGGGGTGCCAACAGCTCGCAAACCATAGCCGCGCTCGAATACCACCTGGCTATCTTTTACGACTACCATCGCTGCACCGGGAGTACCGGTAGCAACCATCTGACCGGCAAAGTATCGGTCATATTCCGCTAACAACTCCTGTAAATGCGGGTTGGAAGCAGCTTCGGTATGCTGCGAAAAAGCATGAGAAAGATGCGAAGCAGGAGCCGCAGGCATCTGCGTGCAGGTAGGCATCAGCACCGCAGCAAGCAGAACGATGCACAGCATAGGGGCGGTAGTAAAGAGCGAGAACCGATTCATAGACGTGGCGAAACGCAGCAAACAGGCGCAAAATTGTATGCAGCTTTGTCTGATTATTTTGACTAAAGTAGTTTTAAAAGTGGAGGAGAAAAATCCAATTTCTTCTATGTCAAATACTTATGTTTAAAAAGATGGTTTTTCAGGTCAAAAAACGGACCCAGTTTATATCATCTTCATTCAAAGATATTGTATTTTTTACACCAACACCAATTTTGCAAGATCAGACCAGATATTTTTCATTAAATATTTTTTTCTGCTCTACGTAAAGGAGGTGAGTTTTGGCGCGAAACCAGTATTCCCGAAATATGGCGGCAGCTCGTGCTTTCTCATTGGTGAGCGCATCGGCTTGTTGCGGCTGGAGAGCGTTGCCTTTGTCGGGACTACCTTGCGAGTAAGGATAAGGAAGGCCGGCTGTAGCATTTTCAGGGCCATGGCGGTACTTTTTGCCCCCCTTATAATTGGCATAGCGGCGGGCGCGAGTGAATCCCATTTGCAAGAACTTACGTGCCATATCCGCACCTACAAAGTCATTATTTTGGAGATAAGCCTCGAATAGCGCGTATATTTTTTCAGCTGATTCGCGGGCGATGGCTTCCGTTTTGAAACGCCAGTAAGGCAGGATTTCGGATTTATAAGGCTCTACCAGCAGAACACCTTGTTCGCCTTTACCCACCCGATACAGTTCAGGATGTTGACGAAAATCGGTCTGCTGGAAATCCAGTTCATAATTAAAAGCATGGGAAGAGATCATTTTAAAATGGTTTAGGCGAGGTTTAGAAGAAGATTTAGACAAGTTTAGTCAGCTTCACTTTTACTCTTATTACTCTTGGATTTTCTAAACCCGATAAACCTCTCTAAGCAACGATTAAAAACCAACCTCTCTGTTTTTGGGCACCGTTACCCCCATAGCCATCAAGTTAAGCACAAAAAGTTATTTTTCAATTAATTACATTGTGTTGACAGGGCCGACAGAGTGGTACTTTGGAGCGCATTTCTACGCTTGAAAAACCCCATCCCTCACCCTTTCTGGAAAGGGTGAGGGATGGGGTTTTTCAAGCGCGAATGGCTAGTGCCAAAGATATGCCTGTCTTAGCCTTGTTCAATTAAAATAACCAGTGGTTAAACCAATACTTTACACTTAACTTGTTGGCTATGACCGTTACCCTTAAAATCGTGAATTTAAATTTTAAGCCTCTCTAAGAAACAAATGGTAGAGGATGTTAAAAGTAAGTGAAAGGGTAAACAATAAAGATTGAGATGGTCCTATAAATCCGGACAGAAGTCTAGTTTAGAAAAATAGTGATTTTCGCATTCTTGTGGGGTTTGGTAATTGATGCCTGAATGTAGGCGGATTCGATTAAAATAGGTCTCGATGTACTCAAAAGTCAGTGAATAAGCCTGTTCGTAGGTTTCAAAGATGCCATTTTGCAGCAGTTCTGCTTTGTAGCGGGAGAAAAATGACTCGGCAAAAGCATTGTCCAGGACTTCATTTTTACGCGACATACTTTGCCTAAATCCATTTTTTCGGAGCAGTTCTTTGACTTCCTTGCTGTTGTATTGGCTGCCCTGGTCGGAATGCACGATAAGTCCCGGTGACAATTTCTGCTGGTTCATTGCTTTTTTAAAAGCGTTTACAATCAATTCTTTACGCATATTCATGGCCATATCCCAACCGACTATTTTACGGGTGAAAACGTCTTTCCAGGTGGCCAGGTATGCCCATTTCCCTGACCGAAGCGGCAAATAGGTCAAGTCGCCGACGAGCACTTGGTTGGGAGCGCTGGTGCTGATCTCCTCCATCCGCAACAAGTTTGGAGCAGGGTGCCGCGTGGAAGCGCTGTCGGTCGTCCGAGGAACAAAACTGCGGGGTTGAATCGCGCGCAGCCCTCCCTGATGCATCAACCGTCGTACTTTGTGCCGTCCAATCCGTCTGCCCTCCCGTTGCAATTGTACCCTGATCCGACGGGATCCATAGCGGCGCAGGTGCCTGGAAAAACAACTTTTCACGGCCTCCCGCGCACCCAATTCCGCCTCGTCCTCCGAGTAACTCTCCCCACTTCGCCAGGCATAGTACGCACTGCGACTCACCTGTAAGACCCCACAAAGGGCTTCTACAGGAAAATTAACTTCCTCGCTTTCAATCCATTGAAACTTATCCGCTATCCGCCCCGGCTGAAAATGTGCAACGCTTTTTTTAAAATATCCCGCTCCATTTCCACTTCCCGAAGCCGCTTGCGCAAGCCTTCCACTTCCGAGGACAACTCCGAAGAAACCCCGCGTTCTACCTGCTTCCGCTGGCTGCGCCAAGTGTATAAAAGGTGTTCAGCGATGCCCAATGATTGAGCAACATCCACCGCGCTGCGCCCACCATCGACCAGTTTTAACGCCTCCCGCTTGAAGTCCTCGTCGTATTTCCTACGAGGTCTTTTGGCCACACTGCTGGCCAATGAAACAGTTTTTTCCTTCCTTGCCATGAGTCAAAGTTAAGATAACTTTTTGTCCGGCTAAATTAGACCACCTCAGATCGCTATGACTGCCGGGCTGTTAAAAAATCCCTAAACCCCGCCTTTGCTTACTGCCAAAAGTACCTTTGTTGCGTCTTTATGAAAAATCATTCTAACGCACTATCATGATGTTGAAAAAATCAATGCTCCTGCTGCTGGTAGCTTTACTGACTACCCAATTGGCCCATGCCCAGTTTGGCAACGCGCTGAAAAAGGCGCAAGCCGCAGTCAAAACTGCTACGGACGGCGGACTCACCCAAGATGAAGTGGGGAATGGCTTGAAAGAAGCCTTGAATGCAGGTGTCGGGGAAGCGACCGATTTCCTGTCGGCCAAAGACGGGTATTTCAAAAGTCCGTACAAAATCCTGTTGCCCGCCGAGGCACAAAAAGTGGTGTCCAAGCTCAAAATGGTGCCGGGTTTCACTAATATTGAAGCTGACCTGACCGAGCGTATGAACCGCGCCGCTGAAGATGCCGCTACGAAAGCCAAGCCGATCTTTCTATCCGCCATCAAAAAACTGACCTTTCAGGATGCGATGAATATCCTGACCGGCGATGCCAATGCAGCTACCAAGTATTTGCAGACGACGACTGGGGAGCCACTGTACAATGTGTTTAAACCCGTTATCCAGGAATCGTTGGATAAAGTGAACGCCCGTACTTACTGGCGGGAAGCGGTGACAGCTTACAACAAACTGCCATTCGTCACTCCTACCAACCCGGAGCTGGACGACCACGTTACCAAAATGGCGCTAGTGGGTATGTTTAGTCTGGTAGAACAAAAGGAAAAGGCTATTCGCTCCAACGTTAGTTTGCGTAACACGGAATTGCTGCGCAAGGTGTTTGCGAAGCAAGACAAGAAGTAAAACAGGCAACTGTCAAAAAAAATAAAAGGCAATACGATCCGACTGATCGTATTGCCTTTTGCTGTTGCTGGCATAGCAGATGCCGCGCTTATTTACTCATTGCATTTGTCTACCTGCCTTTTACCCACTAAACCTGCGGCCCAGCAGCAATGACTTCGGGCTTTACCTGGTCTTCATATTTCTTGAAATTCTCGATGAATTCCTTCGCCAGTTCCTGTACTTTCTGATCGTAGGCAGCTTTGTCGGCCCAGGTATTGCGCGGGTTAAGGAGTTCGGCAGGCACATTGGGACAACTGGTGGGAATAGCCAATCCGAAGACTGGCTGTTTTTCGTAATCTACCTTGTCCAGTTCTCCACGCAGGGCAGCCGTGATCATAGCGCGGGTGTAAGGCAGTTTCATGCGGCTGCCAGTGCCATAAGGGCCACCGCTCCAGCCAGTATTGATAAGCCAGACATTGGCCTTACTATTTCGGAGTTTTTTACCCAATAGATCAGCATATCGGGCAGGATGCAATGGCAGGAAAGGCGCACCAAAACAGGCGGAAAAAGTCGTTTTTGGCTCCTTGATGCCCATCTCTGTACCCGCCACTTTGGCGGTATAGCCACTCACGAACAGGTACATCGCCTGCTCTGGAGTCAATTTGGAAATGGGAGGCAGCACCCCAAAAGAATCACACGACAGAAAGAAAATATTTTTAGGATCGCCTTCGGCACGGCTGGGGGTCACTGCATTATCAATATGATAGATCGGGTAGGAAACACGGGTGTTTTCAGTGATGCTGCGATCTGCATAATCCACCTGGCGGGTATTAGGCAGGAAAGCCACATTTTCCAAAATAGCTCCGTGGCGAATAGCTCGAAAAATATCCGGCTCCTTTTCCTCGGTAAGGTCAATGGTTTTAGCATAGCACCCCCCTTCAAAATTGAACACCTCGTTCTCTGCCCAGGCGTGTTCGTCATCGCCAATGAGCGGACGATTGGGATCGGCACTCAGGGTCGTTTTGCCCGTCCCGGAAAGGCCAAAAAACAAAGCAATATCGCCTTCTTCCTGCCCTACATTGGCGGAGCAGTGCATAGGCAGTGTATCCTTGCCGCGCGTGGGTAACACAAAATTGATCAGGGAAAAAACGCCCTTTTTGATTTCGCCCGTGTAGCCCGTACCGCCAATCAGCAATTTGCGTTTTGAAAAATTAATAATGGCAAAATTTGCCTGGCGTGTACCATCAGTGGCGGGGTCGGCTTGCAGGCCAGGTACGCACAAGATCGTCCAGCGCGGCTCGAAAGTCAACAGCTCTTCCCAATCCGGGCGAAGGAACATATTGTTGGCAAACTGGTTGCTCCACGGCAATTCCGTCACGACACGCAGCCGTAACTGGTATTCCGGGTTGGCACTGGCATTGGCGCGCACATCGCGGATATACACGTCCTTTTCCTGTAGGTAATCACAGGCTTTACGCCACAAATTATCAAACTGAAAGGGATCGAACGGAATGTTGACTTTGCCCCAATTGACTTCGTCTTTGGTCTCAGTATCCAGCACAATGAAGCGATCTTCGGGAGAACGACCCGTGAAAGCTCCAGTATGGATCACTAATGCCCCTGTATCGGCCAATTGCCCCAAACCTTTAGTGAGGGTATGCTCAATAAGTTCTTCGGGTGTAAGATTCCAATAGGCGGTTTTGCAGGATTTCAGACCAATGCTGTCGAGGGTGGCGGCGGGGTTTTTTACTCCGACTTCTTGCATAAATGCGTTTTTAAAAGTGGTTAGGATAAACTTCACGGCAGGCAAAATCGGTGGTGAGCCGCAAAAGTGGGGGCAAAGATAGGGCAGTGACTGGTTTCCGGCACCTGTTGGGAAGGAGGTTTTCTCGCGACAAACGACTCAGTTTTTTATCTTGATTTATTTTGCCTTGAAAAAGGAAACCCTTCTTTCCATAAATCTGGAAAGAAAGGTTTAAAAAGTGAATCAAGTTTGTCTATTACGCCAGACTCTGCTTTCCAAAGACAGGATGCCATTTTTTCCGCCGCCGCATCCACCACCAACCGCCGCCTACTGTTGCTATACCCACGAAGGCCACTGCCCACCAGGAAGCAGGCGGCGGTGGCGCAGTGGGCAGATCCATCGGACGCACGTCGCCAGTAACCATCAGACCCGCCCAGTAGTAAGGTGAGGTCGTCTCTTCATGATTGGGGTCTTTTAAGAAATCTATTTTTGCCAAACGTAAGGCTTCGTCTTTGGGCTTGCCATCTTGCAGATATTTGAAAAATGCTTCTACAATGGCGGGGCCAGTATCTTCATGCAAGCGCCAAAGGCTCATGACTGTGCAAGGCACCCCAGCGGCGGCAAAAGCCCGGGCCAGGCTGTATACGCCTTCGCCCTTGTTTAGTTTGCCGAAGCCCGTGTGGCAAGCACTCAACACCGCTAAGTCTGCGTGCAACTGCATGACCTGCAATTCGTTGGCAAACAAGATGTTATCATTATTAATAGAACCTGCTATGGGATTCCCAAACAGCAAACGCGCTAGTTCCGGGTGTTGATCGTCGGCAAAACCGTGCATGGCGAGCAGTAATACCCGACAATTGGGAGCCGTCAGGCGGAATTGCGCTTCGGTAGCCTCCTCTTTATAATAGGCTTTCCCGCCGATAAGCCGCTGCACTTTGTGGACTTCGGCAAGTGTACTTTTTACGTCGTAGACTTGATCGCGAAACACATTCGTGGTATCCTGCTGCCAGCTTTTTGGATCATACGAGGGCGCAAAACCACCTAAAACATATTGCGGACGGGACTCTTGCGCGTGTTGGCGACTAAGGGCTTGTTGCATACCGAGCAGGGTAGCCGAATACGCATAACCAGTGTTATAAGTAGACAACAACCAAGGCAAATCTGCCCAATTTGGTGCCTGACTGTTTGCCGTGAGCAGCATTTCAAAGGGCACAAATACCAGCGCATCATCTGGCACCAATAACAAACTGTGAATATTGGGCGATGCAGCCAGTTCAGGAGCGAGCAACTGTTTTTGCAACTCAAATCCCATCTGCCGAAAACGATGATCACGCTCGACATTGATGTGTTCGCTCCATGTAGTCGGATACTCCGCAAAAAAGCGCACATTTTCGCGAAAATCAGCGGACAGTACCTCCTGTCGCCAGGTAAAGTGGCCCGCCGCATCCAGCCAGAAAACGTAGAGTTTCTTTTCGGTAAGGTAATAATCCACCAGTGCCTGATCGGGACGCAGCAGACTTGGCACGTCGCCTACTTGCAGGAAACTGATTTCATCGGAAAGATGGGCGAAGTCCGGGAAATCGCGGCGCAACTGCTCGACAAATTCTTCCTGGGTGTGTTTCAGGATCAGCAGTTCATTTTTCCACTGCTCTACTTTGGAGCGATTAGTGGATGCAACCTGGCTTTCTTCGCTGGCAATCTGCTGTTCGTACCAAGACATACGTACCCGAAGTTCGTCGTCGCGTCGCCGAATACTATCGGGCAAATGGTACTCCGCTTGGGCGCGAGATAAGCTTTGCACCAGCAGCATCCCTCTGGCCTGTTCGGTCAGCCGGAAAGCGCGTTCGGCATACGTTATTTGATGCGTTTGGGCGTACAATTGCCAGGCAATGCCGACGGCCTCGTCAAATCGTTTACGACTTTCGCCCAGTGCCAGCAGCGAAGAGGATTCATAGGCGTGGGTAGCGCGCAACTTGGCCTCTACGACGGGAATGAGTTCGTAACAAATTAACGCCTGTTCCGGCTGACCCAAGGCCTGGAAAGCCGTCGCTTTGCCAACCAATCCTTCAATAATAGTATTTTCCGCATGAAATTGCGCTGCCACTGGTTGTTCTTCGGCAGAATGAGGATGAAAATCGCGGAGTACGCATTGCAAAGCCTGTTGAAAAGCCTGTAACGCTAGTTGGGGTTTTTGCTGCCGCAAATAAAAGTTGCCGAGGTTGGCGTATGATTTTCCGACCTCGCGCCGGTACTGCGTTTTCCAGAAGATAATTTCGTTGTTAGTTGCCTGCCGGTAATTGGCCTCTGCCTGCTGATAGTTGTGCATAGAGTCCTGAACGGCTCCTAAGATACCATAATAACCAGCCCAGTAGTATTCCAAAGCGGTTTGTGCAGAAGGTAACTTTCTAATCAAATCTGGGCATTCACTTAGAGCAAGCATTGCCTTAGAAGGATCGCCCAGGTTCAGGCGTGCGCGTGCTTCACATATACGGGTAGTTACCAGCACTTCATTGGCGAGACCATTGGCAAGTCCATCCTGAATAACATCCAGCGCTTCCTGATTTTTGCCTAGATCAACCAGTGCAATGGCCAGATCACCATATTTACCGATGTGCGGCTGATTATACTTTTTCCCATAAGCAATACCGCGTCGAAGCAGATTTTCTGCCCGTTCATAATCGCCAAGACGGGTATAAAGATTACCTAACTGGTGATACAGATAACTGGCAATACCATTGTTATGTTCTTGAAGTTGACAAATGTATATATCATAACATTGCTCATACTGGCGGGCTGCCCCTAGGAGATCAGTAATGATATACTGCGAAATATGCCCTTTGTTAAGATAAATACGAGCATAGCCTTCCCATTCTGGCCCGGTAAGGGGTGGCCTGAAATAATCATGCAAAGCAGCATCCAAGTATGCCTGCGCAACGAAAGGCTGTTTCATTTTCAGAGCCCAGCACCGCGACATCGTGACATGGCTTTCCATCCAGCGCACTAACAGATCCTGGGATTGAAAAATTTGCAGGGCCTGCTGATACAACTGATGAGATTCTATCACCTGCTTTTTTTCCAAGGCAATGCAGGCCTTTTCTACCAGTTTTTCCGCTATAAGAGAGTCGGATTGACTATAGATGGTAGATATTTTGAGAAGAAAAAAAATGAAGACTGCTGCTTTCTTCCACATGACAATTAAAGGTGCTAATGCGCTAATATGCTAAATGTCAGCCTATTAACATGAAATGACCTGATTGACTTAACGTCCAGAAATCCTGTTTTTTGAAAAAACAGGATTTCTTAGAAACGGGAACGAAAAAACTAAGGCTGGGATCGTCGGAAAAACTTTCTGAGCAGAAACAAAATGATCAAAATCAGGAAGATTATTAACCAGAGCAACCAGTTGAATGGGCAGGTGGGATGAGGATTACTGTCCTGGCAACAAATGCCCTTGCCTCCTATCTGAAACTGGGTGGAATCAATCGAAAAGTTAGTATTGCATTCCGGGCGGGTATCTATCGCTCCCGCAAAGACCACGCAGGCCTCCACTGGCTGAACAGGATTGTTTTTCCACAAGGAGCGTACGCCATCGCAGTTCGTTTTTGCCGTAAATTCTATATAAATACACTGACTTACATGGTCTTGAGGTTGGGCACCAGTTATAAAAGTGTCTGCTTTAAAGCTCCAGGTCTGTCCATTGTGTACTTCATTGATTATCACTGGGGATAAAGGTTTGAAGTCGTGAAAATTGGCGGAATAATTGACGCTTACCAGTTCGTAAGGCACAATAGCCTGGCCCTTATTGCACATTTCCAGGCGGAATCTTACATCATATTCGCCTGTTACGCTGCTGGGCTTGATGTCTTCCACGGTCAGTTGGTTGGGGTCGAAAGTGACCTGATAGGCCAGGGGATATTGATCAATGGCTTGAATATACTGTGGTCCAGCGGTTGGCACTTGCAGCACTCGGTCGGGCGTGTAATTCTTATCATTGATCTTTCTTTCGTTTCCGCTGGTATTGATTGGATTGCCTAATGCCAGCCCCGGCGACAATCCCGCCAGCAGCGAGTCCAGGGCCGCGTTTTTTAGTGGTTCCGGGCCAGTGAGCACAACGAGAAAATTCATCAACGTGTCTTCGGGCATGAAATCAGGATGGGCTTGCAGAATGGGGAAAAGTCTTTTTTCCAAAAAACCAGCTGGCATGTCTCTTTCAATGGCCGTTTCGGCGGGGAAATAGATAAAATCCCTGAATTTGGTGGCCAGCCCTTTAAAAGCATTGGTAAAGCTTAATCCATCCACCCGGCCAGCAGTCTGCAACGCGACGGTTTCATAAGACTTGATTCTGGTGGTATCCATTTTACCGTTGAAATACAAGGGTATTTCAGTATCATAATGCTGGAGGATCGGCGTATTTGTTTTGTGCATATCCCGCTTAGGCGTGTGTACATCAATCACCCCGTTATAAAAAAAATAAATACCCGATGCTCTTTTGGCCCGGGCGTAGGAAATAACAAAAGCAGTCAGGTTTTCTCTACGAATACCGTGGTTGGAACTCAGTTTGATAACGTCGCTACTTCCCTTTAACAAGGAAGTAAATTTGGTGGGGGTACTGCCCGGGGAAGCCATGCTTTTAACCTTCATGACTGCCTGCCTCGGCCAGTTTGTGTTGGTGTACTTACCAGTCAAATAAGCACTGACCTTATAATCACCTGGTGCGGCATAGTTGTAAGGCGTAGGAGTACGCGATATTGCATCATCGTTTGTATCCGAAAACTGCAAAAAATTTCCGTCTCCCATAATCCAGAATCCTTTAAAACGGCGCGGAGGGTTATGTGCAGTGCTGGGATTGAGCGGAAGATTGAGGGAGTCACCTGGCAAATTAGTGACTACCGTAAACCGTACCGGATTGTTAGATGTACACAGCGCGCCGGGACAATCAACGCCGCCGCTGGTATTGAGCAGCCGAATGCGCTGCGCGAAAAGCCCGCTGTTGACCACAAGCAGCAGGCAGATTGTCCAAAAGGTTTTCCCGTTTCTCATACTAGTTGTTTTTTTCGTTTAATGTACTGGAAGATAGACCCGTGAACGCTCTGTCAAGGCTAAATCGTACAAAATTTAAATTTTCTCTGCGGAGATGTTAACATTTTGCCTGGTACTGGCATTAAACCCTGAATTGCCGATCTACTTTTGCCCCAGGGTGCCCTTTTCTTTGGGCGACTAAACAAGGACAACTGGATATAATGACTGCAATTATTGACGAACTCGACGCTTTCCGGCGCGACCCAAACCAAGGCTCTACCTCGCTGTATCAATCGTGCCTGCCAAAATTTTTGCGCTGGGCGAAAGAATCCAGCCGACTACAGGAAGATGATCTGCGCGATATTTTTCAAAACGCGGTCATCATCATGATGCTGAATCTGGAATCCGGACGGCTCACCCAATTGATGGGGACACTCTGTACCTATGTTTTTGGTATTTCCAAAAACCTGATTCAGGCTTTCCGGCGGAAACATGGACGAACCGATCTGCCTGGCGATTTATTGGTAGAAAAACCCGGAGAACAAGAGGCCAGCTCAGAAGAACGGCTGATTCAGGAGCAGGAGAAAGAGCGTTTGTGGTCTTCGGTGAATGCATTAGGCGATCCTTGCCGCTCCATTATTCATCTGACCTACGTGGAAGGGATGACGGGTCAGGAGATCGCCGATGTGCTCGGCTATGCCAGTGCCGATGTCGTGCGCCAATTGCGCAAACGCTGTCTGGATCGGTTGCGGTGAGAAAAGAATGGCAGAGCGTTGATTGTCAGTTAATTATTAAATGTAGTGCTTATCAAACCATAACTAATTAGAGGTAAATGTTTGAACGTCTATACCTGATCTAAACTTTTCTCTAAGCTATCACTTCACGCCAGTTGCCTTTATTCACCTGCTTTTTTTACAATCCACTTAAATCCGCCGCATGAAATGGAAAACACAGCTGAACATCTCTTAGAACTGTACTTCGCCAACGCGCTTTCGCCAGCCGAAGCTTCCAGATTACAAAAATTACTGGCCGACGATCCGACGCTCCGCGAAGAGTTCAATTGGCAACAAAACCTGGCCGGCACCCTGCGTTCTACCTCGTTGCGCGATAGCATCAAAGATGATACCTGGCGCCATGCTGCTTTGCCAAAGAAACCCGCTATTCGCCGCCGCTTGTTCCTCCTGAGTTTTGCCGCTGCTGCTTCCGTTGCCCTTTTGGTGGCGGCGGTTTGGTTTTTTTCCAAAAATCCGGTGGAAAATGCGCTGGCCAGCAATCTGGTCCACTATCCCAATCGCATGGATTTCAAGAGTTTAGGCGGGCCAGAGGCAGGTCAGGAAACGGCACCAGAATCGGTGCGTCGCGCTTTTGCCTTGTACGACGACAGTACCAATTACCATCGTTCCGCCGAAGCACTTGGCGCAATTGTGCAGCAGTACCCCGACCGGCTGGCCTACCGCTTTTATTATGGTTACGCCTTGTTGCGCGATAAAAAATACGATCTGGCCATTGCTAATCTCCTGCCGGTCGCCATCACAGACAGTACTAGTTTTCAAGCTGCTGCGCAATACCACTTGGGTTTGGCTTATGCAGGAGCAAAACAATACGCACAGGCTCGAACTACGCTCCAACAATTCCTCCAATCGCCTGCTACCCTTCGGAAATACCATGCCGGAGCGCAGGCAGTATTGCAGGCCTTGCCAAAGGAATAAGGAAATTTGCTATGCGATATGACATTTATTAACCCTCTCTAAATCAACTCTTTCTGTCCCTGTATCACTGAAAATTCCAGCACTCCACGCCGAAAACCCTCATTCATATAGCGCATCGCCCAAGCCCCTTTGATCGTCGGCCAACCAGCCTTTAATAAACCACCGACGCTGCTCCAACGCAGTGCCGTTTGAATAACTGCCTTCCAAAACGGAGCCACCGACCGACTCCAATCCACCGACTTTACCTCCGTAAATCCCGCTGCCGTGGCGTACTCCACCAGCCGCGCCCGCTCCACCATCGGCGGCAGATGATAGAGTCGACAAATTTTTTCCAGTACCTGTTGCTCTTTGAGAGAAAGTTCGGGCGGTGTCGGACGGTGACACCAAGTGGCCATCAGGAATTTTCCACCGGGTATCAGTCTTTCATAGAAGAGATTGAATAACAATTGTTTATCAAGAATATGCTCTGCACTTTCCATGGACCAAACCAAATCAAAAGAACCATCGGCGGCATTTAGCGTCATCATGTCGCGCACCTGAAATTGAACGCGATCTTGCAATCCAGCACGTTGCGTGTACTGTTGCGCTTGTTCCGCTTGTACTGGGCTAAGGGTTAATCCCAATGCTGCCGCCTCGAATTTTTGCGCCAGATAACGCGCACTTCCGCCCACGCCGCAACCCGCATCCAGCAGTCGGCTGACTTTATCCACTTGTCCCCAATGCAGCATTTCTTCTACCAAATCTATCTGCGCCTGCTGATGGTCTTTTTTCGCCAGGCCATCCACGCCATAATAGCCGTGGTGCATGTGTTCGCCCCAGGTATCTAGCCAGATTGGCGTGGAACGGTCGTAGAAATGACCGATTTGTTGATTGAGCGTATTGGACATGAGAAAGTTTTAGGGTGTTGAGAATGTTGAGAATGTTGAGAATATGTTGAGAATGTTGAGGGTGTTGAGAAAACTCAACATCCTCAACCTCTTTTTTCTCAACACCCTCAACAATTTTCTCTCAACCTTCTCAACAAATTTTTTAATGAAAAATTCGCCAGAGCAAGCCAGCAATAATCAGCCCGATAACGAGCAAGACTGCAATTTGGTAGCCGTTCAGGCTTTCGCGATATTTTTCCGGCACCTCTTGTTTTGGGCCAAAGGCCTGACGTAAATAACCGATGAGTGCCGCCGGAATGAAAATAAATCCGGCAGTGGAACCCACCAGCACCCGCCAAAACAATTGCAACCACCGACCAAACGACATTTTTTCTTCCGGCGCACTAGGCAATGGCGTAGTTCTGGCTACTGGCGAAACACCCGCCTGAGGCTTGCGCCCGGCGATGGCAAGGCCATATTCCGCTTTACCACGAAACCATTGCGGACGGATATAACGCACCTGAATGTCGGTAAAACCTGCTTTGGCATACCAATCCCGATACTCCTGATCTTTCGGAAAAAGCATCCACGTATTGGCTGCCCAACGACCCAGCGCATTTTCCGGTTCCAATGGTCCAATCAGCAAGGCAATCCCACCGGGCTTGATCACGCGGTACGATTCAGCCACGCCCTGTTGTGGATCAGGCCAATATTCGATGCTGCCCGCTGACACATAACGGTCAAACTGATCGGTCGGGAAAGGAATATTTTCGGCATCACCAAGTTGGAAGGTACAGCCCTGCAAATCGGCCTTTCGCTTGGCTTTTGACATCTGGTGCGGACTTTGATCTACACAAGTGACATTCGTTGCATCTATTTGACTGACAATACCTTGTGTCGTAAATCCTGTGCCAGAGCCGACATCAATAGTTTTTAATTGACGGTTGTTTAGCTGCGCAAGTTCGAGCGATTCGTCGCGCATCCGGGCTGTCCAGAACAGCGGATTGACGAATTTATCATAGAAATTGGAGAGGTACCAGTAAAACCAGTAGGCTTCTTTTTTGTGTTGGATCAGGCGCATACGTGAGAGAAATATAAGAGGGTGAGAGACGTGAGAAGGCAAAAAGTGCGCAAGTTCACTGCATCAAAGAACGGCGGGATTATTAAAAAAACCGTACCGCCTACGGCAACACAAAAGGTGTCTTGACCAACTCTACTACTTCGGCATCTTCAGGCAAAAAAAGCCGCAGGTGATCAGCCGTGAGCAACAGAATTTGTGCCTGCCACCGATCAAAAGGGGCATTTACCGGGTAAATATCAATGCTTCTGCTGTCAGGCCAAAGCACGAAATGCTTGACCTCCGGAAAAAAAATATGGTTGGTTCCCTCCTGTTTGTTGTACAACGACAAGGTGCTATCGGCAAAAAACACCGAAAAGTAGGGCATAGCAATCGCTTCGGCCACGCGATTTGTTTCCTGAACGCTATCAATGGCCGTCCAACGTTCAAAATCGCGCGATTCACGACGCGAGTAGTAGTCGTACTCGGAATAGCCATACCAGCGTTCAGCCCTTTCGCGGCGAATATGCTCGTACACGGCCCTTGCTTGTGGCATGGCCGCCTGCTTTTTATCCACGGGTACCCCTTGTTCGGAATAAGCCAGCACTTCCCAGCGACCAAGTAGCAAAGCCGTCAGGGTGTCGGGCTTGGTTTGCGAAAAAGCGGAAGCGGAGATTAGGGTTGTCAGGAAAACAAGCAAAAGCAGTCTGCGGAACACATTCATAAAAAATCATACGTTTAATGCGCTGAATTTCTTAGTTTTTAAAAACCTGCAAGGTTAAAAGGGCTAAGTAAAAGTAAAAAAGCCGCTGTCTCCAAGCAGAGATAGCGGCTCAAAAATAAGCGTTAAGCGATCAGGATTTCGCCAACACTTTTTTATCTTTTTTAACTTTTGCTACGCCATTTTCGGAGGGCTGCTTTTTAATCACTTCCAGCCCAATCGCGAACGCAAGCACTTCATCCATTTTGTCCACATAGTGGAATTCCAAACCCTGGATGTATTCCTTTTCGATTTCTTCGACGTGCTTTTGATTGTCTTTGCAGAGCAATACTTCTCTCAATCCAGCGCGTTTGGCAGCTAGTATCTTTTCTTTAATTCCACCGACCGGCAACACTTTGCCGCGCAGGGTAATTTCGCCGGTCATGGCCAGATAAGGCTTCAAAGGACGTTTGGTGAAAGCAGACGTAATCGCTGTCAACATGGTTACGCCCGCCGACGGTCCGTCTTTAGGAATTGCGCCTTCGGGAATGTGAATATGAATGTCGTTTTTATCAAATTGCTCGGCTTCGATGCCGAACTTGGCTGCATGCGCCTTGATATAACTGAGCGCGGTGCTGGCACTTTCTTTCATCACATCTCCCAGATTACCAGTCAGTTGCAGACGGCCATTTCCGGGATTCAGGCTCACTTCGATGAACAGGATTTCGCCGCCCACGGAAGTCCAGGCCAGACCAATCGCTACGCCGGGAGATTGTTGTTCCTGATACACTTCGGCATCGTATTTCGTCGGACCGAGAATCAGGAGCAAGTGTTCAGGCCGCACCGTCATTTCCTGTATTTCCTCCATCGCCACGCGTTTGGCTACGTGGCGCATCACCGAGCCAATTTCCCGGTGCAGGCTGCGGACACCGCTTTCGGCGGTATAACTCTGAATCATTTTCAGCAGAGCTTTATCGGCGATTTTGACCTGATTCGGCTTCAAACCATGCTCTTTGCGTTGCTGCGGGACCAAGTGGCGTTTGGCAATTTCCACTTTTTCTTCCAGGGAATAACCGGCCACTTCGATGATTTCCATCCGATCCAGCAAAGCGGGCTGGATGGTCGAAAGGGAATTGGCAGTAGCAATAAAGAGGACTTTGGAGAGGTCGTATTCGAGATCGAGATAGTTGTCCTGAAACGTTACATTTTGTTCAGGGTCAAGCACTTCCAATAAGGCGGAAGAAGGGTCGCCACGAAAATCCTTGCCGACTTTATCAATTTCGTCCAGAATAAAAACGGGGTTTCCAGCCTTCGCTTTTTTGAGTGATTGCACAATACGGCCCGGCATGGCACCAATATAGGTTTTGCGGTGGCCGCGTATTTCCGCTTCATCGTGCAGCCCGCCAAGGCTCATGCGCACATATTTGCGTTTCAGGGCGCGGGCGATGCTGCTGCCCAAAGAGGTTTTACCAACCCCCGGAGGGCCGACCAGACACAAAATCGGGGCCTTCAAATCGCCTTTTAATTTCAAAACCGCCAAGTGTTCGAGGATGCGTTCTTTCACTTTGGTCAGGCCATAATGGTCGCGATCCAGCACACTTTGCACTTTTTTCAGGTCAAAATTGTCCTTCGTAAAATCCTGCCAAGGCAAATCCAACAACGTCTCTACGTAAGTCAGGCCGATGGCGTACTCCGCCACTTGCGGATTCACCCGACGCAGTTTGCCGATTTCGCGGCCAAAAACTTCCTGTACATTTTTGGGCCATTTTTTCTTGGAAGCCCGGCGCAGCAGTTCATTTATTTCGTCTTCCTGCGGATTCTGGCCCAGTTCTTCCTGAATGGTTTTCAGTTGTTGACTGAGAAAATAATCGCGCTGCTGTTTCTCAATATCGGTACGAACTTTCGATTCGATCTGGTCTTTCAGTTCCAGCAGTTGCAATTCGCCGTCCATATAATGGAGAATCGCACTGGCTTTGTCCTTTAAATTGTTTATTTCGAGGATGTCCTGCTTTTCATTGACCTTGATTCCGAGATTGGAAGCGATGAAATTGAGCAAAAAATTCTCGTTGCTGATGTTTTTCAACATCACTACGGCCTCGGAAGGAATTTGCGGCGACAACTCAATGATTTGCTTGGCTGCATCGCGCACACTGCTGATGAGGGCACGGAATTCCAGTTTATTCTTCGGCTGTTCATATTCGATAGTACTGATCTGCCCCAACATATACGGGTCCTCGCGGGTCATCTCATCGAGATGAAACCGCTTGCGACCCTGCAAAATCGCCGTCGTGGTACCGTCTGGCATTTTTAGCAATTTCAAAATACGAGCGATGGTACCCACGCGGTACAGGTCGCGCGCCGAAGGGCTTTCGATTTTGAGGTCTTTTTGCGAAAGCACTCCGATAAAACGCTTCTCCTCGTAAGCCTTTTGCACCGCCCGAATACTCTTGTCACGTCCTACGGTAATAGGCGTGACAATGCCGGGATATAAAACGGTATTTTTTAGCGGCAAAATAGGCATGGAGTCGGGAAACACCTCGCCCACTTTCGCTTCCTCTTCTTCTTCCAAAGAAAATAGCGGTATAAAATCCGGCTCATCGTCCGACTGTTGCGTCATTAACCATTGTTCAAACATATATATCTAATTTTCAAGAGATTAGCAAATTTTAGAAACAACACGGATCGAAATATTTTTCGATTTCCTACTAGCGGCCAAAATATACTTTCTCAATTTCAGGCAAACATTGTGACTTTTTGTGAAATGAAAGTTTAAAAAATACCACTGTGTCAAACTGGCACCAAAAAAACCTGCATAAGCGCAGTGAGCCATGAGGCAAATAATTTGCCAGCGGTGAAAATGCGGTGATTTGGCAGATAAATTCCAATGCTTAACGACAAAAAGGCAGTTGACAAAGTTTCGAGATCAACGGAAAAAAATTGTTGCGCAAGGATTTAACTATTGAAAACCATTTTCCCGATAAAACCGATTCGTTTTCTTTTAAAATAACCAGAGGGTGAAACTTTTAGATAAAAAAGATTTCTACTCTCATTAACCATCAAAATCGCACCTATTAAATGTCCGCTCCCTTTTCGTTTGTTTCCCTGCCTGATATTGCTCGTGGTTTTTTACACATGGCTTTTCCCGAATTATGTGTGGCCTGTGGAGCGGATGCGCCCAGTAAACAGACTTGTTTTTGCATTCCCTGTCGTGCCAAACTTTCGCCATCTTATATGCACTTGCAGCGGGAAAACGAATTTACGGAGCGTTTCTGGGGTCGCTTGCATTTGGAAGGCGGCGCGGCGATGTACCATTTTTCGCGTAAAAGCCCGATTCAGCGCGCACTGCACCAGTTGAAATACCAGAATCAACCACAGGTGGGCGTAAAAATAGGTCGCGAATTTGGCCGGATGTTGCTGCAATCACCTGTTTTTCAGACTATTGATGGCATTGTGTCTGTGCCGTTGCACCCGCATAAAGAGCGTTTGCGCGGCTACAATCAAAGTGATATGCTAGCGCAAGGTCTTTCGGAAGTGATGGGAGTGCCTGTGCTGGCAGATGCGCTGGTGCGCCCAACTTTTACGGTTACCCAAACGAATAAGAAACGTATGGAACGCTTTGATAATGTGGGGGAAGTGTTTGCCATTGAACGCCCGGATGATCTGCGCGGCAAACACCTGTTGCTGGTGGACGATGTACTGACCACTGGCGCAACGATGGAATCTTGTGGTCAATTGTTGCTGGCACTACCGGGCACCAAATTGAGTATGGCAACGATTGCGATTGCGGTGCACTGATATTGATTTGTTGAGGAGGCGAGTATTTGAGTGTTCGATCAAAGTGATTGATAATCATGTAATTGATCGAATGCTCGCCTCTTCAAATACGCACAACCTACCGTGTAATCAGCGGAATTCAATGGGTTGAATAGTTCATACTTCATCGCTCATACTTCATCGTTCACCATGCGTCGCCTCTATCCCCAAAGAATTCAGGATAAATTTTACCTGTCCCGGCTGCTGGAATTTTATTTGGCTACGCTGAAAAGTTCCCCGCTGCAAATCCAGTTAAAAGCCCTGAGTTGGGACAGCCAAATCCCAGAAAATATTTTTCACCGATTGATGGACTTGCACCGCAATCCTGCCGATACGCCCAATATCAACGCCGAGGACTTCCACATTCTATTTTCCAATATCATGTTCCGTTTCCCAACGGTGCGGTTGTGGCTGCAAGATGATGGAGAAATATTTATTGAAATGTGACCTCAAAGCAGCCCTTCGCGCACCAGATCGTGCAGGTGAATCATGCCCAGATATTGCCCTTCTTCCATTACAACTAATTGACTGATAGCGTATTGGCGAAGCAGTACCAGCGCATCTACCGCTAAGGCATCGGGGGGAATACATTTGGGTGCCGGGGTCAGCAAATCTTTGGCGCACAACGTGCCATAGTCTACCGACTCCCGTTCCAGCATCCGGCGAAGATCACCATCGGTGACGATGCCGAGCAACTGCCCCTCGGCATCCAGCACGGCTGCTGCACCGAGTCGTTTGGAAGAGATTTCCATAATCACTTCGCGCAGCATCGTATCCGGGCCGACGACAGGCCGCCCATGCAAAGTGTACAAATCGCGCACCCGCAAATAGAGTTGTTTGCCCAAAGCACCACCGGGATGAAACTTGGCGAAATCATTGGTAGAGAAGCCTTTATGAGAAAGCAGGGCGATGGCCAGTGCATCGCCGAGGGCCATTTGAGAAGTTGTACTGGCGGTGGGCGCGAGGTTATGCGGGTCGGCTTCTTGCGTAATGGGTGTCCAAAGCAGATAATCGGCCTGACGAGCCAGTGTACTTTGGCGGTTGGCGGTCATAGCGATCAGCGGATTGCCGAAACTTTTGAGTAGGGGAATCAGCACCCTAATTTCCTCCGTTTCGCCGCTTTTGGAGAGACAAAGCACGTAGTCGTGCGGGCCAATCATGCCCAAATCGCCGTGAATAGCATCGGCGGCGTGCAGGAACAGCGCGGGCGTACCTGTCGAATTGAGGGTAGCAACGATCTTTTGAGCCACAATGGCACTCTTACCAATGCCTGTTAGCACCAGTCGGCCCGGCGAAGCGGCGATGGCATTTACACAGGTTTCGAAATCGGGTGTATCGTCCAGCGCGTCGGCCAGAGCCAGCAATGCCTCGGCTTCGATGCGGATGGTTTGTTGGGCGATAGCGAGCAGAGTAGACGTTTTTTCTGGATACATATTTTTGGATAAAAGCGCGGCAAAATTACGTCCAGTCGAACAGGTTTTAAGCAACGGCCTGCCCAAGCGATCATTTTTAAAAAAGCCCACATTAACTCCTTCAAATACAAGGGTTTCGGTATTCTACATTACTTGCCAAACATTATTCCGTTATTTTTTAACAGTTTTCAATCTGTACAAAAAGAGCGACCATTGGGAAAGGGGTGGCAAACGAAGTTCCAATCAACAATTTTTTATTCCGAAATCGTTCCCCAAAGACCTACTTTTCCAAACATTTGACGGAACAATAAATTTTCGGTTGAAAAATTTTCGATAAAAGCTTGCTTTTGTTTTCATATTTATTCTTCTATCTTTGACGGCTTTTTGAAAAAAACACCATGCGTGGCCAAGTCAACCAGAAATTGGGGACACAGCTGTGACGGGAGTTAGAAATGGAAAAATGAAATTTCGTCCAAAAAAATGTTGGATAGAAATGAAGTTCTTCAAAAATTCTTACTTTCATCGGCGGAAAACCTCATGTGACGCTGGCAATTACCTGTAAACCAAATTTATACTTGATCCACCGCTCTTTTCCTTTATTTGGGAAGGGCTTTTCTTAAAAAATAACGACACGGAAGTTTCCCTGCCTGGCAAAAAAATTAATCGAAGAGAAGAATGACTGCCATTTCCACTGAGCCAATGACGTTGCTCGACCATTTACAGAAGTATTTCGGATTTGATGCTTTTAAAGCGGAACAAGACACTATAATCCAAAGCCTGCTCGACGGAAAAGACACTTTTGTCATCATGCCTACCGGCGGCGGCAAAAGTTTGTGCTACCAATTACCGGCCCTGATGCTCCCCGGCACGGCCATCGTGATCAGTCCGCTCATTGCCCTGATGAAAAACCAGGTGGACAGCATTCGCAGTTATTCCAAAGAAGATGAAGTCGCCCACTTTTTGAACTCTTCGCTGACCAAAGCGCAGATGAAAAAAGTGAAACAGGATATTACGGACGGACGAACGAAAGTTCTGTACGTGGCTCCGGAAACCCTGACCAAAGAAGAAAACATTGAATTTTTTCAAAATAGCAACATTTCCTTTGTCGCAGTAGACGAAGCGCACTGTATTTCCGAGTGGGGTCACGATTTCCGCCCGGAATATCGCCGTATCCGCGTGATGCTCGATGCTATTGCCCGCGATGTGCCAATTATGGCCCTCACGGCGACCGCTACGCCTAAGGTACAACAGGACATCCTGAAAAACCTGGACATGACGGCGGAGAACACGTTTATGTCGTCGTTCAATCGCGATAATCTGTTCTACGAAATTCGCCCGAAAGTCAAAAAGGAGCAGACGGTGCGGCAGATCATTCAATTGATCAAAGAAGAATTTCGCAACGAATCGGGCATTATTTACGTGCAAAACCGTAAGACGGCGGAAGATTTGGCCCAAGTGCTGTTGGTCAATGACATCAAAGCAGCACCTTATCACGCTGGTCTCGATCCGAAACTTCGCTCCAAAACGCAGGATGATTTCCTGATGGAAGAAATTGACGTCATCTGTGCCACCATTGCTTTTGGGATGGGTATCGACAAGCCCGACGTGCGTTTCGTGATGCACTACGATATGCCGAAGTCGATTGAAAACTATTATCAGGAAACAGGTCGGGCTGGACGTGATGGTTTGGCGGGCAAATGTGTGGCTTTTTATAATTATGCCGATATTCTGCGGCTCGAAAAATTCCTGCGTGATAAACCCGTCGCCGAGCGCGAAATGGGGGCGCAACTGATGCAGGAAGTCGTGGCTTACGCCGAAACTGCCGCTTGCCGTCGCCGATTCCTGTTGCATTATTTTGGCGAAGAATATAAGGAGGAGGATTGCCACAAAATGTGTGACAACTGCAAGAATCCGAAGGAAAAAATAGAGGTGCAGAAAGAGGTGGTGGCCGTGGTGCAGAGTATTCTTGATTTGAACGAGAACTACTTAATGAAGACTGTAATGGACTTCATTATGGGCCGCGAGACCAAGGAAATGAAGGATTTCCGCTTCGTGGATCTTGATAATTATGGTGTTGGTGATGACCGCGACGAGAACTTTTGGAGTTCCATTTTCCGGCACGCGATGATTAACAACCTGATTTACAAGGAGATCGAGCAGTTTGGTTTATTGAAAGTGTCGGATATTGGGAAAGCATACCTGAAAAATCCGACTCCAATGCAAATCACTATTAACCACGATTACGAAGACGGAGAATACGATTTTGACGATGATAAAGGCGGAACCGCTGTGTTAGATGAGCCGCTGATGAATTTGCTGAAAGACCTGCGCAAGAGTATTGCGAAGAAGCAAAACCTGCCGCCGTACATTATTTTCCAGGATCCTTCTTTGGAAGAAATGGCCACGCAATATCCTATTAATATGGAGGATATGGCCAAGATTGTCGGTGTGTCGCAGGGCAAAGCCCAGAAATACGGTCAACCTTTTGTGGATGCTATCAAAAAGTACTGCGAAGAGAACGAGATCGAGCGGCCGATGGATATTACCATTAAGACGGTGGCCAACAAGTCGAAAACCAAAGTGTCTATTATTCAGTGCATCGACCGCAAAATACCGCTCGAAGATATTGCCATCTCCACCGATCTGACTATGCCGGAACTAATGGAGGAAATGGATATGATCGTTAATTCGGGGACTAAAATCAGACTGGATTACTACTTGAATAAGCACGTGGATGAATATGTTCGGGATGCAGTAATTGAATACTTCAAGGAAGCAGAAACCGACGATATTGATACGGCTTTCAAAGAGTTGCGCGATGATGAAATTACCTGGGAGGAAATCCAGTTGATGCGGATCAAGTTTTTGAGCGATTTTGCAAATTAGTATAGCAATATTAAAGGTTAAACTAATAATAAAGCCGCCCGGCAGTCTTGTACTGTCGGGCGGCTTGGGTTAGATTTGGAGATTATTTCACCAAATCTATTTCCCCATGAAAAACAACCTTCTTCTACCTCTATTAAATTTCTTCCTTGCGCTAAGTGCTTGCAGTGTAGGCGTCCCTATTTCTAAAGCACCTCCCAAAAACAACCAGACTTATAATGTCGAATATCTTTTGAATACGATGGTTGTAAGGTTTATCGCTTTTGGGATGGTCACGATGTGTATTTCACCAATTGCCGGGGCGAAGCAATTAGTTATCCAGATAGCGCGACGGTGATTCGTAATAGTACTAATTTAAAGAAAAACTGATTTTATTTCTAGTTAACTACCTAGCCAAGCCTTAAATTCCGCTACCCGCTCTCTACTCACAAATACCTCTTCGGGAGCAGCGGGACTAAGTTCCAGTTTTAAGCGGCCATTCAAATGTGGATGTATTTTAGAAAGCGCATTGAGTCGCAACGTCATGTTTCGACTGATGCGAAAAAAGTCGTGTGGGTCCAGCAAACGTTCTAGTTCTTCCAGTGTATTTTCTATAAAAAACTTTTTTCCGGCAAAAGTAAAGGCCTGCGTCAAGCCGTCGCCGGAGCGGAAAAAAGCAATGTCCGCAGCGGCGAGAAAGGTCAATTGCTGCCCGTTTTTTACCAAAAAACGGTCTTTGTAGCGTTCTTTTTGGAAGAACTGCGCTAATGTAGCAAAGTCGAAGGGCACAGACTTCGCGCGTTGACTTGCTATCTTCGCTAGTGCGGCATTCAGGTCGTCTGGATCAATAGGTTTTAATAGATAATCAATAGCATTGACTCGAAAAGCCTGTACTGCGTAGTGATCGAAAGCAGTGGTAAAAATAACCGGAGCCGTCACATTTACCTGCCGGAAAATGTCAAAACTCAGTCCATCGGCGATCTGAATATCCATGAAAATCAGGTCAGGCGCAGGAAAGTGGCGCAGCCAGCGCACAGCACTTTCTACTGAATCCAGCGTCTCGATGATCTGGAAAGTGGGCGTATGGGCCAGCAGCATTTTGGTGAGCTGCTTGGCGGCAGGTAATTCATCTTCGATGAGGAGAATTTTCATATTTTACTACAAGCGATAAGCTTTGATGGTGTCTTTATGTGGCAAAACCAACTGCTTATAAACGGGTTGCAGATAAAGGCAAATTTTTCGTCAGTATTGGTCACAAATCGCTGTATTCAGCCAACTTTCGTTTTGAAAGCTATATTAGCCGACCTGCTTACCAACAATGTCGACTTTCTTGCTAAAAATATGGTTTTTGTAGGGTGTTCAGAAACTTTTTAATGAATTGGCACTGCCACATAGTCTCTAAATTTTTTCGGCAACCTACTTTTACCCGATCTTCTGAAAATGACAGACGATGTAACGCATATTGATCACATTACACTGACTACATTATTTACATGAACTACCGCATCGAAAAAGACACCATGGGCCAGGTGCAAGTGCCCGCTGACGTGTATTGGGGCGCACAGACCCAGCGCTCCATCGAGAATTTTGACATTGCCCGCGCTACTAACCGGATGCCCATCGAGATCATCCGCGCCTTTGCTTATTTGAAAAAAGCCGCCGCACTAACGAACCTGGAAGCGGGCATATTGAGCCAGGAAAAAAGCAATAGCATCGGTCAGGTTTGTGATGAAATACTGGCGGGCAAACTGGACGATCAATTTCCCCTCGTGGTTTGGCAAACCGGCTCCGGCACCCAAAGCAACATGAATGCCAATGAGGTGATCGCTTACCGCGCCCACGTACTTGGCGGCGGCCAACTGACCGACGAGAAAAAATCGGTGCATCCCAACGATGATGTGAATAAGTCGCAGTCTTCCAACGACACCTTTCCAACAGCTATGCACATTGCGGCCTATAAAATGCTGGTGGAAGTGACCATTCCGGGATTGGAAAAACTGCGCGACACACTACAAGCCAAATCCGAGGCCTTTATGGATGTGGTGAAAATCGGGCGTACCCACTTCATGGATGCTACGCCGCTCACTTTCGGTCAGGAATTCAGCGGTTATGTATCTCAATTAAATCATGGGCTGCGCACCATCCGCAATTCGCTCGAACATCTGAGCGAGTTGGCCCTCGGTGGCACGGCGGTCGGTACTGGCATCAATACGCCGCCGGGCTATTCGGAAAATGTGGCTCGCCACATCGCCGAATTGACTGGCCTGCCTTTCATAACGGCTCCCAACAAGTTTGAGGCTTTGGCTGCTCACGATGGTATTGTGGAAGCCCACGGTGCACTTAAAACCGTGGCCGTCAGCCTGATGAAGATCGCCAATGACGTGCGGATGCTTTCGTCCGGCCCGCGTTCCGGCATCGGCGAAATCCATATTCCCGACAACGAACCCGGCTCCAGTATTATGCCCGGCAAAGTGAATCCGACGCAATGCGAAGCCCTCACGATGGTGGTGGCACAGGTGTTGGGCAATGACGTGGCCATCAATGTTGGCGGCTCCATGGGCCATTTTGAATTGAACGTGTTCAAGCCAGTGATGATCTACAATTTTCTGCATTCGGCCCGACTAATTGGTGAAGCCTGCGTGTCGTTCAATGATAAATGCGCGGTGGGTATCGAACCAATCCGCGAAAACATTGCTAAACACGTCCAGAATTCGCTGATGCTAGTGACGGCTTTGAATACCAAAATCGGGTACTATAAAGCGGCGGAAATCGCTCAAACGGCGCATAAAGAAGGTTCCACGTTGAAAGAAACAGCGGTTCGGTTGGGCTATGTGACGGCGGAAGAATTTGATGCCTGGGTGAAGCCGGAAGAAATGGTCGGACGGTAAAATTAACCGTACCAGCGGGTTTAGCCGCCGAAAACAAAAAAATAGCAGTTGGTGATTACACTCATCAATTGCTATTTTTTTGTCCCTACTTGACAGAGTCTATTTTATTTTAACAAAAAACAATTTTGAGAAATATACTTGAGGCGACAATTGATAATCACCTAAAAACAAGTCCCATGAAAACCCTTTTACCCATTTTTTCCCTCTTATTGCTGTCTACCGCGCTCTCTGCTCAGATTGTTGATCGGGATTATCCTTTTTATTCTTTTACCGAACCTGAAAAGGTGCTGCCCATCGGCGATGGCCGGTGGTTAGTGGTAGGTAAGCTTATGCAATATTCCGATGATTATGGCGCAGACAGCATTTTCGCGGTTATTTTTGATCGGAACCACCAAACCTTGCTAAAGCAGGTGCTTCCCCTGCCGCCTACGGAAAGGTATTATGGACTGGAAGCACACGTGGTGGACGATAACAGTTTTATTATTGCTGTATATCGAGGCGGCTGTGATTACAGTAATGACCAAGCAATTTTGCAAAAATATACTGTTTCTGGTGCGCTTGAGTGGAGTTTACAGGGAGAAATTGCCGGAGAAAAGTTGCCTTCTATCTGGCAAGTTGGTCCAGACGGTCATTTGCTAGGTTGTTACCACAATCGTCTTTGGAAAATCAATGCCAACACCGGAGCCATTATCTGGAGAGCTAATTTATCCGGATTTGACCCAGATGCATATATTGACTTTTTTGCGCTGCTGCCTGGAACAGAAGATTTATTGCTGTGCAATCATAATAAACTGCAGATTTGGAAACAAAGTAATGGACCAAATGCTCCAGTCTATCTATTGGAAAATAGCATTTTGGTAGATGGGAGTGGGTGGAGATCTGGCCAGGGGTTTGCCCCTAATGGCTGGTATTATACCATCAACCTGACAGCGGCGAGTGCCCAGCTAGAAAGATACAGTCCATCTTTAACCCAGGATATTTTAATTGACTCACAGGATTGGAAAGGGCTGCGACAAGTAGCTATTGCCAATGACGGGCTTTATGCGTTAGGCCGTAATATGGGACAAAACTGGCTGCGCAAAACGGACTTTTCAGGTCAAAATCCGGTGGAAATACCCATGCCCGATTGGTGGTTGAGGGGTCATTCACTAGCTGTACAAAATGATACGGTTGTAATAGCAGGAGCGGATGGCTCCGGGCCGAAAAGCACCCCCAATGATCCTTCCTTTTCCTCTATATTGGGATTCCAAACCCAACATTTGTGGGTACGCACTTTCAGTGGACTTTCTCCAACTCCTTCCAACGATAGTTCAAACGCAGCGGTGACGGAAATTATAAAACTGGCGCCAGTGTACACTGTTCAGTATGCCTCCTCTGACCCTTCACAGCCTCCCTATTATACCATTGAAGGGGGCGATTTTCAGATAGAAATTACGAATAAAGGGAATGTCCTTTTACAGGAGGTGTGTCTGAATTTTGGTTATGAAGAAGATAGAATTGGGATTTGTTTCCATAGCGCACACCTGCAACACAGATACACTAATCTGAATCTGGCACCTGGAGCCTCCATGTGGCTGGATTTTGGTAATTTAGTATTGCAGCGGCAGTCTAGCCTGGCCAATGAACATTGTTTCTGGACCTCCGCGCCTAATAATATGCCCGATACTCACCATGAAGATGACTACTACTGTATTCCAGATTATTTTTTGGTAGACATCCATACGCCGAATAATGAGCATTTCTCCTTGTTGCCCAACCCGGCGCAAGATTATTTTCGGGTAATAAATGCTGCCAATTCAGGGGAAACCGAATGGCACTTGTACACGATGCCACTGGCCGCTTGATGCAACGAGGCATTTATCCTGCCGGACAATCAGAATTGACCATTTCCACGCAGCAACTGCCTAATGGTTTCTACCTTTTCAAAATAAAGGACTATATTGGCAAATTAATCATAAAACATTGATTATGCCCGATTTCCACCTACATCACCATGACCCGCATGAAGAAGAACATTTTACTAATTCCGTTTTTGTCACCGATGTAGTAATCGGTATGTCTGATGGATTGACCGTCCCTTTTGCTTTGGCGGCGGGTCTGACTGGCGCAGTCGCGGCCTCGTCCATCGTGCTCACGGCGGGCATTGCGGAAATTGTGGCGGGTTCTATTGCGATGGGTCTGGGCGGCTTTTTGGCGGGCCAGACCGAAGTGGAACACTACCAATCTGAAATGGCGCGCGAATACGACGAGGTAAAACGCGTGCCGGAAGTAGAAAAACGGGAAATCCGCGAATTGCTGGGAGAATACGGCATCAGCGAAAGCACGCAACATTTGGTGGCCGAAGAACTGGCGCAGCATCCCGATCGTTGGGTAGATTTTATGATGAAATTTGAACTGAACCTCGAAAAACCCGATGAACGCCGCGCTACCAAAAGTGCATTGACAATTGGTTTGTCTTACGTAGTGGGTGGTTTGATTCCTTTGTCACCCTACTTTTTCTTCTCCGATTCGCACGATGGGTTGCTGTATTCGGCGGTGCTAACCTTGATTTGCCTGTTTGTTTTTGGTTATTTTAAAAGCAAGGCAACAGGCCAATCGCCGTTCCAGGGTGCTTTGAAAGTCGCCCTCATCGGTACGCTGGCTGCGAGTGCTGCTTACGGCATAGCCAAACTTTTTAGTGCTTAAAACCGTCTTCTAATTTTTACGCTTTTTCCCGCATCTTTGAAGGGCTTGATCGAATCCTTTTTTGACCGTAAATCCTCGCATCCTCCAATATTCAAATCCTCATAATTCAAACGCTATCACCATGAAATTCGCTATTTCTTCCATAGCCATCGCCACCTTGCTTATCAGCGGTGTGTTTGCTATCCAAAGTTGCAAAAAAGATAAAGACCCTAACGACAAAGGCCCGGCTTGCAGCATCTCCAACGCCGACCTCACCTACAACAAAAACATGAAAAGCCTCATTGATCGGACCTGCCTTAGTTGTCACAGTGGTGCCGGTCCCGGTCCGCGCGATTATCGCACCTACGAAGGCCTGAAACCAGTACTCGATGATGGCGACTTGCTGGGAAGCGTAGTCATCGACAAAGACATGCCTCAGAGCGGTATTACGATGAGTCAGGCGCAGCGCGACAGCGTAAATTGCTGGATTAAAGCCGGGTATCCGCAGTAATCGGAACCTCCAAATATAGCCGAACGGGATGGAGAAATGCTCTCTATCCCGTTCGTTTTTGGTTGGAAATCGGCTGCCAATTCCGTCCTTCCGCGAAGCAGCGAATTATTTCCACAACCTTACTATCTTTGCCCATTGCAAACATTATGCTTGCATAAACCGAAATTTAAAAGAATATAATCCGAACGTTACTTTGAGGAAATGAAGGTTTCGCTGAATTGGATAAAAGATTATCTCGACATACAGAAGTCCGCCCCCGAAATTGCTGATATATTGACCTCGTTGGGTCTGGAAGTGGAAGGTTGGGAAACAGTGAAGCCCTCTGCGGTTGATCTGGATCAGGTGGTTACCGCTTTGGTTACCGCTTGCGAGCGCATTCCTGACACCGATCACCTCTCCGCCACGCAGGTGGATACCGGCAATGGCGTACCCCGCTCCATCGTGTGCGGTGCGCCCAATGTGGCCGTTGGTCAGAAGGTTTTTGTGGCTTTGCCCGGCGCACAAGTGTTTAGCAAAGACGGCGAACTCTTCACTATCGGCGAGCGCAAAGTAAAAGGCGTACCCTCGCAAGGTATGATCTGTGCGCAAGACGAACTTGGGGTCGGCCACGACCACAGCGGCATCATGGTGCTGCCGGAAAACACCGCTTTGGGCATCACCGCTGCAACCTGGTTCCAACAGGAAAGCGATACGGTCATCGAAATTGGCCTCACGCCCAATCGCGCCGATGCCACCAATCACCTCGGTATTGCCCGCGATTTGGCTGCCTGGCTGCGCGTTCATGAGAATGCGGAGTACGAAATTCAGAATGCGGAATATTCCGAACTCGACATTCCGGATTTCGGATTCGATGTCCGCGTCGAAGAGCCTGCCGCTTGCCATCGCTATACAGGTTTGGTTATCAGCGGTTTGGAAATAAAAGAAAGCCCGGATTGGCTAAAAAATCGCTTGTTGGCTATTGGTCAACGGCCCATCAATAACGTGGTGGATGTAACCAACTACGTCCGCGCAGAAATGGGGCAGCCGCTGCACGCGTTCGATTTGGCGGAAGTAAAAGGCGAAAAAATTATCGTCAAAACCCTGCCTGCTGGTACGCTTTTCAAAACTTTGGACGGCATAGAACGCAAATTACTGGCCGAAGACTTGATGATCTGCGACGGCGATTCCACGCCGATGTGTATCGGTGGCGTTTTTGGCGGCGATACTTCCGGGGTGAAAGATTCGACGACCGCTATTTTTCTGGAAAGTGCCTATTTTGATGCAAAGTGGATTCGTCGCTCGATGATACGGCATAACCTGCGCACCGATGCGGCGTGGATGTTCGAGAAAGGCGTGGACCCGAATGGTTGCCGCTTCGCGCTGGAACGTGCGGCGGCGATGATTCTGGAATTGGCTGGTGGCGAAATCGCTTCGGCGATAGTGGATATTTATCCGCAGCCTATCCAACCTGCCAATATTGACATTGAATATGCCCGTGTAAATCAATTGATTGGCGAAAATCTTTCCCCGGAAAAGATCAAGCAAATCCTCGCTGCGCTGGGCATCGGCATTGCCCGCGAAACTGCCGAAGGGCTAATCGTCGTGGTTCCGACCAACAAGCCCGATGTGACCCGCGAGGCCGACATTGTAGAAGAAATTCTGCGCGTGTATGGTTTGGATAATGTGCCGATTCCAACTCAGATTCGCAGCAGCATGGAAATCAGCCCGCGTCCGAATCCCGATGCGGTGCGCAACCTCGCTGCCGATTTTCTGGCTGCCAACGGTTTCAATGAGTGCATGGGCATGTCGCTTTCCAATTCGGCCTATTACACCGCCGAAAATGCCGCTTTGCCTTTGCCAAAGGAAAGTCTTGTTTATATCTACAATTCTGCTAACCAAGGGCTGGACTGCCTGCGCCCGACGCTGCTGTTTTCAGCATTGGAAGCCGTTCAGCGCAACCAGAATCGGCAAAACGGGGATTTAAGGTTGTTTGAATTTGGAAAAGTGTATAGTCGTTCCGCCGCGCAAGCCCCCCCCCTGCCCCCCCGTAATGGGGGGAGTACCTCTCGCTCCGCCGTTGAGGAGGGCAGCTCGTATCCCCCTTTGGAGGGGGGCAAGGGGGAGGTTGCCACGAAAACTGCTGAAACCTTGCGCCTATCCATTTGCCTCACTGGCTCCTACCAAGCCGAAAGTTGGCAGCCTGCGGCTAAAAAAGTCGTGGATTTTTACACGTTGAAAGCCCATGTGCAAAATCTATTGGCGCGTTTAGGCGTAAGTGGTTATCAGGAAACGGTGGTACAGGATGCGCCTTTTCAATACGCTTTGAAATACCATCGTGGCGCGCAGGAACTGGTGACTTTCGGAGCCATTTCCTCGACAATTTTGAAAAAAACGGACGTAAAGAACGCCGTGTTTTTTGCCGATTTCAATTTTGAAAATCTGCTTAAAACCTTGGCCAGCCATAAAATTTCCTTTGTGGAACTGAATCGTTTCCCGACGGTGCGCCGCGATTTGGCACTTGTGCTGAACCGTGAAGTGTCGTTTGGCGACATCCGTCAACTGGCAGGTAAAACGGCGAAGAAAATATTAAAGGAAACAACACTGTTTGATGTGTATGAAGACGAGAGCAAACTTGGCGCGGGGAAGAAATCCTATGCCGTCAGTTTTCTCTTTGAAGACCCGGATAAAACCTTGCAGGACAAAGATATAGATGCCGTAATGCAACAGTTACAGCAGGCATTTGAAACCAAATTACAGGCAAGCGTTAGGAAATAAACAGGCAAAATAGCAACTGGCAAATTGGCAATTGCCGCTTTTACCTATTGCTTTTTTACCCTTTGCCTATTGAAAATTTGCCCTTTGAAAAATGACCAATACACCACCTCCCGCCATTGTTCAGATCACGGTGCTCATCGCCGGACGGCCTTACTTGTTGAAAGTAAACGCCAGCGATGAAGTATTGATCCACCGTTTGGCGCAGGAAGTGAACGATAAAGTGACCGCTTTTAAAACGGCGCAACCCACCAAAGATACCCAGGATTGCCTGGCGATGGCTTTACTAACTTACGCTGTCGAGCACTACCGATCCCACGAGAAAAAACCATGAAAACATTTTCTATCACTTAATTTGAGACACACTTTATGGACATAACATCAATTATAATCGGGTTGGTCGTCGGGGGCATTATCGCCTACCTGATCGCCAGCCAGATGACCAAAAAGGTCAATTCCAAAGTTGCCGAGGAACAAAATCGGCTGGCCGAACTGGCCGTACAAGAGGCTCGTCTGAATGCCAAACGCCTTACCGACGAAGCCACCTTAGAATCCCAACGCCTGCAACTGAAAGCCTCGGAACTGGTGACCAAAGCCGAAGCCGAGAACGAGCGCATCAAGCAACAGAAAATACAGGAGGCGAAGGAACGCTACTCCCAAATGCGCAGCCAATTCGATACGGAGAAGCACCAGCACCAGTTGAAATTGAAGGAGATGGAACTGGAAGTGGTGACCAAAGAGAAAGATTTACAGATCGAACAAGAGGCTTTTCAAGTTAAAATAACGCAAGTCGAAAGTCGGCGCACCGAACTGGATAATCGCCAATTGGAAATGGAAGTGCTGCGCGAAAACTTGGATAAACAGTTGAAAATCGTGCAAAAAAAGCGCGAAGAACTGGATGCTGCCAATGAAGAACGCATCAAAGCACTCGAAAAAATAGCCGCTCTCAGTCAGCAGGATGCCAAAGACCAACTGCTCGACGCGGTGCGTGCCAAGAGCGAAAGTGAGGTTATGTCTATCGTAAAAGAAGCGGTGACTCAGGCCAAACTAAACGCCAACAAAGAGGCTAAAAAGATCGTCATCCAGACTATCCAGCGGATGGCGGCGGAGTTCACGATTGAAAATACCGTCTCTGTTTTCAACCTTGAAAGCGACGATATGAAGGGCCAGATCATCGGTCGCGAAGGTCGCAATATCCGCGCTTTGGAAGCCGCTACGGGCGTCGAAGTCATTGTAGATGATACGCCAGAGGCTATTGTTATTTCTTCTTTCGATCCGATTCGCCGCGAGGTAGCACGTTTGTCGCTGCAACGCCTGGTCGCCGATGGCCGTATTCACCCGGCCCGTATTGAAGAAGTGGTCGCCAAGGTGCGCAAGCAATTGGAAGAACAAATCATGGAAATTGGCGAGCGCACGGTCATTGAGCAAGGCATTCATGGCCTCAATCCTGCCCTCGTACGCATGGTCGGTCGGATGCGTTTCCGCTCCTCTTACGGCCAAAACCTGCTGAAACACTCTATCGAAACGGCGGAATTGTGCAGCATCATGGCCGCCGAATTGGGCCTCAATCCCAAGCAGATCAAGATGGCCAAACGCGCTGGTCTGCTCCACGACATCGGTAAAGTAGCGGAAGAAGAAACCGAACTTTCCCACGCACTGGTCGGCATGAAAATGTGCGAACAGTACGGTGAACACCCGGTCATCACCAACGCCGTCGGGGCTCACCACGATGAGGTGGAGATGAACAATATTATTTCGCCGATCATTCAGGCTTGCGACGCCATTTCCGGTGCGCGTCCCGGTGCCCGTCGTGAAATCCTCGAAAACTACCTCAAACGTATTGGCGAACTGGAAGAAATCGCCATGAGTTACGATGGCGTTTCCAAAGCCTTCGCTATGCAGGCGGGCCGCGAACTCCGCGTCATCGTCGAAGCCGATAAGGTGACTGACCAATATGCGGACGATCTTTCGTTTATGATCTCTCAGAAGATTCAGGATGAAATGCAGTATCCGGGCCAGATCAAGGTGACGGTTATTCGGGAGAAGCGGGCGGTGGCGTTTGCGCGGTAGGGTTATTTCTTGAAAAAAAATTTCAAAGAAAGGCGGGTCATCGGGGTTTTAACCTCTGTGACCCGCTTTGTATTTAACGTCATTATTACTTCCACTTAGAATTTGTCATGCTGACGAAGGAAGCATCTGGCCAAGAGTACCCACGTAGCCAGTTCCTTCACTGCGTTCAGGATTACAGACCGTGGTTAATTTTTGATTTCCTTTTTTCCTTGATCATTGATTTTCGGTGACTTGTCTGGCCTATAACGTCTGATCATCAATTCCACCAGAATTTGTCATGCTGACGAAGGAAGCATCTGGCCAAGAGCAAAGTGAGTGTATAAATTGCCCACCCGGCCAGTTCCTTCACTGCGTTCAGGATGACAACATGGGGGATATTTTTTGATCTCTTAAATTTTTTATAGCCAGAAATACTCAGTGAAATTCCACAACTATTACATCTACATCACGACCAACCAAAAAAGGACAGTACTCTATACTGGTGTCACCAATAACCTTGATGTTCGCGTGGAGCAGCATCGGCAAGATAGTGCAAGTAAGAAAAAAACTTTTGCCGCCAAATATCACTGCTGTAACCTGATTTACTACGAATACTACTCAGATATCCGAATTGCTATTACTCGGGAAAAAGAAATCAAGGGTTGGGTGAGAAAAAAGAAGGTGGTGCTTATCGCCGCTTTTAATCGGGAATGGCGATTTCTGAACGACCCAGCAGAAATTGCCAAAGGTGATTTGCCGCGATGGGTAATTGGAGAAAATGACTGATCGTAATACAGAGATTGAAAAATTCAAGTTCCACCACAGGCTGTCATCCTGAACGCAGTGAAGGAACTGGCCAAGTACATTTACTTCGCTGTTGGCCAGCTGCTTCCTTCGTCAGCATTACAGCTTCGTAGTGGTGGACTGATTATCAGTTTTTCTCGGTCATTCACAATTACAACACTCTACCTGTGCCCTTACCTCAATGCTTAGGCTTATCCGGTGCTGGCGCGCTGGCATGATAATCATTTTGAATACGTGCGGCATAATCATCCAACAGTTCCAATATTCGTTCGCGCTTTTTGTGTTGCACCACCAAACCGACGTGATTCGGCATTTCGGTCATGCGCCAGGCAATTTCCGGGTCGGCGAATTGCTGGGTATCAGGCCATTCCTGCTTGGTCAAGGAGACGATGATACCCGCGTAGTCGTTGCGAATTTTTGGCAACTTATACTTCTTGCCTGCTGCTACAGCGGCTTCCAATTTGGCCCATTCGTACCAAAGGTTAATACCCGACGACGCTTCTACCATATCGGCCAAATGCGCGCCACCCACCCGCGAAGCAGTTTCCAGAAAGAAAAACTCGCCCGTTTCTTGGTCTTTGATGAATTCCGTGTGGCTCGCACTGTACTGCATACCAAAAGCCTTCATCACCGCAGCATCCATCGCAAGCAGTTTCTTTTCATCAACCGAGCCGAAAGGCACCACAGCACTGCGGAAAATACCGCCGCCATGCGCTACCTCAAAGGGCGTGGACAGGTATTGCGAAACGCGCGAAAAAACGACTTTTCCATCCTGCGAAAGTGAATCCACGTGATAGACGGTACCGGGACGGAACTGTTCCACCAAATATTCGTGGCGATCCCCCCCCAGGGTGTCCAGGTGCGCCCAAAGTTCTTCGGTAGAATAAACCTTTTTCATACCTGTCGCCGAAGCCTGCCCACGCGGCTTCACCATCCAGGGAGCGGACACCTGTTGCGCAAACTCGTTGATCTGGTCATCGTTGAACAGTGCGGAAAACGCAGGCACATTGATGCCTTCTTCGGCCGCTTTGAAGCGCATGGCCAGCTTGTCGCGGAAGTGCCGCGCGGTGGTCTGCCCCATGCCGGGAATGCGAAAATGCTCGCGCAAGTAAGCCCCTTTTTCTACATCGAAGTCATCTAGCGACACGATGCGGTCAAACTTGCGGGTGCGCATTAGCCAGGCTAGGCCAGCGGCCACATCTTCCATTTTCCATTCATTGTTTGGGCCTTGTTCTACATAAAAAATATCGTCGATGGCTTCCCGCGCCCAAGCCTTGTGTTCCAGCTTTTTAGACGTGACCAAATAGACGGTGGCACCAGCGGCCTTCATGCCGCGCAAAAATTCATTGCCTTTGAAATAACTGGCAATACAAACAAAAGATACAGGTCTTGACATATCGCGCTTCCGGCGTTGAGTGAGTGTGGGAGTAGTGGACTAATGGGCGTTTGAAAAAGTGACGATGATTATATTTGGGCAAAAAACGTTAAAAGTTTTCAAACCATCTGCTTCTATCCGAAAGAGAGGAGAAAAAAATTGAAAACAGCATTTTTAACAAAAGGTATTTAGAGTGCAGATTCTGATTTTTGGGCATAAAAAATGCCCCGCAGCTCAACCTGCGAGGCATTTCATAACCAGTTTCCAATAACCGATAATCACTCAACCACCTACGTTTTCTGGTGCTTCTTCTTGGCCGCTGGGAAAAGTATGTTGTTGAGAATCAAACGAAAACCCGGTGAATTGGGATGTAGTGCCAAATCAGTCGGAGGATCACCGACATAGTGGCGATAATCTTCTGGATCATGGCCACCGTAGAACGTCCAAAACCCATAACCATAACCACCATGAATATAGCGCGCTTCGTTGGCAGGTTTATTTTCGCCTAAAATGGTCACGTTCGATTTAATATATTTCTTAATAAAAGCCGTGGTTTGGCCCATAAAGCCCTTCACCGTACGCGTCTGACATTGAGTCAACATGGTCGGCACTGGATCCCATTTAGCAGAAAAATCGAACAGGGTGAAATAGTCCTGTTCCGGGGGAACGTTGCGTTGCAAATTATTGTCAATTGAAGAATGCTCGTAGATACCGGGGTCAGTGATCACCTGGAAGTCCTTGAAAGCGAAAGTTTTAGAGTAATCCAGTTTAGTCTGGCAGTTCGGGTCTGCTGGATCGCCATCATATACGGCGGCGCAAATGTCGGTCCCATTAGCGGCCAGTGCAATATCATAGGTATCGGTAGCCGAACACATAGCAAACATAAATCCACCGCCAGACACATATTCGGCGATCTTTTTGGCCACCGCCAGTTTCAATTCACTGACTTTGTCAAAGCCGTTTTGCCGGGCCAATCCTTCCATCATGCGCACGTGTTCGCGATACCAAGGTTGGCCACCGTAACTGGCATAAAATTTTCCAAACATTCCCGTAAAATCCTCGTGGTGCAGGTGCAGCCAATCATACTCATGGAGTTTGCCCTGCAAAACTTCGGTATCGTACAGTACGTCATACGGAATTTCGGCGTAAGTAAGGACCATCGTTACTGCGTCGTCCCAAGGCTGAATTTCCTGCCCTTTTTCGTCTTTTACAGGCGTATAAACGGCAATCCGAGGGGCTTTTTCGAGCTTAATTACGTCCATATTCACCTCTGGATTCAGGATTTCATTCTGAATAGCGGCAAATTGCGCGTCGGCCAGCACTTCATAGCTCACGTCGCGGGTTTTGCATTCCTTTTCAAAAGTTGGGGTGTAGGGCAGCACAAAACTGCCACCCCGATAATTTAACAGCCAATAGCACTCCACGCCTTGACCCAGCACCCAATAAGTGATGCCGTACGCTTTCAAGTGGTTGTGTTGGGAGACTTCATCCATGGGCAGCAGCAGATAACTGGCGCGCGCAGCATGAAGGGTGCTGGCCAGGATTGCCAAGGCCAAAAGGTATTTGCGCATGATGGCGTGTGTTTATAAGTGGGCAACTAAAACGCGAACTGCGCGTAAAAGATTTTCACCGGAATAGCATTTCGGGATAAAAATACACGATTATTACCGGGAAAACGGTCAGATTTTGGAAAACCCGGTAGTATTCCTCCATAATACGGTGGTTTTTTCGCAGTTTTGCCATTGCATGAAAAATTGGCCCCGTCTCTACCTCTTTTTCGCCACCACTCTTCTGTTACCGATGCAGGGAGCTGCGCAATCGGCCCTCGCCGATTCGCTGGCTCATTTGTTGATAACTGCTCCCCCTGATACACATCGCGTTTCGCTGCTGACAGACTACGCCTGGGAGATCAATGAAACGAAAAGTAAAGAGGCGGAAACCCGACTTTTAGAGGCCATTGCGTTAGCGCAAGAGACAGGGTACCGCAAAGGAGAAGCCACGGCCTGGAATGGATTGGGTGCCGTGGAAGAAATCCTGGGTTACCCAGCTGTAGCCATTGGGCACTACCGAACAGCGCTCGCTCTGCGTCAGGCATTGGACGATCAGGTCGGCATAGCTTCCCTCCACAACAACCTCGGCAACGCCTACGAATCACTTGGGCAGTTTGAATCGGCCTTGCAAGCGCACCGTGAAAGTCTGGCCTTGGTGGAGCAATTGCGCGACACGATGCGCATCGCTCGTGCCCACCTTAATCTGGGAGGCGTGTTTGAGGAAATGGGTGCCTATCCCGAAGCGTATGAACAAGTTAATACTGCCCGTTTCTTTTTTGAGGCCCGCAACGATTTGGCGAGTATGGCTAAAGCGTATGCTCTGCTCGGACACATTCGTTTTGAGCTGGAAATGCAGCCAGACGCACGAGATTGGTACGAGAAGACGCTCGCTTTGCGGGAAAAGCTGGGTGATGCGGTCGGCATTGCCGATGCTTTGAGTGATCTGGGAAATGTGCTGGATGATATGGGCAGCGTGGATTCTTCCCGACTCGCCATCACGCTTTATCGTCGCGCCCTGGATATTCGCCGCAAAGCAGGAGATGAACCCGGATTGGCGGCTCTTTATAATAATCTCGGGGTGGCTTTCAAACACCTTGGTCAATATGCGACGGGCATCGGTTATCTGCGCCAATCGCTCGATTTGCGTACCAAACAGGATGATCAGCCCGGCTTAATGGAGGTCTACAACAGCTTTGGTGATGTCACCTATGGATTGAAAGATTACCGGGAAGCATTGCGCTATACCGAGCTCTATTTTGCTATTGCTCAACAGATTAATGATGGTAAGTATATTCAGAAAGCCTATAAGGATTTTGCAAAAATCTATGCTGCGCTGGGTGACTACGACAAGGCCTACGAATACCGGGTGAAATATGACGAATTGCGTTACAAGCGGCTCAATGAAGCGCGGGCACAGGATTTTGCCCGTAAAGACGTACTCTTTTCTGAACAAAAAAAGGAGGCACAAATCGTTCAGCAGCAACACGAACTCGAAATTCAGAATGCTGATTTGGCCCGCATTCGTATCCGTTCCTATGCCCTGATAGGAGGGGTGCTTGCCTCGCTCCTGTTGGCTCTGCTGCTGTTTAACAGCAATCGCCTTCGGGCACGTACCAACCGGGAACTGGCTTCCAAAAATGACACCATCGAACATGAACGCGCACGCGCCGACCGTTTGCTCAAAAACATTTTGCCGGAAAAAACCGCTACGGAATTAATTTTGCACAACACAGTGCAACCAATTCGTTATGAATCAGTTACAGTACTTTTCAGCGATTTTGTAGGCTTTACTACTATTGCCGAAAAGGTTTCCCCGGAGGCACTAATTGCCGAACTGGATACTTGTTTCCGGCTATTCGATTCGATCATGGATAAATATGGCCTGGAAAAAATCAAAACTATTGGCGATGCATATATGTGCGCTGGCGGCCTGCCAACGCCTAATACCACCCACGCCGCCGATGTCGTGCAGGCTGCCATTGATATGCAAAAAGGCCTACGCGACCTGATGCGCCATAAACCGAATCGCGATATGCCGGTTTTTGAAATGCGAATAGGTATTCATACTGGCCCGGTGGTGGCCGGGGTGGTGGGTAGCCATAAATTTGCCTACGATATTTGGGGCGATACGGTCAATACGGCGGCGCGCCTCGAGCAAGGCGGTGCACCCGGCAAAATCAACATTTCCGCTACCACCTATCAGCAGGTCAGCCATTTGTATCCCTGTACTTTTCGGGGAAATCTGGCGGCCAAAAACAAGGGAGAAATTGCTATGTATTTCGTTGAATATGAGGAATAATAGAGGTAGAAAGTTTAGGTTTGATCACTGGTAGTTTGCAGTTCATTTTTTCAAAACCTATACCTCTAATTTTTTTCTACATCCCTCTACACCCTTTTTTCTAAACCTCTCTAAACCCACTCACCCATGATTTTAAAAACCCGTGGTATTGTGTTTCGAACGGTGAAATATGGCGAAACCAGCGTCATTGCCGACATATTTACTGAGGAAAAAGGGTTGCACACCTTCATCGGTGGGAGTGTGCGTACGGCCAAAGCACGGATGTCGTTCAGCCTTTTCCAGCCTATGACCGTGGTGGATGCGGTGGCCTACTTTCGCGACGACCCGAACGCGCTGAATCGGCTAAAAGAACTGCGCGCCGAGGAGATCTTCCAAGCCATTCCTTTCGATATACGACGAGGCGCAATAGCCTTGTTTATGGCCGAAATCTGTCGGAAAAGCATTCAGGAATCGGAAGAAAACCGCGAGTTATTCCGCTTCTTATTGGATAATTTAATTTGGCTGGATACGACACAACATCCTATTGCTAATCTGCATTTGCATTTTCTATTGGCTTTATCCGGTTATTTAGGCTTCCAGCCGCAGACGGAACTGGCTATTGGTCAGGAAAGTTTTTTCGACTTGAAAGAAGGCATCTTTTTGCCAGTTCCGCCTGCGCATTTGTTCTACCTGGAGCCTGTGCAGACCCAGCAAATCCTTGATTTATTGGAAGTGCCGCTCGAAGAATGCCACACGGTAGCATTAACTCGCCCGGAACGTAAAGCCTTGTTGCAAAGGCTTTTACAGTTTTATCACTTGCATGTTACAGGCTTTACGGACATTAATACACCGGATATTTTGGAAATGGTGATGGAGTAAAGCGGATCGCGCGGATTCTAAAAATCGTAATGCAATTATTATTAATTCAGTAATGTGTAAAGTGCTTATAGGAGGGCAATTTTACTTCCTCTCAAAACTTTTGTTCCATTTGAAACTTGATTTTGCGTCCAACACCTCAACGCCCCAAATGTACCAGCAACACACTCACGTCCGCCGGACTCACCCCAGAAATACGGCTGGCTTGGCCAATGGTGCGTGGCTTATGACGCACCAGTTTGTCCCGCGCTTCAATGCTCAATGCTAAAATACTCCGGTAATCAAAGTCTTCCTGTAAATTCAAGTTTTCCAGGCGACTCGCTTTCTGCACGGTTTCCTCTTCTTTACGAATGTAACCTTCGTACTTGACATTAATTTCTGCCAATTCGATCACTTCCTGATCGTAAGGAGCGAGAAAAGCCGCCAGCTCCGGCAGTGCTTGGGCCATCGTTTTGATGTCGGCCTGTGGGCGTAGCAAGATATTGTGCAGCTTGCTTTTTTTCTGAATGACAGCCGTATCCATATTGGTCAGATAACCATTCACCTCTTCGGGCAACACATTGGCTTGGCGAAAAAACGCTTCGATTTCAGCCGTCGCCTGATTCTTGGCGCGCACTCGATCCATGCGTACATCTGTGCCACGCACGCCTAGGCGATGAGCAATGGGCGTGAGGCGCAGGTCGGCATTGTCCTGCCGAAGCAAAATGCGATACTCGGCTCGGCTGGTAAACATCCGATACGGTTCCTGGGTGCCCTTATTCACCAGATCATCAATGAGTACGCCGATGTAGGCTTCCGAGCGTTTCAGCACCAGCGGAGACTCATTTTTCACGGCAAGTGCAGCGTTCATGCCTGCCATAAGGCCTTGACAAGCAGCCTCTTCATAGCCGGTAGTGCCATTGATTTGACCCGCAAAATAGAGATTCTTGACCAGATTGGTTTCCAGCGTGAGTTGCAACTGGGTAGGCGGAAAGTAATCATATTCAATAGCGTAGCCGGGACGAAACATCCGCACATTTTCGAGGCCAGGAATTAGTCGCAAGGCTTTGAATTGCACATCTTCGGGCAAAGAAGACGAGAATCCGTTGATATAAATTTCGCAGGTGTCGCGACCTTCTGGTTCCACAAAGAGCTGGTGCTGATCTTTATCAGCAAAACGGTCAATTTTGTCCTCAATACTGGGGCAATAACGCGGTCCCACTCCCTGAATGCGCCCGCTAAACATCGGCGATTTATCAAAACCCGTGCGCAGTGTATCGTGGACCTGCTGGTTGGTATAAGTACTCCAACAGCAAAGTTGATCCGTCAGCGGCGGCGTGTCTGTATAGCTGAATCTGCCCGGCGGCGTGTCGCCTTCCTGCCGTTCCATTTTGGAATAATCGAGCGAGCGGCCGTCCAGGCGCGGCGGAGTGCCAGTTTTCATGCGTCCCGATTCAAAGCCGAGTCCAACCAGTTGCTCCGTGATGCCTTTTGCCGCACTTTCACCTGCCCGGCCACCACCAAACTGCTTCTCGCCGATGTGGATAATACCGTTCAAGAAAGTGCCATTGGTTAATATAACTGATTGACTTTCAATGTCCAAGCCCATACCAGTACGAATGCCTTGCGCCCTTCCGTCTTTGACGATCAGACTGCTCACCATATCCTGCCAAAAGTCAATATTGGGATGTTGCTCCAGCATTTGACGCCATTTTGCGGCGAAACGCATCCGGTCGCTCTGTGCACGAGGACTCCACATAGCGGGTCCTTTGGAGCGGTTGAGCATCCTAAATTGCACGGCAGTATGGTCGGTCACAATACCGGAGTAGCCACCGAGCGCGTCTATTTCGCGCACAATCTGACCTTTAGCCACGCCACCCATCGCCGGATTGCAGCTCATCTGTGCGATGGTCTGCATATTCATCGTTACCAGCAGCACTTTGCTGCCGAGATTGGCAGCAGCTACCGCCGCTTCGCAACCAGCGTGGCCTGCGCCCACCACAATGACATCGTATTTTGGAAACATGGGAAATATAAAAAAACAGGCAAAATTGCAAGGAGCAAATTGGCAATGGAATCAATGAATTGTGCCAATGAGTTAAACCTTAACTCGTTTTTGGCAGAAAAAGTTGGCAAAGATAGGGCTTTTCAACGCACTTATCGCCCCAAAAAGACTCCCAATGCCAGGGTAAGTGTTCGGTTTTGCTTAACCACGTGATTGGCATCGGGATGGGGCTGTGTATTGACCAAACCCAACCCATAAGCCGCCGACAAACGAAACCGCCGAACGGTCAGGCCAGCCTCGAATTGCATACCAGCGTCCAAACGTTGAAAATCGTCCTCGGCTGCATTGTTTCCCCATTTTATGTCTCTATCCTGCGGTAATGGCAAATCCACATAACTCGGGCCAGCCCATTCCGAATGATAGGAGCCACCCACGCCATAAGCAATATATGGGCCGACCCCTGCATGGAGATACCTATTGGCCAGTGCTATAATGGCCGGAATTTGTAAATAATATGGGCGATAAATCGCCTCGTAATGAATGCCGCTTTGATTGATTTCGTAAAAAAATCCCCGTCGTTCTAAGTGTAAACCGGTGCGCAGTAGCAGGATTTTAGTTAAAGATATCTCCGTCACTAGGCCTGCCTGAAACCCTATGATTTTGTGTTGTTCGGTTCTAATGTCATCAAAATCACCGCCAGTATCAGCCAATTGAGATAAATTAACTCCTGCCTGCAACCCCCATTTTACGCTGGACTGTGCGGCAACAGCATATCCCGAAATACAAAAAAGTGAAGTCAGCAAGAAAATTTTCATAATACTATTTGGAGATAATTAGATAAATATCAATATTTTATAAATTAATACCGACAGCATGTTTACTCCTCATTTTTGTCCAGCCTTTTCCAACCGTGCCCGCGCTTCCTTGGCTTCCGGATAGTTGGGTGACATTTTGTTCGCCTGTTTATAGTCGCCGTAGGCGGCGGCGGCATTGCCCATTTCTTCGGAAGTCACGCCTCGGAAATAGTAGGCATTCACAAAAAGCGGGTCCGTCTTGATAGCGATGTTAAAATTATCGTAGGCCTTGCTCAACGAATCCTGAGCCAGATAGATCATGCCCATATCAAAGTAGGCGTTGGAATAATCGGGATTGCGGCTGATTATATCTCGATACACTTTGAACGCTGGTTCGTACTCGCCACGGCGTTTGTAAAAAGCTCCTTTGAATTCACGCGCTTCCATATTGGTAGAGTCCAGGCGCAACGCATTATCGAAATACTGGATAGCCAACGGATCGTTTCGATTAGAAAAAATGCGCCCCAGAAACATCCACGCTTCCCCAATAGCAGCATCGTACTGTACCGATCGCTGTAGAGCCTTAATGGCACGAGTGGTATCCCCCATATCGAGTGCCACCCGGCCCGTCATAAAGTACGCGTCGGCACTTTGCGGATTGCGCTGTAACACCTCATTGATAGAGGCAAGGGCATCGCCGTGTTGTTTTACAATGAGCTGAAACTCACTCAATTTCAACCAGGTAGAAATATGATCCGGAAATTTTTCAGTAGCCCGTTTCAGCACGGCGATGGCGCGACGAGAGTCGTTAGGCCGACCATAATCGAGCATCACGTCAGCCAACAAATGGTAGTACATGGGCTGCATAGAGTCGAGCTTGAGCGCCTGAGATACATCAGCAAGTGCTTCGTCGTAGCCTTCCAACTGGTAATAAACAGATGCCCGATTATACAAAAGGGAATCGTTGTTGGGATTCTTGGCCAGTTGGGCGTTGAGTTTGACCAGCCGTGGATCAGTGTGGGTAGTTGAATTGGCAGCCGCTGGTGGCGGGTCATGTTTACATGATACTAGCAGGCTGGTCGCGAGGATGGCGACTGCAAAAATGAATACAATACGGTGGGTCACAGTGCAAAGTTTAGTGTGGCAAAACGGAGAAAATAGCCGCATACCCATTCCAATCGGGATGGCACAAAAATAGCCGTTCTAGCCTTGCAGACAGCGGGTTATTTCGTAAGTCTTTCTGATTCTCAGAAACCGCTGCTGCCAATCATTTGACTGTCAATACATTAAGAAAATAAACTCCGCCGCTGGATTGAGTGAACGTTTTCCTAATTCATTCCTTTTCAATTGGAGATTCCCGGCACCCACGAAAATTTCTGGGTTTGCTCCACATCAAAATCCTGTGGACGTACCGTTGCTTGGCTCCCCACTTCGTAGCGAAAACGAAACGAACTGTCGCTGCTCCAGTCGAAAATACCAAAGACCAACTTCCCCCGGTGTGGACCATTTTGAAAATCCGATAAGTCCAGGGTAATCGGCTTAGCCGCGCAATCAAACTTAAATCGCATTCGCACGGTGTCGTATTGGCTACCGAACTTGGTGAGCCACAGCGCATTACCATCCTGTGCAAAAATAAGGTCCTGCCCTTCATGGGTAGTCCAGCGACCGGTCAACTCGTGGCAATTGGAGCTAGAAACGCAGGCAGTAAAAAGGACAGGCATTAAAAAAAACAGTGAGTAGAATGTTTGCATAAGCACTACAGTTGATTCGGAAGGAAAGACAATGGAAAGATACAAGGGTTGATAAATGTTGATAATAAGGGTGATAAAAGAGGCTATAAACAGGTACATTCTACATTATAAACCCTCCTCAACTTTATAAACCTTTATCAACCCTTTTACAATAGTCCTTCATCGGCAAAACTATAAAAACCTCGTTCCGAAACAATAAGGTGGTCGAGCAATGTCAAATCCAGCACCTCGCCAGCCTTACGCAGCCGTTTGGTTAAGTCCAGATCGGCCTGACTGGGTTGCAGGTTGCCCGAAGGGTGGTTATGGACGGCAATAATACCCGCCGCGCGAGCATCGAGGGCCGTTTTGTACACCATTTTTACATCGACGACGGTACCCGCCATGCCGCCTTTGCTGAGGCATTCGCGGGCAAATACTTCATTGGCTTTATTCAACATTAACAACCAGAATTCTTCGTGGTGGAGGTCGTTGAGTAAGGGCGCAATAGCATTGAAAGCATCACGGCTCGCGGTAATGCGAGGCCGTTCGCGCAGATCAGATAATTGGCGGCGGCGACCCAATTCAAGCGCGGCGGCAATAGTAATCGCCTTGGCCTCGCCTATACCTCGAAAGCGTTGCAATTCACTGAAGGAGCGTTTGCCCAATTCGTGCAGATTGCTATCTACACTACCGAGAATACGTTGGGCCAAAGCCACGGCACTCTCGCCGACGGAGCCGGAACCGAGTAGAACGGCCAGTAATTCTGCATCGGTGAGGGCTTGGCGACCTTTCAACAGCATTTTCTCGCGTGGGCGATCTTCTTCGGCCCAGGCCGTAATAGCACGCGAAGCCTCTATGGTATGAAACATTTGAAAGTAGGGAATAGGTAGGTTTGAATATTCGGAATATCTGCTTTGGGCCAAAGGTGGCCTGCCTTTTTTGTGGTTTTAAAGGTGTTGCTTAAACGTTCGCCGCTAAACGCCGTCCAAACCAGGACACCCATTTATTAGGTTCACCAAAAATTTTCGATTATGAAATACACCATGAAAGTATCGTTGTTTTTTGCCGCGTTCGCGTCCTTATTTGCCATGTCTTTTCAGACGGCAGAAGCACCAAAAAGTCTCGAAAAAGCCCCTTGGGAACTTTTGGGCATGAGAAAAGTGAATTATGGCCTCGACAAAGACGAAATCGTTGTGACCGCTCGCGAAGGCGTTTTTACCGCCATCCAAGTAAAAGTAAAACGTAGCCCGGTCAATATGCAGAAATTAGTGGTGCACTACGGCAATGGCGAGACGGAGGATATTGACCTGCGTAACAATTTCGCCGCTGGTAGCGAAAGCCGCGTCATTGATCTGCCCGGCAACAAACGGGTGATTCAGAAAATTGTGTTCTGGTATGATACCAAAAATCTGGCGCGCGGGAAAGCCGTGGTGCAGGTTTGGGGAAGACACTAATCGCATGTGGAATAAGGCAATGCGGAGTGCGGAATTATAAACAAGATTCCGCACTCTGCATTTAAAATTGGGACTAATGCTCTGCTTCGATAAGCTCTACTCCGCCGCCGCTGCGCGTGATCAGCACCGATTGAGGCAGGCCAATTCGATCTAAAAATTCCAAATCACGCACTGGCCCATCTAGCCAAAAACCGGATTCGACAGGCTCTACAGATTGCCAGTTTCCATGTCCATCATTCAGTAGCAACGTGCCAAAGGAAGCATCAAACCGACCAATACTCGGCTGCACTTCGTAGAAATTTCCACCCAACAGTAAGTCAGTTTTTCCATCGCCATTAAAGTCGCCGGGCAACATCGCAAAGACTGGACTACACTGCGCGATCATCGGCAAAGGATGCAGTATCCACTGATTTTGACCGCGATTCTCGATCCAGCAACTAGCCAATTCCTGCACTTCCCGGTGAATGGCCTGGCTACGCATATCGTCCGTAAAAACCTCTTCAAACGTGCTTTGGGAAAATTTCCGGTAATCCACATAACGTTTTCGCATCATTGCCAACTGACTGACCAACAAATCTTTATCGGCAAAAACGCAATTTCGCCCTTGGCGATAAAGCGTCAAAATGGGATCGAAAGAGCCGTTGTTGTCAAAGTCTTTGACCCATAAGCCCAGCGGTTCGGAGGGGCTGGCGTGGAGGATGGAATTCAGCCCCAAATTACCTGCCAGCAGGTCCGGGTCACCATCGCCGTCTACATCCATGGTGCGCAGACAATTCCATAGACCCGCCGAAGCTGGAATTTCGGTTTTGGTGAAACTACTACCTGTATTGCGCAGTATCGTCACCGCCATCCATTCACCGACTACGACCAAATCAGGCAGGTGATCGCCGTCGATATCTACCCATTGCGCGTCGGTGACCATGCCGAGTACGCCGTTGTCTGGTAGCAGAGAAGTGGCGTCGGTAAAGTGGCCTTTGCCGTCATTTGTCAACAAAAAAGAATGTGGTGCCAACCCATACGCGCCGCCGACCGACCTCGCTCCAACAAACAAATCCAGGTCGCCATCCCCATCAAAATCGGCGTATCGCACGCAAGATGTATGCTCTCGCATGGAGGGTAAAGCATTGGGTACCAATACAAAATTGCCCTTTCCATCATTGCGCAACAGGTAGTCGTTCAGTGTGGTATCACTGCTATTGCCAGTACCCAAATACAAGTCTGGATCACCATCCCCATCGGCATCGAACAATGTGCCAGTAGTAACATGGCCAGTTATCGGCGGCAAGGATGCGGCCATCATTGTCCCAGAATTGCTGCGGAGATACAATTGTTTACCTGCTACAAAATCTGTCCCATCTGGCATCATCACCGCCGCAGGCCCCTGCGTATGGAGCGACCAAGGCAATAATTTTTCGGAAATAAGATCGTCGGCTATGGGCGGTACGTCAACGGCTATAGTTTGGGAAGCCAGAATAATGGGTGATGCAGCCACAGCATTATTGGTCTGAGCTGCCGATTGTTCCAAGGACAAAATCTGTTTGGCAGGTACTTGATAGAGCATTTGCCGCCACCCGCCCGGCCAGGTTACTTGTAGCGAATCTACTTGAGAGTGGTTTCCCAAGCCAACATTCAACACCGGCTCCACGGAGGATTGAAAACCGCGAGTGCATTGGTTTTCATAGTATTGTACTTGACCCGATGTCCATATTTTTATGGAAGCACCGATGCCGAAGGGGTTTTTACCAGTGCCTTTGAATTTGATTTTCAGCCAATTTGCCCCCACCGTATTGTTCTGCAAAACCGAGGCAGGCGCGTTCAAATTATTAGTCACCAAATCTAAATCGCCATCGTTATCCAGGTCTACGTAGACGGCCCCGTTGGAGCAGCCGCGTTGATCGAGTCCCCAGGTTTGAGAGACATCTTCAAAAGTCAGGTCTTTCCGATTGCGATAAGCATAATTTGCTACTTCGCCCGGCGGCATTTTTTCAATTAATTGTAAATCAGTGGCTTGCTGCTGCACATCGGCGGAAGAAATAAACTTCAAATAATCCATGTCGTTGGGCCGCCGCACGATGCCGTTGGTGATGTAGAGGTCTTTCCAACCATCCAGGTCAAGATCAGCGAAGAGTGCGCTCCAACTCCAGTCGGTGGTGGCAACGCCTGCAAGCTGGCCGATTTCGGAGAATACGACCCGTTTACCCCCCCCTACCCTCCGTAAAGGGGGGAGCACATTCCGCGCTGCCAAAGCAGGCATTTTATCTTTCTGTAAGGAGAGCTTCTCCGCTTGCAAGGAGGCTCTGCCCACGGATGACTGTGGGGATTTTTGCGGCGAAGTGAGTAACCCTCCCCCCTTTACAGAGGGCAGGGAGGGCTTAGGCGTGGAAGGCATTTCCCCTCGATTCAACTGCAAATTATTCCTGGGAAATTGCCAGTGATAACCTAAACTATGTTTATACGTGTACACATCATAAGCATCAGCTGGCTGACTGGCCTTGAGGGTAGGTTCGTCCTCCGGTTTCATGTCCAGGGTAAGGAGATCGGGGCGAGTATCATTGTTGAAATCGGCTAAATCACAGCCCATAGAAAAATTGGAGGTATGCCCCATACTGTTGGTCAAATCTTCCTTAAAATATTGACCGCCAACATTATAGTATAAATAGTCGTTCTCGTGAAAATCATTGGTTACGTACACATCCGGGTAGCCATCGCCGTTCAGATCGCCGACGGCCAACCCCAAACCGTAGCCGGACAACCCATCCTGAAGACCACTATTTTGCACTAAATTAAAGTGGCCATTATCGTTGCGATACAGCCGATCGGACGCACGCGGGTCGAAGACGCGGGTATGCGCCGTGTCGCGGTAACTGGCGGAAGAATGTACACTGTGGCAAACGATGAAACAATCTAGATCACCGTCGAGGTCGTAGTCGAAGAAAGCGGCTTGAGTGCAAAAAGCCTGCAGATCGAGCCCATATTCGGCGGCACGTTCGGTGAAAGTAGTACCATTTGAGGCTGCGCCATTATTAATGAAAAGTTGATTTTTGCCTTTGAAACTTTTATAATCCCCTACCTGGCACACATAAATATCCAGCCAGCCGTCGCCATTTACATCGGCAATCGTGACACCGGTTTTCCAGCTACCTGTGCCGCCCACGCCTGCTGTTGCAGTTATATCCTCGAAGCGACAATTTCCGCGATTAAGATAAAGTTTGTTTTGACCAGTATTGGAAGTAAAATACAGATCGGGAAGACCGTCATTATTCACATCGCCTGTGGCTACGCCGCCACCATTGTAGTAGTAGAGATATTGGATAATATTCATCCCGTCCGGCGTCTGGTCGGGCAGGTTATTGACAAAATCAATTCCGGTAGTAGAGGAAGCCAACGCGCTGAAAAGCGTAGAAGCAGCGGGCTTTTGACAAGCCATTACGAAAAGAATGCCCGCGAAAAGTGCCAGGTAGAGCCGGCGTCCGTACATAGTTGGTGAGTGGTTATTAGTTTATTGGGCAATTGGCATATAACATATTTATAATCATATTTTTATAAATAAAAATGGATTATATAAAAAACACTTCGCTATAATAACCACTACACCGTGGCACCGTTCTCCATCGCCGCCTTGCGCAACCGCTGCAAAAACGGCGAAGCAAAAATGAAAGATTGCAGGTTTTCATTGTCGCTATTCAGTACCTCATCTTTCGAGCCGCTCCATTCCAGGCGGCCTTCATGCAAAAAGCAAATATTGTCGCCGCTTTCCATCACCGAGTTCATATCGTGGGTATTGATGACGGTGGTAATATTTTGCTCCGCAGTAATGCTGGTAATGAGTTCGTCAATCAAAATGGAGGTCTTCGGGTCGAGACCAGAGTTTGGCTCATCACAGAATAAGTATTTGGGTTCCAACACAATAGCCCGCGCAATACCGACCCGTTTCTGCATACCACCAGAAAGTTCGGATGGAAATTTAGCGTTGTTGCCAGCCAGATTTACCCGCTCCAGGCAGTGGTTTACGCGTTCCAATTTTTGCCTGGCATTCATGGTGGTAAACATATCCAGTGGGAAGCGGATATTTTGTTCTACCGAAAGCGAATCGAAAAGTGCCGACCCCTGAAACAGCATCCCGATCTGCATACGGATGGCGCGCATTCCTTCTTTATCGAGGTTGGTAAAATCCACGTCATCGTACCACACTTTGCCAGTAGTAGGCGTTTGCAGACCTACCAGAATCTTCAACAGCACCGTCTTGCCCGCTCCCGAACGCCCAATAATGAGGTTGTTTTTGCCTGCCTCAAAGTTGAACGTAATGCCTTTCAGCACCTCCTGGTCGCCAAACTGTTTGGTCACATTTTCTGCACGAATCATTGTGTCTCGGTTGAGAGTGTGGAGGATGTGAAAATTTTATGCGTAGATATTGACGGACTTAGCCGCCACGTTGCAAAAGTAAACGCTCTGACCCAAATAGGTTCAAAAACTGCATGATCTAAAGGCAATTAGAAAATTCAGGAAAAAATCTCGTACACCGCCCAGGCACCTAAATAGGCTAGTCCAGTCATAAAAAAGAACTGAAAAATAGCCCATTTCCAACTGCCTGTTTCTCGACGTACCACCGCCAGCGTACTAAAACACTGCATGGCCAAAGCGTAAAATACCAGCAGCGATAAAGCGGTCGCCAAAGTATACACGTGCCGAGTGGGATCGTCGGCATAGGTTTCCTTACGCATTTCGGTGCGCAGCGTGGTTTTTGCAGCGTTTTCTTCCCGATTATTAATGTCTGCTTCGGCGGAACCAAGGTTGTACAATACGGCCAAAGTGCCAGTAAAGACTTCCCGCGCGGCGAAAGAAGTCAGCAGCGCAATACTGATCTTCCAATCGTAGCCCAAAGGTCGAAAAGCAGGTTCTACAAACTGCCCCAACCGCCCGGCATAAGACGCCTCCAGGCGATGTTGGGCCACCAAATCGGCGGTATCAACGTTTGGGTGGGCCTCTTGTATAGCTGAAATTTCAGCCCGGTGCATGGAATCGCCCGGACCAAAACTCGAAAGCGCCCATAAGCCAATGGATACCCAGATGATGATTTTGCCCGCGCCAGTGATGAATGCCCGCACTTTTTCCCACACGGTGAGCCACACATTGCGCCATTGCGGCAGCCGATACACCGGCAATTCGATCGCTAAAAAAGACGGTTCGCGCCGCCGCAGCCATTTTTTCATCGCCCAGCCTGACGCTAAGGCCACGGCCACGCCAAGCGCATACATTCCACCAAACACCAAAGATTGTGCACTCAAAAAGCCCAGGACTTTTATGTTCGGGACGGCCAGACCGATCAGCACCAAATAAACCGGGATGCGGGCACTGCAACTGATAAACGGTGTGACCATGATAGTAATAAGCCGTTCCTGCCAGTTGCCAATGGTGCGACTGCTCATAATAGCAGGTACGGCACAGGCCCCGCCGCTGATGAGCGAGACAATACTACGGCCGTTCATCCCGAAGCGGCGCATACTTTTATCGAACATAAATACCACCCGCGCCATGTAGCCTACCTCTTCCAAAATGGTGATGAGGAGGAATAACAAGGCAATTTGCGGTACAAAAACCATGATGCCGCTCAGTCCGGTCAGCACACCGTCGGTCAACAAATCGGTGTACCAGGCGGCGGGTAAGTGCATTTTCAACCAGTCGTTCAGGTGCCCAAATCCCGCATCAATAGCATCCATCGGGTATTGACTCCAGTCAAAAATGGCCTGAAAGACCAACAGCATTACCCCCAAAAAAATAACTGGCCCCCAGCGGCGGTGGGTCAGGATGGCATCCAGTTTATCCGTGGGCGTACTGGGGAAAGCCGGCGGCTGCTGCACGGCATCTTGCACGACTGGCAAAAAATGATCGTAGCGATCCAGCGTTTCGTCTACCTGGCCCCGCAGCGACTGAAAATTTTTGGTCTGGACAATAGCTGCTACAGTGCCGCGATCGGTTTTGGACATAAACGGCAGCCAGCTGTGGTGATGCGCCAGCTGGAGCGCACGATACGAATTTTCGACGCTCAAATTAAGGCGCACGGCTTCCGAAACCTGCTTTTCCAAATCTGAAAAAGGATAATAGGGTTTCCGAACATCTGCTCCCCGCCAATCCAGTTTTTCCACTTCTCCCAATAGCCGCTGAATGTTGTCGCCAGTACGCCCACTGACCGCTATCACGGGCACCCCAAAACGTTCTGCCAGTCGAGCGGTATTGACTTTAATACCCAGTTCGGTCGCTGCATCCGACATATTCAATACCAGAATCATCGGCAAATTCAGGTCGAGCAGTTGGGTAAAAAGCAGCATGTGCTTCTCCAGCTTGGTCAGGTCGGCCACATATACTATCGCGTCGGGAAAAAATTCACTAATGGGATTGGCCAGCACCTGAGCCACCATTTTTTCATCCGAAGAAGTCGGATACAGACTATAGGTGCCGGGAAAATCAATCAACTGGGCTTCTTCCCCATTGGCAAAACGCAGCCGTCCGGTCTTAATATCCACCGTGACACCGGGAAAATTGCCCGTCTTTTGCCGCAGGCCAGTCAATTGGTTGAACACCGTGGATTTACCACTGTTGGGATTGCCGACCAAGGCGATTTTGCGGAAGCTGCGCGCACCATTGCTCATACTTCCAGCAGAATACTCGCTGCTTCTTCCTCCCGCAACGCCATCCGAACACCGTCCACTTTCACGTAATAAGCAGAGCCAAACGGAGCATGGCGCACCATTTCAATCCGGGTACCCGGCAACACGCCCATTGCGGTAAGTTTGCAGGCTAGTTCCTGGTTAGAAAACGCAATAGTGAGGGCACTTTCGTGCAATTTCAAATCGGGAATAGTACGGTAGCGGCGTTGCATAAAGAGGTGGAAAAGGAAATAATATAGTTTAGGAGGGGTTGGGATGGTTTAAAAAAGGTTTAGAAAAATCCAGCCTGCTGAAATCAATAAATTTAAAACAGCGGCTAAACCTTAAACCTGCAATTTGATTTAGATAAAATCTAAACAAGGCAAAAGTAGAAGTTGTTTTGGAAACGAAAAGGAAAAAGGGGTAAACATTTTGTCACAAGCTGCCCCATACTCTGCTGCATTTCATAATTTATAATTCATAATTAGCTCATGTTCACTGGCATCATCGAAGCATTAGGCACTGTGCGCCACATTGAAAAAGACCGCTCTAATCGCCATTTCACCGTCGAAAGCGCGATTTCCAGCGAATTGAAAATTGACCAAAGCCTCAGCCACGACGGAGTTTGCCTTACTGTGGTTGGCTTATCGCCGGGCATGCACGTGGTAACTGCGGTGGAAGAAACCTTGATGCGCAGCAATTTGGGCAATTGGCAACCTGGCAGTCTGGTCAATCTGGAACGCTGCCTGCCAATGGGTGGACGGCTGGATGGTCACATGGTGCAGGGCCACGTGGATACAGTAGCCACGTGTCTGGAAGTATTGGAAACCGGCGGCAGTTGGCGATTTACTTTTCGCTATGCGCCACAACCGGAACATTTACTGGTGGATAAAGGCTCGGTTTGTCTGAATGGAGTGAGCCTGACGGTGGTAGACCCAAAGGATGATTATTTCAGCGTGGCCATTATTCCTTATACTTGGGAGCACACCAATTTTCGTGACCTCACTGTCGGCCAAACAGTCAATATTGAATTCGATATTATCGGAAAATATATTGCCCGGCATTTGGCGGCTTATGGACGGTAAGCGGGCAACTATACCAAGTTGTTCGCCTGGTATTCATCGGCGGCAATAACTCATGACTCATAACTTATAACTGCTGATCGTCGCCACCAATAGGCCAGCGCCATACCCGTCACCAAATCCCAAATACCCCACCAGGCCGCAATAAGGGCCATACCCCCCAAACCATTGAAAAATCGGAAAATAAGCAGCAGCCCCAGCGCGGTATTGTGCACGCCCGATTCAAACGCTAAAGTTCGACAATCCAGCCTCGGCAATCGCGCCAAACGGCCTAATCCATACCCTGCGCTGATCCCGGCCAGATTCTGTATAGCCACCAGCACGAATACGAAGCCCAGATAGTTGGCCATATTTTTCAAATTGCCAAGGACTGCCAGTGCCAAAATGGTGAAAAAAAGCAGGAGCGACAGGCGTTGTACCCAGGGTCTGATTTTGGCAATCGTAGCGGGGAAACGCCCATTAAGCAACATCCCCGCGATCAACGGCAACACAATCAACTGCAAGATAATCAAGGCCATCTCGCCGAATCCCAGTTCAAAAGACTTGCGCAACTCCGCTGATTCTGGAATAAATTGCGACCAAAAGAGGAACCCGGCGGGTGTAACTATAGTGGCGGATAGGATAATAATTGCGTTTAGCGTCACCGACAAAGCCACGTTGGCACGGGCAAAATGCACTAAAAAATTCGTCATGTTGCCCGATGGACACATACTCACCAGCACCATGCCCATCGCTACGCTCACCGGAGGCTGAAAGGCAGCAATAATGGCCAGGGTGAGCAGCGGAAACAGCAGGTATTGTGCCACCAAACCCGTTCCCACCGACCGGGGAAAATCCACCACTTTGCGGAAATCGGCGGGCCGCACATCCAGCGCAACGCTGAACATGAGGAACGCCATCGCTGCATTCAGGATGATCATTTGCTGCGGATTAAAAGCGATGTGCAGGGTATCGACGGGGTGCATAGAATTAATGTGGTCAGTGTGATAGTGGAAATAAGGTAATGGATGAGCAAAAGTAGGTGATAGGTATGGCAATGTTAATTCGCGTAGGCTAAGACATAAGTATTATTGCTCTATCAAATACCTTAACACATTGGTCACATTATACACATTGACTACATTCCTTCATACCCCAAGCAGCGATTTTTCCGTTTCCCGTATCTGACGAAAGGCGTACCTTCGGCTTACATCAGCCCTGAGTCAGAACCATCACTTTCTGTATCCATCCGTTGAGCGAGACTGATATTATCCGGGGTTGTTTGCGCGGGTCAGCGCAGAGTCAGCGACTTTTGTACGAGCGTTTTGCCGGCAAAATGTATGCGGTCTGTCTGCGCTATGCCCATACGCAGGCAGATGCGGCAGACATTTTGCAGGAAGGATTTGTGAAGGTCTTTACCAAGTTGGGACAGTTCCAGTTTCAAGGATCATTTGAGGGTTGGGTGCGGCGGATTATGATTCACACGGCGTTGCGCACTTATCAGCGACAACGATTTGAGATGGAACAATCGGGCTACGAACATCTTCCCGAATCGCCCGTAGAGCCAGAGGCTTTGTCGCTGCTTTCGGAGGCAGAATTATTGCGCCTCATCAATGGACTGCCAGATGGCTATCGGGCGGTGTTCAATCTGGTGGCTATCGAAGGGTACTCGCACGCAGAGGCGGCGGAGTTGCTGGGAATACAAGAAAGCACTTCGCGTTCGCAACTGACCAAGGCTCGCCGTTGGCTGGCAGAACAGTTAAGAGCATTGCAAAAAGACCATGTTGCCAATGTGACTTAGCAGTAAAGTGTTGATTTACATTGATTTATGACTAAAACCATTTTTGCTACAATAAAGAAATACGTTGCTTAAACGTTATTTTAAAATAACATGGAACAACCGCCAAACATAGACCAGTTCTTCCGCGAACGCTTGCAGCATACCGAAACGCCGCCGCCTGCTTTTGTATGGCCTCGGGTAGAAGAGGAGTTGCGTCGTCGCCGTCGCCGATTTTTCCTGTGGCTTTGGCTGGGGATTGGTTTGGCTGGAGCAGGGCTTTGGGGCATGTGGCGATTGAATTCTTCTGACGTAACTACCCTTGCCGCATTACCCCAAGTGGTGCAAGAAAAAACTTCTAATCCTATACAATTAAGTCAACCAGCCCCGGAAAAAAATATTCCAACTGCCACGCTGCCCTATTCTTCCAATTCAAGAGAAATTAGAAAAGAGTCAGGAACAGGTGATCAGGTGAACGCTCAAATGCTGCGTTCGGGTAAGAAAGGACCAGAATTTACAAGAGAAAAAACACCGTCTGATCATTCTACGCCTACGCCTTCCACGATTTTGTCGGCATTTTCCAGTCCAAAAGGCGGGTCAGTCCCAGCAATGGGTGGAGTTTTTCCGCTCGCTTATTCGGCTACTCCATTGGGATTTTTGCCTATTGTAGAAAGTGATTTAGTGCCGCCTACGCAAAGCCTAATTTTGCCGAAGGCTAAACCTTTCTTTTTTAAGAAAAAGAAGTCTGGCAAAAACTGCTACGACTTTAATCAACATCCCCGAGTCTGGTTATTAGACGCTTATGCCGGACCATCTTTGCCGCAACGCCAATTGGCCGCCACGCAAAGCGAATTTAATGACTACCTCCAACAGCGTCGTAATACCGAAGAAAGTAGCTGGGCTTTCAATGCCGGGTTGCGCGGCTCGCTGTTGTTTGGGCAGCATTTCCTGCTGCGTGTTGGGGCGCATTATGAACAGATGACTGAGGTATTTGCTTACGGCGATCCCAATTATAAGAAGGTCAACGTAGCCTACATAACCAAAATCGTAGACGGGGTATTGGTAAATATTATTGATACCGTCAGCGTGGAATATGGGGAACACTACATAAAAACCTATAATCGCTTCGGGATGCTTGAAATTCCCCTGATGGCAGGTGCAGAATTTCGCGCTGGACGGGCCGGATTAAGTTTGCAGGCGGGTACTTCCCTGAATGTCTTGTTCTGGAAGCACGGCACCATCCTCAATGCGCAAGGCACACCCGAGAGTTTCACGCCCGGTCAGGAGGATGCATCGCCAGTATTTCGCCGACGGGCCGGATGGAGCGCAACCGCCAGTGCCCAACTATTCTATCATGTGCGTTCGCGGCTGCGAATATTTGCCGAGCCCTATTACAGCCGGCCTTTCCGCGCTTTAACGCTCGCTAACCAGCCCATTACGCAGCGGTACACTACCTGGGGACTAAAAATCGGTGCTACCAAAATATTTGATTAAAAAACAGGCAGCGAAGTAAGCCTTAAAAGCATCTTCCTCTCGTTGCCGCTGCCAAGCCATCGGGAGCATATACTATTCTCCGAAAATCAATCACGACGAATTATGTTGCGCAATATACCTTCTGTCAAGTATACTCTACTGAGCGCGCTGCTCCTGGTTGGTGTAGGAAGCTGCCGCAAGGATGTGGATGAGTTCCGCCCTTACGTATACGGGCCTTCACAAACGAGCCTGATGCAATTGCTCAGCCAAGTGCCTATTGCAGCGACAGCGACTACTTTTACTTTGCAGGCATTGAATCACGATACTACGCTGACGACCGCCAGCGGTGTACGGGTATCACTGACCGACCCGGAAGTGCTATTTGCTAATGCGAGTAACCAAACTATGGCTACCAGCACCTGCCAGAATTTACAAATAGAAGTAATCGAAGCCCTGGATCGGCGCGGGTTGGTGGGTAGAGGATTGCATACGGCTACTTATCCCGATGGCAACCTGCTCGAAACCGGCGGAGCGATCCACATTCAGGTCACTTGCGATGGTATGCCACTCTATTTGTTGCCGAATAGGAATTTGAAAGTGCAAATACCCGCCTTGTCTCCCACCAGTACTATGCTGACTTTCAATGGTATAATGTCGAATGGCGGAGATTTTCTTGGCTGGCAAGCGACGGGCGACCCGGCTTATCAGGCTGAATGGATCAATAATAATCATTCATTGCGAGGCTACGAAGCGTATCCAGCTACGCTTGGCTGGGTAAGCGTTGGACGCATACTGCCAGAAATGATGTCGAATTTTTGTGTCGAATTACCAACAGCGATGACTGACCAAACGGCCCGGGTAGCGATGGTATTTAAAGGCGTAATGGCGGTGGCCGCACCCCAGTATGATGCTGCTAATAAATCATTCTGTTTCCAGGCTCCAGAAGGCTATCCGGTGCAGATTGTGGCGTTTAGCAAACTTGGGAGCCAATATTGGCTAGGCCATCGCGAAACCGAAATTGGCACCAATACGACCACGCAGGTGGAACCGGAAAAGACGGATGAAACGACGCTGCTGGAATTTTTGCAGAATCTTTGAATAAACGTCAAGCTTCCACCTTTGAGCCACCAGTTTGGCTCAAAGGACGGAAGTAACGAAAAATACCGTGTTTAGTAACTTTGCATTAGCCGAATCGGAAAAGCCCGATTCGGCTTCTTTGTTTGAAAAAAGTCGGCCAACTGACTGAAATTTCCTTTCGGAAATACATTTAAGTAAAAATTAGGCAGGAGAGGAAAGATTTGCTGGATTATCGCAGAACGTCTTTTACATTTGTCGCGAAGAACCACATGAAAGCACTTGGAGCCTTCCCGTCCGCCATTACACGGGAAGGCTCGTTTTTTGGAAGCTATTCCTCATCGCGTTTTTTCCATACGCATCACTATGTATTAAGCCTGATATTCCTTGATGTCAGAATTCTCAAAGTTTATTGAACATACTCTGCTGAAACCGGATACCTCGCTGGCCGAGGTGCGCCAACTCTGTGAAGAAGCCCTGAAATACGGCTTTTATGGCGTATGTGTACCACCACTCTTTGTGCGCGATGCCCGCCGAATGTTGGGCGAAGACAGCATTATCCGCGTGGTTACGGTCATCGGTTTCCCGATGGGCTACACGGCCATTCCTGCCAAAAGCGAAGAAATCCGGCGCGCTCTCGACGAAGGGGCGAACGAGGTGGATGCCGTAATCAATCTGGCCGCAGTGAAAAGCGAAAACTGGAACCACGTCAACCACGATATAGACAGCGTGGCGCGGGCAACACATATGCGCGGTCGGACGTTGAAGCTCATTCTCGAATGCGGATTGCTGACCGAAGCGGAAATACGCCGGGTCTGCGAATTTGCCAACGAAGCGCGGGTGAACTGGCTCAAAACTAGCACTGGTTTTCATGGGCACCCAGCTACAGTAGAGATGGTGCGCCAACTGCGGGCCATTGCGCCGCCGAGCATGAGTATCAAAGCATCGGGGGGTATTAAAACAGCGAAAGAAGCCCAAGCCCTGCTCGATGCCGGAGCGGATCGGCTGGGGACTTCGGCTTCACTGGCGATTATTGGAGCGAAGTGAAAGAGTTATGAGTTATAAGTGATGAGTTATGAGCCTTTTCGATAAACGTTTGTTTTTTTTCAGATATATTTTCTGTTTGATGGTTGGACTTTGTTGCTACCAATCAATCGCCGTGGCGCAGGAAATACAATTGAATGAAGATCCAAAAATCACCCAATTGCAGCGTAACTGGGTGAATGCCAATCGCTCCACGCCGCGCATAGAAGGCTGGCGTGTCCAACTCATGGCCACTACTGATCGTACTCAAGTGGAAGAAGGCCGCAACCGTTTCCGCCAATTATACCCGGAAGTGGCAGCTGACTGGATTCAGGAAAAGCCTTATTACAAACTTCGGGTGGGTGCTTTTCGTAGCAAACTGGAAGCCCTGGGTTTCATCGCCACGCTGGTCGAATATCCAAGTGCTTATCCGGCAAAAGATGCCAATATCCATCCCCGCGATTTTCTGGAATAAGCTGCATAGATGCCAACAGCATTTGTTAAAGCTTTGATAGCCAAATATTTATTAAAAAGAACCTTGAACGGAATTCAGGCTGCCAATTAAAAATTGGTGCTACCTTAAAATGGCTACTTCCAAACAAACCACCACCCTTCCCCTTGTCGAAATAGACCGACCATTACTGCTGTTGTACACCATTCTGGTAGTAGTCGGCTGGCTAATGATTTATGCTGCTACGTATGAGCCAGCCTCTCCGCTTGGCTTTTTCGATCTGGGCCACACCGCAGGCAAACAGCTGTTTTTTATCATATTGTGCTTCGCCATGATCTTCGTGATCATGATGGTGAATTGGTCATTTTGGCGCACATTTGCCCTCATTATTTATATTGTTTCCCTGATTATATTGCCGGGCACCATCTTTTTTGGGCGAGAGATCAATGGCGCTCATGCTTGGTATCAAATCGGCGGATTTTCCATTCAGCCTTCCGAATTAGCCAAATTTGGCACTTGTCTGGCGATGGCGGGCTACCTGAGTTCGACTGGTGTCAACCTGCGTGAGTGGTCCAGCAGGCTCGTTGCTTTTGGCATATTTTTACTCCCCGTTCTCATTGTCATTTTGCAAGATGACGTAGGGTCTGCACTGGTGTTTTTCTCTTTTATGTTGGTATTGTATCGGGAAGGATTGGCTTCGATCTGGTATACTTTGGGCTTCGGCGCGACGGCGATGGTTATTTTAGGGCTGTTGTACGATCCACCTTACGTCGTGGCCGCGCTGATACTGGTATTGACTTTTCAACTGATTAGCCGATTCCGGGAGCGGACACGTATATGGTGGGCAGTCTGGTTTGCCTGTATTCCGCTGCTGATCTGGTGGAAGACTGTGTTTCAATGGATGGTGACGACTTTGCATAAAGACCCACTGCAATTTCCCAATCCGAGTTTGTGGGTTTTAGTCCCTTTTGGAGCCTTGCTTTTAGCCACTTTTTTACCAAATTACCTGCGAAAAAACAACTTGGTTCAAAGTCAGTTACGTACCTGGGCATTATTGCTGGGTCTGGCGTCAGGCCTGGTGTTCGCCGCTAATTTCGCCTGTTACACCGTGCTGGCACCGCACCAACAGCAGCGCATCAAAATATGGCTCAATCCCGCTGAGGCATCTGCCAATGCACGCGGGGCGGCCTACAATTTATTGCACTCTCAAATGGCCATTGGTTCGGGTGGATTCTTTGGGAAAGGCTACCTGAATGGCAACATGACCAAACTAAAATACGTGCCTAAGCAAAGTACAGACTACATTTTCTGTACCGTGGGAGAAGAACAAGGGTTCATCGGGGTGGTCGCCATCATTGTTTTATTCACGTTGCTGTTGTACCGGATTACTCTGCTGGCCGAGCGGCAACGCTCCAATTTTTCCCGCATCTATGCGTATGGCGTGGCTGGCATTATTTTCACGCACTTTATTGTCAATGTAGGCATGACAATGAATGTGTTTCCGACTATCGGTATTCCGCTGCCATTTATCAGTTATGGCGGTTCGTCGCTCATTGGTTTTTCGTTGATGATCGCGGTGCTGCTAAAATTGGATAGCAACCGGAATCTGGCCTAGATCAGGCACTCCAGGCTGCCAAAATATTTCGTTCGATTCTTTCGGCCACATTATCCGTGTCATCGCGATAAAATGCCTGGCCGGTCAGTTTTTCGTACAATTCAATGTAACGATCAGCGATTTCCTGGACAAAAGTATCCGGCATATCTGGCATTGGCTGCCCTTCTAGCCCCTGGAATCCGTTGGCCATAAGCCATTCCCGCACAAATTCTTTGCTCAGTTGCCGCTGTTTTTCGCCACGCGACAAGCGTTCGGTATAACCGTCGGCATAAAAATAACGCGAACTATCGGGCGTATGAATTTCGTCCATGAGCAGAATACTGCCGTGGGCTTTTCCAAATTCATACTTGGTATCTACCAAAATTAGTCCTTGCGCGGCGGCCATTTCAGTGCCTCGACGAAACAGCGCCAGAGAATACTCTTCCAAATAAGCGTAGTCACGAGCGCTGATCAAACCGCTAGTAATAATTTCCTCACGCGAAATGTCCTGATCGTGTCCACTGTCGGCTTTGGTGGTCGGAGTGATGATTGGCTCCGGGAAGGCTTCATTTTCAACCATGCCTTCGGGCAGCTTAACGCCACAGAGTTCGCGCCCACCGCCCGCATAAATACGCGCCGCATGGCCCACCAAATAGCCGCGCACCACCATTTCTACACGAAAAGGGTTACAACGCTGACCAATAGCTACATTGGGATCGGGCATCGCCGAGAGCCAGTTGGGGCAAATATCGCGAGTAGCCTGTAGGAAGTAGGCCGCTACCTGGTTGAGCACCGCGCCTTTATAGGGAATAGCACGGGGCAAAACGTGGTCGAAAGCCGAAATGCGGTCGCTGGCCACCATAACTAGGCGGTCACCAAGGGTATACACGTCGCGGACTTTGCCGCGATAGAAGGCCGTCTGGCCGGGAAGCTGGAAGTTTGTTTCGTGCAGTGCTGTCATATAGCAAAGATCGGTAATTATTGCAGACTTGGCAGCCCTTGAACATCCTTGTATGGAAAGAATATAAGTACCAGGCAGTGCTTCCTTTGCCCTATCACATCATTAAGTCCTCTTGTTTTAGAAGCCTCCTTTAAGGTAAAATTAGAAAAGCAAATAAGCCTAAACAAAATATTTTTTGTTAATAATATTGGAAATCAAATATTTATAAAAGTTTCACTTACCTTTGCAGCGGCAAATTGCCACATCACACATTTCAATTTTTTTTCAATGTATAGTGGAACTGTAAAATTCTTCAACGAATCTAAAGGCTTTGGCTTTGTTGTAGACAACTCTTCGAAAGAAGAAATCTTTGTGCACATCAGTGGTCTGGTGGACATCATCCGGGAAGGTGACCAAGTTACCTTTGACACCGAGCGTGGCAAAAAAGGCATGAACGCAGTAAACGTCAAGATCGCCTAAACGATATTGGCCTTCTATTGATAAGAGTCGGACCTCCGATGGGCAACCATTGGAGGTTTTTTTATGCCCTTTATGATAGCCTCCCTTTTAGGCGTTTCGCAATTTCTGTGGGCGGAGTCCGAAAATTTGTTCAATCGCTAAGGAGGCTCCTTACATTCTTCTTATTTCAAAGTTTATAAAAATATTTTTTCCCCGACACAGTGAAGGTAGAAATCAATATGTTTGGCAGTATATTGCTTTTAATTATTTGACTATAAATAAATTATACTAAATTTTAATTCAGTTAATAATATTTTTTAACCCCGTATAAAAAACAAAATAAAATTTATTTTCAATCTTTTTTTCAAAAACATGGTGCAAATATGGAATCAGTGCTATTATCTTCGTCCCAGTTTTCATTTGGTTTTTTGGGGTTTATTAGTCGTCGCGGTGCGTAAGCACTTGCGGCGACTTTCTTTTAGGGGCCTACCTCAATGGCTTTTCCTTCTACCAAACCTAATACTGCTGAACAATTGGGCATTAAATGGCCAAGCAGCGCAGCCAGTAGAAATACTGCTTCTTTCTCGGTAGGAATTATTTTTGCGCATGAATATTTCCACGCCTGCTCGGCTTTACTCTCCCGCTTTTCTGCTGCTTTGTCTGTCGCACGCGCTATTTGCGGGCAGTTTCAATATGATGATCCCGGAACTGCCGCATTATCTGGCGGGCATGGGCGGTGGACAATACAAAGGTTTGATCATTGCTCTATTCACGCTTACTGCTGGGCTGTCGCGGCCTTTCAGTGGCAAACTGACCGATACGATAGGTCGCCTGCCAGTGATGTTCATTGGGGCATTCGCCTGCGTGTTTTGTAGTTTGCTTTATCCATCGCTGCATTTTGTAGCTGGCTTTCTGATGCTGCGTTTTTTACACGGTTTTTCTACTGGATTCAAGCCTACTGGCTCTGCGGCTTATGTGGCGGATATTGTGCCGACCGACCGGCTGGGCGAGGCCATGGGTATTTTGGGGATTAGCCTGAGCATTGGCTCGTCGGCTTTTCCGCCTTTGGGTAGCTGGCTGGTGCAGCATTTTTCGATAAATATATTGTTTTACGTCTCTACGGCTTTGGCCTTGGGTTCCGTGATCATTCTACTGAATTTGAAAGAAACCCTGACCCCACGGCAGCCTTTCCGTTGGAATATATTGAAAATTAGCCGCGACGATATCTTCGACCCGGCGGCTTTGCCTGCTGGTATCATCATGCTGTGCTGCTATTTTAGTTATGGAGCCATCCTGACGCTGGTGCCTGATTTGAGTGACCATTTGGGCGTAGCCAACCGGGGCGTATTTTTTACGCTTTTTACGTTGTCCAGCATTGCCACGCGCTTTTTTGCCGGTAAAATATCTGATACCCTAGGCCGGGTGCCAGTATTGGAAGCATCTTCGCTGCTCATAGGGGTGGCCATGCTGGTTTTTGCTAACGTCCATGCTCCAAACGGGTTATATGTGGCTTCGATCTTATTTGGCTTGGGCAACGGCATTTTTTCACCTGCTATCAATGCCTGGACGATTGATTTGGGCGATCCATTGCGTAAGGGCCGGGCATTGGCCACCATGTTTATTGCTTTAGAATTGGCGATTGGGGGCGGTGCTCTATTGGCAGGTTGGTGGTTTGCTGATCAAACCAGCCGTATGCCAGCGGTTTTTTACTTTTCGGCGGCACTGTCTTTTGCGGGTTTTTTATATTTGAAACTGAAATTGTATCAAAAGCCGATTGTGGAAACGCAAAATCCGCTCTAAATCAATCATATATACTGTTGCTTATGCCATGAATCTCACCACTCGTAGTTTGCTCCTTTCCCTCCTGGCTTGCTTTTCGATGGCCCTTTTTGCGCAATCGCCCCAGTTTTCGGGTGGTCAATCCTGGATCACTATCGTGTTTTTGGTGGCTACTTTTGCTTTGAGTGGTGCGGGAATTTGGCTGGGGTGGCGCGGGGCGCAGGAACAACGGACGCTGCGGGCGTGGCTGGCTCCAGGCATCAATGCTTTTATAATTGTGGTTTTTCTGGCTTTTCTGTTGTTATTGTGGTGGGGACTTTCTCGGTTGCAATAAAACAATAGGCAACAGGCTCACAATTGCCCTTTTTTATATTGCCTATTTGCTTTTTTAAAATTACCCTTCCACCCGCGTCGGGAAAGTCAGGATGAAACTGCTGCCTCTACCCGGCTCGCTGCGCACGTCCACCAGGCCTTTGTGTGCGGTCATCACCGCTTTCACGTAGCTTAATCCCAGCCCAAATCCCTTCACGTTATGAATATTGCCAGTATGTACGCGGTAGAATTTGTCAAAAATATGCTTGCGCGCTTCTTTGCCAATACCAATGCCGTGGTCTTGCACCGTCACTTCTATCCCCATTGGCACTGATCGTGTGCGCACAATGATTTCTGGCTTATCTGGGCTGTATTTGTTGGCATTGTCCAGCAGGTTGTGAATAATACTGGCAATGTGCGTCGCGTCGCCCTGAATGATCGGCCGATCTGAATATAATTCGGTGCGTAAGGTGCCCTCGCGTTTTTCTACTTGCAAGCTGAAATTGGCGGCAGCTTGTTCGATCAGTTCGTGCATATTCACCTCTGCCAAGCGCACTTGGAAATCTTTTTTGTCGATCAAAGCCATTTGCAGCACGCGTTCCACCTGACTATTCATGCGCCGGTTTTCCTGTCGAATAATGTCCACAAAGCGTTTGATTTTGTCGGGATGGCTCATAATCATCGGACTACCAATGCTATCGGCGGCCAGCGAAATGGTGGCTATCGGTGTCTTGAACTCGTGGGTCATGTTATTGATAAAATCCGTTTTCATCTCACCCAATTGCTTTTGGCGGAAAATCACCTGAATCGTGTACCAAAAACAGAACAGAATAATGCCGGTAAAAACCACGGAAAGGATCAGCGTTTTCCAGACCGACCCCAACACCAGACTCGTGCGATTGGGAAAATAGATGGACAAATAACCGGGCGATTCGATGTCTTGCTGGAAAAGCGCGACTTTATAGGGAGAACTAAACAGCGTGGGAGCGCCACCATGCGAAATTTGTGGGCTGCTATCTTCTACCACAAAGTGGTCATTAACAACGACATAACTACTGCGCGACTTGGAATACACGCCATATTGATACTCCGAATGAATACCCCGATTGTTTAGTTCTTCGCCGATGGATTGGGCCAGCACATCCAAGTGTACCCGTTCGGCCAGCGGCTTGCTATCTACCAGTTGGCTGACTTTCATGTATTCCCACATCGTCACATTATCCTCGAAACCCTGCCCTTTGACTGGCGTTGTGTTGGTCGGGTTGGGCAGACTGTCGGTACGAGCGGCTTTGCGCAGCGAATAACCATTTTCCAGATATTTGGCCGCCTGGCGAATATTTTTATTGGCTTCCCCACCCCGCGAACTGTTGAGGCTTCCAGTACGACGGCATTTTCGTAGTACTGCAATTTATCGGCCACGCGGTTGAGCGCCGCGTAGACGTTTTTATCAAATTGCTCCTCGTTGAGGCCAATATTCCAGCCAATCCAATAGATTTGGAGACAAATCAGGCCTATGAGCGCGGCGGACATCAGGCCAATGATCAAACGAATGCGACGAGGATTCATGGAAACAATTAGGGACTAAAAATAAATACGTAGTAGAGAATGAGCAAGTAATAAGTGAGTACAATAATCCTGCTCTCAGTTGTCATCCTGACGCAGGAAGTTTACAACTTATTTCTTACCTGCTTCCAAGAAACACCCAAACGTGCAAAAGTGCCTTGGCTAATGGGCAAAAATGGTTGATTTAACCTCGGTTTAACCACTCAAAACTGCTGCTGAACCACATACACCGCCGCACCCACCAAATATCCCAGTAAAGCCAGCAACGAAATATGCCGCAAGTACCACAAAAAATCAATGCGTTCCATGCCCATCGCTGCCACACCCGCCGCCGATCCGATGATCAGCATACTTCCGCCCGTACCCGCGCAGTAAGCCAGAAATTCCCAGAAATAATGGTCGGTCGGGTACTGCTCCAAACTATACATTCCTTGCGCGGCGGCCACCAGCGGCACATTATCCACCACCGCCGATAACGCCCCAATGCTGATGCCAATAGCGGTGATATTGCCGACCGTGTGATCAAGCCAAATGGCCAATTGACTAAGCGTTCCCATGCTTTGCAAAGCCGAAACTGCCGCCAGAATGCCCAGAAAAAACAGGATGCTTGGCGTGTCTATTTTGCGCAGCACGTGCACTACGGAGCGTTCGCCTTTTTCCATTTCATCTTTTTCGCTGTGGATCATTTCGGTCAAAGCCCACATGACGCCAAGCCCCAATAATATGCCCATAAAAGGTGGTAAATGCGTCAAAGTCTTGAATATTGGTACAAATAGAAAGGTCGCTACGCCGATGCCGAAGACTAATTTACGCTCTTTTGGCGTGGAGGTTATATCCGCCTCATTAGCTTGAATAGTGGGGGACTCCACCTGGCCTTTTATACGGAAATGCAAGACTATCAAGGGAATAAGTAAGCAAACCAAACTGGGCAGGAATAATTTCAAGACGATATTGAGCGCACTAATCTGGCCGCCCATCCAGAGCATGGTCGTGGTTACGTCACCGATAGGGGACCAGGCACCACCTGCATTGGCAGCAATAACGACTATACCAGCAAATAGCAGACGATCCTCGCGTTGATCAATAATTTTGCGCAGCAAACTGATTATTACAATGGTCGTGGTCAGGTTGTCCAGTATGGCAGATAAGAAAAAAGTGATCCCGCCAATAAGCCACAACAATTTACGCTTATTCGTAGTGTGAATACGTTCCGTCACCAACTCAAATCCATCGTGTGCGTCAATCAATTCCACGATGGTCATGGCCCCCAGTAGAAAAAATAGAATGCTCGCTATTTCGCTCAGTTGCTCGTTGAGTTGGTGGGTCACCAGCATTTTATCCGGCTGCCCCAGTGCGTAGACCGTCCAGCATAGCGTGCCAGTGAGCAGGGCCGAAGCCGCTTTATTGACCCGTAATGGATGCTCCAACGCAATGGCCAGATAACCAACGACAAAAAGAAGAATAGTAAGTGTTGCCATAGGCGGCGAAAATAGCACCTTATGAAGATGCCGGATGTGCCTATTTTGACGCCCGCAATTACATCTAAAAATATAAACAAAGTTATGACTACCATCCAAGGCCCTGCCGTCTTCCTGGCCCAGTTTATGGGCGACGAAGCCCCTTTTAATTCCCTCGAAGGCATTTGCCGCTGGGCCGCTTCGCTCGGCTTCGTCGGCGTACAGATTCCCACCTGGGATGCCCGATTGATTGATCTCGAAAAAGCCGCCAACAGTCAGGACTACTGCGACGACTTAAAAGGTCGTGTGGAAGCCTGCGGCGTGAAAATCACGGAGTTATCGACGCATTTACAAGGCCAACTAGTCGCGGTGCATCCGGCTTACGACGTATTGTTCGATTCCTTTGCGCCGGAGCATTTGCACGGCAATCCAAAAGCCCGCACGGAATGGGCCGTTCAAACCGTCAAAAATGCAGCGATAGCCAGTCGGCGATTGGGACTACCAGTACATGTCACTTTTTCCGGGGCTTTGCTTTGGCCTACCGTATATCCGTGGCCACAGCGTCCAAAGGGTTTGGTGGAAGCGGGTTTCAAAGAACTGGCATCGCGCTGGCAGCCGATTCTGGATACTTTTGATGAAAATGGCGTGGACTTATGCTACGAAATTCACCCCGGCGAAGACCTGCACGATGGCATCACGTTCGAGCGTTTTCTGGCGGCTACGGGCAATCATGCGCGTTGCAAAATGTTGTTCGATCCGTCCCATTTCATTTTGCAACAACTTGATTATCTGCAACATATTGATTTTTACCACGAATATATCAAGATGTTTCACGTGAAAGATGCCGAGTTCAATCCGACCGGGAAAAGCGGTGTCTACGGCGGCTATCAGGACTGGATTGATCGTCCGGGACGGTTTCGTTCGTTGGGTGACGGGCAGGTGGATTTCACGTCTATTTTTTCCAAACTGGCTCAGTATAATTATTCCGGTTGGGCGGTGATGGAGTGGGAATGCTGCATCAAAGACTCCGAGCAGGGTGCCCGCGAAGGTGCGCCTTTTATCAAAAATCATATCATTAAAGTGACAGAAAAAGCGTTTGATGATTTTGCAGGCGGTGCGGTGGACGAGGCGTTGTTGCGGAAGGTGATGGGGCTTTGATTTTTAAAAATTGATTGACGAATGCAGATTATATGAATGTTGATTTTTTGATATGCTAACAAGTTTGGAACCGCCATTATTAACCACATGGATCATATAGAACACGTAGATTCGTAGATCGGAAAGTGCTATGTATATATGTGTTCAATAAGTATTTCAAACATCAACAATCTGAATTCATGTAATCTGCAATCGTCAATCAAAAGATTTGGACGTTATAACCCTCTAAACCAAAAGGCTCATCTACCCTTATGAAATATACCGCCTGGTTCCTACTGGCGATCCTTTTTACTGGCTGCTCCCGTGCGGAGGGCAAAGGTGCATCTGACCTGCTGCAATATATGTTGCACCAGGCGGGCTGGTTCACTTGGCTGGTATGTCTGGTATTGGTATTTTTATTGTTTAATCTGCTACGTATTTTCAGTTTTGGCGTTCGGCTGCTGATGAAGTCCATTCGCCAGGGCTACCGCTTTACTTTTGGGTGGGGCCGTCGGCATTTGATCGCTATCGGACTGCTGGGTACGTTATTGTGGCTTTTTAAAGACCAGTTAATCAGCGAATTACAGGAAATAGAGCAACGTTATCTTCAACCAGTGTATGTAAATGAATTCGGCAACCTCACCGAAGAACACGTGACCGCGATCTATGAGGCGGAACTGGCTAAACAGGTTGATCCTTACCAAAAAGAAGTGGTGACCCGGCGCACCCGCGAAATAGCCACCAAAATCCAGTCTACGCCGCTCGCCATTTATCAATGCGCCCACCTCGAATGCGGCCTTGATCCTTTTACCGTGCGGCGCGACCAAGTAGCGGCGGGTTGGATTCAATTCACACGAGCAGGTATTAGCGGCCTGCGCTATCAGGGCAAACCTATTGCTTACGAGACCGTGCTACAGGCCTGTGCGGCTAAAGATGCCGCTTATATTATGGACTTGACGGAGATATATTTAATCAGTCAGTATGAACGGGCGGGCCATAAAGCATTGGACAATACTATTGATCTATATCTGGCCCTGTTTGCGCCTGCGCTCATCGGCGCAGAGTACGACCGGGTGGTGTATGAAGGTTATGATAATCCAAAATATTACAAAAATGACGGCCTTGATGGATGGTATGTAGCAGACGCTGAAAATGGCCGAAAACAGATATTTCACAAGGATGCAGCCAAGGATGGTAAGATCACTATCCTCGAAATGTTCCTGGCCCTGGAAGCAAAAAAGAATAAACTATTGGGGCAATACTTGAAATAGTGCGGAATGATTTAAAAAGTTTTTTTAATACCTTTGCGTTCTTCAGACCACTTCAAAGATCAAAATCCTTTCTCGCACGGTTTTTGATACCTCAAAATGGTTACTTATAATCCGCCCGCCAGCCAGTGTATGACCTGAAATAGCAACAAATATCCCTCTACATGAACAAGTTCCCTCGGCTATTGTGCCTTGTGCTGGCCCTCTGCACGGCCTTACCCGTTTTTGCTGAAACCAAGGCTCAGCAAGTGGAGCGGTACCTGGGCACTTTTCGATATGAGAATGATCACCCGGTTGGTACTGTTAAATTTATCTTTCAGAAAGCAGTATTAAAGCGCAAAGGCACGGGGAAAAAAACCTACCAATACTTGCTGTTCAACGAACCTTTCTTCTCCAACGAAGACAATGCCGGTCACTTAGTTGGTATACAGATTGTAAATAATGGCAAGACTTCCACTATTCGTCCTGAATCGCCGGATACGCCAACTAACGTACCGGAGGCCACTGCTCAGGCCGTGCGCGTGAACGAACCCAGTAATGATCCCATCCGGCCCAAACAAGGTGGTGGCCTCGATGTAAGTCACATGCTCGACAGCTCGAAAGTAGCCAGCAATATCAATGAGGCCAAGGATAAAATAACTGGCTGGAAAGGAGCCGCCTGGCAAACCATTCGACCAGTCTGGGCCTTTATTATGTGGATATTCAGCAGCGTTATCGTGATTCTGATCTGCTTCGCCGGGCTATGTCGCTACGTGGCTAAGACAGCAGCCACCGAAAGCCTTATCAACAATTACGGACGTATTATCGTCGGTCGCTGGATCGTTTCTGCCCACCAGAATGCCGCTGCCATGCTACTGGTCATTACCTGGATCATCGCCATTGTGCTTCTTATTGACGTATTTATGTGGCTGGTGTATCTTAATCTGTCCGTTTGGTTGTTGGTCGCCATTTGGTTCCCTATTCTCTGGATAGCTGAAAGGCTCACCAGCTGGCTTGTGCCGAATATTCCTATTTCAGACGAGACTGGTATACGTCGGGCCTAAGGTTTATTTATAAACTGGGAATAAGAGGGTTCGGGGTTAATAGCAGGGTTTGGGCAACCGCAACGGTTTCCCTACTGGCAACCGTTGAACCACTGTCAGCGTCCTGATAGATATATGATTCTCAAGGTACTGGCCATCCACCGAAAGCACCACAATCAGGTTCCCCTTCCTTGCTGGGGAGGGGTTTTACTCCTACTCCTCTCCTTCCATCTTTCCGCCCAGTCGCTTCGCTTGTCCATCAGTGCAGAAGACCGACCGGCACTTACCGAAATCCTGCATGGCTTTCGCTTCCAACCAATTGACAATCAATCCGATACGCTTACCTTTCGTATACCGGACAGCACTAATTATACCATTGTTTGTACGGCTTTGATGCAGCACCTGCGCACCAACACTTACTTAACTGCCTCTCTCGATAGCCTGCGACATAATGGTAGCGATATCTTTGCCCAGCTGTATGTAGGTCCGGCTATGCGCTGGGTACAACTACGTTCCAGTACTTCCGATCATGATAAATGGCTGGAATCCGCCGGTTTTCGGTCAAAACATTTTTCTGAAAAACCCCTGTACTACGATGCTTTGCTGGCTCTCGAACGGAGGCTATTGGAGCAAGCCGAGAATCATGGTTACCCTTTCGCTACCGTGGGGTTGGATAGTATTATGGTCACTGATGATGGCGGTATGTCGGCGGTGGTACAAGTTGTACCAAACCGATTTGTGACCTTCAAAGGCATAAAAATCAATGGTGATGTCCGGCTACCAGCAGCCTTTTTGCCCAATTATCTGGGTTTACGCCCCGGCAGTGCCTACAGTCGCGCCCAAGTATTGCGCCTTCGCGATCAGCTACGGACACTACTTTTTGTAGAAACAACCGGCAATCCAAGTATCACTTTTGCCGGCGAGGAAGCCACGGTGAATTTATTTTTGCAGAAAAAACGCGCCAGCCGCTTCGATTTCATTCTCGGTCTGTTGCCCAATAGTACGACCGGCAAACTGCTGGTAACTGGTTCGCTCAGCGCGGCTTTTCAAAACGCCTTGAACCTGGGTGAACACTTCACAGTAGAATTCGAGCGGCTGCGCCCGGAAACCCAAAAACTGGACGTGCAGGCAGGTGTCCCTTATCTTTTGGGAACGCCTTTTGGCGTGGAAGGACAGTTGCGCATTTTTCGGCGCGACAGCACCTGGGTGGACGCGCAGGCTGAACTCGGTGTGCAATATCTGTTTACTGGCGACGATTTTGTCAAGTTTTTTTGGCAAAACACCAGCTCCTCGCTCCAAAAAGTGGACACTCTGACGGTGCTGCAAACCCGTCGCCTGCCCGCTAATCTCGACCTGCGGCAAAACGGATTTGGCCTCGAAACCCGCCTGAATCGGCTGGATTACCGCTTCAATCCCCGGCGCGGCTGGGATATGTCATTGAAAACAGTCGCCGGATTTAATACCGTACAGCGCAATAACCAAATCGAAAGTCTCCATGACCCGGACGACCCGAATTTCCGTTTTGCCACCCTGTACGATAGCGTGGCCGGACGCACTACGCGGTTTCGGGTGGAATATAATGTGGAAGCTTATCTGCCATTTATGGAGCGCAGTACTTTCAAATTCGGCTTGCGTGGTGGCGATATTCTGGCGAAAAAGAAAGTTTTTGCTAACGAACAATACCGTTTGGGAGGCACTAAACTGCTCCGGGGTTTTGATGAGGAAAGCCTGTTTGCCACCCGTTTCGCCGTAGCAACGGCTGAATTTCGACTATTAATCGGTATTAATTCTTACCTCGCGGTCTTTAGCGATTATGGCTATCTGGAAAATATTACCAATAACACCCGAATATTTCTGCGTCCACTTGGGCTGGGCGTTGGCTTAAACTTTGAAACCAAGGCCGGTATTTTTGGCATCAGTGCTGCGGTGGGTCGCCGCGATGTAGGGCAGGGCGTGGATTTGAGATCAACTAAGTTTCACTTGGGGTATGTGAGTTTATTTTAAATTTATCTGACATTTGGATTATCCCTACTTTTCCGACTGAATTGAGACACACGCACTTATGACCATAAAATTCTGCGGTGCCGCCCGCGAAGTGACCGGCTCGGCCCACCTGCTCACCTTAGAAGATGGCTTCCAAATACTGCTCGACTGCGGCCTGTATCAGGGCGGCGGCGATGATGATGGTCAGGCCAGAGAAGAGAATGCACCTGCTTCTCCTATGGAGCATTTCAATGAAAAATGGCTGTTCAATCCCGCCGACATTGGTTGTCTGGTGCTGAGCCATGCCCACATTGACCATACTGGGCGGGTGCCGAAATTAGTCAACAACGGATTCAAAGGCAGGATATATGGCACGATGGCGACCCGTGATCTATGCGCCATTATGCTGCTGGATTCGGCCAAAATCCAGGAAGGCGATGCCGAATATTATAATCATAAGAAAGCCTTTTCCGATCCGGAGCGCACACCGCTCTATACTATAGAAGATGTAGGAGAAACGTTGAAACAGTTCGTTGGTTATAACTATGAGCAGTGGTTTGATATTCACCCCAATGTGCGAGTATTGTACCGCGACGCGGGTCACATTCTGGGTAGCGCAACCACGACGCTCGAAATCAAGGAAGGCGACCGTACCATTCGGCTGGGCTTCAGCGGCGACATTGGTCGGCCTAATCGCCCAATCCTTAACGATCCTTTGCCGATGCCGCCACTGGACTATCTGATCTGCGAAAGCACCTACGGCGACCGGGAACACGAAGCCGCGCCGGACGAAGTGGAACGCTTCTTAGAAATCGTTCACCATACCTGCGTGGATAAAAAAGGCAAACTAATTATCCCGGCTTTTTCGGTGGGGCGTACCCAGGAAATCGTGTATATGCTTGACCGGTTACAGCAAGCAGGAAAACTACCAAAAGTCCCCGTTTTCATCGATAGTCCATTGGCAGTAAATGCGACGGAGGTATTCGTCAATCACCCCGAATGTTTCGATGCCGACGTAAACCGCTACATGATGGACGACAATAACCCATTCGGATTCAATGGTTTATCTTACATCCGCACGGTGGAAGCTTCCAAACAATTGAATACCAATCAGCAACCTTGCATCATCATTTCGGCTTCGGGTATGATGAATGCTGGCCGTATTCAGCACCATTTAGTGAACAATATCGAGAACCAACGCAACACGTTTTTGATTGTTGGTTACTGCTCTCCCAACACGCCGGGCGGCCAACTCCGAAACGGAGCCAAAAGCGTGTACGTGTTAGGCCAACACAAACAAGTTTTGGCGGATATAGAAGTGATGGATTCCTTTTCCGCCCACGGCGATCGGGTGGAGATGCTGGCGATGATCCAGAATCAAACGGAGACCGTCAAAAAAATCTGGTTGGTGCACGGTACGCTGGATCGACAGGAAAAGTGGCGGGATTATTTATTGGAGCATGGTTTTAAGGCGGTGGGGATTCCGGAATTGGGAGAAGAGGAGAAGATTTGAAATCAGAAAAGATCAAGGATAATACCCAGATTCTCATCTACTTGCTTTTGTTTTTGGGCATTCAAGGTGCCAAGTTTACGCATGAAGCGGCGATTATCAATAGCGCGCAATTGATCTATTAGAATGTCGGATGGGTTTGCCACACCGGATTCGCCCGCGGTCAGATGAATACGCAGTAATGTTGCGCCTTTGACGATTTGCGTAGTTACCGGACAAACAATAGTAGAAGGATGTTTTCCATTAAGTAAGTCCGTTTGAACGATTACCACTGGACGTATTTTACCCGGCTCCGTACCAAAATGGGGACTTAAATCTGCTATCCAGACTTCATATTTGCTAATCATGGCGTTTAGGGTTAAGAATGCAGCAAATTATCGTCTTCTATTTGCTCCATTTCTTCTAGCACTTCCATTGAGCTCTGCGCTACAAGACGGCTTTCTTCGTGCAGCCTTTTCGCTAACAACATTCGTTTTTGAAGGCGATTGTAGTAACTAACTGCTTCGTTAATATAAGCATTCCGATTTTGCTTGATTTGTGCCAATAAGGCTTCTGTCTCGGCAAAAACACCTTCTTGCAATTTTAGCGATAACATTTTCATACCTAAAACGGTGTGTATGTTTAGTGACACCACAAAGATATACTATTTATAATTTACAAATTAAACTGCCACCATTTTCTTTTCCCGCTCCAAAACATAAACCAATCCTAAAAATCCAACAAACAATCCTATACGCATTGCCCAAAGCAACATCGGCCAAGCCAGCAAAACTGGCTCTAACCAACGACTAAACCCAAACATCACCAATGCCACGGCCACATAAAATCCCATTCGACCCATTTCGTATGGCACAGAATGATGCTTCCGCCCGATGTACCAGGTCGTCCAGCACATAAACGCATAACAGACCAAAGTTGCCCAGGCGGCACCCACATAACCGATGATCGGTACCCATAAAAAATTGAGAATGAGCGTAATTATGGCTCCGCCTATCGAGACCCACGCCCCTAGCATCGTGCGATCTTTCAATCGGTACCACACCGAGAAATTGTAGTAAAGGCCTAATAACAGATTGGCAACCAACAAGATAGGCACCACATTTAGTCCAGCCCGGAAGTCTTTGCCTACAAAACCATTCACCACATCCAGAAAGAGTAAGATACCCAACATTCCTACCGTAGCAGCAATAGTAAACCACTTAGTGGCACTCGCCTGAATTTTCAAAGCATCTTTATCCGCCGCGTGGCGAAAGAAAAATGGTTCGGCAGCATAGCGGTAAGCCTGCGTGAACAGGGTAATGAGCATCGCCAGTTTGTAGTTGGCGGCGTAGATGCCGAGTTGGGCACGATTTTCTTCCAAAGTACCGGGTAACAAGCGCGTGAGAATGGCCCGATCCAGCATTTCATTGATAACACCTGCGAAGGTCACGATGATGAGCGGCCCGGCGTAGCGCATCATTTTTACCCATAATGCACCATCTAATGGCCAGCGGATGGCCCGTAATTGCGGCAGCAAAAGCAGCAGCGTAATGCCACTGGCCAACAAATTCGCCAGAAATATATACGCCACACCCAATTGTGGCGACCAGACATAATACACCCAGTTCCAGCCGTTTTTGGCCGCCCACGGGCAAAAAAGCAACCAAAATAAATTGAGTCCAATATTGGTAGCAATCCAGGTAAGTTTGACAAAAACAAACCGACGGGGACGTTGCTCTAAACGGAGTCGGGCGAAAGGTAATTCGGTCAGGCAATCAAACCCCAGGATCAGCGCAAACCAGCGGATGTATTCCGGGTGAGCCGGATAGTTCAAAAAATTGGCGATGGGCTGGGCAAACAAAAACATCAGGGCCACAATCACCGCTGTGCTACTCAGCAACGACCAAACGGCAGTGGAATAAGTGCGCTCCCGATCTTCCACCGGCGTTCCAAAACGGAAAAAAGCCGATTCCATGCGGTAAGAAAACAGCACCATCAAAAAGCCGGCGTAGGCCGAAAGTTCGTTCGAAATACCATACTCGCTGGGGAGGAGCGTGCGGGTGTAGAGCGGTACCAACAGGTAATTCAGGAAACGCCCCACAATGCTGCTTAGGCCGTAGATCGCCGTTTCACTCGCCAATTTCTTGATTAAAGACATAAATTATAGACTTTGGACTATTGGACTTGGGACGTTGGATTCGCGTTTTGACCGCCCATTTTGATTACTATTGTCCAAAGCATAAGACGCTGACCTATTTTGATTCGCGGCCAAAGGTACGTGGCGACGGTAGAGATTTGAAAAAAATATCCCCGCTGAGCGAGTGCTCGGCGGGGATAAAGAAAAAAATTTTTATTGGGCCGGGTTAAGCCGCACTAGCCTTTTTACCGATCAGGGATCGGCGATACACTTACGCCATTTCCTGCACCACCTCCGTCACTTCCGGCACCATACGTTTCAGCATCCCTTCGATGCCCGCTTTCAAAGTAACCGTAGAGGAAGGGCAACCGCTGCAAGAACCCTGCATGGTCACGAAGACTTTGCCATTTTCAAAAGCCTTGAACTCGATGTTGCCACCGTCACCTTCTACGGCGGGCTTCACATACATATCAATCAGGTCTTTTACCTTCTTGGCGATTTCGCCGCCCTCGCCAGTAAACTGCACGGCGTTGCTGGCCGTCGTCAACTGCTCGGCATATTCTGCGAAGCCGTCATTGATCACTACGCCGCCATTTTCGATGTAATTTTTGACAAATTCCTTCAATTTGAGCATCACATCCGCCCATTCGTAATTGAATTCTTTCGTAATGGTGACGTAGTTATTATTGAAATAAACGCTCTTCACGTACACCAATTCCATCAGGCTATTGGCCAGCGGACTCCATTCGGCAGCAATGTCTTTTTCTTTAAACTCAGCGATGCCGCGATACAGCATCCGGTTGGTGACGTATTTCAGGGATTCGGGATTCGGGGTTTCCTCCGTGTACAACATCACGGGGCTTTTGGCTACTGCTTCCATCTTTTGTATGACTTGATTGATAAAAATCCAGACAAAGATAACACCGCGACGGCAACTTGGTTTAACATGCCCTACGCTAAATTTTCGGAGGATGCGAATATTTGAGTATTTGATCAATTACCTGATTATCAAGTGCTTTAATCAGATACTCGAATCTTCCAATCCTCAAAAACGTTGGCTAACAGAGCATTACGTCAACTTCAATTTTTTTCCCGGTAGTTTTCGCCAGGTCGGGTGCGACGTTTCTAAGCCCCGGCGACTGATCACCCACAACACCGGAACCTGCGGCGCAAAGAGCGGCGGCTCCGCAAAACCGTCCGTAAAATACAGCAGCGCATCGGGCCGCT
>CBDFMU010000025.1:0-40997 GCA_965249785.1 Saprospiraceae bacterium | reverse complement strand
AAGTCAATACGGCCTGATCGCCGATTGGGTTTGGCGCAATAAACAACGGGGCATTGGCAGTAGAAAAATCAAGCGCGCCGACCAATAAACCGGACATATAGCGAGCCACTGCTATATCAAAATCGCTGCCATTATTACTCCGGCCAGCCGCCACGATTTTGCCATCTGGTGCAATAGTCAAGGCAGCTACTCGATCGGTGGCTCCCAAAAAATCGGTAGTAACAGAGCCATTAACTCCGAAATTTTCATCCAAAACCCCAGTGGCCAGGTAGCGAAGGATAGCAAAATCCGTCTGGCCGTTGTTCGTCGTAAAACCGCCGGCCACCAGTTTACCATCGGATTGTAGCGTAAGGGCGAGGCCCTCGTTGAAGGAAGCCGAAATAGCTGTGGTGACTATGCCTGCATTGCCGAAATTATTATCGAGTGATCCATCGGGCAGGTAGCGCACCAGCGCAAATCCATAATTCAACGAAGTAATAGCGGTATAACCTAGCACGACCACGCCGCCATCGGGCTGCACGGCCACCGACTGCCCATAATCGCCCTGAGTTCCAATCGGGGTAATGCGTTTACCTGTGGTATTGAAAGTTAAATCGGGCGTGCCGTCGGCAGAAAAACGCGCCACGGCGAAGTCGTAATCAGTGCCATTATTGGCAAAACCGGCCGCCACGATCTTGCCATCGGGCTGCAAAGCGATGGAATGCAGTTCGTCGTAGGAGCCGCCAATAGTCAACGTAGCAATACCGCCAGTGCCAAATGTTGCGTCGAGGCTGCCGTTGGGTTGATAGCGGACGAGGGCAAAATCGGAGTTGGTGTTTTGGCCCAAATTGCCGCCGACCACGATCTTGCCGTCCGGTTGAATGACCACCGCGTAGGCTTTATCAAAAAAACCGCCTATATTCGTCGTCACTTTTCCGTCGCCGCTGAACGTGGGATCGAGCGAACCATCGGGCTTGTAGCGTGCCACGGCAAAATCAAATTCGCCATTAATGCTCGCGTAGCCCGCGACGACGATTTTGCCATCTGGCTGCAACGCCATCGCATACGCCTCATGGTCGCCAACGCCGAAAGTGGTCGTCTGTTTGCCGTCACCGCTGAAAGCGGGATCGAGGGTGCCATCCGGCAAATAGCGGGCGATAGCGAAAACGTCCTGGGTGCCTGTGTCGGTGTAACCGGCCACCACTACCTTGCCATCGGGCTGCACTACGACGGATTGGCCAATATCTTCTCCCACCCCAAAGGCGGTAATCACCTGGCCGGAGTTGCCGAAACTTAGATCCAAAGAGCCAGGCTGCGCCGAAAGCCAGGGTGCAAGCAATAGTAAAATGCCGCAGCAAAGGGAAGAGAAGTGAGCCATAAGTAGTAGTTATGTGAATCATGGGTTAAGCGTAGTATTTGTAAAAAAAGAGGGGCAACAAAAGTAGTTTTACTAGGCTAAAAGATGCTGCGAATGGGTAGGTTTTAGCGAATTTCGCCAATTAATTTTAAACTACTGGCCTTCGCCGCCACCTTTCCAGCCATGTCTAAACAACAACGCAAAGCCTACATCAGCGGCATTTTACAAACCGAAGACGAACAGATGTGCCGCCTCCACGATTTGGTGGATGAAGCCATCCAAGAGGAAAAACTCATCGTCGAAAAACTATTGCACCCACCACAGGATGCTATCACCGCCGGACAGCGTATATCCGACAAAGTGGCCCGTTTCGGCGGTTCCTGGACGTTTATCCTCACTTTTTTGAGTATTTTGGTGGTGTGGATAATATTCAATTTATTAACTCCAGCTACCGCCCATTTCGATCCGTTTCCATTTATTTTGCTCAATCTGGTGCTATCCTGCGTCGCCGCGTTGCAGGCCCCGGTCATTATGATGTCGCAAAATCGGCAGGAAGAAAAAGACCGCGAACGCGCCGCCAACGATTATATGGTGAACCTGAAAGCCGAACTCGAAATCCGCAGTCTGCACCAGAAAATGGATTTATTATTGGAACAACGTATGCACAAACTGGTAGAAATGCAGGTGCTGCAGCTCCAACTGCTGGACAGAATGAATGAAAGAATGAAAAAACAAGGACACGCGCTGGCGACGGTAACCGGACAGCCGCAGCCGCCGCCCGAAGTGGAAGATTTGAAGATTGACTTCGAGAAATTGAAAAATGAATTGGGCCAGACATCCGCCAAATAATCCCGCCACCAATAAAAATGCCCTTTTTCCACCGAAGCGGAAAAGGGCACCACAAAGTATTCAGGTAATTTCGCTTATTTCACCATCAATTCAAACTCTACCCGGCGGTTTTTCGCCCGGCCAGCGGCGTTCATATTGTCCGCGATCGGTTTGGTCTCCCCAAAACCTTGTGCAGTGACTTGGCCGGGTTTTACGCCCTTCGCGATTAAATAATCGTAACAGGTTTTAACCCGACGCTGCGACAAGTCCAGATTCGCTGGGGCTTCGCCCTGGCTGTCCGTGTAGCCCTTCATATCGAGGCTATAATATGGGTATCTCTTCAACACGTCTGCCACATCGTCCATGACTTTATAGGACGATTTCAGCAGCACGGATTTGCCCGATTCAAACTGTACGGCTTTCACGGCCAATTCCACTTTTGCCTTGTCCTCTTTCTTGATTTCCGGGCAGCCGCGATTGCTGGCAGGACCGGCAACCGTGACGCAGCGGTCATCATTGTCATACACACCATCGCCATCCGTGTCTGGGCAGCCGTGGCCTTTTGCGTCGCCTTTCTTGTCCGGGCAGACATCATCTTTATCGGCGATGCCATCGCCGTCGCGGTCGGGGCAACCTTTGGCACTGATGGAGCCTTTTTCCGAAGGACAAAGGTCATCTGCATCTACCACGCCATCGCCATCGCGGTCACGGATCGGGCAGCCCATGTTGGCAGCGGGGCCAGCTTCGCGCGGGCATTTGTCATCAGCGTCGGTGATACCATCGCTATCGGTGTCTGGACAACCTTTGAAAGCAGCCAGGCCAGCCACGTCCGGGCAAATATCTTCGGCATCGGTGATGCCATCGCCGTCGCGGTCGGGGCAACCCATCATGGCCATTGTACCAGCCATATCGGGGCATTTATCATCGGCATCCGTCACGCCGTCATTGTCGCGGTCGGGGCAGCCCATCATAGTCATCAGGCCTGGCACCTCGGGGCAGCGGTCAGTTACATCCGGTACACCATCTTTGTCGCTGTCTTTTAGTTTGTCTTTACCAAAATATTGGGTCAAACCGATCGCGTGTTGCCAGCCAGAACGTTCGCTACTCGCAAAGCGGAACTGCGTCTGTGCAGTCAGATGCAGGCTTTTGGTGATCCGAAAATCCAGCCCCAGGCCCACTGGCAGATTAACGTCGAAGGCATTGTCGTCTTCATTTGGGAACCAGGCCATGCCGATCCCGAAATGGAAAGAAGGGTTCAGGAAGGTGTTGTGTTTCAAAAATTCATTGCGCAGCAGCAGATCTACGTTACCAAAGGTTTTATCCTCGCCCTCACCACGCGAGTTCTCTGCCACCCGACCTTTACCGAACTTGACAGGAAAGGCCAGGTAAGTTCTTGGCGCAACGAGATAGGCGTATTCCAACTCCACGCCAGCACCATCAGTATCGGTGTAAGCGTTACCCAGGTTTTGATCTGGCAAACGCGGCGTTACATAGTTCAGCGCATTATAACGTAGGGAAAGACTGTGTTTTGGCTGTGCAAAAACAGGATGCTGGGAGAATAAAAGCAAGCAAAGCAGGCAAAAAGCGGGTAAAAGGTGTTTCATAAAGGTAAAATTTACGTTAGAATATTGTTTTAAAGACTGGCCAAAAGTACTGCCCGCAGCTACGGCAGTAGAGGGCAGGGAGTTTTTTATTGCTCCAAATTGTTACCCTGAAAAATGGCCTATTTACCCCTTGTTCCCAACGAAAACGCCTCTCTTCCAGCTAGCTGGAAGAGAGGCGCGAAGCGTATTTCAGGACTTTATTATTTCACGATAAGATCAAATTCCACCCGCCGGTTTTTTGCCCGGCCAGCGGCGTTCATGTTGTCTGCGATCGGTTTGGTTTCCCCAAAACCCTGTGAAGTGATCTGAGCGGCTGGCGCGCCTTTCGCAATCAGGTAGTCGTAACAGGTTTTGGCGCGGCGCACCGACAAGTCCATATTGGCGGGTGCTTCGCCCTGGCTGTCGGTATGACCCTTGAGGTCCAGGCTGTAATACGGGTATCTTTTCAATACATCGGCCACGTCGTCCAGCACTTTATAGGAGGATTTCAGCAACACGGATTTACCCGATTCGAATTGCACCGCTTTTACGGCCAATTCTACCTTTGCTTTATCTTCCTTCTTGATTTCCGGGCAGCCGCGATTGCTGGCCGGGCCAGCAACAGTAATACAACGATCTTCATTGTCATACACCCCATCGCCATCCGTATCCGGGCAGCCGTAGCCTTTTGCAGTGCCTTTTTTGTCCGGGCATACATCGTCTTTATCCGCTATGTCGTCGCCGTCGCGGTCGGGGCAACCTTTGGTAGCGGCGGGGCCTTTGTCGGTAGGGCAAAGGTCGTCGGCATCCACCACGCCATCGCCATCGCGGTCGCGGATCGGGCAGCCTAGATTAATGACCGGGCCAGCTTCGGTTGGGCATTTATCCTCCGTATCCGTTATGCCGTCACCGTCCGTATCGGGACAGCCTTTGAAAGCGGCAATGCCCGCCACATCGGGGCAGGTATCTTCGGCATCAGTGATGCCATCGCCATCCCGGTCAGGGCAGCCCATCAGCGACATCACGCCGGCCACATCGGGGCATTTGTCTTCGGCATCGGTGACACCGTCATTGTCGCGGTCGGGGCAGCCCATCAGCGCGGCCACGCCAGCTATATCCGGGCATTTGTCTTCTTTATTCAGCACCCCATCGTGGTCGCTGTCTTCGTTACCAAAATAGACCACCACTCCAATACCATGCTGCCAACCATGTTCTTTAGTGACCACGGAAAGTCGGTATTGCGTTTGGGCGTTCAGATAGACATTTTCAAACAACTTGACATTCAGCCCCAGCGCAGCGGGCACGTTGAAATCAAATTTGTCCGTATCAAAGTTGAAAGTGGAACCTGCTCCCAAGCCTATGGTCGGGTTGAGGAGGTTGCCATGTTTGAAAATATTCTGCTGGATCATTAGATCCAGATTACCCAACAATCGTTGGCTGCTCGGTTTTCCCTCTTTGCCGGCCACCTGTGCAACACCGAGTTTGACGGGTACTAGTAACCAAGTTGAGCCAGCGAGGCGGCGTTGGTAGGCCAATTCCACCCCCCGACCGTCCACATTTTCATAGACATCCTGCCAGTTGTCAATATCAGGCTGCGGGGTGATATAATTGTACCAATTTTCCCGGAAAGTAATGCCGTGGGTCGGCTGGCTGAAAGCTTCGGTCTCGACCAATAGCAGGACGAGCACGAGACAAAGGACAGTAAGTAAAGGTCTCATAATAAAGTTGGTTTGGTGTACGAAAATATAAAGCAATGAATGAACTGCGCGAAAGTACAAACGGCGAATGGAAGGCCAATAATTTAGTTAAAAAATCCATGCTCCAACCAAAAGACGCTGACAGGGACAATAAGTCACCGGGGTAATTTCTGGCTGCGCCAAACCCTTGTGAGTAATCTTTGTTACCGTTGCCGCCCTATGCGGGTTGCCTTTCATCTGCGTTCGTCTGGAATGCGATAATTGTCCTTATGCTGAAAACACTACTTCCCTATTCGCAAGTTCCCCAACTCGCTAAAACCGATGTCGCTTATGCCACCGGCGACCCACGCCTCACTCCGTTCTACGCCTACGCGCCACGCCCGGAAAGTTTTCGGGATGCGCTGCGGGATCGAGAAAAAATGACTTACCCGCGTGCTGATTTGGTGCAGGTATTGACCGAACACTATCAGTCGCTGCCCGAACAAACCCTGGTGCGTCAAAATATCGCAGCACTGGGGCAAGATACCACTTTTACGGTGACTACCGCGCACCAGCCCAGTCTGTTGCTTGGGCCTTTATATTATTTGTATAAAGCCGTGACAGTCATCAACTTAGCGGAGATAATTCAGCGGGAAAATAGTGCTCGACGCATCGTGCCAATGTTTGTCCTGGGCAGCGAAGACCATGATCTGGAAGAACTGAATAGCATCCAGTTGTATGGCAAAAAACTGACTTGGGCCTCTACCGAACAAGGTGCCGTGGGCAGTATGCACACTGCCGGGCTGTCGGAAGTATTGGCAGAATTAAAAACTATTTTAGGGGAAAGTGAAGCCGCTCAGGCACTTTTCGCGCGGGTCGCGCGGGCCTACACCGAGCCACCGACCTTGGCCGACGCTACGCGGGCGATGTTGCACGAACTGTTTGGTCGCTATGGATTAGTGGTTCTGGACACTAATGATGTCCGATTAAAAAGGAATTTTATTCCAATCATGCGGGCGGAATTGCTCGAACAACCTGCTTTTCGGCTGGTAAATGACACGATTTCACAACTCAATACGGCGGGTTTCAAAACCCAGGCGGCTCCCCGCGAGATCAACCTTTTCTATATGCAGCCCGGTCTGCGCAACCGCATTACGCTCGTGACCGACGCGCCAGAGCGCCGCTACCAAGTGCTGAATACCGATTTGACTTTCAGCGAGTCCGAAATACTGGCCGAACTGGAGGCGCACCCGGAGCGTTTCAGCCCGAATGTGGTGTTGCGCCCACTGCTGCAAGAAACCATTTTACCCAATCTGGCCTACGTCGGTGGTGGCGGCGAACTGGCCTATTGGCTCGAACGTAAGACGCTGTTTGAGCATTTCAAAATTCCTTTCCCAATACTTCTGCGCCGCAACTCGGTGCTGTGGGTGGACAAAGAAATGGGCAAGAAATTGGCTAAACTTCACGTCCCGGCCACGCATTTGTTCGAGGATACAGATGCACTCGTGCGGGATTTTGTGGCGGCCAACTCCACGGCGGAAGTAGATTTAGCAACTGAGATGGACACTTTGCATCAAATATTTAATCATGTTGCGCAAAAGGCCACGGCGATAGACGCTACTTTAGAAAAGGCCGTTCGCGCTGAAGAAACGAAGGCCGTGGCTACGCTGGAGCAATGGCAAAGCCGCCTGGTACGCGCTGAAAAACAAAAGCACGAAGTGTCGTTGCAACAACTTCGTGCTTTGAAAGACAAACTTTTTCCAGCCAATGGTCTGCAGGAACGTACAGACAATTTTATGCCTTATGTACTGAAATACGGCGATGGTTTTATTGATACTTTAAAAGAAAACCTTGATCCTTTTGCGGTGGGGTTTGTGGTATTGGAAGAGGAGGTAAAGGAAGTTATGAGTTATGAGTGATGAGTTATTCGCTCGCTATAATTTTTCCAGAAAACACGCGGCCTTTTGCATCCAGAATACGAAAATAATACAGCCCACCCGCCAGCAAACCGCGCCGAAACTCAAATTCCTGTCCGTCAAAATGCTCCGTGCGCACTACCCGCCCAACGGCATCCACTAACTCAAAGCGTTTCTCTCCCGCTACCAACTCTTTGGCCCGAAAAGTCGCTGTGTAACGCAGTGGATTGGTAAGTACTTGCCAGATTTGTTCTGTCTGCTGCGGCTCATCCACGCTGACGGTCAATTTGCCAATAGTGTGCAGCACGGTATTCGTAATAATCGGCGGATTATAATCAAAAATAATAGCAGCCGTATTTTCAATCGTCGTACCATCTGGCAAGTCCGGTTTTTGCTCCATTTCAAAGCTGAACCACCCGTGCGAAGCGGCTTCGTTTACATTGCTATCTGGTAACATAATTGGATAAAATAGTACTTCCAACGTATCCGCGCCGCGTATTTCCCAAGTGTAGGGATGACTGGAAAAGCCGGGTCGAAAACTATTGATATTTAATTGCGGAGGTAAAACATCCAGTAGTTGTACTCGGAACGCCGTATCGGTGCCAGTATTCTGGAAATCAATGGTGTATTGAATGGGTTTATTAGCCGCCATTAGATGTTCTGGTCCAACACCAGTAGGAATGGCCGTTTTTTGGTTTGGGTCGTAGGCTGCGCGTATTTCGCGGCAATCAAAGTCATAATTGCGCAGGCCATCATTCAGCCAGTAAGCGGTGATAAAACCTGGCGTAAATCCGCCGCAGCTTTCCACTGCAGTAGAGGTGAGCGTACCGTCGTCGTATTTGGTGGCTTCCATGCGATAAGTAGCACCGTTGCTCGCTACGTCCACGTGCAGACTTGCCAACGGATCCAGGCTAAAAGGTTCGCTGTCCAGAATGACTTCATCTTCAATAATGACGTAATTATGCACATTTTGTGTGGCGGCATCGCCGACGTTTTTGATCGTAAAACGCACCGTGGTATCGCTCATACACTCCGAAAAGAGCCTGATTTCCGAAGCGGGCGGCGCATTAATTATACAAGGATTGGTCCAGGTGGCAAACGCTTCCAGGCACAGTGCCTGCCCGATTTGCACCGCATCGCAGGTGGTTTTGACGACCATATTTACTATATTGGCCTGGAAAGGCGGTATTTCGCCCAGATTAAAGAACAGTGTGTCACCAGATTGGGCGGCTATTGCTGGAACGGAGGAAGTCAACGTCAGGCCGTCTGGCATCACGACGGCCAAGCGGGTGCCTTCGGCGTTGATAGTACCGATGTTGCGCGTGGCGACCTGCATGAAAGAGTTGACCAGGCAACCCCGGAAGAAAGCCGGAAGCCCCAAGTCTACGGTTAGTTGTGGGCATTGATTGAGTGGTTGCAAGAAAAACGTGGCGTGAATAGTATCTCCTGGAATGGTATCGGGCAAAACAGAGAGTGTATCTTGACAGACGGCCCAGTTTCCTGTTGGAATTTGAGGCAAGGTCAGGGAAAACGGGCCATTATCTAAGTAGCCAAATTGTACTGTGCCGTTGGTTTGGGTTGGACGTAATATTTGTTGTGTATTGCCAGACAAGCGCACTAATATACCCTCCGCAAGGATGTCGGTAGAATCTTTTTGACAATTCCCATTATTATCTAGCAATACCTGCGCAAATATAGGGACTGCTCCGCAACTAAGTTCTACTTCCAAAGGAGTAGAACAACCTTGGCCATTATCACTTATTTCCACCAATTCCGGATAATTGAATATATGATTGCATACTGGATAAATAGAGCAGTTTTGGAGAGATGGATTGTCAAATATAGAAAGGGTGCCGCCAATAGAATCTATATTTTCTAATGCGCTTATATTATTAAGCAGAGAGTTGTAATATATTGATAAGCCATTGCCTATTTTTTTCAAGTTATGCAACCCATACAGGTTAACAAGAGAATCGTTAAAACTTACATCTAATGCCGAAGAAATAGATTTAATATGAGATAAACCAGTTAGATCTTTAAGGGCTCTGTTGTTAGCAATCACAAGCCCACCTCCTATTTTATGTAAACTATCTAGTCCTGAAAGATTATGTAATCCATTATTGTTGACAATCTGTATTGTTCCGCCAAGTTCATTTAACTGCTGCAGGTTTCCTAAGTTGGTTAGTAAAGGATGATTAGTTACAAATAAGTTATTTCCAATAAAGTCAACGGTCTCTAACCCTATTAGGCTAACTAACGAATCGTTTTTATCTATGTATATTGAATTTCCAACTGATTGTAGCGCACTAAGGCCTATTAAGTTTTTAAGCATGTGATTGTTGTATATACTTAAAAACCCCTCTACATGGCTAAGACTATTTAAACCTACTAGGCTGGTGAGTTTTGTGTTTTCACTAATTTCTATTCTATTACCTACGGTAACAAGCCCATTTAGACCAGTTAAATTTTTTAATGATGCATTGTTGCTAATAATAATATTATTCTGTACTTCAAGGATGTTTTCTATACCAGATAACGTATTTATGTTACTATTATTAATTATTGATAAATCGCTAATTGTTGAACTGACATTATATAGCCCATTTATGTTATCCAAAACTTTGTTTCTTGCTATTGCAATTTCACCTTTGAAGTTTGAAAGATTATGTAATCCATCAATATTTTTAATGCTTTGATTATTCACAATGAAAATATTGCCTTTTACTATCTTGGTGTTTTCAAGGCCCGATAAAGACTCTATGCTGTCATTGTAAGCTATTTCTAAGTTGCGGCCTATTGAATCCAAATCCGAAAGCCCAGATATAGTTGTTAAATATCTATTGTTATCACTAGTGTCCGGTTAAGAGATTTTGATTTTGTATTAAGTTGTTGATATTCAATTTATTGACTAGGATTTTGGGTGTGAACGATTTGAATCTGGTCAGTGATGCCAATCTTGGTTGTTCAAACGAGCGCAACCATGAACAAAGGCAAATACGTTTTTGCACAATTGATGAGTTTGGTTCATCCTGAGGAGTTTGCCCGCTGTGTGGAGAAGTATAGTGGGAATTATCGAGTTCGGAATTTTAGTTGCTGGCATCAATTTCTGAGTTTAAGTTTTGGACAACTTACCCATCGGGAGAGCCTGCGCGATCTGGTAATTTGTCTTCAGGCCCATCAATCCAAGTTATATCATTTGGGTTTGAACAAAGGCATTAGTCGGACTACACTAGCAGATGCCAACGAACAACGGGATTGGCGAATTTATGCTGATTTTGCTCAAGTCTTGATTCAAAAAGCCCGATTTTCATTAGCCGGAGCGATTTTAGAGGGTATTGATTTGAATAATTCGATTTATGCGCTGGATTCTACGACGATTGATTTGTGTCTGGAAGTGTTTTGGTGGGCCAAATTCCGAAAGCATAAAGCGGCGGTCAAGATGCACACTCTTTTTGATTTACGTTGTCAGATTCCGTGCTTCATTCATATTACTGATGGTCTAGTGCATGATGTAAACGTGCTGGACATTCTTGACTTTGAAATAGATGCCTTTTACATTATGGACCGGGGCTACTTGGATTGGACACGCTTATTCAGGATTAACACCTCACAAGCTTATTTTGTAACCCGAGCAAAAGACAATCTTCGATTTATCCGTATGTACTCGCATCCGGTTGACAAAACAACGGGCTTGATTTGTGATCAAACGATTCGGCTCAAAAACTTCTATGCATCCAAAAACTACCCTTCCCATTTACGGCGCATCAAGTACCATGATAAAGAATTGAACAAAACCTTCGTCTTTTTGACTAATCATTTTGACGCCAAAGCCATTGAGGTGGCATTATTATATAAGTACCGCTGGCAAATTGAATTGTTTTTCAAATGGATAAAACAACACCTGAAAATCAAAGTCTTTTGGGGCGAAAGCCAAAATGCAGTTAAAACGCAAATCTGGATTGCTGTGTCTACCTATGTCTTGGTTGCCATTTTGAAAGAAAAGTTACAAATCTCAAAATCCATGAACGAGATATTACAGATCCTAAGCGTATCTCCTTTTGATAAAACTCCTGTAAATCAACTACTTGCAACGCAATCATTACAAAAACAAGACCCCGACAATTCTAATCAATTGATTCTCTTCTAATTAGAACCGGACACTAATGTATTGTTATCTATAATTACATCGCTTTTTACAGTATTTAAATTATTTATGCCTTCTAAGTTTGACAATTCTGGATTTCCTTGTATGATTAAACTATTTCCAATAGTTATTAAATTGTTGATTCCCTGTAAATTAACAAGAGCCACATTTTTAAATAAGATACTGTCATTTGCAGACGCGCTACTACCTATCTGCAAACTTCCTCCTATTGAAATTAAATTATCCAACCCTTGTAAATTGATTAGATGAGGATTGTTTGCAATAATAAGATCACCTTGAATAGAGTCTATATTACTTATTCCATATAAGTTGGAGCCACTAGTGGATATGACCACATCTCCTTCTATTATACGACACCCCGGATAATTAATGGAAAAACTATCCACTTGTCCCTGCGTAGTGAAAGTAATACCCTCCGGCAAACAAGATTGCGCTTGCGCAGTCACGCAGGCAAACAAAGCAACTAAAACAGTAATACAAATTTTTTTCATGAACGCGATTTTTACGGGAGGATTAGAGTGAGAGATGAAAGCCATGCTCAAAGGTGCATTGTATCACAGGAGAGTACGAAAGACAGATTTTGCCATTTGTCGACTATTTTACCAAAAATTATTTTTCAATACTTTGATTTATAGATGCTTATATCTTTTTTTGTGCAAAAATTACGATGGAAAATACTTTACTGGTTCGGCTGTGGAAGGCATTACCCGAAGCGCAGCAGCGACAAGTGGGTCGGGCGTTGCGTTCGCCGGTGTTCAATCAGCGCGAGGAACTGATTCGCTTGCTGGATTTCATCGAAAGAAATCTGTCGCTCGCTGCTCAGAAGCAGGCCAAAAATCGTCGTTCATCGGCCCCGTTATTTACCAAAGAGGCTGCTTTCCAATTTATTTTTGCCGAAACTGCTGCTAAGAATGCCGCCGTTTTCGACGATGGCAAAATGCGCCACCTGATGACTTACCTGCTGGAGGTAATCCGCCAATGCCTGGCCTGGGAAGCGTGGCGCGACGATGCTTCCTCGGTGAACCTGCATTTCTGCCGGGCTTTGAAGAAAATGGGGCTGGACGATTTTTACGAAAAGGAACTGGAACGCGCGCGAGGTGCCCTCGAAAAGCCGCCACTGCGCCACGATGGTTACTATTTCCACAAGTTTGCGCTGGAACAGGAAGTGTGGGAACTGCGTCGCCAAAACCAGCGCAGCGGCCTCGGCAACGTGCAGGAGGTGAACACCGCGTTTGGGGTGTTCGTGGCCGTCAATTCGCTGCGGCAGGGCTGTACTTTGCTGGCGCAGAAGGCATTAGCTAATGTAGTAGTCACGGTACCCTACCTGTCTGAGACGCTGCGGCTGGCGGCGTTGGGGTCGTTCCAAGGGATTCCGGCGGTGGAGGCCTGGCATACTGGCTATCTGGCTTTGCAGGAACCCGATCACGAATGGCACTTTGATCGCCTGAAAATGCACCTCGCACAACACGGTGATGTCTTCCCGGACACTGATCTGCGGGATTTGTACATTCTGGCCCTCAATGTCTGCATCCGGCGTATTAATGCGGGCGACAAAAAGCACATTCGGGAAGCCTTCGATCTCTATCGGGCGGGCCTGCAGCGCGGCGTATTTCTGGAAAATGGCTGGTTGTCCAAGTTCACTTATCGCAATGTGCTCAATATTGCCGTTGCCCTCCACGAATGGGATTGGGCACTGGCGTATTTGCAGGAATTTCAGGCGTATCTGCCGCCAAAAGAGCGGGAAAATATTTTCAAATACAACCTGGCCACCTTTTATTTCCGGCAAAAGGACTACCAGCAAGCCCTGACGCTGCTGCCTTATGTGGAACTTCGCGACACGCTGGAAAATTTTGATTCGCGTAGAATGCTGCTGCTCATGTATTTCGAGCGGAAGGAGTGGCAGGCGTTGGCTTATTTACTCGACAGTTTTGGTATTTATCTGCAACGCCATAAGGAGGGCGGCTATCATCGCGAAATGTACCTGAATCTGGTGCGTTTCCTGAAAAAAATGATTGCTCAACCCATTCAGAATGAGAAAGAACGCCATCATCTCCGCACAGAGATTACGAACACGGCCCATTTGGCGGAACGGGAATGGCTATTGTCGGTATTGTGAAACCTGGATTGCGCGGATTTACTAGTACCAGCGCAAGTGGTTTGTCTTTTAATAGGCAAAGACCCTAAGGCTGTGGCCATACCGCCCATCATTGAAAGCGATAACTAGATAACAGTCACCGGATGCGTTATAACCAACGTAGTAGATTAAAGCCTCTTTGTTCTTAACCTTTTCCGGCAGATGATAGCCGAACTTTGACCAACCCCATTCTTGGTCGGCTGGGTTACTGTATAAAGAACCCTGAGCATTTGTAGCCTCGCCTTCACCTAAAATTGATACTATTTGTTCGTACCTAAATTTATTTTCCCCCAAAAGAGATACTAAACTACACACCATGGTTTCTCTTGTCCTGACCAACTTTATAGAACTTGAATATTGCTCTGAACTATTCTTCATTTTGAATGAATCTGACTTGAAAAAACCTCTTTGCCATAATTTTTCCTGGAAAGGAATATCACCATCACTTACAAACTCGTGCATGCCACAGTTGGTTGATGTAGAAAGACAGGCTGTCAGTATGGTCAGGCAAAAAGCCGTTTGAAGCAGCAGATAATTCAAGTAGAGACGCATTTATTTAAATCTATCTTACAATACCGCGCTGAGGCGCAATTGAATCACTTCATTCAAATTACGAGACACTGGCACCGTTTCTTCCAGTGCTTCCAAATGCAGCCGATAGCCCTGCGCATTGCCGCTCACTTGTTGCACCTTGTCCATGTTAACTAAATATGTGCGGTGGCAGCGAAAAAATTGTGGATAAGCAGCCAAAGCATCCTCCATTTTTTTCAAAGTGGTGCGCAGCATCCGGCTTTTCAATTGACCGTTTTGCAGGTAAAAAACCTGCACATAATTATCGGCTGCCGCCAAATAACGGATTTGTTCAGCCGTCACCGTCAGCATTTCTCCCTGGTTGTCGCCATGTAATATGATAGGCTTGGTCTGGTCAATGGAAGATGAATCAACTACTTGATGATCAATGTTTTCTGAAATAGTAGAAGCCTCCGTAGAGTAGCGTCGCATCAGCTGCATCTGTTTCAGCAAAATGCCGAACACCACCGGAAAAATGCCGATGCCCCAAGTTATAATCAGCCACCACCAGAATCTGTACCACGACGACGGACTGTGGTAGCGCAGATCGGTATAAAACATATTGCCCAACGCGATCATGCCCACAAAGACCAGTGTAGCCACCATTTCCTTCCAAACCTGCCAGTTTTCTTCCCGAAAAATGCCGGGCAAAGCCACCACGATGCCGCCCCAGATTAAAGAAACCAGCACTGTAACGGCCCCATATTCAGCAGAAATACGCAGCCAGGTAAAATTCGTAATAGATTCATCGCTGCCAAAGGGCCGGAAAATGAACAGGAAAACCATCACAAACAGCCCTGCGAACAGGCTACTTTTTAAAAACGAATTAAACTCGGAGGAAATGGGGTAGGGCTGGCGGAGCCGGTTCAGGAGGCGTTGAAAAACCACGTTCGGAATATATAACTCATAACTCATAATTCATAACTTTTTAACGAACGAACTTCACTTCCACAGTAACGACCGGATTCTGTCCACGAACCCAGTTCCAGTTTTGCACCAGCCGTTTGGCCTCGTCGTCGCAACTTTGACCCAGTGAACGCAGGATTATAAAATTCTGCGGGTCGCCATTTTCATTGACCGTGAATTGCAGACGCACGGTGCCGCTCACATTGCGGTCGCGGGCTTCCAACGGTAGGCGGGCATTTTGACGCAAATACTCCGCGAAGGCTGGCCAGCCATTCTCCGGTTCGCTTTGCGCAGGCCCAAGTTTGTCCGCCTGGACTTCTTTGCGGAGGGGCTCTAAATCGGATTTTTTATCGGTATCGTTCCAGACAAGACTATCAGCAGTTTCGGTTGACTTCTTTTTGGCTTGTGTAAGAACGGGCTTATTGACCATTTTTGTTTTTTCCACGTTCCCTGCCGGACCTCCGGGAAATACATCGTCAACAGTAGGCGGACGCACTGCCATAGTTGCCGGCGCATTGGCCGGAGCAGACGTAACTGATTCCTCCACAGCCACATCTTTATTCGCTCCGGCAGGAGCCTGATCAGTATAAGGGGCTTGTCGTTCAGGCGATTGCGTAGCCGATGGGCGTTCTTTCGCTTGCTTTCCGATTGTTGCCCGGTCGGCCATGACATCAGACGGCTGGGATTCGTCTTCCTGAATTGATGGCGGTGTAGTTGGACTTGGAGCCGCTGTTTCCGAGGTTTGTGCTATTGGTTCATTTTGTTTTTCAGCAATGCGCGGCAAAAACAAAATGGCGACTACCAACACCAATAAAGCCGCTGCGATGGCCATCATTTGTGGCATAGAAATAATCCTGTTCCGTGGCGGCGCGGCTACCCGCAATCGCTCGCGCAAGGCTGCCAAACGTGTCGAATGATCCGTTTCTGGCAACGCCATGAACCCCTCCATCGCCTCGCGGCGGAAGTCATCCGAGTCGGTCAGACTACGCAATGCCTGCTCATCCTGACGATTGAAATCGCCCGATTGCCAGCGTTGCAGCAGTTCTAAAAACCGTTGGTCATCCGATGAAGTGTTCACAAATTATGAATTATGAATTATGAATTATGCTGGTGTAGCATCCTCGCTTTGTGTTCTGTTATTTGATTTATGAAGAAAAAATTATGGTCTTCTTGCTTTTACTGGCGGCTGTGGCGACATCAAAAGCAGAAATAATTCATAATTTATCATTCATAATTCCCCTCCGTTCTTTTCTAAGCAAATCTTCAAATTCCGCCGTCCATTCTGAATGTATGACCGCACTTTTCCAATTTCCTCTACTAACAAATCAGCAATGTCCTTATATGATTTATCCTCATAATAAAACCATTGCACACTCTGTCGCTGCTGTTCCGGCAACGTTTCCAGACATTTTTCCAATGAAGAAGTCCCCGTCGGTAACTCCACCTCAAACGCCGCTTCCACTGCATCATAACGACTCATATCTTCCGGTGGATGCAAATCGGTGGGCCGACGATGCTTTTTTCGCCATTCCATCAAGCAATAATTTCGGGCCAACACATACAACCAGCCGCGAAAAGCCAAAACTTCATGTTCACGCACCTTCCGCGTCAATTCCTCATAAATCGCCATCACCGCATCCTCCGCCAGCCCCGGATCCTTCAAAATCTTCAACCCTACGCCATACACCATCGGCATATAACGTTCGTACAAGCGTCCCAGCGACTGGGTCAGGCCTTGCCGGACGTATTCGGCCAGCAGTTGCTCGTCGGTGGGAGACTCAGATTGATTTGGGCGGCGAAATTTCAGCATGCAAGGGCGCAGAAACGGGCGACGGCCAAAAGTATAGAGAAGGATGCAAACGGGGAGGGAAAATGCACAACGTAGTACCATCGATCCCCGATCGACGAACCAGGATAAGTCGTCGATCGGGGATCGACGTTACTTTTGTGTGCATTTTATACCTGTCTTCCCGGATAGGAAACGTACCTTTACGCCCCGTAACATACTGAGCAAACTACGATGACGAAATACATTTTTGTTACGGGCGGGGTCACCTCCTCGCTTGGAAAAGGCATTCTTTGTGCCTCCTTGGCCAAACTTTTGCAAGCCCGCGGCTTTTCTGTCACCATTCAAAAATTCGATCCTTATATCAACGTCGACCCCGGCACACTCAATCCGTATGAGCATGGCGAGTGCTACGTAACCGACGATGGAGCCGAAACCGACCTCGATCTGGGTCACTACGAACGCTTTCTAAACATCCCGACCTCGCGCGCCAACAACGTGACCACGGGTTCTGTCTACCAAACCGTGATCAATCGCGAGCGCGAAGGAGCCTATTTGGGAAAAACCGTGCAGATCATTCCACACATCACCGACGAGATCAAACGGCGAATGTTGTTGCTGGGTCAAACGGGCAAATACGACATTGTAATCACCGAATTGGGGGGCACTGTGGGCGATATTGAGTCCTTGCCTTACATCGAATCGGTGCGTCAGGTGCGTTGGGAATTGGGCCGTGATGGTTGTATTGTCATTCACCTGACGCTGGTTCCGTATTTGAAAGCCGCCAAAGAATTAAAGACCAAGCCGACGCAACACTCTGTAAAAGAATTACTTAGTCTGGGAGTACAGCCCGATATTCTGGCTTGCCGCACCGAACATCCGCTGGGCGACGACCTCCGTCGTAAACTGGCTTTGTTCTGCAATGTGGAAATGTCATCGGTGATCGAGGCCATTGACGCGGAGAGCATTTACGATGTGCCGCTGCTTTTGTTGAAACAACGGCTGGATTCGGTCGTGATTTCCAAATTGCATTTGAAAGACCGTAAAGAGCCTAACCTGAGTACCTGGAAAACGTTTTTGGGCAAACTTAAAAACCCCTTGCACGAGGTGCGGATTGGGCTGATTGGTAAATATAATGAACTGCCCGATGCGTATAAGTCTATCTACGAATCGTTTGTACACGCCGGGGCAGTGAACGAGTGTAAGGTACACGTCATGCCCATCCACGCGGAGGCCTTGGAAGGTGGTATGAAAACGGTGAGCCAAACGCTGGCCAACCTGAACGGCATTCTGGTGGCGCCCGGTTTTGGGGAGCGCGGCATCGAAGGGAAATTGACGGCGATTCGTTATGCCCGCGAGCAGAATATTCCGTTTTTCGGCATTTGTCTCGGCATGCAAGTCGCCTGCGTGGAGTTTGCCCGCAACGTACTGCAACTCGAAGGCGCGTCTTCCACGGAGGTCAATCCCGATACGCCCAATCCCGTCATCGCCATGATGGCCGAGCAAAAGAACATTACGCAAAAAGGCGGTACGATGCGTTTGGGGGCTTACGACTGCGAATTAAAGAAAAAATCCAAGGCGCAACACGCTTATCAAAAGACCCACATCAGCGAACGCCACCGCCACCGCTGGGAATTCAATAATGCCTACATGGAACAATTCGAGAAAGCCGGGATGCTGCCTACGGGTACCAATCCCGATTCTGGACTGGTGGAAATCATGGAATTAAAAGACCATAAATGGTTTGTGGGCGTACAGTTTCACCCGGAATTAAAGAGCACGGTGGAGAATCCGCACCCGTTGTTTGTGGATTTTGTAAAGGCTTGTATGGGGTAAGCCAACCCAATACAGGTCATTATACGTCATTGAATTATGCGAGAAATTCGTTTTAGTTCACGTCGTTTCTTATTAATTGGTTTTCTACTATTCTGCTGCCTTGGTAATGTCCAAGCGCAGCCGTTGAGGCGTGTTCTGCAGGCAGCAGTAGATAGTTTGCTGCAACAGGGCGAAATCCGGGGTCAGGAACATACGTTTAAAGACTCGGCGGTACTAGCCATTGGACAAATAGCTCGTTTTGATGAACTCCTTGCCTTGACGCATCACCAATCCCCTTTGGTTCGGGTTGCTGCCATATACGGTCTGCTTCAACGTGACGAAATGGGTAATCTTTATTTGTCGGATCAGCAGAACTATCCTCGGCCGTTCGTTCCCAAAACTTATTTACATCGGCTATTAGAAGAACATTTTAATGACACGGCCACTGTCCAATGGCGGACTCAATGGGAATATAATAGCATCAGTCTAGCCCGGATTAGTGTGGGCGAACTTTGTCTTAGTAAGATTGGTAATTACTGGATATTTAGCCGCGACTTTATCTTATCTGACCAATATGGCTATAAAATGCCCCAAGAGGCTAAAGCACATTTTGATAGCCTGCTTCTACTAAACCTACCTAATCCTTGGATAGCATACCGTTTCGCTCGTATTCAGCAACTGGAACCTATACAGGCTTGGTATTCGGTCATTCGGCAGCAAGTAGAACAGTCGGGCGACGAAGTAGCCGTTTGTTATTTGGCAAAATACCAAAAACCGGAAGATATAGATTTGATACTGGCCAATTTGCCGACTGAAAAGCCTCGGTTTGAGGCGACGCTGCCTTCGCATTGGACCCCTTTTCAGTACTTCCGGCATCCACGGATGTTTGCGTATTTACAGCAGCATCAGCCGCCCAATATCAATAAAAATGAAACCCTGTATTTAGTAGCGGCCTATCAGACACCAGAAGCGGCAGCCCTGTTCGATACTATGTACACCCGCGAAAAAGCAGCCAGTAAAAATATGTGGAGTGCTTGTTCGACCTTGGGCAGTATGATTAATGCACAATTTGCTCCGGTGTATGCTCCGCTGCTCTGGAAAATGCTAATGGATAATCCAGAAAATTCAAATATCCGTATTCCTGATCGGCTTTGGGAAACCCATGCCGATAGTCTGGCTAAAATGTATGACATTTGGAAAACAGGTGGGCGGGGAGCAAGAGACCGTGCCACGAAAATGTTTCCTAAACTATCAGAATATCTAGCCCAACATGACGTTGACCGTCGTGCACAAGTAGTTGTAGAACAAATTAAGCCGGGCAAAGAACCGCGCAACGCGCAAAAAGCCTGGGAAACTATATGGCTTGCACATGATAAAATCTATACCCTTCTTTTATTTGGTCTATTAGAAAAAGACCCACTACCAGAGAATCGTTTTTTTATCTGTAAAATTATGTTACATCAACCAGAAGCGGATATTAAGCAGCAACTAATCACATTTTTTCAGAAACATCCTGAACTTTACCCGAATTTGACTGCCGCCGAAAAAGGAGGAAGTGCATTTAGCGATTTTTATCACTATTTAACGGAGAAAAAATGACTAAGATACTTGTATTTCTTCTTGTTTTGACTCTTTCCGCTTCGGTTTATGCACAGCAACGTGTATTAGATATTCCTCCTAAGAAATCAGCCGACGCCGTTTTCTTGGATGCTTATCGCCTTATTGAGCCTAATCCTGCCAAAGATAAATATGGCATTGAGAGTATGCGTCGCTTTGGTTGGTTAGAGCCTTCGTCCAAATTTGATACAGACAGTTTTTATCAATGGACCAAGCAGAAATGTATTGAAAAAGTTGGAAAAGATTTCTTTTACCAACGTTTCAAACTATCATGGCAGAGTTTTAAAAATGATCCCGCCTCCGAGGTTTATACTATCACTTATTTAATCGCGCCTTTTCAGGATTCTTTATTAGAAGATGATATTTATATTAAAATTTCTTTTAAACGCTATGATTTTTTAGGACGTTCAGAAACAGAAATTCCAAGTAATTTGCCTGATTGCATCAATAATCCTATACTTTGTACATTTTACTATGACCGCGAAAAAGTGCTGGCCATTGCCCGCGAGAAAGTAATTGGTACGCAACAAGTGCTTAATAAAGGCCCATATTTGACCTTATTGCCCGATTTCAACTGGCAGGTTAGTGTTGAATTGGCTGGCGCGGGTATAAAAACATTCACTGTGGATAGCAGAACTGGTGCTATGTCAGAAGTAAGAACTTCCTGGAGAATTGATTAGGAAATACATGGTGATTGTTGAATTTATTATGTGATAAAATGGATAGATGCAGGAAATTGGAGAAAATTACATATTCTACTTGATAATTAAAAGAATATGATTATATAGAACCTAGACGCCAACCCAGGTAAAATCCCATCATAAGGTCGGCAGTCCGATAAGTACCTGGCCGACTCTGAAAAAAGAAGGAACCATCGCTCCCGAATGACTCGGCATCGGGCGGTAGCGCCCCCTCTGTAATACGGAGCTGCCGCCAGCCGAGTCCAACGTAGGGTTCTAAGATGACTCGTTTGCGTGGTCCTACATAGCACTGGCTACCCAGCCTCAAAGCTACTCCTTGCGTAATCAAGCGTTTACGTTGTATTAGCCATTCGATATATTGATTTCCCTGACGACCTGCCGTAATATAGTGATCATTATTAACCGAAATATACTTGTAGATTAGGGCCACATAGCTTGTTCGTTGCTTTAATCGCCAGGTATAATATTTTACTGCTGGTTGCAATTTAAAGCCTAGAAATGACTCCCCCTGGAATCTGCTAAAAACATTAGAATGCATCATAAAGCCTGTTCCCACATCTATTCCCCAGCGCGGAGAGATCGGAATATCTGCATGTAAATCAACTGATTGCTGATAAGGGTTGACAAGATTTAATGGAGCTATTTTTAAAGTAAAAGGTGGTCGTTCCGGTTTTTGAACAGGCGTATTTTCCTGGGCAAAGCCAAGGATTGGAAGCAACATTACCAACAATAATAGTGTGCGCATTTATTTGGAAATCTGACCAAGTTTTCTAATCCGCGTAATATCGCTGACATCAAACACCTGAAAATCGGTTTTGGAAGAAACGATCATTTTTTGCCCATCTATAATTAAATCGTATGGATCAGTAATAGGCACAGAATAATTAGTTTCTACTAGCATAGCGGGGTTTGTAATATCAAAGATAACTAATTGATCAGCTCCTTCATCACAGATAAACAAATAATTGTCTTTATAGCCCAATCCGTTTGGAGTTCCTAAAGAATAAGTACCTACTACTACCGGCGCAGATTTATTAGTAATATCGTAAACCACCAAGGCACTCTGCGTAGAAAATCTCCCACAAACGTTTTCAATGGTTTTAATAGTGGAGTAAGCATGATTATCTTTTACAACCACCGGATCGCAGCCAGTAAAACCAATATCCATTAGTCGGTTTGATTGCGATTGAATGGCAGGCGCGGCCGGATTGGTGATGTCCAAGATATAAAGTGCCGTAGTAGAACCCAGAAAAATGGTGTTATCATAGATAGTAATCGTTTCCAGTCCATAATCGGTTGCCAGATGATGCACTAATACCGGATGATCTTTTTGCGTAATATCATACGTCTGCACCTCGTTCAGGTTTAGTACATACATATAATTCTGATAAATCGCAAAGCGTGTAATGGAACCTGATTTTCCCGTATTTGATGACAAGTCCGCATTATCTTTACTGCAAGCAAAGAGTAAAAGAGTTGCACAAGTTAAAAAAAGTAATTGTCTCATAATAAATGTTTAGAGTTTTTTAATTGGTAGTAATGCATTTAGCGTTTTCCAGCGTTGCATCTTCCCAGTCTATAATAGCTCCTTTTGAGTCGTCTGCGCATTCAAAAAAACCATTATAAAGCGGTGGATATAAAACTGGATTAATTACATTAGTGATCCGGTCAGTTTCTTTAATTTGCTGCAAATTGCTAATATCAATAACGACCAAATCCTTCCAACTGTCGGCATACAGAAAATTGCCAGCAATAACAAAATCTGTAATAGCCGGAATCTTAAAAAATGCGAGATTGACAGTATTTAAAGAATCCCTTATATTAAAAACATGAATCCCTTTTCGCTGCTCTAGTATAAAGAAAAGTGTATCCTGTAAAAAGATGGAGCCGGATAATTGAATTGGTTTCGGTGGCTCATTGCGGATGTCTCGCAATTCGCTCAGGGAAACATACACCGGTTTTTTACCTAAGCCGTCATAGAAATTCCGCTCTTCTTTTTCACAACTGCCTAATATCAGCATATAGAACATCAGCCAGGAGAGTTTGTACCACATACGCTTACTTTTGATTTTCCCTAAGGACGAAGAAGACCATTGAAAGGTTGGGTCGAACCAAAATATAGTCCGTTTACAACTGAAAAATTAAGCGTAATCCTCTCCGCTTCACTTTTAAAAATTTAAACAAATGCGCCAATTCTTATTACTATTCATGCTTTTTAGCACTGGTGTACCGGCTTTTGCTACTATTTATTACGTCAGTGAACCCACCGGCAACAACAGTTATAATGGCACTTCTACCGCCACGGCCTTCAAGACTATCCAGAAAGCCGCCGACGTCTCTTTGCCCGGCGATGTAATCAATGTAATGAACGGCACCTACACCAACAGTTGTGCCCAGTGCAATGTAGTGACCATCACCCGTCCTGGCAACGCTGCCAACTGGATCACTTTTCAAAATTACGCGGGCCATGCGCCGGTGTTACAATTTACTGGTTGGCAAGCCTTTGGCTTGGGTAACAACGCCGCCTATATTCGCATCACCGGTTTTGAGATTATCGGCAACAATGCCAACGTGACGCTGGCCGACGCGCTCAATCAGCCGCGCAGCTGCGCCAATCCAGGCGGTTCGCCCAACCCAATTTACAATGGCAATGGCATTAGTGCTGACGGGCGTACGCTCGCCAACCGTCCCCACCACCTGTATTTCGGTGGCAATATCGTCCACGACTGTGGCGGCGCGGGCATCTCGGCCATTCAGTGCGACTACGTCACCATAGAAGACAACATAATTTACAACAACAGCTGGTACACCATTTATGGCACCAGTGGCATTTCCCTGCTGCAATTGTGGAATTCCGATGGCAGCATAACTACTCACAATTTTATCCGTCGTAATCGCTGCTTTGGCAACCGGCTGTACGTCCCCTGGGCGGCCGTCTGCGATATTACTGATGGCAACGGCATTATCATTGATGATAGCAAAAATACCCAGGGCGGCTCCACGTTAGGTGCTTACACGGCAGCTACTTTGGTGGAAAATAATGTGGTTTGGAACAATGGCGGCTCGGGTATCCATACTTATAAGAGCGAACACGTGACTATTATCCATAACACGGCCTACCAAAATTCGCAAAGCACGGAGACCACTGGCGGCGAAATATTTGCTAACAATAGCAACGACATTAAGATTATCAACAACATAATGTGGGCCGCAGATGGCAATACTATCACGACTAACTCCTCGAATACCGGGCTTACTTACGACTATAATCTGCATTGGGGCGGCACGGGTACGTCGCTTACCGGCATCCATACCATCACTGCCAATCCCAATTTTGCGGCACCGGACCTGATCCTGGAGGCAGATTTTCACCTGCTTGCTAATAGTCCGGCCATCAATACGGGAGATAATGCCAACTCAAGTGCTACCGACCACGATGGCACGGCGCGACCTTTTGGCGCTACTGTGGATATGGGAGCGTATGAAAAGACTGGCGCGCTGCCTGTGGAATATCTCGCTCCTTTGCAAGGCCGGGCCGTGGCGCAACAAGGCATAGAATTGTGCTGGGCTACTGCTGTTGAACAAAACACATCCCGTTTTGATATTGAGCGCAGCGCAGATGGAATACGGTGGACAACGGACGCAGGCCGCGAAGAGGTGATCGGCGCAGTGGCTGCTCAAGGCAGCAGTACAGCGGCACAGTCCTACATTTTTTGGGACAAAAATCCGCTTTATTTCGCCGGTCGTGCCGAAGGAACCACCAACTACTATCGCCTTCGACAAATAGACCGGGATGGCAAGGCCGCGCTTAGCAATGTCGTGGCAGTGTCTTGGAAACCAACCACCATCAGCATTTTTCCCAATCCAGTAACCGATATTTTTACCGTAAAAAGCGAGATGGACTGGGAACGCAGCGTATTGAAAAATGCCTTGGGACAGACGGTACGAACTTTTTCATTTTCCGAAACAATGACGCTCACCGGGCTGGCCAGCGGAACCTATTCCTTGGAAATATTTGCGGAAAAGAGTGAAACACCGACTGTACTGCGGGTAGTGAAACAATAAAAATTCAGAAACTTAAAGCAGCAGGAATAGTAATTATCAAAATTCGATGGGCGTGATTAACAGACGGCATACTCTATGCAATTGTCTATTAATTCGCCCATCGAAATTGATTCTACTTTTATAAATGCCAACAAAGTTCTATTTCCCTACCACTAATTGCCGCGTCACAATCTTCTCACCAACTTGTATTTTAGCCAGATAAATACCACGCGGCAACTCGCTGACATCCAATTGATTATCGCTATTTAATGTCTTTTGCAGCATTATTTTTCCTGCTGCATCATACAGCGTAAGTGCAGCTTCGGACACCGTTGGTAGTTTTATTTGTACAAAGCGCACTGCCGGGTTGGGGTAAAGTTGTACTAAGGCAGCATCATCCGGTTCGTGACTGGCAGAGGTAGCACCCAAAATCACTTTCTTACTAGATTTCAGCACATTATCGCCGCTATTATTGCCATTGCCATTGGCAGCCAGACTGACAAAATAGAAATGAATACTGTCTACTGCCAACGTGGCGGGCGCTTTCCATGAAAATGTCCAGGAAGTGCTGCCGCCGCTGAGATTTTTAGGGGTAGATTGACGCACGTACTGACGGTTAGAAAAATTGCCTGTGTTGCTGCCCGTTCCAGCCGTCAGCGTACCGCATTTGGTATTAGTCGCATCCAGACAAGTGAGCTGAAAACCAGCTTTTACGGCAGTGCTTGTATTAGTCAACGTAATCATATACGTCTGATTGGGCGCGACCGTATCGGGCAGACCACTAAGGCTGACCGTGCCAGTAATAGAACCGGGATTGAGGTGACAACCAGACTTGGCGCAGGTCGTTTCATTGGGCGCACCCGTGTTGCCGAGCGGCGGATTGTTGGGATTGCGCAGGGTACTGGTCAGTAGGCCCCACACCATCAAGGTGCCGAGGAAGAAAAAAGTAGATTTGAATTTCATGTGTGTTACTTGTTTGCTAAAAATACGAAGGTAGGGACGCGGCGGCACATGGAAGGTTTAAAACCCATAGGAAGCCAGTTTGAGCGAAACCATTGCTATCCATTTACCGTGTTCATGGCTCTTTCCGGATAACGCTGACCGGCTACTTCGGCGGCGGGCATCATCTGGCGCAAGGTTTCCAGTTCGGCCGCATCTAGTTTTACTGATCCAGCTTCGATGTTTTCTTCCAGATACTTGATGCGTTTGGTACCGGGAATTACAAAAACATCATCGCCCTGATGCAGCAACCAGGCCAAAGCCAATTGGCTGGCCGTGCAGTTTTTAGCCTTCGCCATTTCCTGCACTTTTTCTACCAAAGCGAGGTTCTTGTAAAAATTCTCCCCTTGAAAACGCGGAGATATGCGTCGCCAGTCGTTTTCTGGAATGTCGTCTGGCGATTTGATTTCACCGCTCAAAAATCCACGTCCCAATGGCGAGTAAGCCACCAACGAAATGCCCAATTCCCGGCAGGCAGGCAGTATTTCCGCTTCCAGTTCTAATTGCCAAAGCGAATATTCCGATTGCAAAGCCGCGATTGGATGAACCTTTACTGCCCGGCGAATAGTGTCTGCCGAGGCTTCCGACATACCCAAATAGCGCACTTTTCCGGCCTGCACCAATTCCGCCATCGCGCCGATGGTTTCCTCAATAGGCACCGTTTTGTCCACGCGGTGCTGATAATACAGGTCAATATGATCCACGCCCAGACGTTGCAGACTTTTATCCACAGCGGCGTGTACGTATTCTGGTCGTCCATTAATACCGATGGCTCCCGGCGTGTTAGAGAGGCCGGAAAGCGCAAATTTAGTGGCCAGAAAAACCTCGTTGCGGCGACCTTTGATGGCTTGACCGACCAGTTCTTCATTATGTCCCAAACCATATACATCGGCAGTATCCAGAAAAGTACAGCCGAGATCGAGCGCACGGTGGATGGTTTTGATGGATTCGGTGTCGTCGGCGGGACCATACACATTGCTCATGCCCATGCAGCCGAGGCCGATGGCGGCGACGTACTCGTCGGTGTAGCCAAGTTTACGTTTTTGCATCGTGTTGTTTTTTAGTAAATGGAGAGCGAAATTTATTTCGCTTGTAAATAGATATTGGTAGCGAAATGAATTTCGCCGTTCAGCCTACAAACAGACAACCCCGTCCAGTGTTGCCACTGAACGGGGTTGTTGAACAAAAAAAGGTTGGATTGACAATATATTAATTGATAAATGACGATTGTTGATGGATTCGTAGCGTACTCTTAAACATCAAAAATTAACATTCAAAAATCAACATTCATCAATCATTTTTTAATAAATCTGCCTTACGCGCCAAGATAGGTCTTCAACAATTTGCTGCGGCTCGTGGCGCGCAACTTATTGATTGCCTTGTCTTTAATCTGGCGTACACGCTCGCGGGTGAGGCCGAATTTGTCGCCAATATCTTCCAGCGACATAGGATGTTCCACACCAATGCCGAAGTACAATTTGATCACATCGCACTGACGATCAGTGAGGGTGCCGAGCGAACGCTCGATCTCGCGGCGCAGGGAATCGGCATATTCCAGGTGCGTATCGGTGCCGGGCATGGAGTTGTTTTCCAGCACATCCAGCAGCGAATTATCCTCGCCTTCCACAAAGGGAGCGTCCATCGAAACGTGGCGGGCGGCTACACCGAGCGTAGTTTCTACTTCATCGGTGGAGATTTCCAACAGTTCGGCCAGTTCTTCCGGGCTTGGTTCGCGCTCAAAAGTTTGTTCCAGTTCAGAAAAGGCCTTGTTAATCTTGTTTAGCGAACCGACTTTGTTCAGCGGAAGACGCACGATCCGGCTTTGTTCAGCCAAGGCTTGCAGTATACTTTGGCGAATCCACCAGACGGCGTAGGAGATAAATTTGAAACCACGCGTTTCGTCGAAGCGTTGAGCGGCCTTAATGAGACCGAGGTTGCCTTCATTAATCAAATCGGAAAGGCTAAGTCCTTGATTCTGATACTGTTTGGCGACGGAAACGACGAAACGAAGGTTGGCTTTGGTCAGTTTTTCGAGGGCTATCTGGTCGCCTTGCTTAATGCGTTTGGCGAGATCTACTTCTTCTTCCGGGGTCAGGAGGTCCACTTTACCAATTTCTTGGAGGTATTTTTCGAGCGATTGGCTCTCACGATTGGTAATGGACTTCGTTATTTTTAGTTGCCTCATGTGCTGCTAAGTTATTTTTTCGGCGCAAAGTTATGATTCTCTACCCAGAGCGGCCAAATTTTTTCTCTTTTCAAGGAATGGATAGACTGCCGTTTAAAAATTTCCAGGAAGGAATATATAAAACGGCTAACATTTAATTTTGTTTAGGATGCCTTGCCAGCCTGCAAAGCGAAGTTGATTTCGCTTATATCGCCTTATTCAAGTGGAATAAATCCGCTGTCCAATTACTTGACCACCAATTTTTTCAGCACCGTTTGGGCACTGGTTTGTAACTGCACGAAATAGGCTCCCGGTACGTATTGAGCAGCGTTTAGGAAATAATTTGATTTTCCAGCGGGCAATTCTCCTTCAAATACACTCGCTACTTGTTGACCCAACGTATTGAAAACCCGGATCGAACCAACCGTTTTAGCCGTCATTTGGACTGGAATGCAGGTAATGGCGGAGGCAGGATTGGGATAAATATCTAATAGATCGGCGTTGAGTACGTCATTTGTGGCCACGGAGTTGCTTACACAAAACTTCCACCAGCCTTTGGGAGCGGGCAATGGGTGCACCACCGTTTTGCCATTATTGGCAGTCGCTTGAATGTAGTAATAAACGGTGCTTCCAGCGGGCTGAATGGGGATTAAACCCTTATAACTCCAAGTCGTATCGTTCAAGGTATAAGCGGGCAAATCCACTGATTGCCAGGCAGTTGTGGTGTCGGTGGTGTAATAGATTTTGGCAGAAGCAATACCGCTGCGGTGGCTCAGATTGGCCCAAACCGGATAACCATTGGCCCATTCCGTGTTATTCATACAGGGCAATGCCTGGTGGACCACATGGATCGGATCGGCCACACCAATTTCCTTCGTAATGCAGTGAATCGCTCCCAAAGAGCCAATAATATTGTTGCAGTCGATGCCCACAATCTTGTAGCCAGGCAGGCTTTCCTGCCAGATCCGTCGCGCCGTGGTGTCGAATTGCTGTTCGTAAAAAGGCAAAATCACGGTTTTATTCACAAAAACGGCGTTGGCGTAAGTACGGTAATCGCCACCATTGTCGGGGTAAGCGCCACCATCGGGAGGCATAGGAATACGTACTACTTTATACGGTGTACCAAATGAAGATTTAAAAGTGCTAGTCACGTACTGCACATTAGCCTCGATCTGCGGCCCATCGGCAGTGCCATGCGGATACTCTCCCACTAATAGCGTTTCCTCATCCAACAATTTCATGTGCATATCAATGTGGTGGATTTCATCGTAAGGCAGGGTCCATGGTGATATAGCGATCAATACCCATGAAATCGTGCAAAATATTTTCCACCTCCGGTATGCTGTGATCGCTTTGGCCGTATACATTACTGGCACCATTTTCGCCGATTATTTGCGGCACCGCATCATCCTTCGGGCGCGGGCGATTATAAATCCAGTCAATCAGATAGAGTGAATCAGCTTGGAAGCAAAGGCGGTACCCAAGCCATCGGACATGAAATTGCCGCCGGTATTTACCAGATCTGAAAGGTGCCTGCGAGGTAGAATACACTGGCACGGATAAGTAATCGCCGATTATTTGCGGCACTGCATCGTCTTTCGGGCGTGGGCGATTATATATCCAGTCAATCAAATAGAGCGAATCCAAAGTTCGGGGTTCATTAAAGCGTACACGCAATTTGGCCCACTATGAGTCGCGCATCCAGATGGAGTTGTTTGGCGCGATCAGGAAGGTCACATTGGAAGTAATATCCACGCCTTTGCTGCTGCTCAGAATGCTTTTCGCGGAAGTGATAACTGATTGGTTTTCACAGCAAATGAAAAAAGGTTACATTACATTCTTCGCGATGTGGACGGCTCGTACGATCTCGGCGAGAATATTCGTCTGGCCGTTCCAGGGAATATGCAATAGCCAGTGCCTGCAATTCTTCCCATTCGGCCATGTGCGAGGCATTAAAAGCGTAGCCGACGGGAGAAGACGGTGGCGTGACCAACCCGCTGGAAGGCGGTGCCAGGGGTACACCCAGTCGCACGTATTGACCAAAAATCCAAGCGGTGCTTTCACGGCCCAAGCCAAACAAAAAATGGCCGCGTACGCGCAGGCCCTTGAGGAGGCCGCCCGGGAAAAAGCGCGAACGGGAGGCCGTCTCGGCCCGTGCCCGCGAAGAAGCTGAAAAGAGAGCGCGGCAGTGGAAGTAGTGTCTTGGGCAAATAACCCGCTGACTAGCAGGCAGAAGAACCTCTGCAAATACCCGGTGTAGCGTAGCGTCATGGATAATATGTTGCGTTTAGAAGCCAAAGTTCGGGGTTTTGTCGCAAAACACGTAAGGACATGATTTTGTGGTAGCCGAATTTTGGCGTTTGGTGCTGATTCTCCCAAAACATAAACAATATTGGGGCCATGTGTAGGGCGGGTTTTGGAGGGTAGTAGCTTGGCTGGTAATTTAATTTTGATTCCCAAAGTTCCTGCCATTGTTGGCGTCCTCGCCAACAACAGCGGCGGAGTGAGCGGCATTTAAATCGCAAAATAACGAATTAACACTTATGATAGGGTTTTCAGCCGCCAGGCCAACTGCTACCAATCTTCTCTTAAAGATGCCGCTTGCCAACTTTCGGCAAGTGAAAAAGCTTTCCGAAAGGGCATAAAAAAAGCGGCGTGCCGTTGCACACCGCCGAGAACAAAACCCATTCTATCGTATGAAGCAAAACTGTTAACCGAGGGAACCGGAATTTTTTATTCCTCCACCTTTCAACATCCTCAACCCCCTCAACATTATTTCAAACGGCTATCGGCAGCGAATTCAGATCGCGGAAAAGAATTTTTTTCCGGTTGAAATACAGCACATTAGAGCGTTTGAGCTGATTGAGCACCGCAGTCACCATTTGGCGACTGGTGCCGGTCAGATCGGCAATATCCTGGTGGGTCATATTGTGTTTGACCAAAGTCTCGAAACCCACGCGCCGTCCTTGTTCGATACCCATTTGGTGCAAAAATTCCATAATGCGGCTCTTCGAGTCTTTCAACACCACATTTTCCAGTTGGTTCTCTGTATAACGCAGCCGTTCGCCTAAAAAATGTAACAATGACTGTGCAAAGGCAAAATTATTTCGCATGGCAGTCAGTACGGCGGTAGCATCCAGTTCCAGCACTTCGGCATGATCGTCCATCACGTAGGCAAAATCGCGACGCTGCACATCCCCCGTCAGGCAAGATTCGCCAAAAAGGCTGCCGGGCCGGACGACGTATTTAATAATATCTTTCTTCTCCGCGTGTACCGCCACTTTGACGATGCCTTTCAACAGTAAAAATACCTTGCCAGCCGATTGGCCCGGTTTGTACAATACCTGATGTTTGGAGTAAGTTTGCACCGAAGCAGAGCGGTGGAGCAGCACTCGTTCTTCCAACGTGAGTACCGCGAAGAGTGGATTGGTATCTAAAAGAGGCAAGGTAAGTTTCGTGTCCATGTGTTCGGTAAGTAGTGGGTGTGTTGAAGCCCTGTGTTGCTAATAGGACGGGCGGAAGTCCTTAATCCCCTATGCCGGACAAAAAAATAATTTTCTGCTAAGGCAATTCTGACTTCAAAATTCGACCAATAACCTGTGCCAGATAAATTTTATATTTTATGAATTTTTATTTCACAAAATATAAATCTTTTGAGATGAAAAAAAATGCTTTTTGCCAAATAATATTTTTTTCATAAACGACTGGCCTTTTACATTTCTAATACTGACAATGTGACTAAGCGAAATACTTTTGCCAAAAAAATATGTCGCAAGCCGCTGACCTTTCTAAACAAGTATTCGTGAAGCGTTGGTCGCTGTTGCCAATTGCCTTGCCGACAAAAACCGGACTGTCATTGGGTTCCACTTGCCATTTTGCCTTTTAATTTTTATGGAACCGACCGCCGATTCAAGCGAACAAGACTGGCTGGCTGCATTGCGGCAGGGCGACGAATCGGCGTTGCGGACTATTTTTAATCGGCACTATCCGCTGCTGTTGACCGATGTGTACCGCATCGTGCCGGATGAAGATACGTGTCAGGATTTGGCGCAGGAAGTATTTGTCGAACTCTGGCGCAAGCGTACTGAACTCGATATTCATACTTCTTTGCGGGCTTACTTGCGCCGTGCCGCCGTGAATCGTGCGCTGACCTACATAAAAAACCAGCGGCGCATGAGTTTTGAAGGTGATGACTGGCACGAAACCGCCGACACTTCCGTCGCTGATATTCGGCGAAAAGAAGAACAGGAAACCCTCGAACAAGCCCTGCATCGTGCTATTGCCACGCTCCCGGAAAAATGCCGCGTGGTATTTTCGCTGAGCCGTTTTGAACAATTTTCTCACCGGGAAATAGCCGAGCAGCTCGGTATTTCCGTAAAAACCATTGAAAATCAAATCACTAAAGCCATGCGTATGCTGCGTGATGCCTTAGTAAATCCCTCTAATTTGTCGTCTATTGTCATTTGGGCCGTCTGCCTGTGGCGGGCATAGGGGATAATGCGACGGCCATTGTCTTTACAACGAACAATTTACAAAACCGTGACCTCCCAGTACGGAAACTTCATGCAACAGCAAGATATTCTATTACTGCTTACCAAGCAATTCAGCGGCGAACTGACCAAAGTCGAAGCCGCTGAACTCCAGCATTGGTTGCGCCAATCACCTGATAACGAACGTATTGCAGCTGACCTCCAACAGGTTTGGACGGATTCTGGCACCTATGCACCGGGTTTCGCACCTGACTTGGATGCTGACTTTAAAAAAGTGCAAGCACGGATTCGGGCCGAAGAACTGCCTCGCGCCCGCGTCATTCCTTTGGGCAGATATTTAATGCGTATTGCCGCATTGCTGGCTTTTTTGGTGATGGCGACTTGGGCCTATCATGCTTTTCAAGCTTCGCCAGCACAGCTTACGGCTACGGCACAAGACGAACCCAAACGTCAGGTGGATTTGCCGGATGGTTCCCATGTCTGGCTGCGGCAGGGGAGTTCCCTGGATTTTCCGCAAAGCTTTACGGGTACTGAACGAAGGGTCCAGCTGCGTGGAGAAGCCTATTTTGAAGTAGCACACCGGGCCAAGCAGCCTTTCCGCGTGGAACTTTCCAACGGCGATTGGGTGGAAGTGCTGGGTACGCAATTTGATGTTTGCCAAAATAGTAAAGAGAATTCCGTGCTGGTACGCTCCGGCAAAGTGCGTTTTCAAGCCGCCAATCAGCAGGGAAATTTGGTAACTCTCGAAGCCGGAGAAAAAGCCGTCCATGATCTTGCCAAACACGTCATCCGCGAAACCAAAGTGCCTACTTTCAATGAATTAGCCTGGCAAACCGGCGGCCTGGAATTCATAGCGACACCGCTGTCGACGGTGGTGACTGATTTGGAAGAATTTTACCACGTGAAAATATTGCTGCGCAATGCCGCGCTACAACAATGTCTGCATACTGCACCACTGACTAGTCAGCCCCTCGAAAAGGTGCTGCAAACCCTCAGCCTGACCTATAATTTGCAAGTCCTCCACACCACTGCGGGTCAGTATGAACTCGTGGGAGGCACTTGCCAATAAACCGAATTTTCCGGGAGATTAGCGTCTTTGACTAACGTTTTTGTTGGGTTTACCCGCCATAGCCGAAGGCTATGGCGGGTAAACTTGCCAATAAACAAGATTTTTACCTTGTCCGCATAGTATCTGCGACGAGGGTCATAACTTGCGCCAATGTTGTCTCATTCTACGGCGATGTGGCGGAGGGCCTTTCCCTTTCTTGTTTTATGGACGGTGCTCTGCCCCCTGGCGGCGCAGCAGTCCGTATTGCCCCGTGTGGATTTTGAGTGTCAGCAATGTCTGCCTGGCGATGCTTTGGTGCAACTCAGTCGCCAGACGGGCATCAACATCGTTTTTAATGATCGTTTCTTCCAACGTTGCCTTCCCGTCACGATTCAGGCGCATCAGGAATCGCTGCAAAATATTGTCGAGCGAGTCAGCGAATGTGCGCACGTTTCTTTTAAAGTACTTGATAATCAAATAGTTTTCTTTCGCAAAATCCAGAAATATACCTGGAGCGGCTATGTGCAGGATGCCGAATCGGGCGAGCGCCTCATTGGAGCCACGCTACGAATGCTGGATGGAAAAGAAGGCGGAGCGGTCTCCAACGAATTTGGATTTTTCAGTGGTCGGGCCGAAGAAGGCGAATCGCGGCTGCGAGTGACGATGGTGGGCTATCAGCCCCAGACGGTGCAGCTTACCTTGAATGATAATCGCCTGATAATCATCAAGCTGCGCGCTGATCTGACTCTGCCGGAAGTGACAGTGACTCCAGTTTTGGCCGATAGCCTGCAATATCATACCCTGGGCAGCCCTGGCTTTATTCTTCCCCATGATCTACGCACCGCGCCTATGCCGGGCGGCGAAAAGGATTTGCTGCGCCAAACCGCGCTGCAAACCGGGGTACAAACTGGCGTGGACGGTCTTGGCGGCCTGCACGTGCGCGGTGGCAATGCCGATCAAAATCTGGTGCTGCTGGACGATGTGCCAGTCTACAATCCCAGTCATTCGCTCGGCCTTTTTTCTATATTTAATCCCAACACCATCAGCCAGGTACGCTTGTGGAAAGGTGATTTTCCAGCGCGTTATGGCGGTCGCGCCTCGTCGGTGCTGGATGTGCGTACTCGCGAGGGCAATCTGCGCCAGTTTCATGCCAATGCCTCGGTGGGTTTGTTTGCCGCCTCGCTGACTGCCGAAGGGCCGATTGTACCGGACAAGGTGTCGTTCCTGATCGGTGTGCGCGGTACTTACTTCGATCCGTGGGTCAAATTTTTTAGCAAAAGAGGCAATTTGCTCACCTTTTCCGGCGATCAGGCCAATTATCAGTTTTATGATTTTAATGCCAAAATCAATTATATAGTCTCGCCAAAAGATCGCTTATACCTCAGTTATTATTATGGCGGCGACAAATTTGAGAATCCTTTTGAGCAAAAATCGGTCAGTAAGGAGGGCGCGCTGACCGATCAATACAGTTTGCATTCGGACTGGGGCAACATGATCGCGGCACTGCGCTGGAATCATGTACTGCGCAATAATTTGTTCACTAACACTACATTACGCTATAGCCGCTTCTTTTATGAAAGTCGCCTGGCCTTCGCTTCCTCGCTGCTCACGCCGTCTGGCCGTCCGTTGGTGCTGGCTGATTATGCGCAATTTTACCGCACTTATATTGGCGACTGGTCGGGTAAAACCGACTTTACCTATTTCACCTCCGACCGAATGACGCTGCGCTGGGGTGCTTCTTTTACCCAACATAATTTCCAGCCAGGCGCGCTCTCCGTCAATTTCCTGCAGCCGGGGCAGTCGCCCAACTCCGTTGATTCTATCGCCAATTTATTGCTCAACAACCAGCATCTGGTGGCCGGAGAAGCAGAAGCCTATTTTGACACGGAAATACAACCTATTGCCAACTGGCGAATCGAGGCCGGGCTGAACGCTTCTATCTTTCAGGCAAATACCGTTACCTATCGGGCCCTCCTGCCCCGCTTGCGCGTGCAGCACGATGGTGTACATGGCTGGAGCCAATGGTTTGGTTATCACCGCACTACGCAGTATTTACACCAGATTGGTTCTTTCAATATCAGCCTGCCATTCGAGTTGTGGGTGCCTTCCACGCGCAAAGTGCTACCCGAACAAGTCCTACAGATATCGGCTGGCCTGGGCTGGCAACGCAAAGGCTGGAGCTGGCAACTGGAGGGCTATTATAAAAGCCTGGATCGGGTACTGACTTTTTTATCTACCAATGATGCCTTATTTACGGGCGGCGCGGAAGATGCCAGTGGCTGGGAAGATCGCATTGCGACGGGCAGCGGCAGCAGTCAGGGCTTGGAATTTTTAGTGAAAAAGACCACTGGACCAACCACTGGTTCAGTAAGTTATACGCTTTCCAGGGCTATGCGGCAATTTCCGGAAATCAATTCCGGTCGCCCATTTCCGTTTCGTTTCGACCGGCGGCATGACTTAAAAATTGCCCTGCAACAACGCATTTCTCGTTGGCTGGACGCTGATTTGGTGTGGAGTTTTGCTACTGGCAATCCGATTACATTGGCCGGGGTAAAATTTGTGCATCACACGCCCGATAGCGACTTATCGCGCGATGTCTTCGTATATACCGAGGTGAATGGTTATCGGTTGCCCAATTATCATCGCTTGGACGTGGCCATTTCTGCGCATTTTTCGCAGGGCCGCCTGGAACATTCCTTCCAACTGGGGGCTTATAATGCGTATAACCGGGCTAATCCGTTCTATATCTATGTCAATGCTGGCAGCGGCGTGAAAGGTTCCGCCATTCAATTTACCTTGTTGCCGGTTTTACCCGTCTTTCGGTATGAATTGAAATGGTGACTAATACGATTTGGAGATTTTATAAGACTTACGCTTACCCACGACTCTGCCAATTTATTTTGATTGATGAATGCCAATTACATGATTGTTGATTTTTGAGGTATTATTCGTCACTCAACTATTGACGGTTTTGTGGTTAATCGAAAGATTTAGAAGGATTGGTCCATTGTAATTTAAATTGTTTCGCGTATTTGATCAATTACCTGATTATCAAGAATTTAAATAAATCTCAAATACTCGCATCCTCAATAAATTTAATTTACAGTGTATTAAGTACTTTGCTTTTTTGCTTTTTGCCCATTCTACTTATGTCCCGTTTATTTTTAATCAATGTATTCCTGCTGATTGGTTTACTGGCGGTCCGGTGTGCCCGCGAGGTCATTATTGACTTGCCGGAAGAGCCATCCAGGATCGTAGCAGTCGGCAAATTCACAGCCAACGACACTTTCAGAGTGCGCGTCACGCTCACCCAACCCATCTATGATCCGGGGGAAGTGCAGGCACCCGCCGACGCGAACGTGACGGTGGCCAAGGAAGGAGAGTTATATGCGCGATTGTATCGCCAGACGACCCCGCAAGGCATTTATTGGAAAAGCCGGAAACCAGTGGAGCCGAATGTGGAGTATACTTTGAATGTACAGATTGGCGGTTATCCACTTGCCTCCGCCACCAGCTCGGTACCAAAACACCTTGATATAAAGCCAGTTAGCATCAATCACAGTGAAATCGCCGTAGAGCAGCTCAGCGATGGGAGCCAGCAACTACGCATTCCGCTGGCCTTGCAACTGGCTAATCCATTAGCAGACCCGTTCCCCGAACATCTTTATTTTGCGTTCAACCTGACTAGCGATATTGATGCGGCTGGCTTTACTATCGAGCGGCAGCAGGCGTATTTCGCCGCGGATGGACGCACCCTTTCGCTGCTGCACAACATCCCCGAAAATGCGGTTTTGATCAATGAGAAATACTGGAGTGAGGGCTTACGTACCCTTTATCTGGATGCGCTTATTCCTTTCAAACCCAATGAGGACCAATACCCGGTGCGCCTCTATGTGGAGTGGCTCACTTTATCGGAAGAGTTTTACCGTTACCACCTCTCCGTTGCCCGGCAAGGCAGCAATTTGCCGCTGAGCGAACCGGATGCCGTGTTCAATAATGTGGTGAATGGTTATGGCAACTTTTCCGGCTATTCGACTAGCACGCAAATTATTGATTTGCCGAAGTAAGTTGTTGGTCATAGCCAACGCTTTTGGAAAAATACCGATTGCAACGTATTCACAATCAACAACTAAACCTTTCTAAACCTTTAATATATCAGGCAGCCGCAAATTTGACTAACGCCCGCTCCGCTTCTGGAATAAAGCCAAGTACTATATCTGCTGGAAGTATGCCGCGCGCGATAAGTTCATCGGCAATTTCAATTTCTGTTCCATTTTGCTGTACCCAGACTTTTCCATCGCGGATGTCAAAATGTAGGAGTACACTGTATGCAAAACGCCCTCTGTGCCAACCAACGTTGATCAATTGGTAATGGTGGTGTATAAAATCGGTGACGACTTGCCTTTCAATGTGGGGCGCGTTGGCATACGGACGAGCCGCAATTTCTTCCAGAAAATTGGTGATGATTGCTTGATAAGCACCTATTTTATCCATTTTTCAATAATTTCTTCTTCGTGATTGTAAACGATGAGCCGCATATTCTTGCGTATCAATATGCCTGTTAAATTAAGATTATTATAGTTAAAGGAGAGTATTTTAAACTATTTAGATGCTGACCATCAGTGTTTTGCATTTCATCTTTGTTTAAAACCACTCTGCGTTGCCTATAATAACACAATGCCTTAAAAATAGGCAAATCACATCCATCATCTTGTAACCCCTCGTTTCAACGGGGGCTAAACCAACCTATTCAAAGCATCTATCTTCTTTACAGAACATCCACATTATATGTAAAATGCCGATGTTCTGCAAAGAAGATAGATATGAATCGTGGTGTTGTATTATCCGCCGATTGAAAGTCGGCGGTTACAATATGTTAGATGTATGCTAACGTCCGCTAACCTAATGGCTATAAGAAGTAACAGTAAGCGTAACAAACAGAGCAATTATTCCGTTCGCAATAGTCGTATCACAGAAACATTATCCAAGTTTTTTCCTACTTTTGTCCCTAATTTTACACACATTCCGAACACAAAAATCAACCTGATCTAATGAGCAAAATTACCGTCGTAGGTGCTGGCAACGTAGGTGCTACCTGTGCCAACGTACTTGCCCACGCAGACATCTGCAACGAAGTCGTACTAATTGATATTCAAGGCAATATGGCCAAGGGCAAAGCCCTGGATACCTGGCAGCAAGCCCCTATTGACGGCTATTCCACGCGCCTGACTGGTGGCGACGACTACGCCCTGACTGCCGATTCGGATATTGTGATCATCACCGCTGGCATCCCGCGCAAGCCGGGGATGAGCCGCGACGATCTTATCGCGACCAACGCCAAGATCGTGGTGTCCGTCACCCAGAATATCCTGAAACATACGCCGAATCCCATCATTATTGTCGTCTCCAATCCCCTGGACGTGATGACTTACGCCTGTTGGAAAGCCTCTGGCCTGAGCGACAAGCGCGTGATCGGCATGGCGGGCGTACTCGATACTGCTCGCTATCGCGGTTTTCTGGCTGAAGCACTCGACATAAGCCCGAAAGATATTTCGGCTATGCTCATGGGTGGTCACGGAGATACAATGGTGCCACTGCCACGTTATACGACGGTGAGCGGTATTCCGGTGACGGAACTGATTGAAAAAGAAGCCTTAAACGCCATTCTCGAACGCACCAAAAGCGGCGGCGGCGAACTGGTCAATCTAATGGGCACTTCGGCCTGGTATGCGCCCGGTGCGGCGGCGGCTCAGATGGCTATCTCGATTCTGAAAGACGAAAAACGCATTCTGCCTTGTTGCATTCACTTGGATGGTCAATATGGGCTTAAAGATATTTTTGTTGGTGCGCCAGTAAAACTGGGCCGCGAAGGCGTGTTAGAAATCATCGAATTGCAATTGCAAAACGACGAAAAGGCACTGCTGGAAAAATCTGCTCTTGCCGTACAGGAAGTGGTGGATGCCCTGAATGCTATGAACGTGCTTTAACCAGGTAACCGTGTAAATTAGGTAATGGCAATTTTCAGTTAACACGTTGATTGTCATCGCCAATTTGCCCTTTGCCAATTTGCTTTTACTGATATGGCCGAACTGACTAAGTGGCCGACACCAGTGGTTTGGGAACAAATGATCACCATAAATAGTGGTGAATCGTTGGCGCAGCTGGCCGACGACCAACCCGTATTGCTTGTTTTTCTGCGTTTTTTAGGCTGTTCTTTTTGTCGGGAAGCCATCGGTGACATTGCTAAAAAACGTAAAAAACTGGAAGCCAACGGGTTGCGTATCGTTTTCGTACACATGGCTCCCGATCCAAAGACGGCGGAAAAATTTTTCAAAAAATACCGCCTGTTTCCGATTGATCACATTTCCGACCCGGAAAAAGTATTCTACCAAGCCTTTGGTTTGAGTCGGGGAACACCCACTCAGCTCTTCGGCTTGATGAACTGGATTCGCGGTTTTGAGGCAACGGTACTGGAGGGACACGGTACGGCGCATCATAGTCCCGAACTGGGCGATGGTTTTCAAATGCCCGGTGTCTTTGTGCTCCATCAGGGAGAAATAAAGTCGTCGTTCATTCATCGTAATCCCTACGACCGACCAGATTACGAAGAGATTTGTGCGATTTAAGCAGTAAATTCTTACCAGTTTCTAAAAATATCTTTGCCCGAAAGCATCTGCTGATCGGGCAATTTTTTTTCGCAGTTTTGTCATTCTGACGGAATCCGTCCACATCCCGGTACACGTTGCGGCGTGGACGGTTCTCGACAACAAGATGATAAAAGCGGCAAACACGCCTCGATGTAGACGGTTTCCGGCAGAATGGCAAAACTAAACGTACACCACACCCTCCCTAAAAATGGCCGCTACTACACCATTCCGCAATATGGGCAGTAAAATTTGGTTGCTGGCAGGTTGGGCCTTGCTCTCCCCGCATATTCTGTCCGCCCAAGCCGATACCACGCTGCACTTGCCCACTACCACGATCCGGGAACAACGTTTTGAGCAAACCGGCTATACAGCTTGGCGCGCCGATACCCTACCAATGGCAAGCACGCTCTCCCTGGCCGAACGCCTGCTTTGGGAAAATACGCTGAATGTGCGGGCGAATGCGCCTGGCACTTTGGCGACCATTTCTGCGCGAGGAGCTGGCCCCAATCGAACTCCCGTTTTTTGGAATGGCCTGAACCTGCAAAGTCCCATGCACGGCGTGGTAGATGCTG
>CBDFMU010000024.1:0-36090 GCA_965249785.1 Saprospiraceae bacterium | reverse complement strand
AGCCATTTTGATAGTGTGCCTTGGTCAGCAGATTGGCTTCCGGATCATTTTTAAATTCCCCTTTTGTAGCATCCCAATAGACTTTTCGTCCGGTTTTGTAAGCTACATTGCCCATGTGTGCATTGATGGCAGCGATGGCACCTGTTTCGATGCCACATTTTAGCAGGGAAGCGTCATTGGCTTGCATGGCCGCAACGAAATTTTTGGCGTGGTCGGCGATGTAGTTGGCATTACTGCTTTTGCGTTGGTCGGGCAGGTCTTCGATATCGTAGACCACGAGGCCATCATCGTTCTTTTTGGTCTCCGGGATCACCTCCCAGCCATCCCGATTCACCACCATCGTGCCGTTGTTGCCGATGAAAGCGATGCCTTCGGTCTTCCCGTAGGGGCCGCCATCAATGCCGACCGCGTGTTCCCACAGCAGATTGAAGTGCTCGTATTCATACACAGTCTGCAGGGTATCGGGCGTTTCGGAAGCATCGTCGGGATAAGCCAGCTTGCCGCCGGATGCAACGATGGATTTGGGAGCCGTAACACCCATGAAAAATAAGGCAATATCGAGTTCATGTACGCCCCAATCGGTCATCAAGCCACCCGCATAATCCCAAAACCAGCGGAAAGTAAAGTGAAAACGGTTCGGATTGAAAGGACGTTTCTGGGCTGGTCCGAGCCACATATCATAGTCCACGCCGACCGGCGGCGCGCTGTCGGGTTTGATCGGCACCGACTTCATCCAGCCCTGATAGGCCCAGCATTTTACCAGACGCACGTTACCGAGTTTGCCCGATTTCAGGTAGTCGTGCGCCTGTTGGTAGTGCGCGCCGCTGCGCTGCCACTGCCCGATTTGCACCATTTTGCCGGCGCGTTTCGCCGCAGCCAGCATCACATTGCACTCTTCAATGGTGTTGGCCAGCGGTTTTTCGCTGTATACGTGTTTGCCTGCCGAAAGCGCGTCACAGAAAATCAGGCAGTGCCAGTGATCGGGTGTGGCGATAATAACCGCGTCCAAGTCCTTCATTTCCAATAGTTTGCGGTAGTCATTGAACAACTTCGGGCGTTTCCCGCGCAGTTCTTCTACGTCAGCCGCCCGCTTATCAAGCACGCTCTGGTCCACATCAGCCAGGGCGATACAGTTTGCTTCGGGGACGTTCGTCAATTGTGCTTTCATATCCGTCCAGCCCATACCGTTACAGCCGATGAGGCCGAAATTGATTTTATCGTTGGCAGAGACGCGGCGGACAGATTTCGCTAATGCTTCCAGCGGCAGGCTGGCAGCAATACCGGTGCCAATGAGGGCGGTGGAGGTTTGGAGCATGAATTTGCGGCGGGAACTGAGCATGGTTTTATCTTTTAATATGGACGGCGGGTGATTTTGGTGTCCAAAGTAAGGGCTTTTGTGATTTTTATTATTGTTTTCCTGCTATAATTTTAGAAGTTGCATTTAGACCATTGCAGTGTACAGTAAAAAATGTGATGCCCCGGATTCCACGCCTGGCGGCTCTGAATGACACGCGATAGTAGTGCGTAATATCAGTTATAGTCAACGTAGAGTGGTTTTGAACCAAGATGAAACCCCTTTTCTGAGAATCAAAAACTAATCCCTTTTAAACGTCCTAAACCAGTCTAAACCGGCTATAGAATAGTACGTCTCCTTCAAAATCTGACGCTAGTTCGTTTTTTTATTAAATCTAATTCCCCCTGCAATATATCAGACATTAGGTAGGTAGCCCAAATACCGGCGTACCAGTTGAAGGGAGTATTAATGTAGAAGCGACTGGATAAAGTCAGTCGCGAACTTCCATCTATTAATTGTTCCAACTTATAAACATCTTCCTGTATATCAATGTGTTTGCCCCCGATGACAATATGTTCATCTAAAACAGTAGGTGGGATTTTATTAGGATCGGTTTTGATGGCTAGCACCAATAAGTGTTCCGGTTCATATTTTAAAATTGTTTCTTCAAAATATAAACCGTTTTCATAAAATACCATCCTTTTCCCTCCAATAGCCAACGTATCTAAGGTGGTACGTAAATGTTTAGGGAACCCTAAAAAGTTGGCAAGCGAACTTGTTTTTTCTATCGGCACCCTTTCATTTGGATAGGTTAATGCTCTCCATATAGTAGTCGGGGGAGCAGATATAACTACTTCTCGGGTAATATTGAACTCTTTTGAAAATGTAGTTCTATCTCCTTCAATCAGCCCAATAATTAGTGGCATGAATATTAATAGTGATACATTTAAAGTATTGGGTTTTTCCCAGTCATTATCATCCAGATAATCCGAACCTTTTTTAGAATGACGTTTTAAGGTGTGATAAGCAATTAGCCCACCACATCCGGCCAGGATCGCAAATAGCGGGTAAATCATAATCCAGCATATAACGCCCTCAATTTTTAATAAAATCGTAATGGCTAAGATAACTAAACTAGTTAGCCACGGCCTAAAAAAAGCAGAGCCGCCGCTGCTAATTTTCTTTTTCGGCGTTAATGCTACGGTCAGAAAACCGATGCCGATTGGCACGAGCAATAAGAAAGTTATGCTCATGATTTCCATAAAATTATTAAGGAAAGCGAATAAAAAACGAATTGCCAGTCCATAAATTGTGGCAAATGCGATGGCAAAAATTGATTTCATGCTTTGCAGGTTTATTTAAGAATTATTATTAAGCTGATTGCTCGTGCTAACCTCCACTAATATCATATCTTTTTTGCAGTTATATCTGATGGGCAGAGTGTCGCCAAGGCCTTTGCTTATAAAATATTGGCAATCGCTATACTTTGCTTTTAAAATGTTCCATTTGTAAAATAGTCTACCTGGATACAGCCCTTTAGTTGATTTCCAAAAGACGAACTGGCCGCCGTGTAAGTGACCACCAAAAACCAAGTGGTATTTATCTGTATAATCACGTATATCAATAGGCTTATGCAAACACAAAATATAAAAGTCCGCTTTGCTTTTTTCTGTTTCGCACTGGTTGCCATCAATATGAATATTAATATTTTTTATTTTAGCAGTGTATGTATCTTTTTCAATCCAAATCACATTATTAATTTTCATTATTTCTTTTATTCGATTTATCCCGAAAAAATAATCGTGATTGCCCGCGATAGCAAAAACATTTACTCTACATGATAAGTCACTCATTAAAGCGTTTAACCATAATAAGCCAGCTTCTGTATCCACGTAGTCACCGCCTAGAAGAATAATGTTTGGGTTCAATTCATTGATTTTATCTATAATTTTTATAGTGGCAGGCTGGCTATATTTATTGAAATGAAAATCCGAAAGATAAAGTACGCTGAAATTCATATCATGATTAATGGTATAGTGTTCTTTGCGGACCTCAAAGGCATGTTGATACCCTATTTCTAACTTCATTTTTGTACCAGATAATAATGGCCAGGCTGCCAATATGCCAATTGCGAAACGGAGCTTTGAAATCAAATAAACCGATAAGCATAAAAAAGGCGATTGGTATAACTGTCACTAATGCTTTTATGATTCCAATTTTATAGGTTTGTTCTATGCTCGTCCAAATTGGATTTTCTACTTTATCAATAAGTAACGGGAACAAAAACAAAAATTGCACTTCAAAAAAATAAAATACGATAATACCAAGCGGGGATAGAAAAATATTGACCCTGAAAAGTAAAAATGCCGAAATGAAAAACGAGGCTATACAAATTCCGTATTTCAGCAGGCCATAAAAACCAAAATTGACAGATGGATCAAAAACTCCCTTTTTATATGGATCTACTTCATTTAATCGGTCAAACATCCACTTGGCACCTAGTGAGAATACATTGTATGAAATTTGATGCTTTATATACACCGGATATCCCCTTAAATGTTCCTGGCTTTGAAGTAACAATGTTTTATAATTCATTGGCAATAGATAAAATGAAACCACGATAACCAAGCTATACCATTTCCAAATACCAGCATTCGATGATACCTGGTTTCGATTTTTTCACATCTTTTAATATGGAAAACGAATTCGTCATAACTGATGGCTACCACCGTATAAATGAGAACTGTTATAATGGGGATGAGAAAATTGGTTGGCTTGGCACTAAACATGGCTAACCACATTAAGATAAACATAGGCAAACCACCAAATCCAAGTGCTTTTGCTTCCGCATCTCTTTCTTTTTTGGAAATTTTCAGTTTCAATGGGTCTCTGTGAAATTTCCAGTCCAGCACTCCACCAATTGTAGCAATAGTTCCGAAGATTATAATCATCAAAAATTGCCAAGGTAAATAAGGGAATTGCTCAACAATTTGGATTTTTGAATGTCCTTTAAATAAGAAAAGCAAAACTCCAAATAACACTGCTGGCACTAGTAGCAACGATAAGGAGAGGTAATATCTAATTGGCTGATTGTATATCATTTATGCCTTTACTTTTAATGTTTATTTTGGCTCATGTTCCCAACGCGCTGAAAACTTTCGGAAAGTTAGGTACGATGTTCAGCATTTGGGAACCTGAGCCTTTATTTTTGAAAAACATAGCAAAATATAAACAAATTACTTCTCCTCTTGCTGATCCGGCAAAATAATATGAAACGTCGTTCCTTCGCCCACTATGGAAGTGGCGTATAAATGTCCTTTTTGATTGGCAACAATGCGGCGGCAAAGGGCCAGGCCTATTCCGGAACCTGGATAAGCATCGCGGCCATGCAGCCGCTTGAATACTTCAAAGATTTGTTCGGAATATTTCTCTTCAAACCCGATCCCATTATCTGAAAAGGTAATATGGTAATAATTGCAATGCCGATCAGGATTGAAAATATATTCCCGGGCGACTTCTATACTAATTAATCGGGCATCTATTTCAATGAGCGGTGTTATGGACGGCTTGCCAAATTTCAGGGCATTACTGAGCAGATTATAGAATAACTGGTTCATTTGTAAGCTAACCGCCTCAATGATTGGTAGGGAACCAATTTTTACGACCGCGCTTTTTTCAGCAATCGCCAATTCAAAATCATTGACCACCATTTGGCAGATTTCGCCTAGATCAACGGGCTTCATCAAGGCTTCGGAATTCAGCAGACGGGAAAATTCCAGCAAATCCTGGATAAGCAGGGTCATGCGTTCGGACGATTGGTTGATCTTGGCGATCAGGCGGGTATTTTCTTCCGAAAGGTCTTTTTGCTTATACAGCATCCCCGAAAACATTCGGATTTTGCGGAGCGGCTCCTGGAGATCGTGGCTGGCTACATAAGCGTACTGTGCCAACTCTTCATTGGAGCGTTGCAGGCGATCATTCGCGTCGGCTACTTCTTCATTGATGGTAACTAGTTCTTCATTGATAGCGGCCAGTTCTTCGGTGCGTTCCTGCACTTGTTGTTCCAGGGCGAGTTGGGTTTTACGTTGTTCGGTTACATCCTGCGCAGTGCCATTTACTTTATATGTTACGCCTTGCTCATCAATAAGTGCTTTGCCTTGGGCATGTATAATACGTTGTCGGCCAGTTTTCTGGTCTATCGTGCTATATTCCACATCATAAATACCGTCAGTACCTGGCGTGATGGCGTGTGTCATGGAGGCTCTTACTAATGGCCAATCCGATTTTACAATAGGGCTATAAGCTTGTTCAATAGTAATTGGTCCTTTTTCTTCTATTCCAAACCAGGATTTGAGCCGGTCAGAGTAGTGGAGCAGACCAGTTGGCAGATCAATGCTCCAAGTACCCAGTTCGGCTAATTCAATCGCTCCGCGCAGGGCTTCTTCGGCCTCTTCCATCTTTTGCCTGGCCAACACTTGTTCGGTCACTTCGATGGCCGTATTGATGATCCCGTATATTTCCCCGTCGGTATTATGCAAGGCTTTACAGGTATAGCTGTAATAGCCGGTATAAGGTTTCCCAAAGCGGATGAGGTCAAATTTTTCTTCGGCACTATAAAAGGTTTCTCCGGTAGCAAGAACGCGTCGAAGTCGTGTCATCAAAGGCGTGGAAATAAGCTCCGGTACTGCTTCCATAAATGGCTTGCCAATAATAGAAGCATCGCGGCCCAGTATGGTCAACATCTTTTCATTTACCACGCTCATCACCATATCTTCTCCTGTAAATACGATTTTGGCTATCGGAGAATTCTCCAGAATATTTCGCGCAAAAAGTTCGCTTTCTTCTATTTTTTTGCGAGCCAATACCTGGTCGGTTACCTCCATAGAAGTGTCCAGAATGGCATATACTTTTCCGTCTGTGTCAAAAAGAGGCGTGTAACTAAAATCATAGAAACCATGCGTCATCACCCCTTGGCGTAGCACATTTACTTGCGTGCCAAACGTGTGGAAAGTTTTTCCAGAAGTATAAACATCATCGAGAATTTGCAGGAAAGTTTGTCCTTCCAGTTCCGGCATGGCTTCGGCCAGCTTTTTACCGACGATGTCCCAGCCTTTGCCTATAATATCAATAAAGGTCTGGTTGGGTTCTTCAATGACCAGATCGCGGCCTACAAAAAGCCCGATGCCCACTGGGGCGGACTGAATGAGTGCCCGGAAACGATTTTCACTTACTTCTATCTTTTTGCGGGCCAGCACTTGGGCCGTTACATCGGTGGCGACAACCAGCACGCCAGAGACGTGATGATCAGATTCGATTTGTGGCTGATACGTCAAGTCAACATAGATAGTGTTTAACTGGTTATGATGGACAATATTTACGGCCACTTCTTTGGCAATGTAAGGAATGCCAGTGGCAATCACTTCTTTCAGCAACTCGTCGAAGCCTTGTCCCTGGAGTTCGGGCAGTGCTTCCAGCAGGGGTTTTCCAACTAATTCATCGGGTTTCCGTCCCACCAGTTCTCCGTAGAAAGGGTTTGCCATTTGAAAACTCAAATCACTTCCGTGGATGAGCGCAATGGCTACCGGCGATTGTTCAAAAGAATTGAGTAATCGCAGCTGGCTTTCTTCGACCCGTCGCTGGGCAAGTACCTGATCGGTCACTTCAATCGCCACGGCCATCACTCCGGCAATCGCGCCATTCTGTTCCCGATAGGGCTGATAGGCAAAAGTCACGTAAATAGTTTCCACGCGGCCATCCCTCAGCAACGGAATCGGTGCACCATACGCAGAGATAGTCTCTCCGGTGGTATACACTTTTTGCAGCAATTCTTCAAAACCCCGACCCTTCGCCTCAGTCAACACCTCAAAAACAGGTCGGTTAATTACTTCCTCCGCCGACCTCTGCCAATGCGTCAACATGAGACTATTGGCTACATCCACCACAAATTCAGGCCCACGTAGAATGGTCATCGCCACTGGTGCCTGGAGGATCATATTACGCAGATTCTGCTCGCTTTCTTCCGTTTTCTTATTCGCTGCCGTCTGGGCAGCCATCTCCTCCGTAGCAGCTATGTGTGCCGTAATATCCTGCGCAGTACTCACCAGACGATCCGGATGGCCAGCCTGATCAAAATACACCTGGCCTTTATGATGCACCCAGCGCAGCTGTCCGTCGTCTGCCTCGATAGTGCGATAGCGTTCTTCATAGTGACCTTTCTCTGCACCATTCATAGCTGCCGCTACCGATGCTTTTACCCGCGTCACATCGTCGGGATGAATGTGCTGAGTCACTTCTTCATAGCCTATTGTACCGCCTTTCAGGGCAAACAAGGCTTTGCAACAATCATCACAGACTACTATATTGGTTTTTATGTTCCATTCCCACAGTCCAATGCCGATTGCATCCAGCGCAAAAAGCAGCGAATTTAAGTCACCAGCTATGGGCGGATGACTGGAGGAAGTAGTAGAAAAATCCTGCATAGATCAAAAAAAAACACCTTTGGATTTGAATGGATAAAGAAGGTAAATATAGAAATGATTTTAGCAGGGTTTGGCTGCCTTGCGCACTTGATGATCATCCTTAACGCATCATCACAAAGGTATACCTTCGGTGTAATTCCAGTTATTCTGTTGCTGATCAAACAATAAATACACCCAATGAACCTGTTTTTATGTCAACATAGTCTGGCCAAAAATTACGTGCCGACGAATGTTCCGTAGGCTAGATCTGCTTGATTGACCTGAAAAAAGAAATCCATGAACTGTGCAACCGTTTTCTTCGTTTGAAGCAGCGCAGGACTACACCGGGCTATCTGCGAAAGAAAAACTGCTACATTTGCTCCCCTTCCATACTTTTTTTTCACAGAAAATAAGTCCGCGCTGAATTGCCAAATAACTTTGTATAACCCATTGATTACCATTGCTGATTGCCAACTGCAATTTTGCTAATTTACTTATGTCGCCAATCTTAGAAAATCAGGACATCCGCGCCCTTGGCAGCAACCTCGAGTTGCTCGCCCAACAGGTAGTGGAAGGGTTTATTGTCGGGCTGCACCGCAGTCCTTTCCACGGTTTTTCGGTCGAATTTGCCGAACACCGCTTGTACAATGCTGGTGAAAGCACCCGCAACATTGACTGGAAGGTGTACGGGCGCACGGACAAGTTATTTGTCAAAAAATTCGAGGAAGAAACCAACCTGCGCTGCCAGATCGTGGTGGATGCCTCTTCCACGATGTATTATCCCTGGGATGATAAACAGCCCGATAAGTACAAGTATCTCAACAAGTTCTGCTTTGCCGCCCAGTCGGCAGCCGTACTGATGAACGCCCTGCGCAAGCAACGCGACGCTTATGGTCTTACCCTTTTCGACGACGATATTCGGTTAAATACACACGCCAAATCGAGCACGGTGCATTACCGCCGACTGCTTGCACAACTCAGCGAGCGCATTGAAAATCCGGTGCTGAACCGGCCTACCGACCTCGCCAAAAGCCTGCACCAGGTGGCCGATGCCATTCACCGTCGGTCGCTCGTCATAGTGTTTACCGACGTGATGGAGCAGCCAGAACAAGCTGAAGCGGTGTTTGCCGCACTGCAACACCTGCGCCACGCGAAGCACGAAGTAGTACTATTTCACGTCACCGACAAGAAAAAGGAACTGGATTTTGAGTTTGAAAATCGGCCCCATGTTTTTGTAGATATGGAAAACGGGGAAGAGGTGCGCCTGCAACCCAGTCAAGTCAAGGAATTTTACGTCAAACAGGTCACCGCATTTACCGATCAATTGCGGATGCGGTGTTTACAATACAAAATTGATTTCGTCGAAGCAGACATCAATCAGGGTTTTTATCCAATATTGCAGACTTGGATGGCCAAGCGGGCGCGAATGCACTGAGGTGAGAAGGTGAGAAAAGTGAGAGAGGGTGGATAACAGAATATTTCATTGGCACATTAGCACATTAATTTACCCATGTCTAAAACGAATTTGATCCAACTCTCCGCCTTTTCTACCGAAGCACCGAAAGGGCTGAAAAAAAAGGATGTAATGGAAGAAACCGCCCAGCTGGTACAACGGCTCGGTGAACTGCAATACCTGCTGTATGGCGAAGCCAAACGTTCCGTGCTGGTCATCTTGCAGGGTATGGATGGCAGCGGAAAAGACGGTGCAGCGAAAAATGTGTTCGCCAACTGTACTATCTCTGCGCTCCGCCTGGAAGCATTCAAAAAGCCTTCTGCTGAAGAATTTTCCCACGATTTCCTTTGGCGTGTGCATAAAGTCGTGCCGCATAAGGGCCTAATGACCATCTTCAACCGGAGTCATTATGAAGACATCCTGATCCAGCGGGTACACGGCTGGGTAGATGAGGCGCAAGTGGAAAAGCGGATGCAGGCCATCAATGCCTTTGAAGAGCTCCTTGCTTTTGATGCGAACACGTTGATCTTCAAGTTCTATATGCACATCTCGAATGCGGAGCAGGAAATACAGCTCCAGCAACGGCTGGACGATCCGACTAAGTTCTGGAAACATAATGATGCCGACTGGGAAGAGCGCAAGCTCTGGGACAAATACATGACCGCTTATGAATATGCCATCAACGAGAGCATTATTCCCTGGTATATCTGCCCGGTAGACAATCGCTGGTACCGCGATTATTTCATCGCCAAAACCCTGGTAGAAGGAATGGAAAAGCTGAATATGCAGCTGCCGAAACCGAGTGAACGGAAATAAGAAGAGGTATAAAAAGGCAAAAAAACAATATGCAAATGGAGCAACGCGGTATGTCACGTTGCTCCATTTGCAGCATGTTGCAATTTTTGCCCTTGCTTATTGCCTTTTAGCAATTTTATTTTCTTCCCGCCGCTTGTGGATTGGGCATATAGTCGTCGCGACTTTGGCAAATATTGAATCGCATATAGACTTGTGCGCCTACATTGGTCATCCGGGCATTCCGTTTTATCCGGTCGGTAAGATCGAGTTCGCCATAGCCTTCTATGCCTGCGGACATATTTTCCAGTTCGCCGAAAGTCTTGCCTATACCTAAGCGCAAGGTGAAAAGATTGCCTTTGTTAGTGCCGAGCGGCTGTTGAGGGCCAAAGAAAGTTTGCAGATTTTTGCGCAGCGAGCGGTCTCCTACGCCATTTACCAGCGTCTTGGCTCCGAAGCCTTTATCCACAATTACAAATTTGTATCCGCCCAACGCGGAAAAAAACAGGCCAGTGTTGTCGCCAATCGGAAAATCCTTGCCCATACCGACGGTAGCACTGTAGGCCATTTTTTCATAACTGGAAGTCGAACTCATACCCTCCAGAATTGCAAAGGCGGGCCAATTACCATAGGAAAGATGGGCAGAAAAACCAAAACGTGGCTGAATAAATGAGGAATTCAGTTTGTTGGAACGGGCGAATTGTTCCCAGGTATATTCAATCCCCTCATGGGCAAACAGCTCTTTGGTGTACTCAAAGAGGTTGTTGGCCACGGTACTTTTATAGTCTATATCGTGATATAGTTTGGAAGCACCCATGTTTAAGCCAATTTTCAAGGCTAATTTCTGAGCTGGGAGTAAGGAAAGAGAGCAAAAAAGCAGTAGGAAGGATAGCGTAACGTTTTTACAATGCATCATCAACGGTTGAGATATGATAAAGAATTTTTGGACTGGTAAAACCGTAGACAGGAGATGACGGGATCAACCAAAGTTGATGTTAGACGGATTAAGCGAGCGAAGTTACAACACGTATTTGATTTGCCAAGTCTTAAAAAAAACTTAACTTCTGTTTCCGTCCCGTTAACGCCGCAATAAATACCCTAACTAGGTCATTTATGCGTCATCTCAATGATTAATAACAAAATCCGAAACCCGTTTTATCTCACTTTCAATCATTATCCTATGAAAAATGCTGCTTTCGGCCTGTCGGCCATCCTGTTCGTCGCTCTGTCTTTCACCGCCTGCAAAAAGGACGATCAAAAGGCCTTTGACGAGCAAATCTCTGCTACCTGGGCTTCCCAAAGCGTCAAAGTAGATGACACTAATGTAAGTAGTGTCTATACTTTCAACATCGTCTTGCGAGCAGACCATACCTTCACCCTGAAGACCTCCACGATCAATCCGCTTACCCAGCACACCACTACGGACACCAACACAGGCAACTGGGCCGCCGATGAGTCCGCACAGACCGTCACCCTCAATTTTGACAATGCGCCCACCCAGTCGTGGACAATTAGCCACCTGACCGAGACTGGCATGACCGCCAAGTATACCGATGAGAGCACCCACAGGTATGAAATTGCTTTTGCAAAATAGGCTGGTCTTTTGGCCTTTATTTGATCAATCGTTTTTTGAATATTACGGCCTGCTGGATGAACGTATCCGGCAGGCCGTATGGTTTTAATACCAAGACATTGGAAATTGGACGTTAGACTTTTGACTAAAACATTAGTTTCCTAGTCTAGTAAATTAAAATGCTTGAGGATGCGAGTATTTAAAGATTTGATTAAAACGCTTGATAATCAGGTATTTGATCGAATACCCCAAATCTTCCAATACTCTAAACAAACTATTTTATAATATCTTTACTTGCCTCCAAAAATAGCTCAAACATGAATAAAGTACGCATAGACAAGTGGTTGTGGAGTATTCGCATTTTCAAGAGTCGCACCCTCGCCACCGACGCGTGTAAGGGCGGCAAGGTGAGAATAAAAGGAGAATCTGTAAAACCGTCCTTTCTCATTGCCGAAGGCAACGTGGTCGGCGTGAAAAAAGACGGCTTCACCTTTGAATTCAAGGCCATTCAATTGATCGAAAAGCGGGTGGGGGCCGCCATTGCAGTCACCTGCTACGAAGACGTGACGCCCGCCGAAGAACGCAATAAATATAATGCCTGGTTCCTGAACGCTACCCAAACCTCCGAGCTACGCGAGCGTGGCACCGGACGACCCACCAAAAAAGACCGCCGTGAATTGACAGATTTGAAGGAAGGAGATGTGTACGATTGGGATGATTTGGACTAACCTCACCCTAACCCCTCTCCCAAAGGAGAGGGGACTTGATTGTGTTGTTTTCTTATAATTCGTCAATACCTTGGAGTTCTGTGACTAGTATTTTCTGGTTGAATCTATCTATTAACCATTAAAGAAAAATCATTCTATAAGGTGCTGTAAATCAACAGAAAAACATCACAATGTAGTCCCCCTCTCCCGCAGGAGAGGGGTTAGGGTGAGGTTCTTACATCAACCCAAACATCTTCGCATATTTCAACATTTCTCCGGGATTACTAATCTTCAGTTTGCCGGTCATCATCGCCATCATCGGGTTCAGGTCGCCGGAAATCAGTTTAGAAAAATTCTCGGCACTGGTGCTGATTTTACAGGAAGGATCGCCGTTCAAGCCTTCGCTGACGTTCATTTTCCCGTCTTCTATTTGCACGGTGTATTTTCCCGAACCTTCCACATCAAAGTGAAATAGCGTCGAAATGCCCTCCACGGCTTCGGGTTGTACTTTTTCGGGCAGGGCATACAGAAATTCTTTGACGTCAATCATGGTTATAGTTGGTTGAGAATGTTTAGAAATGTTGAGGGTGTTGAGATTGCTGACGCAGGTTGAGCAGGTTCAAGATGGTTGACAATATTGCTCAACATTCTCAACTTCCTCAACCTTTAAACTTCATCTTCGCTTAACGTGGCAGTCCCTACTTTCGCCCAAAGGTAAAATCGTATTTCGAAAATGACAGGGCAAAAACTTCTCTTTCCGTTCCTTTGGCTGATGTTCGCCGCACTTCCTTTTTTTGCTTGCAAATCTACCCTCAAAAACACGCCCATCACGCCGCGCGTTGGCTTCGACTGGCAGGGCCATCGGGGCTGTCGCGGGCTAATGCCGGAAAATTCCTTGCCAGCCTTTTTGCACGCCCTGGATTTCCCGGAGGTCGTCACGTTGGAACTGGACTTGGCCGTTTCCAAAGATAATCAATTGATTATCAGTCACGAGCCTTGGTTTAATCCTGCCATCTGCCTCGCACCGGGCGGCGATTCCATTCGGAGCCGCGATGCGGAGAAAAACCTGATTTATCAGTTTACCGTGAGTGAAATTCGGAATTTCGACTGCGGCAGCATTGGCAATCCACGTTTTCCGCAACAACAAAAGCAGAAAACTTACAAGCCTACGCTCAAAGAAGTAGTGGCTGCCGTGCGTGCCAAAGCCGCTGGCCGTACCATGCGCTGGAATATCGAGATCAAAAGCCAGCCCGAATGGGATGGTCTGCGCCACCCGCCAGTGGAAGAATTTGTGCGCCTTGTCGTCGCCGAATTGAAAACCCTTAGCCTCGAAAAAGACGCCATTGTGCAGTCCTTCGATGTACGCGCTTTGCAGGCTATGCACCGTCAGGCACCGAATATTCAGTTGGCTTTTCTCATTGAAAATGTCTGGGGATTAAAAACGAATTTGAAAAAACTGGGTTTTATACCACAGATTTATAGTCCATACTATCAATTGGTGTCTAAGAAGTTAGTGCGCAAATGCCACGCGAAAAACATTCAGGTGATTCCCTGGACGGTAGACGACGTAGCCTCCATGCGCGGCCTGATTCAACTCGGTGTGGACGGCATTATTACCGATTATCCCAACTTAATTAAAGAAGTCGGAAAAGAAGCCGCGAAGTAGGCGTTATTTTTTCGGGAACAATATGTTGACATTGGATGTTTTGCTGACTATTAATTCTGGTTGTAAAAACGGGAATTAGCACATTAACAAATTGACCACATTAGCACATTCATTTACTATGTCAGTCCGCATTATTCCTAAAGCCCAACAAGGTTCCGGTGCCTTCAATGGCGGCGAAATCGTCGAAAATAAACCCATTGGTTTTCCAAAGGATCATTCTACTGTTCGTCCATATTCTAACCTGTTTTATTGGGCCCACGCCAAGGCCATTGTGGACAGCACCATTGGGCTGCACCCGCACCAGGGTTTTGAGATTTGTTCTTTTGTATTAAAAGGAGAAATTCGTCATTATGATACAAAACTTAAAACCTGGCGTCCCCTGCAAGCGGGCGACGTGCAGATCATTCGCGCTGGTAACGGCATTAGCCATTCAGAATGGATGGGGCAGGGTGGAGAGATGTTTCAGATTTGGTTTGACCCAAATTTGGACAACACCCTTTCACAACTAGCCAGTTATGATGATTATCGCTCTGCTGATTTTCCAGAAAATACTACTACGAAGGCGTAAGTCGTAAAAACCATTGTCGGTAATCCGGCAGCCCGTTTCGCATGGAAACGCCGGGTATATCTATTCTGGCAAGTCGAACTTAGATGCAAGGATGCTAGTCACCTATTACGCGCCGACCCGAATAACATATATTCCGCTTATGTACTGGAAGGAGAGATTTCGTTTAATGGCATGAATTGGCTAAACAATCTGATTTTGTGCAATTAACCGAACAAACGACTATTAATCTGGAATCTTCGGTAGGTGCCAAAATATTTATTATTGCTTCACCAGTAGAACCGGGTTACGCGACTTATGGACAGCGGATGCGGCACACGGCATAGTAATAGATGAGATTTTACTAGTAATGTTATAAATAAAGCCATTGACTGTTTAGTCAATGGCTTTATTGTTTGTTTTTAAACGAAAGTAGTTTTATTCTTTAATTTTAAATATCAATCCGCCCAGATTTACAGGTTTGTCTTCGCCTGGGACTTTAATTTCTACATTATCAATATATATTTTGGAATCAGGTGCCAATGTGCGAACAGTAGTTGAAAATTGTTCATTTTCAATAGAGCCTTTACTACTTATAAAAGAAAAAGCATCCGTTGCATTGTTGGGCAATACAGTGACTTCATAACTAAGCACTGTCAATCGCTCCTCTTTTTCACCAATTTTACGCACCGCTATTACCTCTGGATGATCTAAAAATGCTTGTTTACTTAGAATAGCGTCATAGACATGACCATTTAAGTACATAAATATAATAGTATCAATTCTGGGCGACGGATTGTTGATAACAATAGGTGCTGGCGCAGGTGCGGCTTTCGGAGCAGATACCGGTTTTGTGCGAAATGGTCGTGGCACTACGCTGTCGCGGGCAGGTACCACTAAAAACAGATCACTTGTCTGAGTGATCGAATCATTTTTTGGACTGGCTTCACTTATAGTTGGCCAGGCGGCTCCGATAATAAGACCAGCCAGCAAAAGCAACAAGAAAAGCGGCTGCGCGCGGGGTGTTCTATGCGGTGCGACACCGAGAATACGTTGGATGCGGGCGGTAAAACTGTTTTTTCCAATAGCAGACATAGCAAATACATTTTGGTGGTGAATGGAAATGAGTTTAATAGAGGTAAGGGTATGCGCATATAGCAGAGGATTGGCGGTATGGCGCAGCACGAGGTCGTCGCAACAGTATTCGCGTGTAGTGCGGGCATCGCGCGATAGCAGCCAGAAGAGTGGATGATAAAAGAAACAGACTTCCAAAACTAATTGAAATAAATTAATCAGATAGTCATGGCGTCGGATGTGAGCGAGTTCATGGAGTAGTAGTACTTCTACTTGTGCAGGCGTAAATTGTACCAATAAACCCACTGGAAACAATACCACAGGCTTCCAGAAACCGAGGGTAACAGGCGCACTAATATGCGCATTTTCCAGAAAATTTACTAGTTTTTCTATTCCTAATTGTTTAGCTAGTAATTGACCTTTCACTGCTACATCTTTGTCTTTGATTGGTTGACTGCGTCGTTTTAAACGATTACTGAGCCAATAACCGCCTAATAATCTTATAGAAAGAATAACTACGCCCACACACCATAACCAGCCCAATATTGCAGAATAAGAATTCAGAAACTGCTCGACTGTTTGCCAGGTATTTTCAGAAATAGAAATCAAAGACGCAGTAGGGTGGGGGATAGCCGAAAATTTCTCGAAAGTTTGGTTGGTATTCCTTGTCACCACTATTTTAAAAGAATAATACAGGTTCGCAAAAGTGAACATGGACCAAGCGGCACAAGTACCCATCGCTAATACAGAGCCATAATAGCGCACTATATTTCGAGGGCCAATCATCCAACAAAACACCTTGAAAATCAAAAAGATACACGCGATTTGCCAGACAGAATGCACAATCGTCCAGCCTAAAGCTTGTGTAAAAACTAGCGAATGGAGCGGAGGATTCATGGCTTTTCTATTTGTTGATCCAACCAAATTTTGAGGGCTTGCAACTCTTCGGCGGAAGCCTGATCATTGCCCACAGCGTGCATCATCATCTGCAGTGCGGAGCCACCGAAAGCATTTTGTAATAAACGTCCGGCTAATTGTTGTTTCATCGCGCTTTCCGGTACCGTGCTGCGATATAAATGCACGCCCCTATGCTCTTCGCGCGTCAGTACGCCTTTTTCCGTAAGTCGCTGAATTTGTTTAAGCACAGTAGTATAACCCACTTTTTTTTGCAATGCGATGCGGTCGTACACCTCGCGTACGCCCACGGGTTCGAGTTCCCAGATGACGTGCAAGATGTTCAATTCGGCTTCGGTAGGAGAAGAAATTTGTTCGTCCATGATGTTAGAAAGTTTTGTTGAAGCAAAGGTATTACGACAGGTGTCGTAATTGCAAATTTTTTTACGACAATTGTCGTAGATTGGGAAATTTTAACATTTGGAGCGCTTCTTTATGATTTTACGCCGCTCTATGTTTGTCATGCAGAGCCACAGGCGTGGCATCTGAAGCCGAAGGCCGAGGTGGTATATGTGATGTTTCTAAACTGTCAAAAATTTGGTACAATAGCAATATTATCTTAGATTTGCCTTATGCTTTTCTCTAAATAGAAATAACTTGAATAAAACACGCCTGCAATTAACGCTTTTTATAGAAGAGAATGAATCCGAATCAATTGAAAAGATTCGTAAAGAATTTAACTCGGAACAGTATGAATTGATCAAGGCGCACGTAACGCTATGTAGAGAAGACGAACTGGAAGAAATCGAAAAAGTCCTACTGAACTTGGAAAACCTGAATCAAGAATACATTACTATTGATTTTGGGAATACAGCCAGATTTTTAGACGGGAAAGGCGTTTTGCTGCCTGCCCTTGGGGATAATGAGCAATTCCACCAATTAAGAAAAGCAGTTTTACAAGGGCTAATTGAACAGCCGAGAAGACATGAACCGCACATTACTTTGATGCACCCTAGAAATTCTACTTGTACAGATAGTATATTTGAACAAATTGAAAAGATTCAATTGCTTGATAAAATAGTATTCCGGAAAATTAGTCTGATTAAACAAGAAGCAGGGAAGAAATGGAATGTTTTGAGGGAATTTGAATTGAAAAAATAAAACTAAAAATACATAAAATCACTAATTCCTAACTCAATCATGAATAAACTATTGATAATATTTTTATTTTGCTTAGCATCTACTAACTGCTTTGCTATTGAATATTATGTGTCTGGCGAAACATTATGGGTTTGGGCAAAAACTGGATTAAATATTAGAGAACTTCCAGATACAAACTCTAAAATTGTTGCTAAAATTGAAAACGGTAGTAAAGTAGTTACGCTTGATTATCAAGATAGAGCTTTACCTTATTCTATTGAAGAAATAAAAAAAATGTCTGGTGCTCCCAACTTTAAATTAGAAGGATATTGGGCAAAAATTCAATATGGAGATAAAATTGGTTTCGTCTTTGATGCTTATCTGTCACATTTGCCTACAATGATAGGCCATCAATATGAAAAACAGAACGAGTGAAGATTTTCACGTTACAGCATTGAAAAAATACTATACAAGTAATCATTCAGCAAATTGGAGAAAATAAGGATGATGGCAAATGATCACATAAGTTCGTCAGATACATATTTGACGAAGGTTACATAATTGACTTTTCTAGTGGGAGCGGAAATTGGGGCAAAGAGATGTTGTTCCCTAATAACTTGTCGTTAATAGAAGGCTACCTGATCTATGCACACACAATGAAAAGAAAAGAGGACAGACTTTTAGAAAAAGGCAAGGATTATCTTATTTTCGAGATAGATACAGGAACTTTAACTATAAAAAAGGCAGGCTCTTTTCTTGTGATGTATGAGGAACACAGATGCTAGTTTTTATCCACGTAAACATCTTGCTACATAATTAACCGCAAATCAAAAGTAAAACCCGGTACCACCTCTTCGCCTGATAATACCTGATCAAATCCTTTTACTATTTCAATACTGCCATCCCCACGATAAATATAAGTTTCTTGATTAAAAGTATCCAATAACCAGCCCAATTGTGCGCCATTTTCTATCCATTCTATCATTTTATCTTTCAATTTCGGCAGTGATTTATCCGAATCAGAACGGATTTCGACCACAAAATCAGGGCAAACGGGCGCAAAACTTTTCTTCTGCGCTTCTGTCAATTTATCCCAACGTTCATACGCCACAAAAGCAGTATCAGCGGCTCGCATAGCCCCATTTGAAAGTGTAAAGCCAGTAGAAGAATTAAAGACAACTCCTCGTTTTGCCTGAAAATTCCACATAAAAACCATGCCTTGCACGGTTGTTTCTTTTCTGCCAGTATCGGAATGAACAGGGGGCATAACTATAACATTTCCTGATGAATCGCGCTCGATGCGCAAGTGTTTATTCTGCGCACAAAACGCCTCGAATGCCGAATCAGTCATCTTTTCAGCAATACCCTCTATTTCCAGCGTGTCAGTGATCAACATAAGCGACAAATTTTACTCCAAAAATAGGGTTTCTTTTTCAAAGAACCTATCCCTCACTAGTAAAGTGAAACTCCACCTTTGGAAAAGCCTCCTGCACGGTCTGTAAAGTCCAGGCAGTTTCGGCCAGAAAAACCGTGGCCCCTTCGCTGTCTTTGGCGATGTCGCGTTTGCGGCGATCCATGAATTCCTGCATCGCTTTCGGGTCTTCCGAAGTAACCCAGCAGGCCTTGTGCAAACTAACTGGCTCGTAGCGGCATTTTGCGCCGTATTCGCTTTCCAGTCGGTGTTGAATTACCTCAAATTGCAGTTGCCCCACCGTGCCGATGATGCGCCGTCCGTCGCTCTGGCGGGTGAACATCTGCGCCACGCCTTCATCCATCAGTTGGTCAAGGCCTTTGGCGAACTGCTTCTGTTTCAGCGGGTCGGCGTTTTCCACGTAGCGGAACATTTCGGGCGAAAAGGCCGGAATGCCTTTGAAATGCAGCGATTCGCCCTCGGTCAGTGTGTCGCCGATTTTGAAATTGCCGCTGTCGTATAGGCCCACTACGTCACCAGGATAAGCCTCTTCCAACAAGGTTTTCTTACTGGCCATGAACATGGTCGGGTTCGGAAACTTCATGTCGCGGTTTAGCCGCATGTGGTGGTAGTTTTTGTTGCGCTCAAACTTGCCGCTGCAAATGCGCAAAAACGCGATGCGGTCGCGGTGGCGCGGATCCATATTGGCAAATATCTTGAACACAAAACCCGTCATTTTATCCTCATCCGGCTCGACCAAACGTTCCTCCGTAAAGCGGGGCAGGGGAGTGGGCGCAATTTCCACGAAACAGTCCAACATTTCTTTTACGCCAAAATTATTGACTGCTGAACCGAAAAACACCGGACAAATTTTACCCGCCAGATAGTCTTGCTTTTCAAATTTTGGGTACACCGTTTCGATGATATTTACCTCGTCGCGTAGTTCGCGGGCGGCGCCTTCGCCGACTATTTTGTCCAGATCAGGGTGGGCCAAATCCTCGAACACGACAATGTCTTCGTCCTCCTGTTTGCTATGCGGATTGAACAGCACAAGTTTTTTCTCATACAAATTATACACGCCTTTGAAACGTTGGCCCATGCCAATTGGCCAGGAAAGCGGGCGCACTTTTACCGCCAGTTTTTGCTCTATTTCGTCGAGCAGATCGAAGGCATCGCGGCCTTCGCGGTCAAGTTTGTTGACAAAAAATATGATCGGCGTATTGCGCATCCGGCAGACCTTGGTCAGTTTCTCGGTCTGTTTTTCTACGCCATTGGCCACGTCGACCACCACGATAGCGGAGTCCACGGCGGTCAGCGTGCGATAGGTGTCTTCGGCGAAATCTTCGTGACCTGGCGTATCCAATATGTTGATTTGCAGGTCTCTATACTCAAAACCCATCACCGAAGTACTCACCGAAATACCCCGTTGCCGCTCGATCTCCATAAAGTCGGAAACCGTGCTTTTCTTGATTTTATTGCTTTTTACCGCGCCGGCGGTTTGGATAGCACCCCCGAAAAGGAGCAGTTTTTCGGTCAAAGTCGTCTTGCCCGCATCGGGGTGGGCGACGATGGCGAAGGTGCGACGGCGGGCGAGTTCAGAAAGGAAAGTGGACACGTTGCGCGGAGTTCCGGTTTTAGTAAAACGGGCGCAAAAGTAGCACTAAAAAGCGATTCAGACTACATGATTTGACATGATCTAAACTGATAATTAAGTTTTTTGAGTATTTGAAGATTCGAGCATTCGATCAATTACATGATTACCAAGTGCTTTAATCAAATCCTCAATTCCTCGCAGCCTCCAAGAATTATTACACCTGCACAATCTGAATATTATTGCCACAAGTATCATCAAACACAGCCAACGTAACCGGCCCCATATTGGTCGGTTTCATGCTGAATACGACACCCAGTTTTTCCAGTCGTTCATGTTCTTTGTGAACGTCGTCCACATAAAATGCCGTCCACGGAATGCCCGCTTCAAACAAGGCTTTTTGGTAAACTTTGGCGGGCGCAAATCCCATCGGTTCCAGCAGCACTTCGACGCCGTCCTGCTCTTCGCCGGATACTACCGTCAGCCATTTATGTTCGCCCAGCGGGATTTCCGTTTTTTTGACGAAGCCCAATTTTTCGGTATAGAATTTTAGGGCTTTTTCCTGGTCGTCTACTGGGACGCTGGTGACTCGAACTTTCATAGTGTATTTGCAGTACCGGCGGGTTCAGCCGCCGACGTATGAATGTGATATTTAAGGGCAAAAGTCGGTCAAGATTTAAAAAATGGCTTCTTCAAAATTGCGTTTTTACATTTTCAACGTTACAAGATCGGCGGCTGAACCCGCCGGTATGTGGCGGGCGTCATGCCGGTTATTCTTTTAAAAAGGCCAGTAAAAGAAGTCACACTCTCGAAACCAACGGCAAAGCAAACTTCGTTAATAGGCAAATTGGTTTTCAATAATTTCTTGGCCTGCTCCAAGCGCACCGTTTGTAAATGTTGATGCGGCGTGCGGCTATACATGTTTTTGAAAATCCTAATAAAATGATATTTCGAGAGAAATGCTTTTCTGGCAATATCATTCCCGGTTATCTTGTTGGCAAATTGCTGGTCTATAAATAGTTTGGCTCGCACGATTTGCTGGCACAAATCGTCGGACGGATAAATTTCTGCCTTGATTTTTAGAACCTGTTGCTGATAGAAAGTCATGGTTTATGGACGCATTTTTTATAAAAAGTTTCTCTTCGGTTTAAGTGGTTTTGCAAAAGTAAATACTGCGCCAAAATTGCCCTGATGAAAAGCAAAATATCCGTACCCAAACCTGACCATCCATATACCCACGCTTCCCACAAGCGCGTTACCTTTGTCGACAAAAATTTAATCCTTTGGAATACAAAAACATCCCTGCATCGCAACGCTGGCTTTTTTGGATTGCCCTGCCCATTATCCTCCTCCTGGGTTGGTTAGGTTTCCGCAATCGTCCCGACCCTGTCTGGGTGGAGGCTGGTCAGCAGGTGCAACAACGCTACCGGATGCTGGACAATGCGGTTGATTCTATTCAACTGCTGTTCAACGAATTGCACCGAAAAGAACCCAACTTAGATCGCTCCGATTCCTCGGCTTTCCGCTTGATTGCGCAGCCCTATTTGCCGGTCATTGAATGGGAAAAGTTCAACAATTTTTGTCGGACGGTGCAGCAAAAACATTTCATCGTGCTGTCGGGCGTAACTAGTACTGGCGCGACCAATCTTGCGGTTTGTGCCGCCCGTTTGTTGGCTGGGCAGCCGGAGAACTTAATGCAGATTAGTTGCGCGCCGCAGTTTGATCTGGATTATCACCGCAAATATATTGGTCGGGAAGAAAAAGGAAAATTTGTGCCAGGCGATTTGTTGCAGTTTTGGGATAAATGTCGGCTTTATCCAGATCAGAAATTTGTGGTCATTTTGGATAATTTTGATAAGATCAATCCCGAAACTTTCTTTGGTCCGGAAATGTGGGAAATGCTCAGCAGCCGTCGCGAACCGGCTTATTTTGGCACATTGGAAGTAAGGGTGCCTGACAATTTCTACCTGATTTCAGTAACTCACTTTGGCCCCGGTGCGCAGATGGAGTTGAGCGAAGAGCATTTCAAGCGTATTGGACGGCCTTATGTTTTAGAGCCTAACAGCCACGAATTACTAGAATATTTGCGTCAGCAGGCGACCATTTTGTCCGCCCGCGCCGCTACCGATACGGCAGCGGCACGTCAAGTTGCCTTATTAAAAGACACTATAAAACAGCGTTGTTTCTTATATTATTTCTTGAAAACCAATGCATTAATTAGTGCGCGTTATTCGCCGGGACACCAACTGGGACAAGGCAGTAATTTGCGTAAAAGTTATTTGCAGGGTGGCGTTCCCGCTTTGAAACAACTTTTTCAAGACCATATTAATGCGCTGCGCCCGGAGCGGGCTTTGACCAAACAGGATTTTGAGCCGTTCGACTACGCGGTGGCCAATGGCGGCCTGGAGGAGCACTCCAATCTGCTGGCCCGGCAGATGCAATGGCTGTACGACACGGGCTATTTCGTGGAAATAACGATGGTGGCGGCAACGGCTCTGCTGACTGCGCTATTTAGTTGGTGGGTATTTCGTCGCCGCGAACGGCTCATCCGCAGTTATGGCGACCGGGTGCAAAATATTTTCCACGATTTCGACCATCAGCGTACTAGTGCCGAAGAGGCATCCAAGCGATTGGAAGAAATAAAAAAAGAAGTAGATGATCTAGTGTTGCGCCGTCATTTGAACTATACGGAGGCACTTTATTTTATGGCTTTTATTGAAGATAAAGTAAAGCGCATTGATTTTGCCCGGAGTGTGAGCGAGAATTTTCTGGAACTGTTCAATGCCTTTATGGACGACAATGTGCTCACCGAAAATGAGTACAATAAACTATGTCAATTTCTGGAAACGATCCGGCATAAAATACCCGACGAAGCGTATCAGCAATTTAGCCAGAAAGTCGAGGATGCTTATAAGGCGCATAGTGGTTATGTGCAGAATTGAGAAGGCTGTTGAGGATGTTTAGAAAAAAGGGTTGAGGATGTTGAGAAAAGATTTTTCTCAAATCGCCAATTTTAACTGCTTTTTCTCAACTGGTTTTTTAGCAAATGGCGTATTACGAAACCAAAAACGCCACGGCCACTCCGCGCATTCTCCGGCATAGTCCACCCCAATGCGTTTGCCAACGGCGATGTTTTCCGGTGCAATCACTTCGCCTCGATCTTCGATCCAGATCGGCGAATTGGGGTCCGCCAAACCTTGCCCCGTCCATTTAGTCGTGATGCCCAAGGCCTGGCTGAGCGAGCCGGGGCCGGTCGTCAATTGCACCAATGACTGATTTTTTCCGCCGCGTCGTTCGCGCATAATGTCTATTCCTTCCAATGGTTCGATAGCGCGTATTAATACGGCGTGGGCCAAACCCGCTGGTGCGGTCACCACATTAAATAAATAATGAATACCGTAACATAGAAAAACGTAGGTGCTCCCACCTTCGCCAAACATCACTTCTGTGCGCGAGGTGCGGCGATTGTTCCAGGCGTGGCAGGCGCGGTCGTCGGGGGCGCGATAAGCCTCCGTTTCGGTAATGCGCCCGGCGGTATATTGTCCATCAAAGTTGGTAATAAGCACTTTTCCTAGCAGGTCGCGGGCTAGTTGTACTACGTCCGTGCTTTGGTAAAATTCGAGCGGCAAGCGCATGGGAGTGGAATGTTGTTATTAGATTAATTATGAGGATTGAAAAAGATATGCCACTGCCCGAATATAGTAAGTGCAACCCTCTAATTATTTTGTTTGTTGGGGTACGAGCCCAGAAAATATCGTCCCTTTACGCCTCGAAAACATCTTGCTCTAACAAAAAACACACTAAAATGTATAATAAGACACTACTTTTCTTGCTTTTTGGCCTTTTGCCCATGGTCGGGTTTTCGCAGGCCGAGCATTTGCTGTTCGTCACTTCGGACGGCGTTCGCTGGCAGGAAGTATTTGAAGGTGCGGACAGCGCGTTACTTTTCAACTGCAATTTTGTGGCAGATACAGCCTTGTATCGAAAAAAATACTGGTCATCCGATCCGGAAGAACGCCGTCGAAAACTGATGCCTTTCTTGTGGAAAATCGTGGCCGCCGAAGGGCAATTGTATGGCAATCGTCGGCTCGGCAGCCGCGTGGATATGGCCAATCAGATTCGCATTTCCTACCCCGGCTATGCCGAAATTTTGACTGGCCGTGCCAATCCTCGCATTGTAGATAACCATCCCTGGCGCGACCGGAATACCAATGTGCTGCAATTTCTGGCTCAAAAGCCTCCATTCTTTGAAAACATCGCCGTGTTCTCTTCCTGGAGCAATCTCTATTTTGTCTTGAATGCCCAAGAATGTAATTTTTCGGTCAATGCTGCCAATAAGTGTACGGCCCTTAAAAATGGGCAAAAAGAGCCACTGCCAGAAGATACGCCACTTTCGACCGGGATTTTACACACCCTTTTCCGCCCCGATAGTATCACCTGGCAGTTGGCGCAGGCGTTTTTGGAGAAGAAAAAACCATCTATACTCTACGTTTCTTTGATGGAAACGGACGAACTGGCCCACGAGGCGCGCTACGATGCCACCCTCGATGCCATTCACACCCTCGATTCGCTGACCGGCGACCTCTGGCAAAGGATGCAAAACGATCCCGAATATCGAGGCAAGACCGCTCTTTTTCTGACGACCGATCATGGGCGTGGGCGCGGCGGTTTCTGGGGTAATTGGCAGGTACACAACCACGTAACCGCCGGTTCCAGAGGAATTTGGTTTGCCGTAATGTCACCGGATTTGCCGCCGCTCGGCGAAGTATCTGGTCGGCATAAAAAAATAAAAGCCAAGCAATTCGCCCGGACGATGGCCGCTTTGGTGGGCGTAGATTTTGACAAGAGAGGGCGCGGGAAAGCGATTTCCCTAAACGGGCCACGAAAAAGTGCAGGGCCGATAGAGGAGGGAAAGATTGGATTGGAAGGGAGAAAGAGGTAAGTGTTCCATTGAGGTTAAAAAGATAGGATTATTAACGGTTAGAAAAATTTAGCAAGAAAAATTGAAAAAAAAATCCGCGTTTAGAACTCATTTGCAAACCGTTTTTTTCCTCTACAAACGACAATTCTTCCAGACAAAACGGTGACAATTGCTCGACGAAATTTAATTGGGAAACCTCTATTCAAAAGGGTGCTAAACCAAATGTCGTTTTTATTCAATGCCAATCCTGCAACCTCCTGCACCTTTGTCGTGTCAATAGGAAGCAAAAAATGAAACGAATTCTGGAAAATCGTTTTGATTTCATGCCAATTCTTTAACCTTCTGACCTTTGAAACGCTAGAATGCCCAAACGAACCAAATTTTATAATGTCGTTTTTTTTAATCCTTCTGCCGCTCTAAAACTACCAGCAAAATGTTGGACCCAAACCAACCTTTTCGCTGCATCCCTAATATGGGACGACCTCACTGGTTCAAGCAAACCTGGGATATGCTATGTAGTAAATTTTAAAACCAATAATTATAGCCTCGTTCCGACCGGTTAAAACAATCTTCTCCCGCTGTCAAAACGAGCGAAAATATAGTGTGCAATGTAGTAGAATCAATTGATTACTAGTTCTTAGTAATCCCTGCATGGTGTCCACATTTTCAAAACATTTTCATTTTTTTCAAATCAGGTTCCGCCGCAACGGTAGAGCCGCAGGACGCAGTCTGTCCCGACGATTCACAGGGGCCCAGACACCGCGGTTCAAGCCGACGCGAACCGGTTTGGGATGGGCTGCTTTTTTAAAGGTTGAGCAGGTGGAGAGTGTTGAGAGGCTACGCCGTTGAGGAAGGTGAAAACAATCTTTTGTCTCTATATCCTCAACTTGCGTAGCAAACTCAACTTTCTCAACCTCCTCAAAAAAATTAATCCCTCTAAACTATTTTCACACAATTCATTCATTCACAACGACTTGGAGGAACTAACATTCCACCCAACAGTCCTCACTATTTCCACCATCTAACACACAGCAACACCATGTTTAAGCAATTCTTCCAAATTCCGGTCGCCATATTCGCCGCATTGATGCTCACGTTGACCGCCTGCGAAAAGGATAAAGACAAACCAAAACCAGAACCGACCGTACAAGAGAAAATCGTCGGCAAATGGGACGTCAAATCCTTCACCATCGACGGCGTAGAAGTAAAAGGCAGCATCGTCACCACGTCCAACTTCGATCTGAAAGCCTATACGGGCAATGATGGCGACTTTGCATGGGTGATCAACTACGCCGATGGCACCAGTGACCACACTAATGGTGATTATACAGTAGATACCGACGATAAAGAGATCAAATTCGATGCTGACAACGGTGAACACATCCAATTCGACTTTGATCTGGACGGTAATGACCTCGAATTGTCTGGTACACTGGAAGGTGAACGGTATATCCTGAAAGCCAAACGCGACTAAATAATAAGCAATAGACAAAGGGCAACAGGCGAAATTTATAAGTGATTAATTGTGTGTTGCTCTTTTTATAGTCAGTTTGAAGTGGTTTAGAATGTTTAAAAGGTTTTAGTTTTTGACCATCAGTCTTTTACATTCGTTTTCTGTTCGTAACCACTTTGTGTTGACTATATAATATTTTAGTAAATAATTTAAACAATTAGATAAAATTTAATCCACTACTAGTACTACTTCACGCTTAATTGAAAAAAATCTGCCTTTTTATAAACCTTTCTAAACTCTTTTAATAAACCCCTCTAAACCTTTTTATCAATCCTTCTCTAAACCAATCAAATTAAAACACTCATTCAACATGAAAAAAGTCTTCAAAATCCTCGGCTACGGATTGGGAACCATTATAGTATTGCTGGGCATTTTTGCTGCTCATATTCAAATAAAAGGTGTCTAACATCGCTTTTAAGCCTTTGCCATTACCGAAACAACCCATCGTAGAACCTGATACAACCAACGCAGTTGCCCTCAGTAAATACGTCGCCAATGGTATGATCGGTTGTTTTAATTGTCACAGTGCCGACTTGAAAACCATCAATGAATTGGAACCCGAAAAAACGCCGGGCTTCTACGGCGGCGGCACCGTCATGCTCGATCTGGATGGCAAAACCGAAGTAGTCACTGCCAATATCACGATGGATCCCGCGGGCATTGGCAAGATAACGGAACAGGAATTTGTGGATGCCGTGCGCTTTGGTAAAAAGCCGGGCGGTGGTCAATTGCATTATCCGATGATGCCACACGCCGCATTAAGTGATACCGAAATACGAGCGGTTTATGCCTACTTGAAAACAGTAACGCCAATTAACCATGAAATAACCAGATTTAAAGAAGCATCTGCTCAATAAAAATAGCAAAAGGCAAATAGGCAATTTGCAAAATGCCACAAGGATCAATATCTCAACTCTCTCAACCTGTCTCAACAACCTCAACAATAGAATGGCCACTATAATTTCTAATCTCGTCTTGATCGTCAGCATTGCTGTTAGCGTAGCGGGAGTAATAGTATTATTCCGCACCCGTCGTTTTACTCAAAAACCGGTTAACTAGATTTTATCTATGAAAATTAATATTTTGTGCTACTTTTTGCTGGCCATGACTTTTGGTAGAATCACCTGCCATTCTCTATCAGGTCTTCCTTCTTTATCCATTTCGGAAAAAGTATCGGCCAAACTTGCTCCCGCTTATAGTGGCGTATTAGTTATTACTAAAAAAGGAGCAGAATTCCACGAATGCAAAACCCAAATGAATCTTAAAATAGTAGATGAAAGCGGGCAATTGGATTCTTGCTATCAACATACATTGGCCGGAAATTATAACGTCGTGTATGCGACTTTACATGGAAATATTGATCTGGCAGAAATGACTGATAAACACGCAGGAACCTTTTTTGTGACGTACATTCGCCAACTCGAACACACGACCGGCAGTTCGGACTGTTGGCAATAACTGACTAATAGAAGTGACACTTTTTTGAAAAGTGTCACTTCTTACGGTTATTGAAATGCACTCTAACGCAAGTGGCATAAATATTTTTGCGAAGCGGAATAGTTTGTTAATTAAAAACAATATAGTCAACGCAGAATGGTTTTGAACGAAGACTAGACATAAAGTATTCACGATCAATATCTCAACTCTTCTCAATATTCTTAACATCTCAACTTTTACTATAACCATGAAAAAAGCAATCTTCCTCCTGTTCCTGTCCGCCGCACTGACGACCGCCTGCAAATCCGCCAAAAACTGCAAAGAAACGGTGCAAGCCGACTGCATGTGCACTAAACAATACGACCCGGTTTGTGGCTGCAATCAAAAAACCTACGGCAACGCCTGTGAAGCAAAATGCGCGGGGATTACGACCTTCACCAAAGGCGAATGCCCACCCAAGTAAGCCCATCCCCGATCGGAATAATGGCTAAGATAATTATGGTCGCTCCAACTGAAAGGTAGAAGCGGCCACAATAGTTTACATGTCAGAAGCACCGATGAATTCCCGCGCCCGCTCCACCAATTCCGGAAAAAACAAGTCAAAATCCGCCGAGAAAACCTCCACATTATCAAAAAAATACCCCACCAAAGCCATCGGATCAAAGTCCGGCGGCAATCGCTTTGCAAAACGCTGAAACACCCATTCCAAACCAGCACGATGTTGATATTTATGTAAAAACCGATCGGCCACCATATACGGCGTTCGTTCCTGCAACACCGGCGGCATATCCGCTATTCGTCTTTCCAGCGAGCGATAGGTTTTTTCTGCAAACGCTTCAAAACTTTCCTCCGCGTGCATCGCCCAGTGCCGCGCCAACAAATGATCGGCCAGAATATCATGCACCGGCCCGCTATAACGACCCGCATACGGCCGCAAGCGAGCCATATTGCTGCGCACCAAGGCGTGTTCATCGGTAAATGCGTCAATCGCGCGGTGCAACAAAAGACCCGTTTGAATCTGCGCCGGATAATTTTCCCAGGCATGGCCCTTCACAAAATCGCCGCTGAAATTGCCCACGAGCAGGTCTTCATTTCCAAAAGACAGGAAGCAATGAGCGAGGTGATTCATCTGTGAGAGTGTGAGAAACGTGAGAAAGTGAGAGCGAAGCCGAAAATTGGAGCGAGGTTTTTCTACTTTTGCGCCCGCTATGAAAGCGCACTACCCATAACCAATAAACCAGTCCACTAATAACTATTCTATGCCTCTGCAATGCGGTATTGTTGGCTTGCCCAACGTCGGAAAATCCACTTTGTTCAATGCGCTGACCAACGGTAAAGCCCTGGCCGCCAATTATCCTTTCGCCACGAAAGACCCAAATCTCGGCGTTATCTCGGTGCCAGACCTGCGACTCGATAAACTGGCCGAACTGGTGTTGCCCCAACGCATCCTGCCCACGACCGTCGAAATCCTCGACATTGCGGGCCTCATCAAAGGGGCGAGTCAAGGCGAAGGTTTGGGTAACCAATTTTTGGCCAACATCCGCGAAGTAGATGCTATAATTCACGTGGTGCGCTGCTTCGACGACGATAATGTGGTGCACGTAGATGGTTCAGTCAATCCCGTGCGCGATAAAGAAATTATTGATCTGGAATTGGGTTTGAAAGACCTCGAAACCGTAGATAAACGCATTGATAAAGTGGCGCGGGCGGCCCGCACTGGTAGCCGCGACGACCAGCGTTTGCTGGAAGTATTGAACGTGGTGAAACCCCACCTCGAAAAAGGTCGTTCTACCCGCGAACTCTTCGCCACCCTCGACGACGACGGCAAAGCCACGCTCCGCGAACTCTCACTACTCACCGCCAAGCCCGTCCTTTACGTTTGCAATGTAGACGAAAGCGCGGTGCTGACTGGCAACGAACACACGAAGAAATTCCAGGAATCCATCGCTGCCGAAGGAGCCGAAGTGATCCTTATTTGCGCGGGTATTGAAGCCGAAATTGCAGAATTGGACACCAAAGAAGATCGGCAGGAATTCCTTGCTGCGATGGGTTTGAATGAACCGGGCGTTAATAAACTCATTCATTCGGCGTATAAGTTGTTGAACCTCATCACTTATTTCACCGCAGGCGTACAGGAAGTCCGTGCCTGGACGGTGCGCCGGGGAGCCAAAGCACCCGAAGCCGCCGGGGTGATTCACTCCGATTTTGAGAAAGGTTTTATCCGCGCTGAGGTGATCAAGTATCAGGATTATATCACGCTTGGTTCCGAAAACAAAGTAAAAGAAGCCGGCAAAATGGCCGTGGAAGGCAAAGAATATGAGGTCGGCGACGGCGATATTATGCACTTCCGATTTAATGTGTAATTAAAAAAGTTAATGTGGCCAATGTGAAAATAATGTGGTCAATGTGAGCACGTTATGACATCAGATACATTGACCACATTTATCTTATTAATCATATTGGCCACATTAGTTTTTTAATTGACCACATTCTTTTAAATTATGCTTTCTACCATCATCTTCGACCTCGGTGGCGTATTAATTGACTGGAATCCAGAATATGTATTCAAGGACGTGATTCCCGATCCGGAACGCCGCAAATATTTCTTCGAAAATGTCTGCACCCACGAATGGAATATCGAGCAAGATGCGGGTCGTTCGCTGGAAGATGCGACGACTTTGCTGGTCAATCAGTGGCCGGAATGGGAAACGGAAGTGCGTGCCTACTACAGCCGCTGGGAAGATATGCTTGGCGGCCCCATCGAAGAGACGGTGGAATTGCTGCGCGAATTGCATGGCTTGGGTACACATCGCTTGCTGGCCTTGACTAATTGGAGTGCCGAAACTTTTCCGGTGGCGCTGGAACGCTATGATTTTTTGCAGTGGTTTGAAGGCATTTTGGTGTCTGGCACGGAGAAAACGCGCAAGCCTTTTGCCGATATTTACCACCTGATACTCGACCGTTACGGCGTACAGGCGGAAGAGGCGGTTTTTATTGACGACAGCCTGAAAAATATAGAAGGCGCGGAAGCCGTTGGTATGAAAGGTATTCATTTTCAGAATGCTGACCAACTGCAAGAAGCCCTGCGTGGCTACGGTGTAGAGGTCTGATCAACAGTCTTTTATAATTATATAAAGGCCGCATAGCGGCGACATTATGGTAACACAAGGTACCAAAGATGATCCCTGGAAACTAAAAACGCCACCTCACACCTCCGAGTACGAAATGTACAAGGGCGAAAAGGATGGACAGGAAATCCTGTTTTGCGTCGTTGGCAAGACGGTTTTGCAGTATGATTACCGCTGCATTCAGGACCTACACGCGATGCTGGTCGAGCATGGCGACTGGATGGAACTCGGCGCAGCAGACGAGCAAAAACCAGCCAAAGAAGGTACCGTCGAGGCTTGGGGACGATCCGCCGACAATCCGGTTGGTGGCTGGTATGGCCTAAAAAAAGGACTTCGTGGTCGTTTCGGCATGTATTTGCCGCCATTAATGGAACAATTGGGATTGGCCGAAGTGGAACACAATCCAAAGAATAACCGGATGCGGGCCAAGTAGGGGAAAAGGCAAATAAGCAAGGGGCAATAAGAAAATGTAGCAATATTGCTTAATCCCGTTTCTGCTTCGTCTTGAAAAAAGACAGCAAATCGCCCATCGTATCGCGCAAATCTTTGCGGTTCACGATCAAATCAAGGAAGCCATTTTCCAGCAAATATTCCGAGGTTTGAAAGCCTTCCGGCAAATCGCGCTTGATGGTTTCGCGAATGACACGTGGTCCGGCAAAACCGATCAGTGCTTCCGGTTCCGCCAAATTGATGTCGCCCAACATCGCAAACGAGGCTGTAACGCCGCCTGTTGTCGGGTCAGTCATCAGAGAAAAATAAGGGAGACCGGCTTTCGCCATTAAGGTCAATTTTGCGCTGGTTTTCGCCATTTGCATTAGGGAAAAGGCACTTTCCATCATGCGTGCGCCGCCAGAACGGGAAATAATTACCAATCCCGCCCGCGTTTTCAAAGCCTGATCAATAGCCAGCGAAATTTTTTCTCCCATCACTGAACCCATCGAGCCGCCGATAAATTTGAAATCCATCGCCGCCACCACTAACGGATGACCGTGAACGTCGCCCGCACCAATCGCCAGTGCGTCGGTTAGCCCGGTTTTCTTTATGCTTTCTTCCAAACGACGGTCATAAGGCTTCAAATCCCGTGAAATGCAGCGCATCCACCGAAGCCAGATTGTCGTGCAGCGTGACATACTCGTGGTTGTCGAACAGAATCTCGAAATACTCATGCGAACCAATTGCCGTATGGTAATCGCATTTCGGACACTTATAATAATTGTCGCGCATGGACCGCATCGTGCTGGTTTCCTTGCAGCGTTTACATTGATACCAAATCCCTTCCGGCACGTCCTTTTTCGCCTTAGTCGCCGTGGAAATGCCTTCTTTCAATCTTTTAAACCAACTCATATATCTGTTATTGGTTATTAGTTATTGGTTAATTGGTGCTTCATCACGCCGTTTTTTCGGTAAATGGGCAGCAAAGATAGTGCAGCATTTTAACATTCACGCCTGCTTCACAGTTTTCCAGAATTTCAAAATTGAACCCGGTCGGCTTGGGAAAATCCCCCGCCACAACTGCTACCTTTGCCGCGTGCCGACGAAATGGAAAATGCTGTTCATCCTGCTCCGTAAGGAGTTTTTGCTCGAATTCCGGCAGGGATACGCGCTGAGCGGGATCGTTTTGTACGTATTCAGCATGGTTTTCGTAGTGTACATCGCCAGCATCAAGGTCGCGCCGCCCGTCTGGAATATCCTGTTTTGGCTGATCGTCCTCTTCGCTTCTATTAACGCGGTGGTCAAAAGTTTTGTTCAGGAAAGCGGCGCGCGCCAACTTTACTACTACCAGATCGCCGACCCGGCCATGTTACTGCTGGGAAAAATTGCTTATAACACACTGTTATTGTTGGTGTTAAGCACATTGGCGTTCGGCGCGTATAGCGTGGTAGCGGGCAATCCTGTCAAGGATATGCAACTCTTTGCGCTGATTTTGCTGCTCGGCAGTTTGGGCTTTTCCATCGCTTTTACCTTCATTTCCTCCATCGCCGCCAAAGCCAATAATAGTGCTACGTTGATGGCCATTTTGAGTTTTCCGGTGGTGCTGCCGATTCTCCTCACTTTGGTGCGGCTCTCCCAAATCGCCCTGCGGCTGTTGCAGGACACCTCCTATAAACGCGACATTATCAATCTTTTGGCGATTGACGCTATCTTGATTACGTTGACTTTTGTGTTGTTTCCGTTTATTTGGAAGGATTAGTACTGCCAATCCCTGATTGGCAGTACTAATAAAGGTACCATGCGCTTATTCTTGGAAAGATAGAAATCCTGACCTATTTTTGTACTTACTTTGTAAACACATTTTTCTGAGTTTATGCAAATACCAATTATCAACGTCGGTAATTCCAAGGGCATCCGTTTGAACAAAATGCTGCTCAAAAAGTACAATATCAGCGACAGCGTAGAACTCGTCCTGCGTCCTGATTGCATTATTATCCGCCCAATTAAAAAAGTCCGTGAAGGATGGGATGAGGCTTTTAAATCAATGCGCGAGAACAAGGACGACGAACTGCTGATTCCTGATGTTTTTGAGGACGAAAATCTGGACAATTAACGGCAATGAAGCAATATCAACTTGCTGTGGTCAATCTTGCGCCAACTTTGGGTAGCGAAATGACCAAAACCCGACCTTGCGTCATTGTCTCTCCAGATGAAATGAACCAGCACTTGGGCATAATAGTTATTGCTCCTATTACTTCTACTTCTAAACCTTATCCAACAAGGGTGTTTGTGGACAATATCAAATACAAAGGCTGGGTAGCACTTGATCAAATTCGTACTATTGCCAAAGAACGGGTACTAAGTCTTCACGGCTTTATTTCCGAGATTGAAATAGTGGATATTAAAAGGGTAATTCGGAAACGTACGTGGATTGAATATTGCCTACGTTAATTCCCTTCACCACTTTCCCACTTTTCTGCCAGCCAACTCCTTGTAAATCATACCAATACATTCCGGCGGCTAAACCCCGCATATCTATTCGCCCATTGCCATTCAATATTTTTATACGCCGCACCTCTTGACCACTTGGTTAAATAAGCGCAGTTCCGCCACTTCGCTGATGTGTTTGGTTCCCAAATCCACCTGCACAAAATCGCTCGCTGGATTAGGGAATACCCGCACGACATCCTGTTTTTCTATATTATTAGTCCCGGAAACTGGCCCGAAATTGGCCGTAAACATCCCGCTACCGTGCGTGGCCGTCACTACCAAACCATCCGAAGCACGAGTTTCGATGTAATCTACCACCGCACTACCGATCATGCTGGCTCCTTCCAATACCCACTGGGTACCGGGTTGGGTCATGCTATGCAGCTTCAGCGTATCCGTACTGAACAAGCCGACGCTGGTACCGCAAAAATACTTGCGCGTCCCATTGGCAAAAGGTAAAATGCTGATCCAGCGAACGGAGACGCCGCCGGTATTACCCGCGAGATTGGCTTCCAGATTGCCACCCACTTTTTGCCAACTTTGTCCGGCATTGGTACTTTGGAAAATGCTGTAAATGTTATAGTTAGAGTACACTACCACAACGTGGTCGGCATTGTCGGGATCAACGGCGATGCAATTGACGTAAGCAGCCGAACTTACCGGCGGCGTAGCCAACGGGATAAAACTGGGGCTGCCAATATGCGCGTCGTCAATGCGGTAGAGTTTATTGGCCGACGTACCAAAGTAGACCCGGTGCGCCGGATTCGCCGTAGAAACCGCCAAGGCAGAAATAACCCCGAAACTGGTTTTGATAGTGTCGGGATACTGCATCCAACCCTGCGAAATGCTGTCCCACGCGCCGGTGAGATCAATATTGGCCAGTTCCGTTTGCCGGTAAAGGCGGCCAGCAGCAGGCAAATACAGCACATTGGCATCGCTGGGATCGAGGGCTAATGGATTGACAAACAAGTAGTCATCCTTATCCGGTCCAATCGGATCAATGCGGCGAAAAGCCTGCACGGTGCCGTCGTCGCTGAGGTCCACTTTGGCTACGCGCCCCTTTTGAATAGACAGCACGTAATAAGCTTTTCCAGGAGCCACCGCACCGAAAGCACCGTCGCCGTTCACCGTTTGTTTCCAGGGAGCCGTCGGGTCGCTGCTGTTGACAAAGAAATTGCCATTGTCTTGCAAGCCGCCCATCAGCATGGGGTCGTTGGGCGTACTTTTGTCAATTATCGCGGTGTAGAATTGCGTTGTTTGGTAGCCATGATTGAGCGTTTGTCCAACTCACCGATGGAGCATGGCTATCGTTGGTACGAAACAAGCCACCGTCGCAAGCCGACAGCATTACGTTTGGATTGGAAGGCAAAAACAACAAATCATGCTGGTCGGGGTGGTGACCGGGATAAATTTGGAAAAACGGCAGCGTCGTACCGATGGCATACCCACCCAGTTGCGTCGTATTATTAGCACTGGCAAAAGCATCGGTGGAGCGATAAATATTGGTGCCACCAATGAAGACATAGCCACTGCCTGGCTGGACTTTCACCACCAGATCATAGCCACCCTGAC
>CBDFMU010000023.1:0-169522 GCA_965249785.1 Saprospiraceae bacterium | reverse complement strand
CAGACAATGAAGGCGATAAATAGTACAAATAGTAGGAATATAACGCCTACTACGGCTAATGCTTCGTTGTCGCTTATGTCACTCTGTGGTTCTTTTTGGAACTCGCCGGAAAGGGCCGTGATAATGGCGTCCACCCCCGCATTAATGCCATCGCCGTATTGTTGTTGCCGGAAATAAGGCGACATTACATTACGAATAATCTGTCCGGCAGTAATATCCGGCAATGCACCCTCGGTACCATAGCCCGTGGCGATGAAAATACCGCGTTCCGGTGCCTCCGTCTTGACCAGCATCAGCACGCCGTTATTCTTGTCTTTTCGCCCAATACCCCAGCGATTGCCCAACTCAAAGGCATACGAGGCTTTGTCATAATCACCAATGTCGGGCCGGATCATGACCACGATTTGCGTGGAAGTCGAGTCCCAGTAGCGACGGAGTTTTTGTTCCAACGCCGATTTTTGGCCAGAAGATAACCAGCCTGCATAGTCGTGTACATACACGGCGGGTTCCGGTTTGGGTGGGAAAAGATCTTTATCAGATTGCCCAAAAACGGAAACACAACTGACCAGCAAAGTGATGGTCACCAGCAAAAGAGATCGGCGGCCGCTGGAAAACATCCGGCGGCAAGGCTCAACCATAAATAATCTCATCGGGTAGTTCATTATTATTGTGAGTACCGTCGAAAGGGAAGTTGGTGCGCAGTTGTTCACCGATTAAATGGATAATCTGGCACACGCCTTCGGTCGCTTCGTCGCGCAGTAGGTGTTCGCGCAACAGTTTCTTCTCCGCTTCCCAAAATTGAAAACCAACCCGCTCGTGGATGCCCGTATCGCCCCACAGCGCGAAGTGTCGCGATTTTTCCGCCAGATAAATCAACACCGCATTGCGGGCCTGCGTGTGGTACATCCCATGCAACTGGAATATTTCCTCAGCGCGTTCCACTGGATGATCGCGCATACAAAAATCCTCCACGAACAGCCGGATTTCGCCGGTGGTGTTCTGCTCCGCTACGCGGATGGCCTCCACGATGCGCAGTTCTTCTTCTTTGGAAAAAAGCATTTTGAAAGGGTTGAGAGGCTTCGCCGTTGAGGAAAAGGTTGAGCGCTTCGCTGTTGAGGAAAAAGAAGTTGAGAGGCTTCGCTGTTGAGAAAAGAGTTGAGTGCTGCGCTGTTGAGGAAAATATCCATACTTCTTTATTTTTCTCAACAATCTCAACCTGCAAAGCAGACTCAACTCTTCTTCTCAACAAATTTTAAAACTTCACTTCCGGTGCCTTATCCGACCCTGCGGCAGATTGGAAATAACCTTTGGCAGAGAAGCCGAACAGGCCGACCAACATATTCGTCGGGAAGCGGCGGATCGAGGAGTTATAGTCATTCACGGCTTCGTTGAAGTTCCGGCGTTCCACCGAAATGCGATTTTCCGTGCCTTCCAGTTGTTGTTGCAAAGCCAGAAAACTCTGGTTGGCTTTCAGATCAGGATAGGCCTCCGACACCGCCAATAAACGACCCAACGCACCAGACAAACCCTGCTGGGCCTGCTCAAAACGCTGGATATTTTCGGGGGTAAGGTTGGCCGGATCTATTTTTACCTGCGTCGCCGAAGCCCGCGCCGCGATTACGTCCGTCAGCGTTTTCTGCTCAAAATTGGCGTAGCCCTTTACCGTATTCACGAGGTTCGGAATCAGGTCAGCGCGACGTTGGTATTGATTTTCCACCTGCGACCAGGCTTTTTTTACATTTTCCTCTTTGCCCACCGCGCCGTTGTAAGCACCGCACATGGAGAAAATTAAGACGGCGCCCAGCGCGAGCAGAATCAGAGGAAGATACTTACGAATGTCCATAATAATGGTGTGCGTTTGAAAAGTTGAAGTTTTCCCACTTCCCGGCGAAAACGGCGGAGAAGGGTACGTTTTGAAAAGAATGCGGCGAAGATAGGGAATGTCACGCAAGGGGCAATAAGCAATAGGCAAAGTGCCACTGGCAAACGACGAAGGCAAGTAAGCAAAGAGCCGTACGGAGCAGTTGCCCTTTGTCTTTTGCCTTTTGCCTATTTTTCCCAAACTGCCGCCAATATCCCCGCCGCCACCGAGGCATTCAGCGATTCCGCCCGTCCATTCGGATGTCGAGGAATCGTAAGCCGTTGTGTAAGAAGACTTTCGGTAGTTGGGCTGATGCCGCGACCTTCGTTGCCAATTACTAATAAGCCGTTATTTGGCCAGGAAATTGAAAATACATCGTCTCCGCCTAATACCGCGCCGAGAACGGGCAAACCTGATTGTTGCTTCAATAATTCCACTAACTCAATTTCGTAAGTTTGAATGCGAAAAATGGCTCCCATGCTCGCCTGCACGACTTTCGGACTAAAAGCGTCCACACAATCGGGCGAACAAAACACTGCTGGCCAGCCAAACCAGTCAGCAATGCGCAGAATAGCCCCGAGATTGCCGGGGTCTTGCAAACCATCCAGATAGAAACAGCGTTCGGTGCGCAGCAGATCAAGGTAGGGTAGGGCGTCGGGTAGATCGGCGAGGGCCAGTACTTGATTGGGGGTGGTGAGCGCGGAGATCTTCTTTAACTCTGCTTCGGTGACGAGGTTAAACTTTTCCAAAAATGGCTCCAATAACGCCGCATGCTCGTCGGCCCAGCGTTCCAGTCCAAAGATGGCGGAGACGGGCAGCCGGGATTGCGAAAGGAGTTCCGTCACCATTTTCTCGCCTTCCACTACGAACTTTTGGTACTTTTGCCGGTACTTTTTGACTTGCAGGGCGGCAATTAATTTTTGCTGGTTGTGGGAGAGCATGATGAAATGTACTACTATAATGTGGCCAATAGATAAATGTGGTCAATGTGTCCAAACAATGATTGAATGTCCACAGATTTAGCGGGCTTCCAGGATTTCCAAAAAAGTGCAATGGGTTTTTTCAAACATACTTTTATAAGACATCTTTCCTCTTTTTTCTCGCGCTCCTCGCGCTGGGCCAAACCGCCTGCAAGGTTACGAATCATCTCGATACCGAAAAGGGCGAACGGCTGCTGGTCAGGAATAAACTGGATATTAAGGGCGAAAAAAAGATCGGTTATAACAAACGCTCCGCCCTCACCTATGTGCTGGAACCGTACTATAAATTAAAACCCAATCGCCGTCCACTCCTTACTTTTCGTACTCCCTGGCGACTGTGGTGGTACTACCATTCCCGCAATCGGACGAAGAAACTCACTCCCTGGATCATGAAAAAAGTGGCCGAACCACCGCACTTTACCAGGAGTCCCTGGCCAAAAAAACGGCCCTCAATTTCAAAAACCAAATGCGTCAGCGGGGCTATTTCAACGCCGAATGCGACTACAAAACGGATTCTATCGGGCGCTATAAAGTGGCTATTACTTATCACCTGCGTTTGGGGCCGCTCTACACCATAGATACGGTGCGCTTTGAAAGCCGTGATAGTTTAGTGCGCCAAATCCTGCTGCTGACGGCAGACGACACGCGGCTGCGGCGCGGCGATCCGGTAGATGGGGCTACTTTTGATGCCGAAAAAATCCGCATTACGTCCGAGTTGAAAAATCGCGGCTATGCCTATTTCGTGCCCAATTTTATAGAATTTGAAGGCGACAGCAGCGGTATAAAGACCAATGTGATCGTACGCGTGCTGCCCCCGACCGACTCGACTTTGCATAAAACTTATGTGATAAATAAGGTGGCGGTGTTTCTCAGTCTACTGCCCAATGTGTCGTCCATTCGTTCGGATACTACTATCAACAGCATTTATTTTGTCTCGGCGGAACAAAAATTTCAGGTTAAACCCAAACACTTGGCCCATGCTATCTCTATTCGCCCGGATTGGCCGTATCGCCAGATAGATTTTGAAAAAACGCAACGCGACCTGAATGCACTTGGGCTCTTTCGCTTTGTCGCTATCAAACCCTATCAGGATAGCCTACAGCCGGAGAAAATCAACGTAGATATTTCTTTTACGCCTGCCAAACGCCTGACTTTAGGGGGTGATTTTGGCTTTAACTCGTCTACCAGTTCGCTATCGGGCCGCTTATTGGGCGGGTCTGTGTCGACCATTTTTCAAAATCGCAATCTGTTTTCGCGGGGCGGAACACCTGGAAATCAATGCGCAGGGAAACGTAGAGTTTGACATTGCTAACCGCGACCGCCCGCTGTTTTCCGTTTTTTCGCAGGAAATAAAACTCCAGAACGGCCTGCTGATCCCGCGATTTTTCGATTATCTGGGTATTTGGAGAAACCTGCACGAGCTGAGAATTGGGGGCAGGCAGGTGGTGAGCAACTCGCTATATGATCGAATGCGTACCGACGGAAAAGCGCACATAGCCTTGAATTTCAATCATTTGCAATTAATTGATTTTTATCGCTATAATCTTTTTAATGCGGCTTTTGGCTACGAAATACGCACCAATCCCGAGCATCAGTATTCTTTTGACCACATTGGTATTGATGTTTTGCGGCCTCGGCTGGACCCGCAATTCGACACTATTTTCGGGGATAACCGATTTTTGCAACATAGTTTCGACAAACAACTTTTTACTGGTTTCCTGTTGCGGTCGTTCAGTTACACTTATACCAGCAAGACGAACGCTTTCGGCGAACGCTGGGTATTTCGGGTGAATACGGATGTTTCGGGCCTGGAAGAACTGGCTATCAACCAATTATGGGCCATTCCGTTTGGCAAGCAGGAGTGGCGCATTGGCGATCTCGAATTTTCCAAATACCTCCGCGCTGACATGGATGCCGTGTACACCCGCGATTTTAACAAAAACCTGACCGGGGCACTCCGCATCGGGAGCGGCGTGGTGCAGCCTTTCGCCGACAGCCGCAATGCGCCTTATGTCAAGCAATTTTACGTCGGTGGACCATCGAGCCTACGTGCCTGGCGCATTCGGGAGATAGGGCCGGGGGGCTACCGCCTGCCCGATTCATTGAATGTGCGGCCATTTTATCAGGCTGGCGATTTTAGGTTTGAGTTCAATGGCGAACTACGGTTTCCACTTTTTTATATTTTCAAAGGCGCGGTGTTTGTCGATGGTGGCAACATCTGGAATTTACAGTCCGATACGCTGCGCCCAAGGGCTGAATTACGTTGGGATTCGTACAAAAATATCGCCATCGGTACGGGTATAGGTATTCGTATGGACATCACTTTTGCTGTGTTGCGAGTAGACATCGGGTTGCCACTTCGTCGGCCCTATCCAGATGAATCCGGGCGTTATTGGGTGCCAAATCGTTTTGCCAGCTTCAAGAACATAGATGATTTAAACTGGAATATCGCCGTAGGCTACCCATTTTAGAAAAGATTGGTCAGTACGTTATTTCTAAAACTTAGTGTAGGCACATTGTTCTTAAAATATTGATTGTCAATATTTTAAGGCGAAATTTAGCTTGTCGCTATCTTTTATTTTTTTCGATAAAAACTGGGATGGCCCTGCGTCCCATTTTGCAATTTCCCTGTTTGCCACCACCTCAGCAATTTTTATTTACTTTTTGGTGACTTTTCCTCATTCCTTTGTCTCTATTGCCTGAATGTCAATTTTGTGGCTACGGCTGCTTGACTATTCCCCATAATTTTCATTTTTCAAAACAATCTTACGAAATGTCCAACCTGATCGAGACCATTCGAGAGTATATCACTCCCGAATTGCTCACCAAAGCCGCCCAACTGCATGGCGAAGAAGAAAATGGTATTTCCAAAACCATCGGTGGCCTGGTGCCCGCTATTCTAGCTGGTTTGCTGCAAAAATCCAGCGATTCCGGAGCCATGAGCAGCATTTTTAACCTGCTTTCCAAAGCCGATGCAACGGTGTTGAACAATCCTGCTGGCTTGCTCACTGCGGGGAATGTATCACAAAACGAGCCGAGAGACCTGTCTGGTCAGCTGCTCGGTGTGCTGTTTGGGGCCAAAGTACCGGCTATGACCAGTGCGGTGTCGTCCTTTGCGGGCGTAAAATCGTCCACCGCCTCTTCGTTGTTGGGCCTGGTTGGTCCGGTGATTATGGCCGTTTTAAATAAGAAAATCACCAACGGCGGTCTGAATTTGTCCGGTCTGGCCAGTCTGCTGAAAGGCGAGCAGAACAACATTATGGGTTTGCTGCCAATGGGCTTGGGAGCCGTTTTGGGTATGGATAATTTAAGCGGCAGTACTACCACGACGGCGATGCCGCTGGCTGGCTCTACTGGCAATCGCTGGTTGTGGCCTTTGCTGCTGTTGCTGGGCCTGGGTGCTGCCATTATTTATTACATGAAAAATTGCCGCAGCGAGCCGGCCATTGTGAAGACTACTATGCCCGCTCCGGTAGTAGTACCCGCTCCCGTGGTGGCCAAACCGACGATGTATATGGACACTTTGCCCGGCGGTTTCAGCCTGAAAGGTGCACTTAAAGGTATTGAAAGCCAATTAGTGGCATTTATTAAAGATGACAGCCGTCCGGTAGACAAGACCACGTGGTTCAATTTTGACCACCTGAATTTCAAAACTGCCAGTGCCGAACTGGATATGGAATATTCGCAGCAACAATTGACCAACATTTACGAAGTGTTGAAGGCATTTCCGAAAGTGAAACTCAAAATTGGCGGTTACACGGATAATGTAGGCAAAGAAGCCGCCAACATGAAACTATCGCAAGCCCGCGCTGAAACGGTGAAAGCCGCTCTGGTAAAAATGGGCATTGCCAAAAGTCGCCTGGAAGCCGAGGGCTACGGTTCGCAGCATCCCGTCGCCAGCAACGACACCGAAGAAGGTCGCGCGGAGAATCGCCGTACCGCTGTGCGCGTAACCGAGAAATAAAAGTAAAACAGCATGGTAATAAATGGCTCGGAGCAATCGCTTCGGGCCATTCTTTTTTTTGGCGGTCTGCGCCTTACCTTCGCCGGGAGGTCTGGAAGTCCTCTCCATTTTCTCAACCCCTCAACAATCTCCACATTCTCAACTCCCTTTCCATGTTCACCAACGTCGAGTCCGCCCTCCAAAACGAAATCACCGGCATCCGCGAGGCCGGGCTATACAAAGAAGAACGCATCATCATCACGCCGCAGGGGCCGGTCATCAGCACCACCGCGCAAAAGGAAGTCCTCAACTTCTGCGCGAATAATTACCTCGGACTCAGCAGCCACCCAGCGGTAATTGAAGCGGCCATCGAAGCCATTCGCACGCACGGTTACGGCATGTCGTCGGTGCGGTTTATTTGCGGTACGCAGGATATTCATAAGCAATTGGAGCGTCGCGTCGCCGATTTTCTCGGTATGGAAGACACCATTCTGTACGCGGCGGCTTTCGATGCCAATGGCGGGTTGTTCGAGCCACTGCTGGGCGAAGAAGATGCGATTATTAGCGACGAACTTAATCACGCGTCCATTATTGACGGGATTCGCCTCTGCAAAGCGAAGCGTTTTCGCTACAAACACAATGATATGGCGGTGCTGGAAGATATGCTGCAACAGGCCGATGCTGCCGGAGTACGTCGCAAACTCATCTTTACCGACGGTGCTTTCAGCATGGATGGCACCATCGCCCAACTGGATAAAATTTGCGATTTAGCCGATAAGTACGGCGCGATGGTGGGCGTTGATGAATGTCACGCGTCCGGGTTTTTGGGTAAAACCGGGCGTGGCACCCACGAATACCGTAATGTGATGGGCCGCGTAGACATCATCACTGGCACGCTCGGCAAGGCCCTGGGCGGCGCGTTGGGCGGCTTCACGTCGGCGCGTAAGGAAATTGTGGAAATGCTTCGTCAGCGTTCGCGGCCTTATTTGTTTTCCAATACGCTGGCTCCGGCGATTGTGGGGGCTTCCATCAAAGTTTTTGATTTGTTGAGCAGCAGCACGGCTCTCCGCGACAAACTGGAAAAGAACACCAAGTGGTTCCGTCAGCACATGACCGCGGCCGGTTTTGATATTCTGCCCGGCGATCACCCGATTGTGCCGATCATGCTGTACGAGGCACCGTTGGCCCAGGAATTTGCCCGTCGTTTATTGGATGAAGATATTTACGTGATCGGGTTTTTCTATCCCGTGGTGGCACAAGGTAAGGCGCGTATTCGGGTGCAACTGAGTGCCGCCCACGAGCCGGAACACCTCGAAAAAGCAGTGGCGGCTTTTACCAAAGTGGGTCGGGAATTGGGAGTATTGAAAGAAGTATAAACGATGAAGTATGAACGATAAACGGCGGGAAGTGTGGATTGAAAGTAGACTTAAAATGGTCGTTCAGCGGTGATTTTGTGACTAATACGCTTTTTTTTGCTGGAAGGGGCCGGAAGTTGCATTTTGCAAACGACATGATTAGCCTCCCTGATAATTGTAAGGTTTGCGAAGCAATGTGTGGATATTAGCACATTAGCACATTGTCAAATTAGCACATTTATTTATGACTACTCCCTTGCACTGCATTATCGTAGAAGATGAACCTTTGGCTGCCGAACTGATGGCGGAATACATTGGTCAGACGCCTTTTTTGAATCTAACACACACCTGCCACGACGCCATTCAGGCACTCGAAGTAGTGCGTACGCAGCCAGTGGAAGTGATTTTTCTGGACGTGCAAATGCCCAAATTGAATGGCCTGGAATTTTTGAAATCGCTCTCCCATCCGCCACGGGTGATTATTACTTCGGCTTTCCCGGAATTTGCGGTGGATGGCTTCGATCTGCGGGTGACAGATTATTTACTCAAGCCGATTGAATTCAGCCGATTTACCAAGGCGGTGAATAAATTATTACTGCCGCATCGTCCGTCTGCGCCCGCGTTGAAGGCTCCGCGTCCATATTATTTTTTCACGGTCAATAAGCGTTCGGTAAAAATTTATCTGGATGAAATTCTCTTTATTGAGAGCCTGAAAGACGCCGTTTCCATCCAAACTACGACCAAAGCCTATCACACGCACTATCAATTAGGCGAACTGGAAGACCTCATGCGCACTGACAATTTTCTGCGCATTCATCGCTCTTTTCTCGTGGCGGTGGACAAAATCGAATCATTTTCTGCCGCCGAAGTGGAGATTGCCGGGCGCGTGTTGCCCATCGGACGCAGTCACAAGTTATATGTAATGGAAAAATTGGGGAAGAATAGCGGGTAAGAACGATGAACTATAAACGATTAGCGACTTTGTGGCCTGATTCCTAATTCCTGTCTCCTAATTTCCTATTCTCATGCCACACATCGCTATTATCTCCGCCAGCGTCCGTATCGGGCGCGTTAGTCACCGGGTTGCCCAATATTTTGACCAATACATCGCCAGCCATAATCTGGGTACTGCCGAAATACTGGATTTGAAAGAATACAATTTCCCCATTTTTGAGGAACGCTTGCACTTGCAACCCGATCCTTCTGAAAAAGCACTGGAATTTGCTGAAAAAATCAAAAATGCCGACGGCGTAATTATCGTCACGCCAGAATATAATGGCGGTTATCCAGCCAGTCTGAAAAACGTGGTGGATTTGTTATATCCCGAATGGCAGCGCAAACCCATCGCCATTTCTACGGTTTCTAATGGCTCCTTCGGTGGCACGCAGGTGATTACTTCCCTGCAATTTTCGCTGTGGAAAATCCGGGCTTGGACGGTACCCGCCATGTTTCCAGTGCCCAAAGCACAAGAGGCTTTCGATGAAAATGGTCAGGCCGCGCATCCCGAAGATACGGATCGGCGAGCGGCGGGTTTTGTGGGTGAATTGCTGTGGTGTATCGCGGCAAAAAAGGGAATGGAAGCTGCGGAGCAGAAGTAGGAACGCTTCTATACGTGTAAGACCTATAAGGTTTTTAAAAACCTTATAGGTCTACATGATTGATAATGAGCATCTTGAATTAGATCGCCCATTGCCAACATTAAGTTAGAAATCCGCGAAAATCAGTTGTATTCCGTGCAATCCGCCTTACTTCTTCAACAACTTAATCTGATCTTCCAGTTCTAGTTCATCGCCGGGCGTGTAGCCGGAATGTTCAAACACGATGCTGCCTTTTTCGTCCAGTAGAAAAGTGTGCGGCACCGTGACAATATTGGCAGCGTTCTTAAAATCCTGATTGGCATCCAACAAAATACGGTAGGGCCAGCCTTTTTCCTGTACCATCGCTGGAATTTTGGCCGCACTGCGGGCATCATCAATGCTGACGGCGACGAATTCTACGCCATATTTTTCCTTCCACTCGTCATAATAGTCCTTCACGGCATCCATTTCTTTCTTGCATGGCGAACACCAGGTCGCCCAAAAACTGATGACCGTGATGTGGCCGGTCTTCCCCAATTCCTGCACATTGAGGCTCTGGCCTTCCAGCGTTTTTACGGTCACGGAGGGCAGGGTTTTATTTTGGGCAAAAGCTATGGCGGTTAAAGAAGTGAGGGCCAGCAGGAGAAGTGTTTTTTTCATAGTTGTTGAAACTGAACTTTTTAGCGAGTGAAAATCTGGTCAAAAATAAGGCGGGTTGGCAACATGATTTTTGGTTTAAGAGTAGATTAACGCTGATTTGTCTTGTAACACCGAAGTCTACGGCACGCATAACTTTCGCAAAGCCAGACTATCGCCATTGAATACATTGAAATCCACGGGCTCGTTGATGCCGTTTACATTGCCCCGATCACTGTGTTGCCAGAAGTTCCATTCTTCATCGTCGGGCATATTCAGGTCGTTTACGTAGTAGTGGGCAATCCAAAAATAATAATCTTTAAAAGCATCATTATCAGAGAAATAGAGTTTATAAAAGTCGCGATTGGTATATAGAATAGGCCGTATTTTATAATGCTTTTCCAGGATCGTCAGGAATTCCTTGGTATAACGCTGCACTTGGGCGGTGGTCATGCCGTAGCAATCTTCCACATCTACCACGGGCGGCAAATCACCGGAGCGCAACCGCACCGTGCGGATGAATTTAGTCGCCTGATCCTTGGGACTTACGCTCGGCAAAAAGAAATGGTAGGCACCCCGAATGATGCCTTGTTCGCGGGCATTGGCCCAATTTTCCTCAAATTCGGAGTCTTCCTGCCAACTTCCCTCCGTAGCCTTGATGAACGCAAACGAAATATTTACCCCGCCCACCTTCATATTTTTTACCCGCGCCCAGTCCACTCTTTTTTGGTAGCGACTCACATCAATACCGTGTACGGTGTAGCCATTGGGCAACCGAATACCAAAATGTTTATATTCTTTATAGTGTAAAGGATACTCAATCAGGGAAATAAGCTTGTAACGCAATTCCCGACTGAATACTAAGGCCAGTACAAAAAGGATCAGCAGTATAGTCGCCAAACGGCGGGTATCCCCTTTGCGAGAAGGCGTTCTGGTACGGAAAATGCGGAGTTTTTGCAGCCAATTGGGCATGAAGCAGGGATCGCGGACGAACGGGATTAAGTAAGCCCGCAAAGAACGGTAAAATGGAGAAAAGGCAAGTGGTAAAAGGCAAATTAGCAAATGGGCAACAGGCAAATGGGCAACAGGCAAACAGCAAATTAGCAATAGTATATCGGTTTTCTTGTTGTTTTCATTGCCAATTTGCCCCTTTCCCTTTTGCTTTCACTTTCCCGTAAAAACTGGTTTCCTCTTTTCTAGAAAAGCCGCTACGCCCTCGCGATAATCGCTGGTTTGTCCGGCCTGGGTTTGCAATTCATCTTCCACCGCCAATTGCGCAGCAAAATCATTAGAGAATGATTGACGAAGGGCTTGTTTGGTCAATGCCAGACCGCGCGTCGGCATTTGGGCCAGCGTCTCCGCAATGCGCAGACTGTCGGTGGCGAAACTTTCGTCCGGGAAAACTTTCCAGATCATACCCATTGCGGCAGCTTCGGTGGCGGTGATTTTGTCCGAGAGCATCATCAGCGCAGCGGCACGTTGTGGTCCCACCAGACGCGGCAACGTCCAAGTGCCGCCGCTATCGGGAATAAGGCCAATCTTGGAAAAAGCCTGGGTAAACGAGGCAGAAGCGGCAGCCACGGTAATGTCGGCAGCGAGGGCAATATTGGCACCTGCTCCGGCAGCCACGCCATTCACCGCACAAACGACGGGCTTATCCAATTCCTTGATTTTCAGCACCATCGGATTATAACCCGTCGAAATAATCTCCGCTAGCGACGGCCCGTGTGGATCAGTCACTTCCTGTAAATCTTCACCTGCACAAAAGGCTTTTCCGGTACCAGTGATGTATACGGCGCGAATGTCGGGATCGTCGGCACAGGTGTCCAGAGCGGCCAGGATTTCCATGCGCATGGCGTGGTGCATGGAATTGAAAACGGTCGGGCGATTGAAAGTGATACGCGCGACGGCGTTTTCTATGGAGAAGGTGATGTGCTGCATGGCACAAAGATAGAAGTTGGGCGTAGAAGAGAAAGTGAGAATTGGTTCACCTTTAATAAATACAATCCGTATCTTTCTATATACCTCATTCTCTTATTCGCCTCAAAAGCCTACTTTTGAAATTAAATTACATTCCTCTTATGACTTTTACAGTTGAAATACTCAACGAACACGCTCTTAATTTGCTTCGGGAATTAGAAGAAATGCGTGTGATTCGCTTGTTTTATCAGCGTGACCAAAACGCTGCGACTACAAACGGCGGAAAGAAAAAAGAATTCAAGGCAATTCGCCTCGATACGCGTGGCTTGAAATTCAACCGGGAAGAGGCAAATGAGCGATAAGATATTTAGACTCCTATTCCTAAAAGACTTGTATTGTTGAAATTTATCTATTGAATACCATAGGCCAGTGCGTAACCACAAAGTGGTTAAATATGAATAGCCCCCGATGAAATCGGGGGTAGAAAGGTAAATAGTATCAACCCCGAATGGGGTTTAACTTATCCATAACGTTTTCCTGTTTAACCCCATTCGGGGTTGTTCTCGTCTTCTATCTATTTCCCCGGATTGTATCCGGGGCTATTCATGTTCCACCACTACGTGGTTTTCATATGTTCACTTTCATGCTAATTAGTTTTAGCAAAAACGAAACATCAACTATAATATCTATAAATATTAGAACGGACTAGCAATAAGTTAGCCAGCCCGTTCTAATGTTATAATCAACGCAAAGTGGTTCTGAAAAGAGACCGAACGTAAAGGAATAACGATCAAAAACTAAACCCTTCTAAACATTATAAACCACTCTAAACTGACTTTAATCTCACTTAGCAATCACTACCTGTTGCGCCTGGCGTTTATGCTGTGTTTCTAATACCAGGCTATACACGCCATTCGGTAAATTGCTTAAATCCAGTTCCTTCGTGTGCAGACCGGGCAAGTGAAACTGGTTTTCTGCCCACGACCGCATGAGTTGACCACTATTATTGAACAGGCGCAAATTCACGGGTGTGCCTTCGGCCAGCGTAAAACCAATCTTCACCCGATCTATGGCGGGATTGGGCGCTACTACTACCGGATATAATTCATCCTTCACGCTATAATATTGGGGGTCTTGCACGGCGGTCGTATTCTCAAAGACTATATTCTCGTCGCCCGGCTGGTAACTCAAATAGTACATCGGCAAGTAATACATTTCATCCGAAGTGTTCTCGCCCCAAGTGACGAACTGTGGTGGATTATTGGGATTATTAATATTATTGGAAGTATTATCATATTTGGCGTAAGCGTGAATGATCGTATTTTTCGGCAGATGAATCAGTTTTTTAAAGTAATAAGCACCTTGCCAATTAAAATCCCATTCATTTATTTTAATTAAATTAATCGTGTCTTGCTGTAGGCGTCACCGCGTACACTTCCCAGCGTTGTCCGAGTTTGTGGCAATGTGGGGAAATGCCAAACATACTGGCTTCTTCCGGTATTTTCCAGGTGCCATGGAATTCTTTGACATCATTGGGTAAGAGATAGAATGGACCATTGGTCAATGTACCCGGCAGCGGCAACATGATTTTGCTTTTCAAGAAACGCGTAGCTGGTTGCTGGGCAAAAAATAGATTTACAGTTGTGCTATCGGTCTCGTCGGTCGCAGTAGGCGCGTAGTGCATCTGCAATTTCAGATCAGAATTAGCATACAGTTTTTGGGCAATACCATGACTAAAAACAATCGGTTTTTGGCCAGGGACATAGCCAGGCAACTGACCATTCAGGCTGCTGGCGTTGGTATTTTGCCCGCCCGCATAGCCATACCCCGGCGTGCTGGCATCTTCCTGCGCGGCCTGGCCAGTGGTATCGGCCCAGACCAGGCAGTGGTGGACAATTTGCTTGTTGCCCGGACGTACTTCCAAGGCTACCAAGTCTTTATCCTCGGTCAGGCCAGTGGGAATAACGAAGTAGCGGTACTCATCCTTGTCGTTGCCTACGTGCGTATAGGATTGGGAAAAATGCAGCACTTTATCCGGCATACCCACCTGCGAGCCACTCGGAAATACCGGCAGCGCGGGTTCATCGGCCGGATCACCTTGCGGACTGCCCTGCGACACCCAATCCGAAATGAGCTGGATTTGCGCGTCGGAGAGATAATTTTCCTTTTGATATTCCTGATAACCCACTTCTGCTTTCCACGGCGGCATATAGCGGATTTCGGTGACGTAATTCACCATGCTCGACCAGGATTGTACTTCCGCGTAGTTGGTCAGCGGAAAAGGCGCGATCTCGCCGGAGCGGTGACAGGTCGTGCAATGGTCATAAATAATGGGCGCGATGTCCTTGCTGTAAGTAATTGTTTGTGCCAACAGACGGGGCTGCCCCGCGCCGCAGAGCAAAAGGAGTAAACAAATTTTTTGCATATTCAAGGATTGACTAATTTCGTTACTGAAATTATTGCAGGCCAAGGTTTCACAAAGTGTTGATTGTCAATTTGCTTCTTGCCAATTTGCCTGTTTATTTATTGCGTGATGAAACAACCGACGGCTTGCGTTTTCGCCGGATCAATAGGTCGCTGTTGCAGAATATTGTCGAGTGCGGTTTGTAGATAGTGTTCGGTCACGACCTGCCTTCTTTTGCCAATGGACTCAAAACCATTATCTATTCGGCCCGAATATAATACTTTTAAATCATGGGTACGCATTACGAATACTTCCGGGGTGATCGTAGCGGAAAACTGTTTAGTCAGCTGGTGATCCTGATCTAATTTCAGTTCAAAAGGCAAATTATACGCTTTGGCGAATTTGGCGATGGTCGTATCACTGCTTCGATCCGTATTGGGAAATACGCCGATAAACCGAATGCCTTTCGAGCGATAATTGGACTCCATTCTCTTTAATTCGAGCGTCACCGATTTGCAGATCGGGCAATTCTCGGTCAGAAAAACATAGACCGTGATCGAATCAATCGGTGCTACTAGCGGAGTAGAAATCTGGGCAGACGGTGGACTATTTAACGGACCAAAAAATGCACTTATTCCTAATAGTAGTATGTTTAAAACATTCATTGTCAGGTATTTATATTTTGAACTGAGTGCATTGTAATTTAAGTTATTTTGAGTAATTGAAGATTTGAGTATTCGATCAATTACCTGATTGTCAAGTATTTTTTAATCAAATACTCGCATCCTCACGGAACTTACTTTACAATGTACTAAGAAGTGGGAATTTTCAAAAAAGTGTCACTTCTTCATCGTTTGACGGTCTAAGGTCAGGAAGGTTTAACCAAATTGCGCATTCTTTCAACCAAAGGTAGATGTATTTCAACCTACGGTTTCACGAGCCATCAATATCATCCTTCTGCCAATTTTTTAATACACCGCACCAATTTATCCAACTCATCGGTGGTGGTGTACACATTGGGCGTCACCCGCACGGCATTAGTTTTTTCCCATTCAATGCCCGTCGTGTGGATTTTCCATTTTTCATATAACTGTGTCACCAGATCATTGGCCTTTTTGTCTTTAAAACCGAACGTACCAATCGCGCAGCCCCACTCGGGGTGCATAGAGGTCTGCAACCGAATGCCCGGCACATCGCGCAGCTGTTCCATCCAGTAATTTTTCAGGAAATGCAGCCGATCTTGTTTGCGCTTTGTCCCGATCAGATTGTGCAAATCCAGCGAATAACCAATCGCCATTTCAATCGGAAAACTGCGGGTGCCGAGCGACTCAAACTTGCGAATATTATCGCCTTGCGGCGAATCATTGCTTAATAATGGCCAAATCCCAGCAATTTTTTCTTTTTTAATCCACAGTAAACCGCTGCCGCAAGGCGCGCAAAGCCATTTATGTAAACTCGTTCCCCAATAGTCGCAACCCAAGTCGGGGATGTGATAATCCAGCAGCGCGAAGGAGTGCGCACCGTCCACCAGCACCTCGATGCCTTGCGCGTGGGCGCGGTCAGCGATGGCCCGCACCGGCACAACCTGGCCGTTCCAGTTGATAATATGCGTCAGGTGAACGAGTTTGGTCTTCGCCGAAAATTTGGCAGTATAAGCCTCGACGAAGTAGTCCGCATCCTCCGAAGGCAGGTTCAGTTCCACCCAAACCAGTTTGATACCGTCGCGTTGTTCGCGTTGTTGCCAGGCATGCACCACGTTGGGGTAGTCATATTTGCAAAGGATGACCTCGTCGCCCGCCCGAAGCGGCAAACCGAAAACGATGGTATTCAGTGATTCGGTAGCATTGCGATTGATCGCGATTTCTTCGGCAGATACGCCCGCCAATTGGGCCAGATTTTCGCGCAACGGCTCCCGATCCTGATCGAGAATGCGCCACATATAATACGACGGTGCTTCGCCACACATGCGGTTGTAATAATCCAGCGCATCGAGGGTCGCGCGCGGGGAAGGGCTGACGCCGCCATTATTGAGATTGATGATATTCGGACTGGCAGCATAGGCTAAACGGATCTGCCGCCAAAAATCGTCTTCCGGTCCATCCGGCTGAGTCGCAGACGACAACGTCGGAAAAGCAGCGGCCAGATTTTGGTGTAAAGCCAGACTTCCCAGCAGGGTAGCACTTTGGCGAATGAAACTGCGGCGGTTGGTTGGCATAGCAGAATAAGTTGGTTGGCCAAAGAAACCGCTTGCATTGCAAAACAAGCGACTACTACAAATCTTTTTTTAAAATAATTGCAAATCAGTTTATTGTTATAATTAATTGATAATAAATAAAGTATATAATATTTTAATGCTGTATATAATACAATCCTATTCACTACAAGTCATTTATTGCCAAATTCTTGTCTAAACTGGCAGCTAGCGATGTGACCTTTCGGAACGTTCACGTTTAAACTTCGATTCTCACCCAAGCAATCTAATGAAATATAGTACCAAGGCCAGACCAATACCGATAGATTTATTATACCAACGAGTTACCGACTACGAATTTTCTAATCCAAAGCCGATTTTAGTGTACGACTGGTAAACCTTACAAAACAACTGCGTACATTTTACAAAATAATGCCCCGCTTCCGATCATCGGAAAGCGGGGCGTTGTTTTTTTATGGAGTTTATAAAAAGTTGATTTTAAGTATCAACCTCTTATAAACATTATAAACCTTCATCAACTAATATTTTTACTCCTCCACCAATTCCATCTCAATTTGCCGCTTTTGCAAATCCGCGCCCGTAACTTTCACCTGCACCCGGTCGCCCATGCGTAATATGTTTTTAGAGCGACGGCCTTGCGCCTGCAAATTACCTTCCTGCAAGGTATACGTATCGGCGAGGTACTTAAACTCAACCAACCCCTCGGCTTTGGATTCTGGCAATTCCACGAAAAAGCCCCGTTCCAAAAAGCCGCTGATAATGCCTTCAAATACTTGTCCTACGCGCGATTTGATGAACTCCACTTGTTTGTACTTGATACTTTCGCGCTCGGCATCGGCGGCTTTTTTCTCCTGCGTGCTGACGTGTTTGCACTGTTCTTCCAGTTTGCTTTTGTCTACGCGGTAGGTTTTACCATCGAGATTGCGCTCCAAAATACGGTGCGCCAGCACATCGGAATAACGGCGAATCGGCGACGTAAAGTGGCTATAATGCGAAAATCCCAATCCGTAGTGGCCAATATTCTCGGTCGAATAAACGGCTTTCGCCATCGTGCGAATAGCCAGTGGCTCCAACAGTTTCAGGCGATCATCTTTCTTACTGGCCTTCATCAAAGAGTTGAACGACTGGGCAATTTGCTTCGGCGTATCCACTTTCATCGGAAAGCCCAATTGTGTGGCAAAACGCGCGAAATCAGCCACCCGACTCGCATCTGGCAAATCGTGAATCCGATAAACAAACGGAATTTCCGCCTGCCCTTTTTGCTTGTTTTCAATATACAAAGCCACTTCCTTATTGGCCAGCAGCATATAATCTTCAATCAATAAGTTGGTATCCTGACGCTCTTTTATGTAGGCTTCGATAGGCGTACCATCTTCGGCCAATCGGAAACGCACCTCATCGGTCTCGAAACCAATGGCTCCATTTTTCTCGCGCTCCGCCCGCATTTTCTTGGCGATCTTATCCATCGTTTTGATCGCCCAGTCCAGTTTTGGGAAAATTTCCAGTTCGCGTAATGCTTCCGCAGGTTTTTTATTCAGGATGGTTTGCGCCTGTTCATAAGAAAAGCGGTGTGCCGAATGGATCACCGTTTTGCCAAACCAGCGCGCTAAAATCTTGCCTTTCGTGTCGAAAGTAAACACCGCCGAAAAGGTCAAACGATCTTCGTGCGGCACCAGCGAACACAGGTGATTAGACAATTTTTCCGGCAACATCGGGCAAACGCGATCTACCAAATATACTGAAGTGCTGCGTTGGTAGGCTTCTCTGTCAATGGAAGAATCGGGTTTCAGATAATGCGTCACGTCGGCAATGTGTACGCCGATTTCCAGATTCCCATCTTCCAACTCCCTGATACTCAAAGCATCATCAAAGTCTTTGGCATCTTCCGGGTCAATGGTGAAAGTCAGAATATCCCGGAAATCACGACGACGGGCGATCTCTTGCTCCGAAATCACATCGGGAATATTAGCCGCCTCGCGTTCGGCTTCATCGGAATGCGACAGTTCAAAACCTTGACCAATCAGGATTTTGTTCATCTCAAAATTACTGCCGCCGGTCTGTCCCAACGCCTGAGTCACCTTGCCGATGGGCAGTCGCCCTTTGCCTTCCTGCCAATCGGTAATGCGAATTACCACGTGGTCGCCGTCCTGGGCTTCGCCGCAGGCTTCGAGCGGAATATATACATCGGTCTGCACATTCGGGTTGGCCGAAACGAACAGCGCGTACTTGCGATTGAGTTTTAAAGTGCCGATAAAAAATTCGTTGGCGCGTTTCAGCACCGCCACGATTTCCCCTTCGGGCTTGCGGGGTGTCATACCACTCCGTCGGGCTGGGGGCGCAGAAAAAAGCAGTGCCCGTACCGTATCGCCGTGCATCGCGCCACCGAGGTGTTTTTGATGGATATATACGTCAGTATCAAGCAGTTCGCTCACGATGTAAGCCGCGCCGGTGCGAATCATATCTACCCGGCCTTCGATCATTTTCCGAGGGCCGCGTTCAGTGGTCAGACTGACGCGCCGAGCATCGCGATCCCGGTCAAAGGATGGTTTTTCGCCGCGTGGTTCCCGTGCTTTGGATTGTTCGGTGCGTGGAAAAGGCTTTGATGCAGGTTGGTTCTCCTCCTCCGAGCGGGTGGTAAGCCGGTCAAGAGCCAGGCCAAAACGTTCATCGGCGTGTTCGGTGACGGTGCCGAGTTGCACCAATTGGCGCAGCGCGTGTTCTGCTGAATCCACGTTGTTTTCTACGCGCAGGCTTTGGGTGATCTGGCGGGCCGAGAAGTGTTTCTTAGGCTGGGCCAGCAGGAATTTGAGGATTTCGATTTGTAATGATTGGGCAGACAACCTTTTGTCGCCGCTGTTTTTCTTTTTAGTCATACTTGGATTTGGCCAATGGAACAGGCCGGTAAAAAAATTTAGGTAGTGGTAAAGGGGTTGATAAAATGTATAAAAAAGGTTGATAATCAATGACTTGCTTAAATAATAACGATTGCTTTGGCTATCTTTTCTTTAATACAGATAGTAAAACTACGATTTTACTTGCAAAGTTCCAAATGCGTGGCGTATTAGTATTGTTGGAAATGGGGGAACGTTAACCATTAGATTTACGAAACTTTGAGAGTTTCGCAAACCTGTTTTCCAGAAAAGCCAGCACCTTCGCCGTGGCACCCCGGTTTTCTTCCAGAAAATTCCGTGCCGCGTCCGAAGACTTTCGATAAAATTCCGGTTTGGATAATCGGTTCAACACCGCTGCCAACTCTTCGCTATTATTTGCGGAAAAAGCCGCGCCACGCGTTACAAAGGCTCGTGCTTCTTCAAATTTTTCATATTTCGGCCCAAAAATAATGGGCAAACCAAAGGCTGCCGGTTCCAGCGTGTTATGAATCCCTGCTCCAAACCCGCCGCCGATATAAGCGACCGTGCCATAGCGATACAGCGTATTGAGCATCCCTACATTGTCAATAATCAAAATTTGAGCGTCTTGTAACGACTCTGGTGTTGCCTGAGAATATCGGATCGTTCGGGTATTTTGAAGCAGCCGCTGCACGTTTTTTTCGGAGGGTTCGTGTGGCGCGATGATGGTTTTCCAATTGGTTTTTGCTAATAATATTGGTAGAAATATGGACTCGTCGGCTTCCCAACTGCTGCCGGCGATGAAAGCCCCCCCTGGCCCCCCCGTGAAGGAGGGGAATTGATTGAGCTCCGCCGTTTGGATTTGCGCTGCTCTCCAATCTTCTATTAGTGGAAGGTTGATAGTTTCTTCCAGCTCGATGCCACTCCCCCCCTTTACGGGGGGGCTGGGGGGGGCTAACCCTAAGGGGGGGGCTATAAAACTCTCCACCACCTCATTCCCCACCACCGCCGCCGCAATCTCCAACACCCGATCAATACGAGTATCGCCAGCCACGGTAACATTATGAAAACCAATGTTTTGCAACAATTGCGCCGAGTCCTGATTCTGCACAAAAAAGTGGGTAAATGCTTTTAAACCCCGTCGCCAGAAGCCACCCCAGGGCTGAAAGAAGAATTGCTTTTGGCGAAACAAAGCGGAGACCAACAGGGTAGGAGTGCCGCGCTCACGAAGGACCGTGAGATAATTAAACCAAAATTCATATTTGACAAAAATTGCGGCGTCAGGTTGAATGATTTTCAGAAAATCGGCAGCATTTCCGGGTGTATCGGCGGGCAAATAAGAAACAAAATCAGCGTGGGGATAATTCCGCCGAATTTCATAGCCAGACGGCGAAAAAAAGGTCAGTACCACCTGCCAATCGGGAAATTGCTTGCGAAAAGCCTCGATAACTGGCCGTCCCTGCTCAAATTCACCCAGTGAAGCCGCGTGTACCCACAGCACCTGGCTTTTCTTTTGAAAATCAGCGGAATAGCGTTTGCGCCAATCACGGCGACCCGCCACCCATTTCCGGGCTTTGGGCAGAAATAAAGCCGCCACGCGAATGCCAAAAGTGTACAGTAGAATGGCGAAATGGTAAAACAATGCCATGCGCCCGGATCAATAAAAAATGTTTTCCGCGCCACCGATATAGAACGGAAGCGTCCAGACGGCTTTGATGCCGAAACGCAGATCAATGCGTTTTTCATCGAGTTTGCGGCGTTCCGTAAAATCCCAGTCGCGCAAGGTATTGGTGAACCCCTGGTTGAAATCGAGACCGATCATCCAGTTGGCGCGGCGGTTTTTGGCTAAGTGCTGCCACCCTATGAACTCTTGGAGCGCAAAGCCGCCCGTCAGCCGGTCATAGCCTTTGGCATAATCGCCGGTGAGTTGCGTCATTACACTTTGGTCGTCTTGTACCCGGATTTTGTGCCGAGTTACGCCCGCCCCCAACGTAGCCCGCAATCCAGAGCGCGAGTCATTGAAAGTGACCAGTTTACCGATTAGCGCACCTGCATACAACCCGCGCTGCCGTAAAGGCACTACGGCCAGCAACTGGTCGTTGCCTATGAGGTCGCCCTCCGGGGTACGCAGGATGGCCAGGGGGTCTTCTTTAACTACATTGCCAAAATAATACTGCCCTTCCAGGCCGATAATGAGGTTGTTTGCGGTAATCCATTCAGCCCCCAATCCGGGAGCACCATCTCGGCCAAAACGATCTGCCAAATCGCCACCCAACAGGTGCGTACCAAAGGACAGATGGGCCAAAATCGCTTTACCTTTGTTGCGCGCTTCTTCCGGTTCAGGATGTTCGCGGTGGCGTTGTGCAGAAAGCAGGGTGCCATAAAAAAGCAAGCCGACGATCACATATAGTTTCAAATGCATATTGCCAGAATAAAAAATGAGCAGCAAAAGTAACGCCTTCCAGCCCATCTCCGCCGCCACCCTCGCCAAAATGCGCGACCTATTGAGTGAAGGCTACTTCCACACGGACGAAACGACCCGCCGGGCAAACGGACACGACGAAACGGAGGACCTCAACTACCCCCCCGAAGCCGTAGCCGAACCCGCCAACACCGCCGAAATCAGCGCGCTGTTGCAGATTTGTCATACAGAACGCATCCCAGTCACCATACGCGGCGGCGGTTCCGGATTGGCGGGCGGTGCGCTGCCCATTCACGGCGGCCTGGTGATTTCCATGCGGCGTTTTGACCAGATTCTGCACATCGACGAACGCAATTTTCAAGTGACCGTAGAGCCGGGCGTAGTTACTGAAACTTTGCAGAATACGTTGAAAGACATGGGTTTATTCTATCCACCCGATCCTTCGAGCCGTGGTTGGAGTTTTATTGGCGGCAATGTCAGCACCAATGCAGGCGGCCCAAAAGCCGTGAAATATGGCGTAGTAAAAGACCACGTACTCAACTTAGAAGTAGTATTGCCGACTGGCGAAATCATCTGGACGGGAGCCAACACGCTGAAAAATTCGACGGGCTATAACCTCACGCAATTGCTGGTGGGGAGCGAAGGCACGCTGGGGGTAGTCACCAAAATTGTATTGAAACTCCAACCTTATCCCACGCAAAATCTACTGATGCTGGCTCCGTTTCGCTCGGCGGAAAGTGCCTGCGCAGCGGTGGCAGCTATTTTTCAGGCGGGCGTGACACCCTCTGCGCTGGAATTCATGGAACGCAACGCCATTGACTGGGCGATTCGCTACGTGGGCGATGTGCAGGTGCCGATGGGCGAGGACGTGCAGGCGCATCTGCTCATCGAAGTGGATGGCCAGCATTTGGAATCTTTATATGCTGATTGTGAGACTATTACGCAGGTTTTGGAAAAATATGACTGCGGTGAAATCCTTTTTGCTGATGATGAAACTACCAAAACTAATCTCTGGAAACTGCGCCGCAACGTGGCCCATGCGGTGAAAAGCACCTCCATTTATAAAGAAGAAGATACCGTGGTGCCTCGCGCGGAATTGCCAGTTTTGCTGCGTCATGTGAAGGATGTTGGCAAGAAATACGGCTTTGAATCAGTCTGTTACGGCCACGCGGGCGACGGGAATTTGCACGTCAATATTCTGCGCGGCGATCTCTCTGACTACGTTTGGCAGGTGGACGTCACGCAGGGCATTCGGGAAATATTTACGCTGGTCAAAAGTCTCGGCGGCACCATTTCCGGCGAACACGGGATTGGTTTGGTACAAAAACCTTATCTGGATATTGTTTTTTCACCGGTGGAATTGCGATTGCGGCAGCAGATTAAAGCGGTGTTTGATCCGCATGGGATATTGAATCCGGGGAAAGTGATCTAAGGTTTTAATATATACAATCACGTGTCATTCAGAACGTAGTGAAGAATCTGAGGGCGCAGCCCGAAACAACGCTTTTATGATCAGCCTTTGGCCTCGGATTCCACGCCTTCGGCTCTGAATGACAGGCACACTACTGTTAATTATCGCCAAATGGATTTTAGTGGATACATTTTCCCTTTTTGCAAACCAGCCGATTCGCCCGCCAATTGTAACGTCGTAAAATCCTCCGTCGGGAAAAAATTCTCGGTCATCGTCACCGCGCCGCCATCCACAAATAGTTCTACCGACGCTTTATCAAAAAACAGGTGCATTTGTAACGTCTTGCTCGTGGGCGAGTAAGGTGCCACGGCTTTGCCAGCAAATTTGGTAGAAAAATCCGCTTTGCCCGCCGCAGACCGATCCACAAAAATCTGCTGCGTTGCTGCATTATAGCCTACCGTCAGGCGTTCCCCTTTGCTATTGGTCAATGTAAGGCCGCATAGCGTATCGCGTTTATTTTCAGGCAATTGGAAGGTCAAATCCAGCTCATAACCATCGGTGGGCAGCACGTATTTATTCCCTACGGCTAATTCCATGGCGGCTCCTCGCAGTGTCTCCAACTCTCGCACTGGCTGTTGAAAAAGCCGAATGCCCAACGGCGTTTTTTCCAAATGCAACGTACGCGGCACCGTCATCGCGCTGCGCCACGGCGTAGTCGGCACCTCCTGCGCATACTGCCAATTGCTCATCCAACCGATGAACAGGCGGCGATTATCAGGGCCATTGTTCCAGGTTACTCCGGCGTAATTATCTCTTCCGTAATCAAGCCAGGAAGTAGTCGTGCTCGGTGCATTAGGGGTGAAGGTTTTGCCATCAAAATTTCCGATAAAATACTGAGTACCAGAGCCGCCATTGGGTGCGCCAGTGCCGAGACTAACCAACATCACCCAACGTTTTTCGCCGGTATTTTCCACGGGCAATTCAAATAAATCCGGACATTCCCACGGGCGACCGGGACTGCCGTAGTCAAGCCCAAAATCGCTGGTTTTTGTCCAGTTTTTCAAGTCGGGCGAATTATACATCACCACATGATCGCCTTGTGCCAGAATCAGCACCCAATGCCGGGCGGGAGCATACCAAAATACCTTTGGATCACGAAAATCTTTAGTTCCGGGGCTGGCAATCACTGGATTGCCCGCATATTTCGTCCACGTCCGGCCCTTATCATTGGAATACGCAATGCCTTGATACTGATAGTCTTGACGTCCAGCCTTTTCGCCAGCCATCAAGTGATAAGTGAAAATAGCCACCATCGGGTCTTCTTTTCCCGTCTTAAATCCAGCCGTATTTTTTGCATCCACCACGGCACTGCCGGAGAAAATATAGCCCAGCGAATCGGGGTACAACGCAATCGGCAAATGCTGCCAATGCACTAAATCTTTGGTTACCGCATGTCCCCAGTGCATCGGCCCCCACTTGTCGCCGCCGGGAAAATATTGATAAAATAAATGGTATTCTTTATCATAAAATACCAGCCCGTTCGGGTCGTTCATCCAATGCTTTTCCGGCGAAAAATGGAACTGCGGACGGTGCGGTTCGGTGTAATAATGCTGCATTGCGCTGCTCGGCGGTGTGGTGGTTTTACAGGCAACAATGCTGAAAAGGAACAGTAAGAAGGAAGCGTATTTCATAAAAAATAATAGGTAATTGCCTAAATGCTAGTTATCAATCTTTCTTACCCCCGAGTCTTGTCATTCTGAACGCAGTGAAGAATCTGCCCGGGAGCGAAGCGAAATGCTCACTCTCTTCGTAGCCAGTTCCTTCACTACGTTCAGGATGACAGCATGGTTAAGGAAGTATTGAACTCAATTTTTTCTTGTTCTCCCGCTTTAATGACCCGTCATCCGTTCCCCTAAATCTTCCAACGAAACGCCCTTCGTTTCCGGCATTAAACGCCAGACAAAAAGCAATTGCAGCACCATCATGATGCTGAAAAACAGGAAGATACGCGACGTGCCGATGTGTGGATTATTCGCTAAAACCGGAAAAATATTGGCGATCAGTGCGGCAAAAACCCAGTGCGTAGAACTGCCCAGGGCTTGTCCAGCGGCGCGTACCGCATTGGGGAATATTTCAGAAATAAACACCCAAATCACGGCTCCTTGCGACAGCGCAAAAAAGGCAATAAAGCCAAAGAGCATGATCGGTACATAGGCGGCATTGCCGGCATTACCATTGAACGCCTGTGACACCAAACCTAAAGTAATAATCAGTCCAAAAGAACCAACAAACATTAGCGTTCGGCGACCCACGCGGTCAATCAGCGCAATGCCCAGCATGGTAAATATTAAATTAACCAGCCCAATCCCGGCACTGGACAACAGCGCGCCACTTTTACCCAAACCCGCTTCTTCAAAAATGCGCGGCGCGTAGTAGATGATCGCGTTGATGCCCGACCATTGGTTAAACAGCGCAAACAGGAAAGCCAACATAATTGGTCGACTATATTTCTTGCTAAAAAGTGGTTCGCGCACCTGATTTTGCTCCGCCAAAGCGGATTCCTGCATCGCCAGAATAGACGCATCCACATTTTCCGGGTCGGTAATGCGGAGAATAGCGCGGGCATCCTCCACGCGGCCTTTTTTCAACAATAACCAACGTGGACTTTCCGGAATTGTCAACACCATAATAGTAAATAGCAGCGACGGCACCGCCACCACACCGAGCATCAGCCGCCAATCATGTTCGCCGATGCCATCGAGCAGATAGTTGGAAACGTAAGCAATCAGAATGCCCAGCACAATATTGAACTGAAACAAGGCCACCAATCGCCCGCGAGAACGCGCTGGCGCAATTTCGGAAATATACAGCGGCGCGGCCACCGAAGACGCGCCAATACTCAATCCGCCGATGAAGCGAAACACCATAAATAATCCGACTTCCGGGGCCAAAGCTGAACCGAGTGCGGAGATCAAATACAGCACCCCGATCCAGAATAAAGTGCGCTTACGACCCAGCCGATCGGCCGGAATGCCGCCGAACATCGCGCCGATGACTGTGCCGTAAAGGGCCATCGCTACCGCCAGCCCGTGCGTGAAATCGTCGAGATGCCAGAGCCGCTGGATGTCCTGCTCGGCACCGGAGATGACGGCTGTATCGAGACCAAATAAAAAGCCGCCGAGGGCGACGGTGAGCGACCAGAAAAGAAGTTTATTGCGCATGGCGTTTGCCGAAAGTTTGGTTGTTCGCCAAAGGTAGCAGCCAGGAGTATGTTAGGTAGGATTCGGGTAGATATTTTCTGGAAGATAAAATGTACCGTATAATTTTCCGCCGGGCTTGGTTTTTTAATGCGGGTCGTCATACATTTGCACCCGCTTACGAACGAGTAGGCCAAAACGGACCATAGCTCAGTTGGTTAGAGCGCTACGTTGACATCGTAGAGGTCACTGGTTCGAATCCAGTTGGCCCGACTAGAAAATGTGAGAGAAGTGAGAAGGCGAGAGAAGTGAGAAATAGAATGTAATTTTTCGGAGCATAGCTCAGTTGGTTTAGAGCGCACGCTTCACACGCGTGAGGTCGTAGGTTCGAATCCTACTGTTCCGACGCCGGGGGTTGAGCAATCAACCCTTCTTTTTTGTACTACGGGACGTAGTTCAGCCCGGTAGAATACATGCCTGGGGGGCATGTGGTCGCAGGTTCAAATCCTGTCGTCCCGACAACAATTTAAAGCGAGTTATGCAGCTGTGCATGACTCGCTTTTTTTTGGCCTTATTTGGTCCGAAGATTATTTTCCAAAAGCTTGATTACTTGCCTTTACAAAATTTAATGCACTTTTGTACAACGATTACCGAAAAAAAAGTTTCGTAAAAGTTGGAACTTACCATAAGTTATCTTAGTTTTGTACCTCAATTACTACACAAAAATCCTAAAAAAGGATTGAAATTAAAGTGTAGGTCAATTACAAATGCTAAAAACAATCGAAGATATAGCATCTATCACGACCGGAGTTTACGCAAAGGTGGACCCTACCGCAGATACTCTTTATCTCCAGGGGAAGCATTTTGACGAATTTGGCAAGTTTCGGGAAGATTTGGTAATCAATCCTGAATTGCAGGCAAATGAGCGGCTTGAGAAGCATTTGCTGATGGACGGCGATATTTTGCTGGTTGCAAAAGGAGAAAACAACCGAGCCTGCATTTACCAAAGTAGTATTGGCCCGGCAGTTGCTTCTTCCACTTTCTTTGTCATCCGTTTGACCGAGAGTACCGTGCTGCCTGCGTTTTTACAATGGTACTTCAACACTTATTATATACAGGGCGTACTCTCAGGGCTGTCGAAAGGTACTCAAATCTCTTCCCTTTCTAAAAAAGCATTAGCGGAGATAGAAATTCCTGTCCCGTCCCTAAAAACTCAAAAGGAAACATTGGCCATTCAACGCCTTTGGAATAAAGAAAAATTATTGATGGCGGATCTGATGAATCTCAAAGATGCCTGGTACCAAAAATTATTACTTAACCAGATTAAACAGGATGCGTGAAATGAGTAAGACCACAAAAGAGGACGTTTTCAAGGTGGTGTGGCGTGCCTGCGACACCTTCCGAGGGGTGATTGATCCATCGCAATATAAGGATTACGTGCTCACTATGCTCTTTATCAAGTACGTGAGTGATGTCTGGAAAGACAAGATGGAGCAATATCTCGAAAAATATAGGGATAAAGAGCGGGCCGAGTGGGCCATGCAAAAGGAACGATTTGTAGTGCCTCCGCATTCCCGCTTTGATTATCTATATCAAAACCGGGGCGAAGTGAACATCGGAGAGTTGATCAATCAAGGATTGGAAGCATTGGAAGAAGCCAATCCCGGCAAACTTTCCGGAGAAGATGGATCCGGGGTTTTTCGGAACATTGATTTCAATTCAAGCAATCTCGGTGATGCCAAAGACAAGAACACTCGCCTGAAAAACCTGCTGATTGATTTCAGCGATAAGAAACTGGACCTGCGCCCTTCTATGTTGCAAGGGCATGACGTAATCGGTGATGCTTATGAGTTTCTGATCGCCAATTTTGCTTCCGATGCGGGCAAAAAGGCGGGAGAATTTTTTACACCGGGACAGGTCTCTACCCTGATCGCCAAACTCACCAAATCGTCACCGGGTGCGCGGATTTGTGATCCCACTTGCGGTTCCGGTTCCTTACTGATCAAAGCCGGGAAGGAAGTCGGCTCGGATAACTTTTCCTTGTATGGTCAGGAGGTAAATGGCAGCACCTGGGCACTGGCGGTGATGAATATGTTCCTGCATGGCATGGACAATGCCACGATTCGCTGGGGCGATACCATCCGTAATCCAAAACTCAGAGAAGGCGATGCCCTGATGAAATTTGATACCGTAGTGGCCAATCCGCCCTTCAGTTTGGACAAATGGGGCAAGGTGGAAGACGACGAGGGCGCAAAAGGCAGTGGTTTTGATCCCGAATCGGATACTTACAACCGTTTTTGGCGGGGCGTACCCTCCAAAAGCAAGGGAGACTGGGCCTTCATTAGCCACATGATCGAGACGGCCTACGAAGGCAAAGGCAAGGTAGGCGTGGTCGTGCCCAACGGGGTACTGTTCCGGGGCAGTTCGGAAGGGAAAATCCGGCAAAAAACCATCGAAGAAAACATTTTGGAAGCGGTGGTCGGACTACCCGCCAATCTCTTTTTTGGTACCGGGATTCCCGCCGCTATTCTGATTTTCAATAAAGGGAAAGGGGACAACCATAATGTGTTATTCGTAGATGCCAGCCGTCAATTTGAACAGGGCAAAAACCAGAACGTGCTGCGAGATACTGACGTGGATAAAATAGTCCACACCTATCGGAAATTCCATGCTGGCCAGTTGGAATCAGGAGTCGTGGAAGACAAATTTGCCTATGTGGCCACGTTCGAGGAAATCCGGGAAAACGATTTCAACCTCAATATTCCCCGCTACGTAGATACTTTTGAAGAAGAGGCCGAGGTGGATATTGCCAAAGTGCAACAGGAAATAGAAAAACTGGAAGGCGAACTGAAAACGGTGCAGGCGGAACTGGGGAAATATTTGGACGAACTTCTAAAGGCCTGAACTATGAAATCATTACAAATCCTGTTTTACAGCACACCGCAGGGAAGCACCCAAATTGAAGTCTTTTTCGAAGACGAAACCTTTTGGCTTTCACAGCGAAAAATGGCAGAACTCTTTGGAGTTGATGTCCGTACCATCAACGAACATTTGCAGAATACCTTCACTTCAGGCGAACTGGACAAAGATTCAGTTATCCGGATTTTCCGGATAACTGCCAACGATGGCAAAAACTATAATACTCAATTTTACAACCTTGATGCCATCATCGCTGTAGGCTACCGCGTCAACTCCTACCAAGCGACGCAATTTCGGATTTGGGCCACCCAAACCCTTAAAGAATTTATTATAAAAGGTTTTGTACTGGACGACACCCGGCTGAAACAAGGAAAAGCCTTCGGCAAGGATTATTTCAACGAACTTCTGGAGCGCATCCGGGAGATACGGGCCAGCGAACGCCGTTTTTATCAGAAAATAACCGACATATATGCCCAATGCAGCATTGATTACGACCCAAAGGCCGACATTACCCAAACCTTTTACAAAACCGTGCAAAACAAACTGCACTGGGCCATTACCGGTCATACCGCCGCTGAAATCATTGCCCAACGCGCCAGTGCTGCCCAGCCCAACATGGGACTAACGACCTGGAAAAATGCACCGAAGGGTAAAATTCTCAAATCCGATGTGGGCGTAGCCAAAAACTACCTGCAACAGAAAGAGATCACAGCACTGAATCGTATCGTGAGTATGTACCTAGACTACGCCGAAAACCAGGCCGAACGTCAGATACCCATGAGTATGCACGACTGGGCGCAAAAACTCAATGCATTTTTGCAGTTTAACGAATACAAAGTGCTGCAGGATGCCGGAAAAATAAGCCATGAGATCGCTCTGCAACTAGCGGAAACAGAATATGAGAAATTTCGCACCCAACAAGATGCCCTCTACGAAAGCGATTTTGACAAAACCCTGAAAGAACCAAAGCCATTGCCACCGGCAGATGATGACTTGGAAGAGTCCCTTAAAAAATTAAAATGATATGCCACTCAATGCACCAACTAGTTGCGATATGTGCGCCATAAAAGACACCACATCATGATGGAAATAGAACTATCCAACAACAAACCGCCTGTCTTTGAACAAATCAAAAGGCAGGATGCACAGGGCAATGACTATTGGAGTGCCCGCACTATGGCCAAAGTGCTGGAATACTCCGAATTCAGGCATTTCAAACCCGTCATCGAACGGGCGCGCGAAGCCTGTAACAATAGCGGCAATCAAGTCGCCGACCATTTCGAGGATATCCTCGATATGGTCCCGATTGGTTCTGGTGCCGAAAGGAAAGTGGAGGATGTAAAACTTTCCCGCTACGCCTGCTACCTGATCGTGCAAAACGCCGATCCGGCCAAAGAAGTCGTGGCCCTGGGGCAAACCTATTTTGCGGTGCAAACCCGTCTGCAGGAGATCCGGCAGATGGACGAATACAACACCCTCAGTACCGAAGATGAAAAACGCCTGTTCCTGCGCAACGAGATGAAGCAACACAATGTGCAGTTGGCCGATGCCGCGAAAGATGCGGGCGTGATAGAGCCTTACGACTACGCCATCTTTCAAAACCACGGCTACATGGGCCTGTACGGTGGTTTCGATGCCAAAGGTATTCATCAGCGAAAAGGGCTGAAAAAAAACGAAAATATCCTCGACCACATGGGCAGCACCGAACTGGCCGCCAACCTCTTCCGCGCTACCCAAACCGAAGAAAAACTCCGGCGCGACCAGATCAAAGGCAAGGCCAAAGCCAACCGAACGCACTACGAAGTTGGTAAAAAGGTGCGCCAAACTATCGAAGACATCGGGGGTACCATGCCGGAAAATCTGCCGGTGGCGGATAGCATTAAACAATTGGGAAAACAAGGGGAAAAGAAAATGTTGACTGCGAAAAATGAAGGAAATGAAGGAAAATAAGCAGGTAGGGAATTTGGGTCAATTGAAGATTCCAAGTGATTGGGAGATGGTAAAAATTAAAGATATAGGAAAGATTACTTCGGGTACTACACCATTAAGAAGTAATATGTCTTACCATCTTAATGGAACAATTGCATGGGTTAAAACGACAGATTTAAACAACGCATTGATTGCCGAAACGGAGGAGAAAATTACCGAAAAGGCTTTAAAAGAGACCTCTTTAAGAATTTATCCAAAAGATACTGTTCTCGTAGCGATGTATGGCGGATTTAATCAAATTGGCCGAACAGGTTTACTAGCCATAGAAGCGACAATTAACCAGGCCCTTTCTGCAATATCCGTAGATAAAAATTCAGTTGACCCGTTCTTCTTGCTATGTTGGCTAAATGGAAAAGTAGGACTATGGAAAAATCTTGCAGGTAGCAGCAGAAAAGACCCTAATATAACTAGTAAAGATGTTGGTGATTTCCAGACTACTGGACATTTTTGAAAAGAGGTGGCGAAAGCCGATATTGTGTTTGCAACAACATAATAATCGATGCTTCCACCACACATACGCAAATTTAGTGTTTTGTATGAAAGTTATGGCTTAGGGGCCGTAAAAAATATTTGGCTTTTAGTCTGCCTGCTTCCTTTAGCGCGCACGGTGAACCTTTACAAAATGAAGGATTACGTTGGCGGGGTACTTGGCAAGGATGGTTCGAAGGCCAATAGTGATTATAAACGGCTGATTCGTTTTTTCCAGGATTGGGGCGAAAGCAGGGCGTTGTTACACGATTTGATGCGCCAAAATCTTCGGTTTTTGCGTGGTTTAGGCTTTAAAACCCTGGTCATGGACGGCACGAGTTGGACGCTTGGGGAAGCGAAAGTGCATTATTTGGTGCTGAGTGTTCTGGTTGGTTCTGTGGCCGTTCCGATTTATTGGGTGCAGTTGGAAAAGATAGGCGCGTCCAGTCAGGCGGAGCGCAAAGCCATGTTTGAGCAGGCATTTTTGCTGTTCGATCTGCAAGGGATGACGTTGTTAGCTGATCGGGAATATATTGGCAAAAATTGGTTTAACTTCCTCAAAAAGAACAAGATACATTTTGTTATACGGCTTCGGGCAGGCGATTATTTTGAAGAGGTGAACGGGGCCAGAGGTAAGGGCTATGAACGTATGGTGACTAAGTGCGGCTTAAAAGACAAATTGGTTAAAAAGCAGATTTTTCTGGATGGCCAGGCCTTCACCATCGTTATGATGCCTAATCCCAAGGTGAATGCAGAGGAACCGGTGATGATCTTTTTGACTACGCTACCCAATGCCGTCAAGGCCGCTGAATGCTACGTCAAACGTTGGAAAATCGAATGCCTTTTCAAACACCTAAAAACGAACGGATATAATCTGGAAGACCTTAATCTCAAAAATGCTAGCAAAAACCTGTTAATGATGGCGATCGTTACAATAGCCTATACCTTGGCCATTCAAGAAGGCTGGAAGCACCAAAATTATATTGCAACGCAACGTTATCAGGACGGGACTCAAACGCCAGAAGTGTCCATTTTTAGAGAAGGACTGGCAATCCTAACCACAAAATGCTTCCGATTTATAGAATTTATACGATATGTTTTTAGCATGCTAAGCCCGAAAAATCATCCCATTTCCAAAAATGTCCAGTAGTCTGGGTGATTTCCCATTTTTAAAAATTCCTTTGTCCGAACAACAAGCCATTGCCCGCGTCCTCAGCACCATAGACTCTGCCATCCAAAAAAACAACCAGCTCATCGCCCAAAAAGAACTGCGCAAAAAATGGCTGATGCAGCAGTTACTGACTGGGAAGAAGCGGTTGAGGGGGTTTGAGGGAGCGTGGAAGGAATACCATTTAGGTGAAATGTTTCAAGAAAGAGATGAAACTAAATACAATGGTTTACCTCTGCTTTCTGTCGGCGCTTCTGGAATCTACCCTCAATCGGAATCAATAAAAAAAGATAGTTCGAATGCTGATAAATCCAAATATAAAAGAATTTATCCAGGCGACATAGGCTACAACACGATGAGAATGTGGCAAGGTAGAAGCGCATTGTCAAATCTTGAAGGTATTGTTAGCCCTGCTTATACGGTTGTAACGCCTAAAGAAAATGCAAATTCATTATTCTTTGCTTATTTACTTAAAACACCTAAGTTAATGCATCTTTTCTGGTCAAAATCACAAGGATTGGTTGATGATACCCTGAATTGTAAGTTTAAAGATTTTGCATTGGTTAAAGTTTATTTACCAAACAAAAAGGAACAGACCGCCATAGCCCAAGTCCTACAAACCGCCGACCAAGAAATCCAACTGCTGAAAGCCAAGGCCGACAAGATGAAGGAGCAGAAGAAGGGGATGATGCAGGTGTTGTTGACTGGGAAGAAACGATTGAAACTGTAACAATGCAACATGAAAGAGTATTTAGAAAAACAACTTCAATACTGTGGCAATAAGGCTTTAGATAGCACTTGTCAGTTATTCTACAAGAGCGCACCTATAGGGAGTGGTGTGTTACTTGAAATAAACAAACATAAATACTTGGTATCTGCTGCGCACGTATTAGAACCACAATATGTTGAATGGATGACCATTCCAAATGGAGAGGATTTAGTTGAAATTGAAGGCAAACTTGTGACCACGGAAATTCCAAAAAGTGGAGAAAGAAGTGATGATAAAATGGATTTAGGAATCGTGCAGTTATCCGAAGATTGTGCAAAAGGAATTGAAAAGCGATTTCACTTCCTAAATGTCACGGATATTGATGCAGACCATAGTGAATTACCATCGCATCAATATATGTTTTGCGGATATCCTGTGGAAACAACGGAAGTTAAGCGAATGGAAATGATCATAGAACCCATTCCCCTCAAAATAAGAACTCGAATTATAAATAAAAAATTCACTACAGTTCCCACATATATTAAGGGATCAAAATGGATTTTGGATTTTGACAGGAATCAGCAATTTAATATTGTAAAACGAAAAGAGGAGCCGACCCCTAGCATTGTAGGGATAAGTGGAGCAGGACTTTGGAGCATTTACTGTACTCCCAATATGCTTGTTGAGAATACGAATATGAAACTCATTGGTATACTAACTCATCATTTTTGGACGGATAAAGTAGTATGTGCAACCAATATTAGTGTAGTTTTAGCAATCATTAAAAAAGAATTTGAAAATGCACCTAATGTACGTTGACGAAAGCGGCGACCCCGGTATTCATGCTTATGGGTCACCTTTTTTTATTTTATCCGGGCTTATCGTGCCACAGGATGAATGGAGTAAGTATTTGGATCGGCTTAAGACCTTTCGTAATTCGATAAAAATCAGCTATGGCTTGTTGCTACGGGAAGAAATTCATGCTGCCGAACTGATTAGAATCAATAAAACCATAGCCTATCGGCAAATAAAAAAGAGCGACCGAATAAATATATTAAAAGCCTACAGTCATCAAATTCCAATCATTTTTGATACGGCTAAAGTAATTAACGTTTGCTTGAAAAAATCAGATTTTGCTACGCCGGAAGAAGTGCAATTAACAGCTTGGAACAGGCTAATTCAACGGTTTGATACCTTTCTTAAAAAGAATGCTAAAGACAAAGGCATAATTATATCTGATGATACAGATGGGCATAAAATAATGAGGCTTATGCGAAAAATGAAGGTCTATAATCCAGTACCATCTCATTTCGGAAAGGCTTATAATGCGCCTACTGACAACGTACTAGAAGACTTGTTGCAAAGGAGTTCTCATCATTCCTATTTTATTCAAACCGTGGATGTGATTGCGCATATCTTATACCGCAAGGAACATCCAAAAGGAAGCTTGAAGAAATACGGATTGGAGCTCTTGTTTGACACACTTGAGCCGATTTTGTTAAAAGAAGCAGCGAGGGGAGATAAACTGGGAATCGTCCGAAAATAAAATGCCCCGGTTGAAAAACCGGGGACTTTTTGCGGCTCGATAGGATCATGGGATCCAACCAAGTCGACTTACTTTATAGAAAAGCCGAGATAATCGGACTTTAACTGCAAAAAATAAATGAAAACGCTGATTAATGGTTCAGCGTTTGAAACCTCAGTAGGTTCCCCACCAAAGGTAAAGAACACTGCAAAGGTAATTATTCTTTTTGTACTGCCCAACTTTTCGTGAAACAAGTTTTATTATGCGCACACCATCCTTTCAAGAAGACCACATTTCCCAAATTCCCGCGCTGCAGTTTCTGCAAAACCTGGGCTACACCTACCTCTCCCCGGAGGAGGCCTTGCGGCTGCGCGGCGGGAAAAAGACTGCGGTGTTGTTGGAGGGGGTACTGGAAACGCAATTGCCCAAAATAAACAGCATCCAGTACAAGGGACAAAAATACGCCTACACGGAAAGCAATATTGCGGCGGGCATCGCGGCCCTGAAAGACGTGCCTTTGCAGGAGGGACTGATCGCCGCCAACGAGGCCATGTACAACCTGCTCACGCTGGGGAAGGCCCTGGAGCAGACCATCGAGGGCGACAAGAAAAGTTATACGTTGCAGTATATCAACTGGTTAGCCTGGGAGAAAAATGTGTTCCACGTCACGGAAGAGTATGCGGTGCAACGCGCAGGTAGCCACGAGCCTTACAAACCTGACCTGGTGCTTTTTGTGAACGGCATTCCGCTGGTGGTGATCGAGTGCAAACGGCCGGATATGAAAGAGCCGCTCAGCCAGGCCATTTCCCAGCACATTCGCAACCAGCAGGAAGACGGTATTCGGCTGCTTTTTGCTTATTCGCAACTCTTGCTGAGCATTTCCACCAACATGGCCCTGTACGGCACTACGGCCACCAAAGAAAAATTCTGGTCGAAGTGGGAGGAACGGTTCGATACGGAAGCGGCGGAACAAACCTTCCAAGCTACGCTCGCGACGATCAAGAACCATGCGCTGGCCGACGGGCAAAAGCAGAAATTGTTTGAGCAAAGACTGGCTACGGTGCAGCAGCATTTCGAGCAGGCGGGGGAGTATGTGCGCATGGTCACCGAGCAGGACAAATACCTGTACTGTTTATGTCGCCCGCAACGCTTGCTGGATTTGGTTTTTAACTTTATAGTCTTTGATTCAGGCATCAAAAAAATCACCCGCTACCAGCAGTTTTTTGCCATCAAAAAAACCATCGCCCGGATACGCAACCTGGAACAGGGCAAACGTTCGGGCGGGGTCATCTGGCATACCCAGGGCAGTGGTAAGTCACTGACGATGGTCATGCTGGCCCAGGCCATTGCCCTCGACAAATCCATTCGCAATCCCAAAGTCGTTATTGTCACGGACCGGGTAGATTTGGACGACCAGATTTATAGTACCTTCAAAAAATGTCAGATTCCGGTGTTGCAGGCCAGCACCGGGAAACATCTGATCGAACTGATGCACAGCAAAAGCGATGCGGTGATTACGACCATCATCAATAAATTCGATACTGCGGTGAATCAGTCCAAAGAGCCTTTCACTTCTGCCGATATTTTTGTGCTGGTGGATGAGGGCCATCGTTCGCAGCATGGTATTTTCAATATCAGTATGGAAAAAGCCTTTCCCAATGCTTGTTTTATCGCTTTCACGGGTACGCCATTGCGGAAAAAGGAAAAGAACACGGCGAAGAAGTTTGGCGGTTTGATTGATAAATATACCGTGGATCAGGCCGTACATGATAAGGCGGTAGTGCCACTTTTGTATGAAGGACGGCACGTCATTCAGGAAGTGAACGAGCGGCCCATTGATGCCTACTTTACCAAAGTGTCGGAACCCTTGAACGATTATCAGCGGGCCGACTTGAAAAAGAAATTCAGTCGGGCAGACCAACTCAACGTAGCGGAACAGAAAATCTATTGTATTGCCTGGGATATTAGCGAGCATTACCGGGACGCCAGCGCGGGCACCGACTGGAAGGGGCAATTGGTGTGTCAAAGTAAGGTGGCGGCCATTAAATACAAGAAATATCTGGATGAAATAGGCCGGGTGAGCTCCGAAATCCTCATCTCGCCGCCGGATATGCGGGAAGGCGAAGACAGTGCTTACGACGAGACGAACGACGAAGTAAAACGGTTCTGGAAACGGACGATGGATGAATTTGGCGGAAGCCCCAAAAAATATGAAAAACATTTGATCAATCGGTTCAAACACGATGAGGCACCCGAGCTCATCATCGTGGTGGACAAGCTACTGACCGGATTTGATGCGCCCCGGAATACCTTTTTGTATATTACCCGGAGTTTGCGCGAACATACACTGTTGCAGGCCATTGCGCGGGTAAACCGGGTGCATCCGGGCAAAGATTACGGTTTTATTATTGATTATTACGGCGTATTGAAAGAACTGGATGAAGCGTTGAAAACGTATTCCAGTTTTCAGGATTTCGATGCGGAAGATTTGGAATTTACGCTGGTCAATATCCTCGAAGAGATCAGGAAACTGCCGCAGGCGCACTCCGAACTTTGGGATATTTTCAAGACCATCTCCAATAAATATGATGAACCAGCTTATGAAGAAGCACTCCGTGACGACGCTATCCGGGCGGAATTTTATGATAAGCTGAGCGTGTTTGCCCGCTTGCTCAAGCTCGCTTTATCCAGTATTGAATGGAGCACAAAAACGCCTGAAAAAGAAATTGATCGTTATAAATATGATCTGGGTTTCTTTTCCAAACTTCGTTTCTCCGTTCGGCAGCGGTTCGCGGATGTCGTGGATTTTAAATCTTATGAAGATCAGATTCAAAAACTAGTAGATAAACACGTTACCTCCCATGAGGTGCGGCCGATTACCGATTTGATCAATATATTTGATAAGGAGCGGTTTGAGAAGGAAGTAGAAAAAATCGTTGGACTGGCGGCCAGGGCCGATACGATTGCCCACCGGACGGCTAAGCATATCAACGAGAAAATAGAAGAAGACCCGGCTTTTTACAAGAAATTCTCCGAGATGCTCAAAGAAGCCATCCGTGCTTATGCCGAGCGACGTATTTCGGAAGCTGAATACCTGCGGTTGGCCAGAGAGCTGGAAGAATCAGTGTTGAACCGGACGGGGAGTGATATTCCGGAAAGCCTGCGGGGCAGGGAGATTGCCCACGCATTTTACGGGATTACTTTTGAATCTATTAAAACCAAACTACAGGATGATCAGGTGGCGCGTGCTATTGCTGCGGATGCCGGCATCGGCATTGATGATCTAATGCTGAATATTATCATGGATAATGGTCAACCTAAAGTGGATTGGAAGAATAAATCAGACTTGATCGGGCAATTGGAAATAGCTATTGGCGATTTTATCATGGACAATATCCGGGACAAGTACGCGCTCTCTCTCTCGTTTGGTGAAATTGATGATATAGCCGGAAAAAGTATTGAAATCGCAAAATTGAGATACAAATGAGCAACGCGAACGAACAATATATCCAGTTTGGTTCCAGAAAAATTATTTTCGAACTGGTTTATCAGGAGCGCAAATCATTGGGTATTACCGTTCATCCCGACCGAAAGGTGACGGTTAAGGCACCATTAGATGCTGATTTTGAACGAGTAATAGCATTGATCCGAAAAAGAGCACCCTGGATTTTAAAACAACAAAGTTATTTTCTGTCATTCGAGCCTTTAACGCCGGCCAGGAAATATGTCAGCGGAGAAACCCATTTATATTTGGGAAGGCAGTATTGTTTAAAAATTAAGAATGCGGAATTAAATGAAGTAAAGTTAAAAAGGGGATTTATAGAAGTTTATACCTGTAATATATATAATACTAAGGAGTTAGTGCTGGATTGGTATAAAGCACATGCAGAAGTAAAATTTCGGGAAATTGCCAATTCCTGGATTGAGCGATTTAAGAAATATGGCGTGGAGCCTTCGCATTTTATCATTCAACAAATGGACAAGCGTTGGGGCAGCTGTACGCCTAAAGGCAAAATCATTCTAAATACAGAACTGATCAAAGCACCGAAAGGATGTATAGAGTATGTGATTGTGCATGAACTGTGTCACTTGGTTCACCATAACCACAGTGCGGCGTTTTTTGAATTGCAGACTAAGGAGATGCCGGATTGGGTGAAGTGGAAAGAACGCCTAGAAAAGATTTTAGCGTAGAGGCCACGACTTACTCTTCAACCTTAAGTTTTACCATCTGCGCCCCAGCACCTCTAAAACCCCTCACCCCAACACCTCCTCCCCATTCATATCCGTGGTCAGCACCATACTCATATAGTCAAAATAGGGGCGCATAGCCTCAAAAGTCCGCTTTACTTCCAGCAGAAAATGATCGCTCGTCACTTCCTGATCCGTAAAACTTCGGTGGATGATAAAACTCTTCTTCCGAATCAGGTCCAGAGCCGGGCTGTCTTTGTCATAGCCGCGTGGAGCGGTTTTTAACTCGTCGCCCTGCATCGTGCCGAAATATTTCTGGAAAGTAGCATCCGCCATGATCTGGCGGATGGGCTGATCGTCTATGGCAAATTCGTCGCGGATCCGTTTTAGGTCTGCGGTATTGGGTTGCCAGAAACCGCCGCCCGCAAAGGAGCAGCCCGGTTCGATTTGCAGAAAATACCCGCCCCGGAGCCGTTTTGTGGCCCGCGTGAAGCCTATCCCGAAATTGTTCTTGTAAGGTGATTTGTCTTTGGAGAAACGCACATCCCGGTAAATGCGATAAAGCGTGCTGCTTTCCAGGTGATCGGTTTCGCCCAGTGCCGCCTCGACTGCTTTGGCGAACTGCTTCATATTTTCCAGCGCGGAATCATAGTACCCTTTGTTGGCCTGAAACCATTCGCGGTTATTATTTGTGGCGAGATCTGTAAGAAATTGAAGGGAAGCAGGTTGAATTTTCATAACTGGGAAAAGCGATCAGGAAATTTTTTGCAAAAATAAGAAAAAAGTATCCGTTCGACCCACTCACGCCAGGTGGTCGTGGCTTAGCGGATAATGTAGTAAATGACCTTCCGCTGCGCTTACTATTTAATGTTGCGTTTCACCATAGGATGTAGTACTTTTCGGCCAGTTCGACAACAATACGCCTCCAATATTCGACCTTTCAAAAACGCAACACCAGGAATTGGAACCGCCTGAAGTGCTACTAAATACCGCAGAATCAATATTAATTTTAGAACTTGTCGCTTCATTCGGTTTGGTTTTGCTTTCCAGACCACAATTGTTAAACAAAATAATTCTAACGCAACAAAAATGAAAAAGGTAACAGGCATTGGCGGCATTTTTTTTAAATGCAAAGACCCCAATACAATGAATGAATGGTACAAAACGCATTTAGGTTTTGACACCACCCCTTATGGGACAAATTTTGAGTGGCGACAAGATGCAGATTCTACAAAAAAGGGGTCTACTCAATGGGCTCCGTTTGCGGAAACAACAAAATATTTTGAGCCTTCCACTAAAGACTTTATGATAAATTATAGAGTGGAGAATTTAGAAGCTCTGGTAGAGCAACTTAAAAATGAAGGCGTAACAATTGTAGACAAAATTGAGTCTTCTGAATATGGTAAATTCGTTCATATTATGGACGTGGAAGGCAATAAAGTGGAACTTTGGGAGCCTAATGATGGTGAGTAGCAGTAATAAGGAGCACTAGTTTTATCAATCCACGACTAGAGTCGTGGGTTGATAAAACTAGTGTGAAGAACCGATTCATTGGTTAATGAATGCCCTTATTTAGGGATGTTACGCACGAATTACGTTTACGAAACCTCGAAGGTTTCGTAAACGCTACACGATCCATACGTTTGCGAAACTTTAAGAATTTCGTAAACGTCGCCTTGTAGATTGTGCCTAAGATCAGTTATTTATAGTCCAGGACTGAAAAAAAGGATGCCTAAAAAAATAAAATCTATACCTGTAAATCATTTTGGGGACGAGTACAACTCCGGTATTTCCATTGAAAGAATATTTATTAAAGAGTTGCCCGCTTTTGAAGGAGAGCAATCACATCGGCATGACCGGCATTCCTTCTTTCTGCTTGAAAGCGGAACGGTTTCTATTGAAATTGATTTTCAAAAGTATAAAATCAAGCCCTCGTCCATCCTTTACATGCACCCTGATCAGGTACATCGTATCACAGCATTTAAAAATGTAACGGTCAGCAGTTGGGCCATCACTAATGAAAATCTGAATCCTGAATATCTGCAATTGCTGGAAGACATCACCCCCGCAAAACCGTTAGTGTTGAATAAGGAAGCGTTTTCCATTATTTCCGAAGCAGTCTCCCTGTGTATAAAATTTTCTGCACGGAAAAACGACAAACTATATCATTCTTTACTAAAAGACAGTTGTAATGCCTTGGTCGCATTAGTGGCTTCCCAATATTTAGCACAATCTAAATCAATAGATACCCTTTCCCGATTTGAGATTCTTACCAAAGCCTTCAAGCAGATACTGGAACGTAATTATACTATTGCTAAACGCCCGGCGGAGTATGCCCAACAACTAAATATATCTGCACCTTACTTGAACGAATGTGTCAAAAATACGACTGGCTATTCTGTTTCCCATCATATACAAGAACGGGTGATTTTAGAAGCAAAACGTTTGCTTTATCATTCTGATAGATCGGTAAAAGAAATTGCCACGGAATTGGGCTATGATGATTACGCCTATTTCTCCCGGCTGTTTGCTAAAGTTACAGGCATGACGGCCTTGACGTTTCGGAACAAAAACCGCGATTAGTCCTATACTTACCTTTTTATGGCCATTGTTCTCCCTTATTATACGACGTTCCTTTGCACCGTCAAAAACATCGTACAATTAAAAGGCAAACATGGAATCGTTAAAAGATAAAAAAGTGCTCGTTTCGGGTGCAAGTATGGCCGGACTTTCCACCGCTTACTGGATGAACAAGTTAGGTTACCAAGTAACCGTTGTGGAAATCGCCAATGCACCCCGAACTGCCGGTGCGGCGGTGGATATAAAGGGAACTGCGGCAGATGCCGCCAAGCGTATGGGGATTTTGGAGCAATTAAAAGCAGAAAGGCTGGATGTGGAATTGATAGAATTTAAAAATGCCAAAGATATTACGGAAGGCTCCATAGTGCTGAACAACGAGGGCGCGGAACTGCCCGATGATGACATCGAAATTGAACGGGATAAATTTGTGCATATTCTATTGGACAAACTAAAAAATGAGGTGGAATTTATTTTTAACAACAGCATCACTGCTTTAAAAGAAACCAAAGACGATATACAAGTTACTTTTAAAAACGGCTTACAACGGGCATTTGACCTGGTGTTTGGCTGCGACGGTATGCACTCGGCGGTAAGGAGAATTTGGTTTGGCGACGAAAGGGAATACGCACATTTTCTGGAAGCCTATTTTTCTATTATCATCGTCAATAAATTATTGGTAAAACAAAAAACCATGCAAATGTATGGGGTGCCGAACAAGGGTATTATGCTGAATGCTTACAACAATAAGACCGATATAATTTTTTGCTTCAATTCAGAAAAAGAAATTCGTTATGATTATCGGGATGAGGAGCAACAAAGAAAAATTATTTTGGAACAGTTTGCCGGGCTCAGTTGGCGAACCGCAGAATTACTGGAAGAAGTGCGGCATTCAAAGAGTTTTTATTTCGATAAGTTCTGCCAAATAAAAATGCCTTCGTGGACAAAAGGCCGAGTGGCGTTGGTCGGCGATGCAGCTTATTGTGCGTCCCCGGCGGCAGGAATGGGTGCATCGCTGGCCATCAATGGGGCTACCGCATTAGCGGATGCTTTACAGAAACACGAGGGGAATTTTGAATTAGCGTTTCAAGATTATAACAAAGATTTACGCCCGTTTATTGAAGAAATTCAAGCGATGGCCGAATTTAATGTAAGAGAAAATTTTATTCCAAGAACCGAAGAAGCGATTCGTAAAAGGAATACGGAAACAGTTGCGTTTTAAGCATTTATCTAGTCAGCGCAACTTTGTTCTGAATGAGTTTGTCATGTCGAGCGAAGCCGAGACATCTGATTATGTTTTTTCCTCAGATGTCTCGGCTTCGCTCGACATGACAGCAGAGATTGATTGGAAGTTCTACCGATGTTGGCGTCCTCGCCAACATCAGTGGCGTAGCTGGATATAAAGCGAAAGGGCTCATTCCACCGTCCTCGCCAACAAGCACGGAAATATTTACATTGCAATATGTTCACATTTATAATAATAATACCCCCAATATAATACGCAACATGAAATTAAAAATATAAAAAATAATTTAATTAGATTAGTTCCGGCAAAATAATATTTCACATAAAGACATACAATTAGTATAAATAGAAGTATATTAGCTATAAACATAACAACTATAACGTCACAGTCTGGTTCAGAATCAATACCAATAGCCTGGTATCCTCTTGAGTATGGAGTAAATATTAAATTTGTCAATGCAAAAACACTCAAGCAAAGAAAAAATACGATATTTATGATTTTTCTCTTATTCATAATCAATTTTATTTTTTTGCCGCTATTGGCTAGGAAGCCAACAGCAAAGGCGAAAGTACTCATTCCATCGCTTCTTGTTGGTGTCCTCGCCAACAAGGGCAAAAAACATAGAATATGTTGATACAAAATAAACAAATCGTCATAGTTGGCGGCGGTCCGGGAGGACTAACCTTAGCGCGGCTTTTACAACTAAAAGGCGCAAACGTAAAAGTCTATGAAAGAGATTTTAATAAAAATGCCCGGGTGCAAGGCTCTCCGCTTGATATGCACGCAGCATCGGGCATGGCGGCTTTAATTAAAGCAAATCTAGTAGAAGAGTTTAAAAAGAATTATCGGCCCGGTGCAGATAAAAAGGTGATCGTAAATGAACGTGCAGAAATCCTTTTCAGCAATCACGAAACCAAGCCTAATGAAGATTTTGGTAGTGCACATTTTCGTCCTGAAATAGACCGTGGTGCATTAAGAAAGATATTTCTGGAATCTTTACAACCAGACACGGTAGTGTGGGACAGTCATTTTATTTCCATGGAAGCGCAAGAGGAAGGTTGGTTATTGCATTTCAAAAACGGCTCCTCTGCTTACGCAGATATGGTAATTGCTGCGGATGGTGCCAATTCTAAAATTCGACCTTATATTACCGATATAAAACCTTTTTATTGTGGCGTAACGATGGTGGAAGGCAATGTTTATGAGGCAGAAAAAGCAATGCCTGCTATTTATGCATTACTAAATGGTGGCGCATTATTGGCTTTCGGAAATACAAAAAATCTATTCATGGGTTTAAAGGGCAATGGTGATTTAACTTTTTATACAAGTTTTAAAACAGATGAAAACTGGGCAGCCACTAATGGTTTAGATTATGCTGATAAAACACAAATGTTAGGCTGGTTTAAAACAGCATATTCCGAATGGAGTAGTATTTGGTACGAACTATTTGAAAATGCGGCCACACCTTTTATTCCACGTCCCATTTATTGTATGCCTTTAGATCAAAACTGGGAAGCCTTGCCCAATTTAACCATGCTCGGCGATGCCGCCCACGTCATGCCGCCCTCGGCAGGAGAAGGGGCCAATATGGCTATGCTGGATGCTTTGGAATTGAGTGAATGTTTAACCTCTGATCAATACCTCATTTTGCAGGAAGCCATTGCTGTCTATGAAATAAATATGCGAAAAAGAGCCGCAGAAGCAGCGCAGGTGTCGCTTGAAAATGGAGATTGGATGCACTCGGAAGGTGCGCTCGAAAAAATGCTGGCGTTTTTTGGTAGAAAGTAGCGCGGGTGACTATCAGATATTTCAGGCTATTTAAAAGCAAGAACAGCAGTGGTCTTTAATACATCGACTTTTCAAAAAGACTATCCCACATCTGCTCATACTTCGGATGCTTCGATGTTTCTGTTCCACGAAAACGAATAACCAAAGAATCTATGCCTTTTTCAAAAAATGGGTTGACCAGATACTTAACGATGAAGGCTTGATTTTCCATGGTTTGCTCTTTTGGCTCGCGCCGGATTTGCCGTTTTGGAAGTAATTTACCGGCCTGCCAACCATAAACGGTTCTGACTTCGTCGGTGTAATAGTTACCGAACGATTCTTCCCAAATCTCCCGCTTTTCCGGTTTTTGTTCTATGTCGCCCCACAAGGAACCTGCATATTCCAGGCTGTCGGAAGACTTGTTCCAGGAATAAATAGCCCGGGCAACATTACCGTGCATATTTGGATGAGCGGCAATAACCAATTCATTCGTACCATCAAAATTCATATCTTCAAAGTATATATCGGCGCCTTCGGAATATTCGGATATGGGATATGGGTTGACTGCTTGAAAAACTGAGGACTTTATTTTATAGCAGTACACTAAACTGGTATCGGGCATAGGGATGATCGCGAACGTATCTGCGGTATTAAAAAAATCGCCGACAAATGTAGGCGCATAGGAAGTTGTATCCACCGCTAATTCATGATTTAAAATCATCTTTTGTATGTGGGGCAGGTAATTTGACATAGATATGCCATCCTGCCATGCTACCGTATAGGTCGCCGTGTCTTTAAAGGTGTCGTAAATTAGAATGGGGAAATTAAGCGATTCTACCCAATGCCTTAAAAAGGCTTCGGCCTGCTTTCCGGCTTCCACTTTCAGAGCGGATATTTCGCCTGAATGATTGATGGTAAGGGCTATTTCTGCATGTAAGTGATAAGGATCAAACAAACTATCCAACGCGCGGTGCAATCCGAGCGAATCGTAATCTAATATGGCACTGAGATATTTATAGTCAGGAATATGCTCATCCCTTCGTGGTCGCATAATAGTGGTTTCCCCCAATAAATATCGCTGACACATTTTAGTAAAATACGCTTTAGATGCAGGCGATAATGGCAGCCAATTCTTTTTTTTATCCGTAACATAAAGTTGTATAAAAATAAATTCCTGGTACTCTTTAAATATAAGGAACTTCATTTCATTACCCTGCGTATCGAATTGTTGCGGCACTTTCCAACGATAAAATACGTCGTGGTAGCGTAAATCATTCGAGTCGACCGGCAGCGATGGCCCGAACTGCTGGAGCAGCGCCGCGCATAATTTTTGGTAATCCCTGCGCGTCGATATCTCAATGCGTGTTCCATCGGCATCTACCATTACGGTATCGAGTGCTTCCCGGTAAAATTTTACCGGCTTGCCGGGCAAACCGGTATGGGAAGTCGGGCTGCAAAAGCAAAATGACAGGCCGAAAATAATTCCAAGGAGCAAGCGCATAAATCTGTTTTGATCCAAAGTTATTGGTAAGCGGCTTTTTTCGATAATTTTTTAATTTTAGGCAGCAGGATGGCCAATTGATCCTTTATTTACCTAAGGCATTCAAAAATCTTTCCGGGGTAACGGGTACCTGAATTATGCAGGCAGGCGGGATCGCTTCGATGCTTTGTAAGTCGTTGCTGGTGAGCCTGATATTTCGGACGCCACGTTTTCTTCCAGATATTTAATACGTTTGGTGCCCGGTATGGCGATGATATCTTCTCCTTCCAATGCGCTTACTCTTTAATATTGAGTTTCATCACCTCCGCTCCCGCGCACAAAAAAGCCCCGGTCCCATATACTTCCCATAAATCCTTACTCACTTGCAGCGACGGCGAGGCACCAATGGGCTGCACGAAGCCGATCATACCGTCCAGTTGCTGATTTTTCAATAAGGCTTTCCATCCTTTTTTAAGTGTCGGTAAATATTCTTCGGCTTTTAAATAACCATTCCGTACGCCATAAGCCATTCCAAAAACATAAAAACCAGTACCACTGGACTCTCCGAATTCGTGTCCTTCGGGATATAACAGACTACTTCGCCAGGCCCCATCGGCTGGTTGAATGGCTTTTAATTTAGCCGCCATATCCACAAATATTTTTTCATAAAAAGGACGATGCGGATAGTCTTTCGGCATATCTTCTAGTAAAAGTGCCAATCCGCCGAACACCCAGCCGTTGCCGCGCGACCAGAAGATTTTCTGACCATTTTGTTCCGTTTTACCGGAGCCATCGGCTTGTTTTTTATAGTCCAGATCACGTGACCAAAGAAACTCTTGTTGATCGTATAATTGATCGTACGTTTCTTTATACCATTTGTCGGAGGCTTTCAGGTAAATATCGTTGCCAGTGAGAGCGGCATATTTGACGAAAACTGGCGGCCCCATAAATAAAGCATCGCACCACCACCAGACGATGTTTTGCACTTTCGGATTGTCCCATTGGTGCGCGTCGCCGTACAGTATCACACTGTCCAAAGTCGTTTTGGTGGGCGCGATATTAACTACCTTTTTATCCTCTTTATAGAGTTCTATAAAACTCGCGCAAATAGTAATGTCGTCGGCATGATACCAGCGTTTGCCGGGCTGCCAGCCGATTTTTTGGCCCATTTCCAATATGCCTTTTTTATAGTCTTTATTTTTAGTAGCTTTCCAGGCCTGGGTTACGCCTGTATAATACGCGCCATTGGTCCAGTCATTGAGTTCATGTTTCGGATGCGCCTGCTGCCACTGGAATGCTCGTTGCATGGCTTGTTCGATATAGGTTTTAGAAAATACATTTTCCTGCGCCTGCACGAGGGTGACTATTAAAAACAGGCTGAAAGTAAGAGTTAGTTTTGAATAGATCATTTTATAGTAAAGTTGAGAATGTGGATTTATGCGGTATGCTTATTAGATTCAATTGGAACGCGGACGACGCGGATTTTGCGGATTAACGCGGATTTTCTGCGTTGAATCCCTATTAATGAATCCGCGAATATCCGCGTCATCTGTGTTGTCCGCGTTCCAATTATGACTAGTCGGCTACCAATACTTTTCTATAAGAGATCGCTTAACGCCACGCCATCCATATCAGTAAAGGCCTTGTTTTCGCCCGCCATGCCCCACACGAATTTATAGGCGCAACTACCCGCGCCCGCGTGAATGGACCAGGGCGGCGATAGCACCGCTTCTTCATTTTTAATAGACAAATGACGGGTTTCCTGCGGCTGGCCCATAAAGTGCATCACTAGTTGATCGGGCGGCAAGTCGAAGTAAAAATAAGCCTCCATCCGGCGTTCGTGGGTATGCGGCGGAAAGGTATTCCAGATGGAACCTTCCTGCAAAGCCGTAAATCCCATCACCAACTGGCAACTCGGAATGCCGCCTTCGTGGATAAACTGGTAAATGATGCGTCCGTTGGCATTTTTGCGGGAACCCAACACGACCTGATTTGCGTCTTGCATACTTCCTTTGACCGTCGGGTAAGTCTGGTGCGCTGGACAGGAATTTAGGTAAAATTTGGCCGGTTGGGTTTTATCTATACTTTCAAAAACCAGTTCCTTATTGCCTTTTCCTACATAAAGCAGATCAAGATTATCTAGTGTAAATATTTGATCGTCAACAGTAATTCGACCCGGCCCACCAATGTTTAGTATTCCCATTTCCCGGCGTTCCAGAAAATAATCGGCTTTTAATTCCTCATAGGTAGTTAGTGCCAGGCGATCATTTACCGGAAAAATACCCCCATAAATGAAGCGGTCATAGTGCGCGTACACCAAGCTGATCGCATCGGCGACCATAATATTATTACTATGAAATTCTTGGCGCAATCTCGCCGTGTCATAGGATTTGGCGTCGACAGGATGGACGGCGTATTTGATTTCCATGTATTTCAGATTTTATTTTTCAAACTTCACTTCCAAAGGAGAGGCCATGCGCTTGGCGAAGTCGGCGAGATAAGCATCCCAAACTTCGGGAGAAGTAATTATTTCGGCTTTATCCCAGCCAAAACCGGCGTAATAAACCACCTTATTTCCCGTAAGCCGCGCATCTACCCATAAGTGACTTTGATCGGGCTTACTCACCCGGTATTCGCGAAAACCCTGCACCAACGCCGGATTTATGACTATCCCGACGCCCACATGGGAGTCATCTATCGGCTCCCAATAGCGGAACCAGCCAGCCGCCGAATCAGTTTGTACAACGCCTTTTCCTTCATGCAGGGTCAATCCAACGGAGACTTTTTCCAGTGGTCGATCACTGCCCAGCGTCTCTTCCACGCGACATAACTGACTGCCCAAATCCAGACTGATGCGCTTCTTTTCCAGGATTTTCGTCCCGTTGGCTGACCAGGGCGCATACGTCAGTTCAAACAGGGTACGAACTGGTCCCGTGGCCAAGGTTTTATAAGCGACAAAATTTTCGGAAACAAAAAGCGAGTCGCCCGCCCATACGCCGATGCCGCCGCAACCCCGGCTGCCGCCCACGTGATAAGGGTCGTAGCCTTCGCCATGTTCTTTATGATAATAGCCCGGCTCTTCGGTATTCTTTTTATACCATTTATCAATGATGGGGTAGGGGACGCGTTTAAGCCAGCAATCCAGGCCGCTAGTCAAGGTGCCATCGGGCCGTCCCGCCTCAGTAAGTCGCTGTGCTTCGGGGCCGTAGGTGCGAAAAGCCACCCGGTCATTTTCCCAGGCGTAGTCGTCGATGCGTTCGGGAACGAAGCGTGAGAAGGTTGTTGGTCCATTTTTAGGTCGTTTGGCGGCACCGCTTGAAGCACCTTTCATCCGAAATTTCTTTGTGGCATGAGCAGCGATATTGGTTTGAAATAGCAGTTCGTCGGCTTTTCCATCGCCATCCTGATCCAGGGTTTGGCTGACGAGCACAGTACCCGTTTCGAGATTGGTCAGCCACAGGTTTTCTGCGCCAAAGGTATTGACTAGATTTTGCACGGCACGCAGCGGGATGCTAACCGTTTCTCTGGGACGGTCGCTATTCAGATGGTTGACGACTGTAAACTTTTGTCCCTGCCGACTTACGGAGCAGGCACCCGTCAGGAGCAACGGCAGGGCAAAGAAAAGCGGACGAAGGTGCATTTTTTCTGCTTACACGATTCGGGGTGAAAGTAAGCAGGGTTAAAATAATCAGAGTACACTTTTATTGAAAAGTTTCACCTTTTAAAAACGGTCGTCATTTATTTCACCGCCCGCGTCATCTCGAATTTGCCCAGCGCACCTTGCAGCCGCTTGACACTAAATCCAGCACTTCTCAAATTACGCCTGAATTGTCCCTGCGCACAGTAAGTCACCAATACACCCGCTGGGCGTAATGCACTATACAATTTCGCAAAAATCGCCTCCGTCCACAACTCAGGCTGTGTTTTTGGGTCGAAGGCATCGAAGTAGATCAGGTCAAAAGCGGCTTCTGGAAATGTTATTTCTTCCAACCGACCAAGGCGTTTCTCCAAGTGAAAATGATCGGATAAAACTATTTCTGTGTCCCACGGAGCATCATGCAGTTTCTCCAAATCTTTCATACGCTCCGGTACGCCCAGAGCGTCGGGATAATTAAAATCTCGCGCTTCGCAAGGAGCAAGTGGGTAGGCTTCCAGCGTCAAATAACGCACTTGCAAGTCGTGGCGTTCTGCTTCGATCCAGGTCATAAAGGCGTTCAATCCGGTGCCAAAACCAACTTCGAGCACGGAGATATTACGTTGCGCAGCCGCCTTAAAAAGTAAACCGGCATTGATAAATACATGAGTCGATTCCGTCACGGCACCAAAGCGCGAGTGATAGGTCACGCCATAACTTTCGGAAATAAACGTATGCGAACCATCGCCGGTAGTCAATAAGTTATTCACTGTCAAATTTCATATAAAGGTAGACAACTCTCCTGTGCCTGCAAGGTTTTGGCGAATAAACAGGGCTACGTGATCCAAACTTATTGGCCGCATTTTATCTTGAAAATTGTCTGCATTTCCCGAAACCTTGTTTCCTGCCCGGAATGAATACCCTTCTGGAGAATGTTTAAAAAAGGGGTTTTACTATTATATTTTGATTATTTTTCAGCAAATAGTTTTGGTTCGGGAAGTTTAGACAAGCATTCGGGAATTGCCGTCATTTCCCGACCCGCGCTTAAGCCGATAACTTTGCGGCTATAAAACAGGTAATTTATCTGTTGGTTAAAAAAGAACAAACATGCGTTATCCAAGAAAAATGTCTCCCTTATCCGCCCTGGTATTTCTACCATTGATTTTTGCTGCTTGCAAAAAAGAGGACGATACCACCCCGATCCAGTCGGCCACTATTACTGTGGAAAATGTTTTAAAATCACAACCCCTCGTTGAGTCCGGCACCTTTCAGGGTACTGGTACGCCTCCGCTGATTCTTCCGGGTCAATCCGTCACCATTCACTTTTCAGCGGCGAAGGGCGAAGCACTCAGTTTTGCCACGATGTACGGCTGGTCGAATGACTTGTTCTTTGCCCCGGAAAATCCCGGCATTGCGGTCTATGATGCCAGCGGAAATCCTATCCAGGGCGATGTCTCTGAGCAAATTAAATTATGGGACAATGGCACCAGAATCAACCAGGCACCCGGCTCAGGCGTAGGTCGGCCCGGCACGGTTGATAATACAAATATAACCGAAGTAGTGGGCACTGATGCACAGGGAAATAGTTATCTGGCCGCCTCAAAACTGATGAATGCTACGCTGGTGTATGATGGTAATTCCTACTTTACGCTTACACTGAAAAATATTTCTGGTGGCACGGCCAGTGAAACGCCTTTTAGTCCGGGCGTGTGGACTGTCAGTTATATAGTGGGTGGAAATTTACTGAATCCGACACCACTATACACGAAAGCACAGCCAACGGCGAATGGCCTCACCGAACTGGCAGAATCGGGCAATAATGCGCCATTAAGCACTTATGCCAGCAGTATTACGGGTATTTTTACGCCTTTATCACCCATCTTAGTCGTGATCTATAATGGAATAGAAAATCCTATTTATAAAGTGGGTGAAAATGACCGTGGTAATGGACTGAAATATCTGGCACAACGCGGTAATGCCGATAGCTTGGCCGCGACGTTAAGAAACAAAACCGGGGTGAAAGCCGTATATATCCTGCCGGCTCCCACCACGAAGGTATTACTGCCAATTATTAATGGTCAGGCGGGTGGCAAAGTGTCGCAGCAGATTGATGTGGCGCGTGGCGACCGTCTGGCAATTGCTACGATGTATGGTTTTTCTAATGACTGGTTCTTTACTAATACTGGCAATGGCGTTGATGCAACTGTAACGGGCGATATATCTTCCAGTATAGTGTTGTATAATGACGGTACGGCTATCGACCAGTTTCCGGGTGCGGGCATTACCCAGTTTAATCTGGCTGGTACGCCACTTACGGAAAGTGTCCCTATTTCGGCGGTGCCTAATCCTAATCCTTTTACTACTTTACCGGGTGTAACTAATATGATCCGCGTGATTATCCAATAATACCTTATAGAGCAGGGAAAGTTATTGTAAAAATTGAGTGGTTGAGCATATTGAAAGGTTGAGAAAAATTTGATTGTCAGCCCATTATAAATTCATCATGTTCCAACTTATTCGGCGTTGCCTTACAATCACTTTCCCTGTTCTTAAATTTGAATGTTATAGTCAACGTAAAGTGGTTTTGAAAGAAAATAAAATGCAGAAGTGCTGACAATCGAATATCTCAACAGCCTCAACATTCTCAACCTCTCAACGCTTACTATATGAAATTGCAGTTTGAAGACCGGAATACCAAGGGAGAGTTTGCAATTATAACCCAAGACTCGTCCTTACGAGGAAATGGTATTCTCAATCAAGGCCAGGCCACTACGAATACCATCGTCTGCAATCTGCACCATGACCAGAAAGTCATGATTGATCAAGTACCCTACGTATTTCCTGCCAATACTGTATTACCGCTAGTAGCTAATCAGCATTTTATATTCGAGCAACCTGAAAAACTGGTTGCCTGGCAGTTCAATCGCGAATTCTACTGTATTGTCGATCATGATGCAGAAGTGGGCTGCGTTGGTTTTCTTTTCTACGGTATTCAGCATCCTTTATTTATTGCACTATTGCCCGAAGAAAGAGAAAGTATTTCCCTGATAGAAAAACTTTGTCTGGATGATATGAAAACAAAGGACAAGATGCAAGGGGAAATGCTACGCACGCTTTTAAAACGTCTGATTATTAATATTACCCGGATTGCTAAAAAACAGACGGAAAGTTACGGTCAGTTCAAAGATGAAAAAATGGATATTGTCCGCATGTTCAATCTACTGCTGGAAGGTAATTTTCGCAGCCAGCACGAAGTACAGTTTTATGCTGCGGCTTTAAATAAAGCCCCCAAAACCTTGGCCAATCTTTTTGCTATCTTCCAATATCCATCTCCATCCAGATTGATACAACAAAGGATTATCCTCGAAGCGAAGCGTTATCTCCATTTTACAGACTGGTCGGCCAAAGAAATTGCCTTTTCGTTGGGCTTTATTAGTCCTGCTCATTTTAGCCGGTTTTTCAAGCAAAATACTGGTAGTAATATCTCCATATTTCGCAGTGGAGAAGTAGTTTAATTTATTGCACCACATACAGATTGATTCCTACACAACATTTCTCACCATCCATACAACAATCATGGAACATTTGCCGCGCATATTATTTCAATCTATTACGTCCATTCTCTTAGTTATGGCATTTATTTCCAGTGCTACCCTGGCATCAGGCCAGAATATGCATGATGGTCCAAATGCGATGCCCTTACCCGCAAAGTCAGAAGATATTAGTCCATTACTGATTGGCGAAAATATTCCCGATGCGACCCTCCTGACTGATGAAGGTAAAAGTTTTGACCTGAATAAAGCAGTTGCGTCAAAGCCAACTATTCTTATTTTTTATCGGGGTGGGTGGTGTCCTTATTGTTCCAAACATCTTTCAGGATTAATGGAAATAGAACCGGATCTTTTAAAGATGGGTTATCAGATTTTAGCGATTAGTACCGATAGTCCTGAGAATTTAAAGCAGACGGCCATGAAAGAAAAACTAAACTATACGCTTCTGTCGGATGCAGACCTGCAAGTGTCCAAACAATTTGGTATTGCTTATCAAGCCCCGGAAAATTACCAATCATTTCTACCAAAAACTACTGGTGGAAAAGATGTAGACCTATTATTGCCTGTGCCTTCGGTTTTTATCCTCGATAAAAAAGGCAGTATCCTGTTTGAATATATCAATCCGAACTTTAAAGAAAGAATCAGCCCGACCTTATTGAAAGCGGCTGCCGAAGCATTACGCAGTTAATTTTAATCGCCCAAGGCATTCTCACATTCACCATAAACTAGCCTTTCTGCCATTGACTTTTAAATGAAGTCAGCATTGATTTGATTGATTCGGTACTCCCTTTGCTCCATAGTGCAGGTGGATATGATGCGGAATTAAAATAATATTAATTGTAGGAGTTGTGCGTAAGCCAACTCCTTTTTTATTAGCCCATTACTACTCTTTCACCAGTTTACCAGTTGCCAGACTATTGTTTCCATAAATTTCGACTTCATATAAACCAGTCGGTAATTCACTCAGATCAAGTTCGGCGGTATTGCGATGATCACTATCCATGCGCATTACTAATTGCCCCTGTGCATTAAATACTTGCACTTGATCGAATACCAAGCTATTTTCCATACTTATTGTTACTCGTCCCGACGCTGGATTAGGGAAAATATTCGCTGCGGAAATAGAGGGCGACTGCGTACTGACTACTACTTTATTAACGCTATTATTAGCAGAAATCAACCATAAATCTGGATCAAATTCTAGTTCATCGGCTATAAAAGGCAAAGTCACCTGGAAGGTTTGGCCAGAAGCCGAGGGCGTGAGTCGCACATCAAAAGTCTGAACTCCATGCCTGAAACGTAGTGGAACAGGCACCTCAAAAAAATTGACCGAAGGATGGGACTGCGTTTGAGAAATAGTCACGCTCACGTTACTACCACTTTGGCTCCAATCAATGTGATAAGAAGGATAACCTTCTCCATAAATCCAGTCATTAAAAAAACCGTTCAGGTCTTGGCCGGAAGTCGCTTCCAGCACCATTCGTAGATCGGCAGTATGGGCAAAGTCGGCGGCCAGCCCCGGTGTATTTAGATAGTTGCGCAGACCAGCAAAGAAAACCGAATCGCCCAGCGTCCAGCGCAACATGTGCAATACCATCGCCCCTTTAGCATACGAGAGCCGCCCGGAAAAAATACGGTTTACGTCGGTCGTATCATCCACCCGGACACTGCCGCCGGGTTGGCTGACCACGGTATTAATACGGCCCTGTTTAAAATTAAACCAGTTTTGGTTCGGGGAAAAACGCTCGTAACACAAACCGGAGAGGTAAGTCGCGAAGCCTTCGTTCAGCCAAATATCTTCCCAGGTGCCGCAAGTGACGTAATCGCCAAACCACTGGTGCGCCATCTCATGGGCCAGCAGTTCGTAACCAAAGTTCACGACATAACTCATCGTCTGGTGTTCCTGACCGCCGCCCCAGCCAAATTGCGCATGGCCGTATTTTTCCCGATGAAAAGGGTAGGGGATAAACAGCGAATCGTAGAACTCCATGACGGGCACAATGTCCGCTGTCCCAAGTTGAGCATAGGTCAGCGTTTCCGGGAACACATAATTCAGGATCGGCAACGTACCAGTTTGGATGTCTGCATAATCATAGTACTGAACATAATTGGTCACTGCCATCGCCACCAGATAGCAGGCAATCGGATAACGATGTTTCCAGTGGTAAGTTTTCAGCCCGTTACCTGTCGTCGTTTCACTGACCAACAGCCCATTGCCCGCCGACCGATAAGCAGCCGGGCAGGTTACCAGCACATCTATGGAATCTATTTTATCGGTCAAATCCTGTTTGCAGGGCCACCAGTCACGCGCCCCATACGGCTCGGAAAGCGTCCAGATGATCGGCGTATTTTCATGGGTACTCTGTATGAAAGAACCAAAGCCAGAAGTAGGCGGCTCGCCCTGATAAAAAACGGTCAGAGAATCCAGCGTGCCAGCCGCTAAAAGCGTCGGCAGGTTGATGGCCAGCACATTATCCTGGTGACTAAAAGACACGGGCAAACCGTGGTGCCGCACCGAATCCACGTGCATTGTATCCATCAGATCAAAATGAACAGTGCCAAAATTGTCTACTCTGGTCTCCAAGTACGTGGTAATAGCCCCGCGAATGTAGCGAATCGCCGGGTCCACCTGCCATTGCATGCGCTGGTAACGCACGTCATAATCGTCCGAAGGAGCCAGAGTCGGCGCGTTAATTTTACCGAAATTGGCCTTGCCTTCGTCTTCTGCGATTTGGCTGAGGTCAGCAGGATGGAAAGTGGGAGATTGGGCATGGAGATGAAGTCCCAGGATTAGAGCCGAGCATAAGAGTAGTATGTGTTTCATTGTCAGGCATTTGTGTATGATACAGGAAAGGGCAGGGTAGTGGGGCTTTCACGGATGTTTGTAGGTAAAAAACTATTCCACGGGGTTGGGTTGGGAGGTAGTTGAAAATTGGGGGATGATGGAAATGCCTTATTAGATGGCATAAGTGAACTAAAGCGAAAAACGCTTTTCTTTGCACAAATTCAAAGCACATGAATAATCCCTGGCATCAGGTCTCTATTGGCGACCAAGCCCCGGAAATAGTGACGGGCATTATTGAAATTCCCAAAGGGAGTCGCGCTAAATATGAATTGGACAAAGAAAGCGGATTGCTGCGACTGGATCGCGTGCTCTTTTCTTCGGTCTACTATCCGGCAAACTACGGATTTATCCCACAGACTTACTGTGACGACAATGATCCGCTTGATATTTTGATTATCTCGCAAATTGATTTTGTGCCCTTGTGTCTGGTCGAGGCGCGGGTAATCGGAGTCATGCAAATGCTGGATGGTGGAGAAGCGGATGACAAGATTATCGCGGTAGCTGCTCATGATGTTAGCGTCAATCATATTCGTAGTTTGGAAGAATTGCCGCCTCATTTTATGTTGGAAATCCGACATTTCTTTGAAGAATACAAAAGATTAGAAAACAAAACGGTGGTGGTGGAACCTTTTCGGGATAAAACAGTGGCGCACCGGATTGTGCTGCAAAGTATAGAGGATTATAAGGTGAAGTTTAAGGGATGAAAAGAGACAGTATAAAGGAGTCAGGAGTTAGTTGCTAGATTATTGACAATCTCTAGCCATTTTTATTGACCCTTTGCCTGTAAAGATTGATTTTCAAGACTTGTTGATTAAAACTACAAATACTTTATATTTTTTCTGGAATCAGCACTATCCTGGTGTGGCAGCCTGCGACTTTGAAAATGAGTTGCCAAAGGCGGATATAAGAGTTTGGATGTTCCGTGGCCTAACAATGTCAGTTAAGTTTATTAACGCGAGGGTACTAACCACTGCCAGTCGTTACCATCTTAAGGCAATCCCCGCTATCAACACCAAGTGCTAATAGCGGGGATAAGAAAAACAACAACTAAAACATTTACTGTCTTGTAGTAATTGGCTGTCGTGCAAAATGAGTGTTCCGAGTTCCAGATTTTGGTCGCGCAACACCAGTTGTTTTTGCAAATCTTCCGACCCTAACAGGCTGGCTTTGAGCAAGTAAGAGCCTGCTGCCACCTCGTTCAAAACGAAGGCACCATTAGCATCAGTAATAGCACTTTTGGCAATCGTGCTGTCCGCCTTTTGGAGCGTGATGGTGGCACCTGGCATAGTCAAACCGTGCGTGTCGGCGATTTTACCGCTAATAGAAAATGTCTGGGCGTGGAGCCAGGTGCCGCAGAGCAGCAGGGCCAGCAAGAGGATATTTTTCATGGTAATGTTGCTTGGAAATGGAGGTGGGCCGTAGGGTAATTGGAACCTGGATAACACGGATAACGCAGATTTACGCAGATTTTTAATATTTTACTAATTGATATTACGCACAAACCACGTTTACGAAACCTCGAAGGTTTCGCAAACGCCACACGATCAATACGTTTGCCAAACTTTCAAGGGTTTCGTAAAGGTTAGTTTGTAGATTATGCGTAACATCAGTTAATCAAAAAAAATAGCAGATTATCGCTGGTAAAGGAATTGTTCTCCAACTTTTATTATTCGCAATTAATATTCCCGCGAGTTTTCATCAGCTGATTTTTTGCACCTTTGACCTCTTCGCGTTACCTAACGGATCTGGTGGAGCATTTGAGCGGGCTGCGGAAGTAAGTTTTAAAGGTTGAGAGCCCTCCTACGCCTTAAAAAAGGCTTCGGCGGATAAAGGTTGAGAAGTTGAGAAAAATTTGAATTGGGGTTTGTCATGTCGTCCGAAGTGGAGATATCCGGGTGTTTTTTATCAGATGTCTTCACTTCGGTCAAGACAGCAGGAATAATTAGTGTGAAATGTTAGTGCCATAAAATACAAAACTATGTGGTGGGTATACGCTTTACTGTCAGCATTCTTCGCTTCTCTAACGGCCATCTTTGCCAAAATAGGGGTAACCAACGTCAATTCAAATCTGGCCACGGCCGTCCGCACGATTGTGATCCTGATGATCGCCTGGGCCATTGTCTTGGCCAGGGGGGAAGAGAAAGGGTTACATTCGTTAACTAAACACAATCTTCTTTTCCTCGTCATTTCCGGTGTAGCTACTGGATGCTCGTGGATATTTTATTTTAAAGCATTACAATTAGGCGAAGTGTCGCAGGTAGCCCCTATTGATAAATTAAGCGTGGCACTCACCATCGTTTTAGCCGCCGTTTTTCTGGGGGAAACCTTGACTATAAAAACAATAGTAGGAGCCGCTTTAATTATTGCCGGTACGGTGGTTTTAATTTGGAAATAAAGATTATATTGTTGTATTTAGGGTATCGTTCTTGCCTGGAATAGAGAAAAGGAGGCAAACCCACGCAGATTTGTCTCCTTTCCACTAAAAAAATTATAAATAGAAAAATCAGTTGTTTACTAGAATTTTTTCAATAAAAATTTTATTGCTACTCACTACCTGCAAGCTATAAATCCCGGAAGCCAATCCATTAACATCCAAAGTAGTGGTTAGGTTATTAACCTTAGTAGAACGCAACATTTGCCCCGCCGGATTAAACAATTGCACAGCGATTTCTTCTTCCGTATTTTCAGGAAAAAGCAGCGTTAATTCACCATTAGAGACAGGATTAGGGAAGACGCGCACCACTCCAATATTTTTCATTTCTACGCTCACCACTTTCGACAGTTCTTCTTTACCATCGAAATCCATTTGCCGCAAGCGATAATAGAGCCCCCCTTGCGTCCCCCCATGAGGAGGGAACAGCGGCTTTTCATCTAAAAACGAATAATCCTGCTCTTCGGAAGATGTGCCTTTGCCTGCCACGAAACCGAGCGTTTCCCAATTGCGAGTATCATTGCTACGCTCTATATAAAAGCCTTTGTTGTTTTGCTCGCTCGCCGTTTGCCAAGTCAGTAATACGCCATTGCTCTGCTGTTTACCATTGAAACTAATCAATTCGATGGGCAGTGCAGCGGGACAAGCTACTCCCGAAGGAGAATCGCCGGTGATGGTCCAGCCTTTGGTGGTGGTGAGGTTGGTACGGGCGGCTACGGCGTTGGTGCCATATTGCCGACCGAAGGCATCCATCGAGAGACTATTTGGCGTAAGCGGGTTGGCACTCCAACCGATCAGGGTGGCACTATAATTGTCACAATTCACACCGGTTAAATACAGGAAATAGCTTAAATTAACCCCTGCCTTCAAGGTCCAGGTGTCGAGTGGTTGATTGAAAGCGTAGGCAGCGTTAAACATACCGCTCATATCGCTGACGTTGGCGACGTTCCAGTTAGAGATGGGTTGGTTAAAGGCAGTGGCCTGGTTAAATATGCTGTGCATATCAGTCACATTAGTGGTGTTCCAGGTACTGAGGGGGTAGTTAAAGGCAGAGGCCAGGTAAAACATGACGCCCATATTGGTTACGTTGGCCGTGTTCCAAATGCCGATGGGCTGGTTGAAGGCGGAGGCAGAATTAAACATTTGGAACATATTGGTTACGCTCGCCGTGTTCCAAGTACCGATGGGTTGGTTAAAGGCGGCGGCATTGGAAAACATGCTGCTCATATTGGTTACCTTGACCGTATTCCAGGTTCCGATAGGCTGGTTAAAAGCGGAGGCACCGGCAAACATGAGTGCCATGTTGGTCACATTGCCGGTGTTCCAAGTACCGATAGGCTGGTTGAAGGCGGTCGCCAGGAAAAACATGGCCTGCATATTGGTGACATTGGTCGTATTCCAGTTACCAATGGGCTGATTGAAGGCAGTAGCCTGAGTGAACATTTGAGACATACTGGTCACGTTGGCCGTGTTCCAGCTGCCAATTGGTTGATTGAAGGCCGGAGACTGGGCAAACATATTGCTCATATCGGTTACGTTGGCGGTGTTCCAGCTGCCGATGTTGGTGGGTCCATTGAGGATAGAGCAACCCCTGAACATACCCGACATATTCGTCACACTACCCATATTGGCCAGGTCGGTGGCACTGATTTGCAGGTTAGCGCAACCATAGAAAGCATTGGCTGTATTCGTCCAGACCTGGTCTCCCCATTGCCCGATGTCGAGCAGTTTGAGACGGTCTCCGCTATTATTAAAAAATGGCGCCGGGAACGCACCCCGGATGCGGATATTATAAGTACCGGCCACACCGAAGTCATGGGTTACGATGCCGGTGATGCCGCTTTGGTCATAAGTGCCGTCATTATTCCAGTCCACTTCATAATTATAGCCACCACCGAATGCCGGAATAGTGATAGACGTGCTGTTCGAGGTACCCGCGTTATCGGTTTTCCAGGTGGTAATGAAGGGCTGCTGGGCGTAGGTAATATTAGCAGCAAAAAACGCTATCCAGAGCAGTGCCAAGCGTAGGAAAGAAGATGATGGAGAAAATCGTAGTGTCAGGTGCATTGTTGTGGAAATTTTTATAAATAGAAATTGGGAAACAAGTGTTTGTAAATGCCTGAAAGGGCATTGGAAATGCCTTTTTAAGGGTTAAAAGTGCCTACTCAGGAGTTGGGAGTGCCTACGCAGGGGTTAAAAGTGCCTTCATAGGGGTTGGAAGTGCCTGCCAGGGGTCTGCAACAGCCTTTCCGCCGCGCTTGGTGTTTTCACCAAGCGCAAGCAACGTGAGTAGCCAAAGTTATTGCCGGAGTTTCCCGGAAGTGTGCCTGGTGAAAACACCAGGCACGGCAATGAATGAGTGCTCACGCTGAGATTCCGCTCCGCCGTTGATGTTGGCGGAGACACCAACATCGGCTGGTGGGTGCATTAGTTACTTATCATTCAGAAAAACCACCGTCGGCTTTTCGCTTTTACTGTTTGTGGGCAACGCCTTATACCAATTGGGTTTTTCAAAGAAAGCCTTTGCGACCTCCATAGAAGGCCATTCGAGCAGGGCGTAGGCGGTACCAGAATCGCTTTGCGACTTACCTGTTTCTATATCCAGCACACTACTTTCTTGCAATGCACTGTGGAAGGCTGATTGCCATTCGTCCACTTTTCCGGTTTTTTGATAAATAATGGTTTTGGCAATATCCGTGACTACGGAGCGGGCGATTTTCCAGCGGCCACTGTCCTGCACCATGGTGTTGCGGTAGGCAGTCTTCCAGTCGAGGGGGATGTCATAAACGATGGTAGCACCATGACCTTCATAAGTGCCAATGGCCACCAGAGCGTGCTCCGCGTCGGACCACTCGACGCGAATCTGCCGCATGAACAGCGTGACATTCTGCCGAGTAAAGGCGTCTTCAAACGATTTGACAATATGATCGCGGTGATAGAGACTGTCGCCCATTATATCTCGCATTTGCATAGACCGTAGTGCTGAAATATCCTGTCGGTTGTAGGCGGCCATGTATTCCTGGGCGAAGGTTTGCATGGCCCAATCCTCTGTAGTAAATTGGGCTTGCAGGGTACTGAATTGGATGGAGAAAAGAGCGGTGAGCAGAAGGAGATGTTTCATGGTGGGAGATTCAGTTTGCCGATGTTGGCCTTCTCGCCAACATCGGCTGAAAAAGCATGATGGTCAGGTGAATGCTGTCCTTTATTTCAACCAACTCTTCATCTGCCCTAATTTCCATCTGCCATTTTCCTGCACCAGAAGATGTTCAAACCCGGCAGTGTACGGCGTTTTTTCACCAGTCTTTCTATTGGTCATCACCCCGGTTGCTGTCCCGGCGATCTTTACTTTGCCATCCGGCATAGTTTCGGCTGTTTCTACGACTACCGCTGTTTGGTCGTCCGCTTCACTGAATTGTTGTGTAAGGGTTTCCAGCATTTGTTCCCTGCTCACCTTGGTCGTACTGTTATCCTTGGGGTTTACCAGAATCACTTCATTGGCACACATTTGTGAAAGTGCCTTCATGTCGCCGCTATTGTTGGCCTCCTGCCAGAGTTTGCCCATCGCCTGCATGTCGGCTTTTAGGTCTTGGGCGCGGAGGATCGGGGAAAAGGTTGTCAGCAGCAGGGCTGCGAGGAAGAGAATGTTTTTCATAAAAGTAGATGGAAAAGGATGGGTGAAAATTAGAGGTGGATGCTTGCTTTGTTAGAGTCCTGGCCAACATGAAGCGGTGGAATGGGTGTTCACGCTGAGATTCCGCTCCGCCGTTGATGTTGGCGAGGACGCCAACATCGGCACAGACCCCACCCCTAACCCCTCCCCCGAAAGCGCGGGGGACTACATTGAGTGTCAATTTATTGAGTTTCAATACCTTGGGAGTTAAATCAATCCGACCATTAAGGTACTGATGGGCAATAGAAAACACCACTATCAGGTCCCCCTGTCCTTTAGGGAAGGGGTTAGGGGCGGGTGCACGGCAAGAACAGAAGCATAGAAGTACCTGACTTTTAACCAGATACTTCTATTGCTTCCTATGCTAAATACACTTACGAATTTCCGTTAGAAGGCGGATACTGATCAGGCATACCGCCGGAGTACCATTGCTCCACTTCCACAAATCCTGTTTTATCAATGCGAAAACCCCAACTTTTGGCACCATTGGCACCCTGTGGCAACCCCCACGCGTCCAGGAAGCCAGCGTTTGTATCCCAGCCTTCGGAGGGTTGGTCGTTGTTCGGATCGGGATTAGATGTCCATACTCTTGCTTCTGAGATGACACCGACACCGCGTCCCCAACCGACGTTTTGACCTACGTTCAATTGATGCGGGCCAGTGATCGAACCGTTAGAACCTTTCATCCCAGTGTTGTAAGACACCCACAATTCCTGCCCACTCTGATTGACAAAGTACGTGTTGTATCCGGGTCCATTTTCGATAGGAGGAGGAGTTGTGGCACCTCTTGATGCGGCGAGGTCGGGGATGTGGCGCATAGCCGATGATGCCCAACCTGGATCCTCCATTGTCTTAGCAATCAGTGCTTCCCGGTGGCTTCCTAAATCTGAAATAAACTTTAAAGTGTACAGGGCAGATTTAGGGTCTTGTGCGGCCTTGCTCAAAAATTCATCGCGTCTGTCACCCAAATCAGGCGCATAGCGCAACACTACATAAGCCCACCAGGCGGGTCCTTGCAAAGCGTTGGTTAATAACTCGTCCAGGCCGCCTTTTTCGGTGCTTTCTTCCAAAGCGGTTTTTAGAATTTTTTGGGGATTATACCCATTATCCTGAAAAGAAGACTGGGTGTTGGCATAACCGAGGCCTTCGGCCAATTCGCTGCCGAGTTGACGTTCATCGGCGCAAGTCATTGAAGATTGTGACATAAAAAATCGTGTTTAAGGTGAAATTTACAAAGAATACCTTGGCGGTATGGATTGGAAAAGGGAAGGGACAGATTTGCCCTGTTAGCGTCCCACTGATAAGAAATAGTGGAATGATTGCTTACGCTGAGATTGATGTTGGCAAGGAAGCCAACATCGGCAGGGTATTCGATCAATTACCTGATAATCATATAGTTGATCAAATACTCAAATCTTCAAATTCTCTAAAAAACTAAATTTACACCGTACTCAAAGCCATTGACCGGGCATCGCCTTTTGCTCTGTGCAGGTGAAATTCGGTGAGTTCGGGCGTATAATCCATCGGTTGGGCATTGATGAAAGTCACGTCGTAAATGCCCGCCATACCGAAAATGGAGCGCAGGTAAGGCTCCTGAAAATCATATTGGAACAAATGGCCACCCTGGCTGTAATCGCTGCCTCTGGAAGTAATGCAGTACATCTTTTTATTCATGGCCAATCCTTCCACGCCTTTTTCCATAAAGCGAAAAAGAATGCCCGGCTGCATGATGATATCGATATATTGTTTGAGGCGATAGGGAATCGTAAAATTCCACATCGGCGAGGAGATCAGGTAAGCATCAAATTGCAGGAAGGCTTTGGCGTAGGCGGTAATAGCCTCCCAGTTTTGCTGCCCTGCTTCGTCCAGTGTACCGCCGCTGAGAAGGGTGTATTTCGCGTCCGCTGCCTCTCCTCCTACTTCCGGCAGTTTTGTTTTAAACAGGTCGAGCGTTTCCACCACCAGATCGGACTGTTGCATTTCCAATGATTGCAGAAATTCGTGGGCGATGTGCAGGGTTTTGGATTTTTCGCCTCTGGGAGAAGCAATAATGTGGAGCAATTTCATCGATAGAAAAGTTTGAACGGTTAAGAGTGTGTTGGAAATAATCCAGCGGTATGGATTAGAAAAGGGAAGAGGAGAAATTGCGAAATCTTATTACCTTTCGTCCCGTTCCCCGGAAGCGATGAAGCAAATATGTTCATCTGCTTGATCTTGACCGCGCAGCATTGTCCCAGCGATGGTTTTCCTTGTCCGAAACCTGCGTTCCGTTGACCGAACATCCATTCCGATTGCATGAGAAAGCTTATTTTACTAATCTGCCTCTCCCCAAATCTCCTTTACAGTCAACCCACTTCACTCGACAGTCTCGAACGGCTTTTCACCAGCGCGCAAGCCGACACGCAGCGTCTCGAACTGCTCCAACAAATGGCCAATGTGGCCAGTGGCGTGGATATAAAAGCAGCCTTGCCCTACGCCCGACGTGGGATAGCCCTGGCTGAGCGCATCGGCGACAAAAACTGGCAGCCCAAATTCTATGCGACGCAGGGCCGTATCCATGCCAACCTCTCGCAACTGGATTCCGCCAACCTTTCGTTGGAGCGAGCCATGACGGGCTATACGGCTATTGGTAATAAAAAAGGTCAAATCTCCACCTACTTCATGATCGCCTGGGTGCACAAACGGAAAGGGGAATTTGAAAAAGCCACGGCCACCGATCTGTATGCTTTGCGCGTGGCGGAGGAAATCGGCGATCAAAAGAGCATAGCGCGGGCATTGGAAGAGGTGTCCGATGATTTGCGCAATCAAGGCAGATCAGCCGAAGCATTGGACTATGCCCGAAGAGCGATTGAAATCTGTCAGAAAAACAATTTTCAGGAAGAACTGCCCTACACATTACGTTATGCCGGGGATGCCTGCATCGCCCTGAATGACCCTGCACAGGCTTTGCAGTACTATAATCAGGCACTCGATTTGACCCGCTCCATTAGCCCTAATCCGTTGAGCATCGCCGACATCATCAATTGCCGGGGCAATGCCTACAAACGATTGGGACGCTATGCCGAAGCACTGGAAGATTACAAGGTATGTCTGGCCAATTCCGAAAAAGGTAATTATCCCGGCGGCATTTATACGGCTACTGGCAATTTAGGAGAAGTCAACCTGCTGATGGGGAATTACGGGGAAGCCCTGCCTTACCAATTGAAAACCATCGAAATGCAGGAAAAAGACGGCGATGTAGGCAATCTGGTGGAAAACTACGGCCACGCCAGCACGATCTATGAAAAACTGGGCGATTACAAAAACGCCCTGCTGTATCAAAAGAAAGCCCGTGTATTGCGCGACAGCACGGCTTCTCTCCAAAGCGATGCGCAGATGTCGGAACTCCGCACGAAATACGAAACCGAGAAGAAAGAAGCCACCATCGCCGCGCAAGGACAACAGATTTCCCAGCAAAAACTGGTGCAATGGCTGGGCTTTGGCGTAGTGGCGTTGCTCGGTGGGTTGCTGGTTTTCGGCTACCGCAGTTATCGCGTCCGCACTAAAAGCAATCAATTGCTGGCCGCTAAAAACACCGAAAACGAATTACTGCTTAAAGAAATCCATCACCGCGTCAAGAATAATCTGGAAATAGTAAGCAGCCTGCTGGCTTTGCAATCCGCACAAATAGACGATCAGGGTGTGAAAGACGCTATGCAGGAAGGACAAAACCGCGTGCAATCCATCGGGATCGTGCACCAGAAACTCTACCAGCGCGACAATCTGGCGGCCATCGAAATGAAGGATTATTTTATTAACCTCAGCGAAAGTATCCTCGATTCCTTCGGCGCAGAAGACCGCGTGACCATCGAATGTGCGATGGATCAACTGGATGTGGACATTGATACTGCCGTTCCGCTGGGCCTCATTGTCAACGAATTACTGACTAACACATTGAAATACGCCTTTCCCAACGGACAAAAGGGCCAAGTGCGCATCAAACTGGAAAAGAAATCGGACAACATCCTGCACCTCGAAGTCGCCGACAATGGCGTAGGGAAGAGCGGCGTGACGCAAGGCACGGGCTTCGGTGGACAATTGGTTTCGCTGCTCACTCGTCAGTTGAGCGGCACGATGCGGGAAGAGGTGGAACATGGCACCACGGTATTCTTTGATTTTAACTTGAAAAAGGCAGCATGAGGAAAGATTTTGAAATAAAGTAACCGATTCTCAAAAACAGGCTATTGCAATGTAATTGGAACGCGGACAAGGCGGAACACGCGAATTGGCGCGGATAAAAACCCTTTTCCTTACATTGTACACATTTCTACCCCTGAAAAATCCGCGTCATCCGCCAAATCCGTGGTATCCGCGTTCCAATTACATCCCGAGTGTGCTTAAAATAGTGGTCATATCCAGGACATAGTTTCCAATCCATTTTTGTTCTTTTATTTTGATAGTGTTTCTAAGCCTTATTTTTGTCAAAAAAATGCTCCTATGATTACTTCGTTGTCGCAACTTGATCCAAATGGGACTTATACCTACGCTGACTATCTGACATGGAAGTTTGAGCAAGCGTTAGAATTGATTCGGGGAAAAATACGCTTGATGTCGGCACCAAGCCGCACCCATCAGAAAATATCATGGCGGCTGACGGTTATTTTTGACCAACATTTCAAAAATCATCGCTGTGAAGCCTACGCCGCGCCCTTTGATGTGCGCTTGTTTGACCGCAAAAAATCGCAGAAAGCCGACCGCGACATTTATACGGTAGTGCAGCCCGACTTGTGCGTAGTATGCGATTTAGAAAAATTGGAGGAACGCGGGTGTCTCGGTACTCCCGATCTCATTATTGAAATCCTTCCGCCCGGCAATGCTGCCAAAGAATTGCGGCTCAAAAAGGATCTTTATGCAGAGGTAGGAGTACAAGAATACTGGATAGTAGATGCGACGCATGAAACTATTACGCGATTCAATCTGGGCGGAGATGGAGTCTATGGCCACCCGTTTATTTTTGTCAACGACGAACGAATGCCCTCCGAAATTTTCCCGGACTTTGAAATACAGTTGAGTGAAGTATTTCCGGTGCCGGAGGGAGAAACATCAAGCCTATGACCGATAGCCCTGTCAAAATACTGGTCGTAGAAGATGAAATGATCATCGGTGCCAAGGTGTCCATGTTTCTGACCGAACTGGGCTATGAAGTGACCGGCATGCTGCCCCGTGCGGAAGAAGCCATCATCCACGTAGCCGAAAATGCCCCGGACATTGCCCTGCTGGATATCAATCTGAAAGGCGAGATGGATGGCATCGCGCTGGCGCAAATACTCTTGCAGGAACACCACATTCCCGTCATCTTCCTCACGGCCAATTCCGATGACGCTACTTTCAACCGCGCCAAAGCAGCAAAACCCTATGCTTTTCTCGCCAAACCTTTCAAAAAACTGGATTTGCAACGCGCTCTGGAACTGACCATCAGCCTGATGGCCAACCCAACGCCGCATGAGCAGGCAATCCCTTCCACGGAGACCGACACGCAGTACATCCTGAGCGACCGCATTTTCGTGCGCAGCAAGGATAGAATGGTAAAGATCATGTTCGAAGGTATTCTCTACATCGAGGCGGAGCGAAACTACTGCCGCATCTTCACCAAAACCAAGGAATATCTACTGACCATGCCCATGAAAACCCTGGAAGAAGAACTTCCGCGCGCTTCTTTCCAGCGCATCCACCGCTCCTATATCGTCAACCTCGCGCAGGTGGACGAAGTGGATGACAGCACGGTGATGATCGGGCAGAAGGTGCTGCCGTTGAGTAAATCGCTGAGGGAGGAGTTTTTGATGCGAATTCGGACGGTGTGAGATGTACTATAAAATATTGCTTGAAAGAAGCGGCGCATTGGTATAAAGATGCAATCGCTCCTTCTCCACTGCTATTTCCTTGTCAAAACGCAATCCAAGTTTATGTAACAATTTAATAGATTTAGTATTAGAAGGTACTAGAGTTGCCAGCATGGGATGGAACAGCGGAATAGTAGCAGCCATAGACAAAATAGCCTGCGCTGCTTCGTATGCGTACCCATGACCATTATATTCTGGCAGAAAAGCAAAGCCAATGTCATAATGATCCAGATATGTCCTTTTAATTAGCGTAATTAAACCTATGGATGTATTCGTATCTTTTATTCTAACGACCCAATAGGCAATATCTTCATTGCTCAATATCTTATTTATGTAAGCGATGGCGTCGTCTTTGGAATGCACCTTCCGATCACCGATGAATTCCAGCCAGCCTTTGGTATTCACGAGGGCGAATATGAAGTCAGCATCGTGGATGGTTAGAAGATCAAGTTGGAGTCTGTTGGTGGAAAGTGTGCTTTGGAGATTTAAACCTTGGTTCATTATTACTATGTTTATGTTATCCTTAAAAATTCTCATGACCCCGCAGGGGTCGAATACGAATAGCCCCCAGTGAAACTGGGGGTAAAAGAATAAAATTGAAACAACCTTGCAAGGGTTGTGCTCATGATGTTAATTTATTTCCCCGCATTTCATACGGGGCTATTCATATTCCACCCTTTCAGGGTTTTCGCCACCTATGGCACCATCCGCGCCAGTATTTTCTTAATCACCACCATTTGCCCCAAGTGATAATGCAAATGTTCAATAATACCGTGCAGATTCCGATAGTAATTTCCGTATTTAGGATCGCTAAAATCTTCCAGCAATCTGCTATCTGGCAATTGTTCGATCAGGCTGGCAAAGACTTCGGCTTCCGTCCAGATCAGATCCAGCATCTTGTGCCAATCTTCCTGCGACTGGATGGGCGGATGCTCGAAACTATACTTATCCTTCGCTTCCAGTGGGCCACCCTGCAACACCTTCGTGACTTCGCGCACATAATAGGTCATGTGGTACACGAGGGTGGCAATGGTATTCAGGCCATATATCTGCGTGGTGGCTTGTTGCCAAGTGACGTCTGCTACCTGCTCTTTCAGGTTGGAGGTAGTCCAGTTTCCTCCGAAGTAGACGTCGCGCAGGTGTTTTGCTGTTTGTTGTGCGAGGGACATGGTGAGTTTTTGTTTAATTGCTGCTATCAATTAATAAATTATATACGGTAAAATAAATATTGTTTTCTCTATCTTATATCTGATAATATTTCTAAAACTTTTTTCCCATTTTTACTTTCGAATATGGTAATATTTGAGTAAACACTTGTTTTTATCTTTTTGTTAAAACACTTATCAATCTCTATAAATTTGTAATTCTGAAAAGAAATATGGGTTAGATCTTTGCAATCACATAAATATTTTGGAATTTCGTCAAAAGAACAATCGAAGGTAAATTGTCTGATTTTTGGCATAACCGTAATCGGAAATGCAGGCAGGTTTATTGTTTTTAAATCAATTAATCCAAGTGAAGGAAAAACCGAATCCGTTGTCCATATACTCAAATTAAGAACATCTATGGCCAATATACGAAGGGAGTCAAACCTTGAATTTAGCATTGATAAATTTTGTAACTCTTCCGACTCTATCAAAAAGAGAATAATGTTTGAAAATTTGGGAACTTCTAGATTTAATCCTTTATATTCATGAATGAATAGATAGGTTAAATTCTTACTATTAAGTTTTGACAATATTTCAATTGCTTCTCTTGGTGGATTTTTCATTTGTACCTCAATTATTTGAGGGTTATTTTCCATTGCCTCTTTAAATAAAGAGATATTATTTGCATGAAATTCAATAAGTAGAATTTTTAATGAATCAATATACGGAACAGAGTCAGTTTCAGAAATATTTAGAAAATATATACCCTTATTGTAAGGTTTGAGATTTTGAGACTTAACCGAAAAAAATGTGAAACTTGTGAGAAATATTGCTATTAACATTTTTTTCATGTTTGTATTTTTTTATCAACTAATGTATTATCGTGAACAGTATTTAACAAATTTCTTGAAATACGGCGAAAAGTTTCCACCAAACACCCTAACACCTCTTAATAACTTTCTCGCCGCACTTGGTGTTTTCACCAAGTGCATAGTGGAATGAGTGAATGAAGTTTGACATCACTAATGATTTTGCTTGGTGAAAACACCAAGCAAGGCAGGAACACCTCCCACCCCTTTTTCGTTCTCTCCATCTACCACTTTCTCTATCTAACCAAACTTTCATCTCCTGCAACGTAACGGGAGGAGGGCATATCACAACAGAGCCTCATCAAAACATATCTTGCCCCAATAATTCTTCTCACAGCCCTTACATCACAACCAATTACCCCGTACTTTCACCCGCAAAAACCGTCATGCGTCTGCTGTCCATTGGTTTGTTCCTGCTCTGTCTATTGGGTCAGATAGTTGGCCAGACGGTCTGCAAAAGTACTTGCACGGGCAATCTGGGAGATAATATTTTTCCCAACGGCGATTTCGGTACAGGAACAGCCAACATCCTGCAAAGCAACCCCAACCTGGCTCCCGGCTACTCCTATACCACCTCGCCGCCACCCAACGACGGCTTTTATACGATTACCAATAACACGGCCCCCTGGGGTTCTTTCGCTTCCAATTGGGTGGACATCATGGATAATGGCCCGGAAGCCAACGGCTACATGATGGTCGTGAACGCCAGTTTTCAGCCCGGCTTATTCTATGAAAAAACGGTCTCGGTCTGCGAAAACACCCTGTACGAACTATCTATTGATATTATTTCGCTCAATAACGGCCTGGGGCAACCCAATCCCATTCATCCCGATGTGGTGTTTGAAATAGACGGCAATGTGGTGTGCGGCACTGGGGAAATAGCGCATGACGAACTCTGGCATACCCACCGTTTTTCGTTCACGACTGCGCCCGGTGTGACTTCCGTAAAACTCTCGCTGCGCAACAACGCGCCGGGCGGCAATGGCAATGATCTGGCTATCGACAATATTTCTTTTCGCGCTTGCGGCCCGGAAATTGACTTGCCTGCGACGGCGATTTATTGTGTGGGCCAATCGCTGACGCTTAATGCCGATTTGACTAATTCGCCTTACAACAGCATAGTATATCAATGGCAGTTTAGTAGTAATAATGGGCAAAACTGGATGGATATTCCTGGCTCGGCTTCGGAGAATTTTCAGGTGCAACAACCGAATGAAACCGACCAATATCGGTTGGTGGTCGCTAATTCGCCCGCTAATCTGGCCTTATCTTACTGTCGCGCCGTGTCTTTTCCGGTAACCTTAGTGGCCGAGAATTTGGCGGATTATGCCATTACTGGCCAAGACACAATTGTCTGCAATGGTGCGCCTGGCACGTTGCTGGGCGGCGATTTCGCGTCGTATATTTGGTCGGATGGTTCTACGGCAGATACGCTGTTGGCTGGGCAACCCGGTTGGTATGCGGTGACGGTGACTAGTGTGAATGGTTGTAGAGGCAATGATAGCCTGTATGTGTATGAAGTCAATCTGGCTGCCGACGCGATTTTTAGCGATCCCATTTGTTTTGGCGACAGTACGGGCCAAATCAATGCGGTGGGCTTGCAGGGCGGCACGGGGAGCCTACGTTTTTTTCTGAATAATAATCCGCCGCAAAGCGAGCCGGATTTTCCGCGTGTGCCTGCCGGAAACTACCAACTAGTGATCGCCGATTCGTTGAATTGTCAGGTGAAAATCCCTATTACGCTCACTAATCCACCCCGTTACGATGCCAATCTTGGGCCAGATATTACGCTATTGGCCTGTGATTCCGTCACTTTGCAAGCCGCGCCCAACTATCCGCCGGTGCATTATACCTGGCAATTCAGCGGCAGCGGATTGGGTTGCACTACCTGCCCGAATCCGGTGGTGATGCCGGCGGCCTCGGGGGTGCTGACTTTGCAAGTGGAAGATTCGTTGGGTTGTATAGCCAAAGACAGCCTCCTTTTGACGGTGCTGCCGCGACTGGATGTGTACGCGCCCAACGTATTTCGCCCCGATGTGACGAACGACGCAACCAACAACTACTTCACCTTGTTTCCCAGCAAAAGCGTCACTGAAATCCGGCGTTTAGCCATCTTTGATCGTTGGGGAGATTTGCAATTTGAGCGGGACAATCAACTGCCCGGTGCCAATAGTATGCGTTGGGATGGCAATGATGCAGGCGGAAAAGCAGCGGCGGTGGGCGTGTATGTCTGGGTGGCGGAGATTCTTTTCAGCGATGGGGTAGTGCGGGTGTATAAAGGGGATGTGCTGCTGGTGAGATAAGAGTTGAGGAAATTGAGAATGTGGAGATATTGATCCTGATTACTTTACATACAGTTTTTTGCCTAAATACGACCCCAATTCACCTCTATAAATTAGCAATAATACTTGGGTTCTGTTGTTCTCAACAACCTCAACCCTCTCAACATTCTCAACAAATTTCGCATGATTTCCACCATAAAATCCCGTCCCACCGTCTTTGTCATCTTTGGTGCCACCGGCGACCTAAACTCGCGCAAAATCACCCCTGCGCTCTATAATCTGTTCCTGGACAACTGGTTGCCCGAACAATTCGCTATCATCGGCACCGGGCGGACGCCGCTGACCGACGAGGCTTTTCGGGAGAAAATGCTGGAAGGCGTGAACGAACACTCCCGCAACGGCAAAGTGTTGAAAAGCAAATGGGACTCGTTTGCGGCGCATCTTTCCTACCAAATTGCTGACGTAAAAGACAGCAAAGCTTATCAGGATTTCGGTACCCATATTCGGCAGTGCCAAACGGACTGGCAACAAGAGCCACAGGTCATCTATTATTTGGCCGTGTCCCCTAATTTCTTCCCCATTATTGCGGCGAATATTGCCAAAAACAAGTTGTCTGAAAATCCCGACCTCACCCGCATTGTGGTGGAAAAACCGTTTGGCCACGATCTGGAATCGGCTAAGTCGCTGAATGCGTTATTGTCGCAGAATTTTGATGAAAAACAGATTTACCGTATTGACCATTATCTCGGTAAAGAGACGGTGCAAAATATCATGGCATTTCGTTTCGCCAATTCTATCTTGGAACCGATCTGGAATAGAAATTATATAGAACATGTGCAGATTTCAGTCACCGAACAATTGGGCGTGGAAGATCGGGGCGACTACTACGAAGGTGCGGGTGCGCTGCGCGATATGGTGCAGAATCACGTGCTGCAACTGCTTTGCCTGATCGCGATGGAAACGCCCATTAATTTTAATGCCGAAGAAGTGCGCAATCGCAAAGTAGAAGTGTTGCGGGCTATGCGTCGCTTCACCCCGGAGGAAGTCAGGCTGATGACCGTGCGCGGGCAATATAGCGGCGGCTGGATAGAAGGCAAGGAAGTAGTAGGCTATCGGGAAGAGAACAAAGTGGACCCACAATCTAACACGGAGACTTTTGCCGCGCTCAAGTTTTTTGTAGATAATTGGCGTTGGCACGACATTCCATTTTATGTGCGTACGGGTAAACATTTGCACCAGTCGGCTTCTATTATTAGTATCCAGTTCAAGGATGTGCCGCACCGGGTATTTCCGCCCGAATCCGCCGATAATTGGCAGCAAAACCGACTGATTATTAGTATTCAACCAGAAATGAGTATTCGCCTGCAACTGCAAGCCAAGCGGCCCGGTTTGGATATGGTGCTGAATACGGTAGATATGGTATTTAATTATGAAGGTACTTATAGCAGCGAAGCCCCGGAAGCCTATGAAACGCTACTGCTGGAAATTATGATGGCCGACCAAACGCTCTTTATGCGCGCCGACCAGGTAGAAGCTGCCTGGGAATTATTGATGCCGGTGTTGTCTTCCTGGGAATCCAAGAAAAGCCTTAGTTTCCCTAATTATTCGGCTGGTTCCTGGGGACCAGAATTGGCGGAGGCCTTGATTGCCCGCGATGGTTATCACTGGTTTACTCTGCCAATGAAGCCTAAGAAGTAGTAGGAGTAAGCTTAATTATATCCCAGAACAAGTCGCTTTTGTCCTCCTGTTGGGAACTGTCCACGTCACGGTGTGTTCAGGAGGACAAACGTAGCGTGAAAATATCTCATTAAAAATAAACGGCACCTCACTTATCAATCTATGGACATCCAGATTTTCGAAACCGAACCAGAACTACTAACCGCACTGGCCAGCTTCTTTGTAGAAGTTGCTAAAAAAGCTATTGCCGAACGTGGTGAATGCAATGTGTCTCTATCAGGAGGGCGTTCACCAAAGAAACTATATGAGTTATTAGCCTCGCCGGAATATAACCAGCAAATAGATTGGCAGAAAATCTACTTCTTCTTTGGTGACGAACGCTACGTACCAGCCGATGATCCTGAAAGTAATGCTTTAATGGTTCAAAAAGCCTTGTTTGATCCGATGCAGGTTGCGCCGACCCAAATTTTTCAAGTTAATACTAATTTTTCACCAGAAGAAGCCGCGCAAGATTACATGCACACCATAGCCGCGCATTTTAAAGATCAACCAATTAGATTCGATTTAGTGTTATTAGGCTTAGGGCCGGATGCACACACGGCATCTTTATTTCCATTTAGTTCCGTTTTAGCAGAAGACTCTATTTCCATAAAATCAGTATTTCTGGAAAAACAACAGGTGTATCGTATTACGATGACCGCGCCAATGATTAATCAAGCGCGGCAAATAGCCTTTTTAGTGTATGGAGAAGATAAGGCCGAAGCGGTGCGGCACGTACTAAAAGGAGAGCAGGATTTAGACCAGTATCCCGCACAGCGTATTCAGCCGAGTGCCGGGGAAGTGCATTGGTTTCTGGATGAAACGGCGGCAGGGTTGTTGGAGAGGTAGTGATAGTGATAGTCTCACTAGAAGTGAGACTATCATTATCACTACATTCTACTAATTATTCTTTGCCTTTTGTGCAATCCACTTTAATACCAAATCAGTAGTACAGTCATCCAGATTTCCGCTCGGAGGCATAGGCGTGGATACCGAAATCATCTGTGCATACAGCAGACTAATATGCGGATCAAGCGTATCTACATAGCCGCTGCGCGGATTGCTCAATTCATCATACGCGTTATCCGGCTCCAGATTGAGGCCTCCGGCAGGAACATTTCCTACGTGACAAGAAATATCCGTGCAATGGGCCGCAAAAATCGGCTGAATGTCCCGGCTGAACGAAACCGTATCTGGTAACTCACAAGTAGTAGGCGCCTCATGATCATAGGTACAACTACTGGTCAGTGCAGCCAGCACAAAAAAACAAATAATTGCGGTGCGCATAAATTAATCTTCGTAACGGAACAGCAACGAAATATTATTGGTAATCCAGGTACCCGGCATGACACTGTTTTCGGCGGCAGTCGCCACCGATAGATTACTAGGCTGGCTGATGTCAATACCATCAAAAATCTTGCTATAATCGGCTACTAAGTGCACGTAGGCAGCTTGACCTTTCTCGACGGTAAACGCCTTATCCGGCAAATTTATAAGGATATAGTTGGAGCTAGTCCCGATTTTATAGTCGAATGGCTGCATTTGCGCCACAGTGCCCGAAGCATTGGGAGTGGGATCCACCATACCTTTGACGTGCAGGAAAACGTAGCCATCTGGTTGTGGAGCAGCACCAAACCACATATCGGACCGATCAAGCAGAGCAGGATCGGTAGATGGAGCCGCCAGATTTTGAGTCGCATCAAAGCCGAGGTGAAAAAGGACGGCTTTATAGTTGCCCACAGGCACCTCGCCGAGGGAGTAGTCTTCGGTTTCGAGTTCCTGGAGAGTTTTTTTGTCTGAAACCTTGTAAAAAGAGCCATCTGCCCGAACCAGTTGAAAATCAGACAGATACATTTGTGCCAGGCTTAAAGAGATTTTACGACCAGTATTAGTCGTATAAACGGTGCCGTAATCCCCTACTTCATTGTCTCCCACGTTAGTGTGCAAGTGAAGCAGCAACGTGCCAGTATCGGTACTCACGGGTTTAGAGTCATCTTTACCACAAGCAGCGAACAGTGTAATCAGAAGCAAAGGCAAGAAACGAGACATAAATTTCATATTAGTGTTTTTAATTTTTCCTGAAAGATGGTAAAGGGAGGCTTTCAACTTATAGTAGGCGTTGAGAGGTGGAGAACGTTAAGCACCTCCTTCGCCCGAAAAGGGCTTCGGCGGGTAAAGTTGATATATTTGATTGTCAGCACGTTGCATTTATCTTTCGTTCATAACCGCTTTGCGTTGACTATATTATAAACGTCCTGATCAGCAATTTGGTTTTTCCAGGGCGATATATCCAGCGGCAAAGTTCGGTTTTCAAAGGGGAAAAAGTTGTTAATAAAAACCGGATAAAAGTTGCTTTTGAGCAATAACGTAGAAAATCTAGCGTCAGCAGGTTGATTTTGCCAATTAATATCAAATATGCGGTTGGCGATTTACTTTTGCTTCCTCACCACATCCTGTTTATTATGACCAATGAAATACAATTCGACGGTAGCTACCAAGCGGTGCCATTAGCCGCAGGCTATACTTTACGCGCACCGGGTATCGAAGGTCAAGTCCGTAAAGTAGAACCCATCGCCCAAACCCGATCTGCCGGATTAGCCAACCAGCCAGGCCAGCCTTTTTTGACCGCGCTGGATAGAAGTGGAGTAGAACTTTCTGCCCAGTTCGAGATAAATATCAGCGGTGCTACCGATACCAAGACGCGCGGCGGGGCGCAAATCCTCGAAACGGCACAGGCAGAATCGGCGCTGGAACTGACTACACCCTCGCTACCCAACAATATGCAGTCGGTAGTTTTATACACGGACGAAAACGGCGTTTCTCGCTGGATTTGGCCCGCCAAGACCGAAGCGCAACACACTTCTTTTTACCTGCCTGTTGAAAATCAGGATTTGCCGGTGGCCGAAAAAACGGGTAGTCGCGGGGTCATCACGGTGGGCATTCGCAAGCTGGTGAAGGTACTTAGCTGGAAAACGGACGAAATAGTGGGCGATCTGGCGGAAGTATTCGTTAAAAAATGGGAAGATCGGCACCGTCCGTATGGCCTCTACTTGGTGGAGCCGGGGAAATTTAGCGACAATATACCCTGGGATCGTATGGCCAATGGCCGCGCATTGCTACTGCTGCATGGCACCTTCAGTACCGGCGATGGGGCTTTTGCCGGCCTTATTTACAGTGACGTGATGACCAAACTGGCGGCTCACTATGAAGGGCGCATTTTTGCTTTCAACCATCCTACTTTGCATCATTCTCCAGAGGAAAATGTGCAGGAACTATTGCGTATGCTGCCTGCGGAAATTAAAAATCTGGACCTGGATATTATTACGCATAGTCGCGGCGGTCTGGTGGGAAGAGAGCTGTGCGAACGCTATAATGCGCTGAATACCACCGATAAAACTATGACGGTGCATCGGGCAGTTTTTGTGGCTGGACCAAACAACGGGACCATCCTGACTGATAAAAGCAACTGGATGAATCTCATTGATACCTACACGAATCTACTGGACGGCCTGCCCGACAATCCTTACACGATCACGATGGAGGCACTGATTACTTTGATCAAAGTAGTGGGCGGCGGCACCTTGCAGGCACTTCCCGGCTTACAGTCTATGCTACCAGGCGGAGATGCTATCAAAGCATTGAATGCGGCACCCAAGCCAGGTACTGATTACTATGCTTTAGCCGCTCATTATCAACCGACGGATGCTGACACAGCGGTCGGTTTTGGAAAGTCTTTATTGATAAAAACAATTGGTAAAATTTTTGGCGAAGATAGTGACCTCGTGGTGCCAACCAAGGGCTGCTACGGGATGGACCCGGAAGCGGCGGGATTTCCTGTTCCAGAAACGCGACTAAAAATATATGGCGCAGAAACTAATACCCATCACCTCAATTTTTTCCAAAAAGAGGCAGTAAATCAGCAAATATATGAATGGCTGACGGCACCCTTACCGTCGGCGTGACGAAAAAATGCCACCACCAATACTAAATACGCCAATCGCATAGCCTACCCAATACCATACGCCGGTATTGTTGTGGGCATAAATGTCGAAGTCCATGCCGAGTACTTTGCTAATGACAGCCGCATACAGCAGCCAGCCATGTAGAATACCATATAGAAAGCCGTAGCGCTGCTCTGACATACCCACTGGTGCGCAGGCCGATAGACTCAATAGTAGAACGACAATTAGGGTAGCAGGAAGCAGATATTTCGTTTTCATAGTGTTAAAATGTAAAATGACGAATATAGTGGCTAATAGAATTTACCGGAAAAGTTTATTAAATTTTCATGCCATGTAAGATTGCGTTGTCCCTGTAATCTTTATAGTCGGCACGGCACAGTTTTTTAAACTTTTCTAGTACCAATTACTCTTTTACATTCACTTAAAGCTACTTACCATGTCTACCAAAACCACCTGGCAGCCTCACACTACTAATGCCGAACTCGACTCTAAAAAACGCGATGATCTACCAGATAGCGTTTTTGCATTTCCGAAACAGCGTAAAGAACCGCTGACCAATGCTTCACACGTTCGTAGTGCGCTGAATCGCTTCGATCAAGTAGAAGATGTCTCCGATGCAGACCGCGAACTGGCTTTTGCTAATATTAAAAAAGCGGCTGCACACTATGATGTGGATATGAAAGCGACCAGCTGGAAGGATTTGGGCAAATAAAAATTAGTGCTATTTTATAATTTGCCACAGTAGTACACACGGTTAACTTGAAACACAGAAGAGTACATAAACAGTAATTATTTTACCTGTTTATGTACTCTTTTCTATTTCAGAAACTGACAGTAGTGTTCTTATTCTTTATAGTCGGTTTAAAGTGGTTCATAACGTTTAAAAAGGTTCAGTTAAGTAGGGGACCAAATTATTTTAAATTTTGCAGGACGGCAAAATAAATTGCTAATCGCCGCTATCAACCACCTAGTACACATAGAACACATAGTTTAAAAAATATTACCTCCGATGTTACGCAAGATATAGAAGCCTAACTGTATGTAGCCTCCATTAGGTTACCAAAACCCTGAAAGGGTTCAATATGAATAGCCCCGCATGAAATGCGGGGAAACAGATAAAATGATGGGGAACAACCCTGAAAGGGTTGAACCAGGCTCAGGCACCTCCGTTCAACCCTTTCAGGCAGGGTTGATTGATTCTAGGTATTGCCTTGGTTTTGGAAGAGCTTAGCGAGTTCATTGACTTTATTGGCGAATTTAGCGAAAGTGTTTTTTATCACCTTATATCCATTGATAGTCAATGTGTTGACTATAACATTATTTAATTGTATCAACAGGGAGACTTGACTATGTTTACGCAATGTGGTGGCATCCTCTTTCATGTTTACGTCCTTGGCCCAGTGTAGGTTGTTCTCAATGGTCCAATGGGACTGGATGGCCTTTGCCACCCGATCAGCCGCATCCATAGGCTTGCTCAGGACATAAAAGGCCGTTTCGTCAAAGGGAGTACCTTGTCTGGTGCCCCATCGGCGAACCTTGACCACTCGTTGGATGCCATTCCAGCCAGATGGCTGCTCCGCCATCGGACCATACAGTTCGACCTGCCTGTACACATGACGACCATGTCCTTTTTGGTCGTATTCATGCGTGGATATCGGTGTTGCCACCCGCGTGTGCTCGGCTATGGCCTGCCACAGCACTGGACAGTTTCGCTTGACCTGTGATAGAAAGTGGCAGCCGATTGATAACATCAGGTCAAAAGTTTTTTTTTGGTGTGCGCAGCATCCATGGTAAACACTCTATCCTGCAACCCTAATTCCTGCACCAGTTTGCGCAGAGCCTCCACTTCCCCGCCCGATCCCCGGTTTTCAAAAGGCTGTGTGCCATAGACCAGACCGCTTTGTTGACCAAAGGCACTCACCGCCGCCGAGAAGTTCTGCAACCCCGTGTTGCCGCCATTTACGGTCGATTTGACTGCTTTACCGTCTAGCGATATAAATTCATCCGACCACTCCGCATGGTAGGCCCGTGCCCAATCAATAAACTTATTACCAGACAGCTGAGACCCCAACCTCGTCAGAATCGTGTAGAAGGTCTGGTAAGTCGGTACGCCATGCTGTAAGTTCAACGCCTGGGTCAGTTCCAAAGCATTGGCATTAGCAAAACGTTCAAACCCACGAAAACCCTGATGACCACTTATGATGGCCATAATGACGATCGACAGCACATTATAAAGACTATGACGTTGTCCCTGACTCCGTCGAGGGTCGTCTAGCATGGATATAAATTCTCCTAAATTGTACTTCATATTCAACATTTATTGCCAAAAATCGCTATGCCCTAGAATCAATCAACCCTGCCTGATAGGGTTGCTTCGATTTTGCTTTTTCACCCCAGTTTCACTGGGGGCTATTCATGTTTGACCCCTCTGGGGTCATATTGTGCGTAACATCAGTTACCTCTTAAAGGGCTATGTATCTATGTGTTCTATGTGGTTAAGAAATATTTGGACTACTTTCAGAGCAGTAGCTAAACTTGTCAGCACTCGATAAATAATGCATTGGATTGATCTAAATTTAAAATAATTCAGTTCTACTACTTACATTTCATCTTTATTCAAAATCACTCTGCGTTGGCTATAAGTCATTGATTTCCGCCTCGCAAAGCAGGATGTTTAAAAAACCGCCACATAAATAGCCCTGCCTGCACTACCAACGCCACCAAATATCCCATCCAGATACCGCTCGCCTCCCAACCCTGATATACTGCCAGCCAATAACCCAACGGCAATCCAATCACCCAGAAGGCCACCAGAGAAATGACCGAAGGAGCCACCACATCATTCAGGGCCCGCAATAAAGAAATACTAGTACCCTGCGCGGCATCGAGCAATTGAAACAAACCCGCAAAAAGCAGCAAACCCGTCGCAATCTGCACCACTTCTGGATCGCTGATATACAGAGAAACGATGCTGCGGGGCATCAACAGAAAAGCCGCCGTGGGCAACAACATAATCAGCATACCCAGTAGGATAGTAGAGATTCCCGCCAGCAGAATACGCACCCGATTTTGATAAGCCAGTGCCTGCCCGATCCGAATCATGCCCGCCGTGGAGACGCCCATGATGGTGACATAAGTGACCGAAATCAAGTTGATGGCAATCTGGTGCGCCGCCTGCTGCATCTTGCTGATCTGACCAATGATGATCGTCCCGGCCCCAAAAGCGGCAAATTCAACCATGATTTGCAGGGCCGAAGGTAGACCGTAGCGGATAAAAGATTTTGTCTGCGTCCATACCACCGACCACTGGGTACGGGCCGTGCGGAAATAGTGCAGTTCGCGTTCTCTGGCCAGCACCCATATCAGCACAAGGCTCATCACACCATGCGCAATCCCGGTATTCATCGCAATGGCATTGATGCCGAGTTTGGGGAAGCCGAAATTGCCAAAAACAAACAAGTAATTGAGCGAAACATCCACTGCCAAACCCAAAAAGGACACAAACATCGTTAGCCGTACATACTCGAAAGCATCCAGATAATTGACCAGCACAGCAAACAAAATCAGCACGGGCATACTAAAAATGATGATGTGTAAATAACCCACGGCGAGTCTGGCTACTTCGGGGTCTTGCCTTAATATATAGAAATACTGCGTGCCAATCCACAAAAGGGTACAGCATATAATTACCAGAAACAGTCCCATTAATAATCCTGCCGTTAACAGGGTGCGTACTCGTGACCCGTCGCGCAGTTCGTGTGCCTCGGCCACCGGCGTAGGAATCATGCGGATGCTTCCCCAGACCAGCAGCATAGACAGTATAAAAATCACCCCGGCTACGCCCGCAGCCGCCAACGCGGTTTCGCCCAAGTGACCCGCCATCATAGTGCCGACGACACCCATGAGCATACTGCTGAGTTCGCCCAGCATGAGCGGCAGGGCCAGACCGAAAGTGGCGACCAACTCGGCGCGGAGGACGCGGCCACGCCAAAGGCGGACTAGAAAATGAGGGCGCATAAATAAATAAGCAATAGGCAAATAGCAAAAATGCAAATGGGAAGCAGTAACATCCCTGTTTTTATCGGAAATGCAGACAGGCAATTCTGGAAGAAATGCCGATCTTTCGCCAACAAGATTCATTTAAAAACCGTTCCTCATGCGCGTTCTTTTTCAAGTGTCAGTCTGCCTTTGCTTGCTGGTTTGCTTAGTACCTACGTTTGTTGTGGCCCAAACCGAGCCGCAACAAATCCACTTATGGCCGAACGGTGCGCCCGGGTTTGAGAATCGCCGCGACGAACCCGAACAGGCCAAAGACTGGTGGGTCAGAAATATTCACAATCCCTCGATTACCGTGTTCTTGCCGCCCAAAGAGAAAGCCACGGGCGCAGCGGTGCTGGTTTGTCCGGGTGGCGGCCACAAAAACCTAGTGTATAATTCAGAAGGTCGGGACGCCGCACTCTACTTAAACAGCATCGGTGTGACGGCTTTTGTGCTCAAATACCGACTTTTTCGGGAGGAAGGTTCGCCTTACACCCTGGAAAAGGACGTGAAAATGGATGCTTACCGCGCCATGCGTTTGATCCGTAGTCGCGCGGCGGAGTGGGCTGTGGATACTAATCGGCTGGGCATTATGGGCTTCTCGGCAGGCGGCGAAGTCGTGGCGTTGGTCGCTTATGCTTCCGGGAAAGGCGATCCCAAAGCCCCCGATCCAATAGATCGGCTGGATGGCAAACCTAATTTTCAGATTCTTGTCTATCCTGGTCCGCTGGGCATCCCAGAGACGCTGCCCGCTGATGCGCCGCCCGCGTTTATGGTGGCGGCTATTGATGATGAATGTTGTGCCAGTCCAATTATCAGCCTTTTGCAGTTGTACCATGCCGCGCACATTCCCGCCGAAGTGCACATTTATGCCCAGGGCAGCCATGCTTTTAATATGGGACAACGCACTAAACTAGTCACTTTGAAAGGTTGGCCCCAAAGGTTGGCAGATTGGATGGAAGATAATCACATTTTGGTACCAGCAGAACGGAAATAAATAATCGCTATTAAAATTTTCTCAATAATATCAACATTCTCAACACCCTCCACATTTTCATGGATTCACGTCGCACCTTCCTTTCTACTGCCGGGTTTTTAGCACTAACTGCTACATTCGGTAATTTATTTAAAAATAATACCCTTGTTAAACCAAAAAAGGATATTTTTATTCACCACGTTTATTTCTATTTAAACAATCCTGCTAGTCAAGAAGATCAAGCGAAACTGGTAGAAGGACTAAATAAACTTTCCAAAATTAGTTATTTCAAACTCTGTCACATTGGTGTACCCGCCGATACCCACCGCGATGTAGTAGCACGTGATTACCAAATATCTTGGCTGGTATTTTTTAAAAATAAAGAAGATCAAGAGAAATATCAATCCGATCCGACTCACTTGAAATTTGTGGAAGAATACAAACACCTATGGAAGAAAGTGGTGGTGTATGATTCGGTGGATGTGTAAATTATACGCCCCCTAAACTGACTAGTTTAGGGGGATGTAGTTAGGCGTAAATACGTTCCATTTGGGTTTCATTCAAAACCATTTTGTGCTGATTACATACAAAATCAACATTTGACGTATTTTACGCCACTGCATATCCAGATGAGGCTCTTAGTTCTGGCTCTTGCAACCCAAGTACGATGTCACTTTTAGGTATTCCTTTTTCTGACAAATATTGAGCGATTAGTACGTCGTTCCGGTTCTCTTGTACCCAAACCTTACCATCTTTTATGTCAAAATGAAAAATTACATAAAATTGGTAATGGCCCTTACGCCAGCCACAATTAAGTAACTGATAATGGCCGCCTTTTTGGTCAACAATTACTTTTGCTTCCAAGCCGTCATGTTGTTGATTATACATATCGGCATATTCTCGAAGCGTTTCAATGATTATATGCTCGTAATTTTTTAGTTTGTCAGCCATTGCGTTATTTCTTCTACTGAGGGTTCAAAAATGACTACTTTTACTTGATACCTGTCTAATGCTTTCAGTAAAATAGGTATTTTCTGTATCTTTTGATAGATTTTATCAGGAATTGCTAGAAAAATTAGTCTTTCTGGTTCTTGTTCCTCCAATCCCAAGGCATAGTCTAAATATTGTCCCAATGCTGTATGAAACTCGTTCGGAATACTTTCACCAATAAAACTCTTGATCTCTACTACTATCTTTTGATGGCCCTTTATGAGCAGCAATCAATTTTTCTGCACCAAGATCAACCGGGTATTGCACGCCTTCCAGTTTTAAAAAATATGGATCATGTGTTATTGACCAACCATCTTTTTCGAGTGCCCTGCGGACTTGATGATGGTATTTGTCTTTTGCAGGCATAGATTTAAAATTAGAATTTATAAATGTAAAAACGACAAAAGCATAATTTCCCATCGTTTAAGGACAAATATACCGTTTTCGTTCGACTACGAAATTTTTTTCTGCCTATACCCTCATCTACGCCTTCTCCAACTTCACCTTCATGCGCTTGATCCGATCCGCCAGTTTCTCCGAACTCAATCTTTCCCGGAGGCGCGTTACAATGAGGGGGAAGGCAAACGGCGTGGCCTTGGTGGGCGTTCGCAGCACGATGCGGCCTTGATTAATACGTTGTAATGCCTTTAATAAACGCCCTTCTTCCAATTGAAACTGCATGACCTCACTATATGCCTGGCGCAACAGTAAATTATCCGGCTCATAGTCAGTAAATACGCCGAAAAACAATTGCGAAGAAGCCTGCAAGTGTCGCCCCATTTTTTCTTTACCAGGAAAACCTTTAAATACTAATCCCGCAATACTGGCAATGTCGCGAAATCGGCGGCGAGCCATTTCCACACTATTTACGCTGGCTTGTATATCGGCGTATAGATTTTCTATGGAAAAAAGCCCTTGTTCCAAGGCGAATTCTATTGGAATCGGTAAATCACTCAGTAGTTCAAAACCATAGTCATTGACCGCCATACTAAAAGTAATCGGCTGCAACCGGGAAATCCGATAAGCCAATAGCGCACTCAATCCTTCGTGCACCGCCCGACCTTCAAAAGGATAACACACTAGATGATAGCCTTCATTATCATTAAAATACTCGATTAATAGTTCCGATTCGTCCGGCAAGTGCGAGCGTTGTTGTTGTAATTCTAATAAAGGCCACACTTTTTCTATTTCTGGTGCCGTAATATCGCCCACAGAGGCCAGCGCAATTAATTCGCGAATTTCTACTGCCAATTCTGACGACATCGGCATTCGTCCGCCCGCCCAGGTGGGGATTTTGCCCTTGGTAGCGGCACTTTTGCGCACTTGCACAGTCATATTATGGATACGCACAAATTCCAGACTCTTCCCGGCGTACCAGAACACGTCGCCGCGTTTCAATTGACTAATAAATCCCTCTTCAATCGAACCCAAAAACTTGCCACCCATGTATTCTATCTGTAACACCGCGTCGCTGACGATAGCCCCGATGCTCAGACGGTGTTTTTTAGCAATAAACTTGTCAGTCACCAACCACAAACCGTCTTCCTGTGGTTCCACTTTCTTATATTCGTCATAAGCGTACAAGCATTTGCCGCCTTTGGAAATAAAATCCAGACACCACTGCCATTCTTCGTCGGTCAGGTCGGCGTAAGAGTAGGTCGTTCTTATTTCTGCCAATAGTTCAGCGGGCCGAAAGCCATCGCTGACGGCCAGCGTTACCAGATATTGTACTAGAACATCTATACAATGCAGGTAAGGTTGCCGCGCTTCCAGACGTTGGTGCGCCACCGCCTGCCGCAGGGCCGCGCCTTCAATAATTTCGAGGGAATGTGTGGGCAAAAAGTAGATTTTGCTGACCGCGCCCGGCTGGTGTCCGGCGCGTCCGGCCCGCTGCATAAAACGCGCCACGCCTTTGGGACTACCGATCTGAATCACCGTCTGCACGGGCCGGAAATCCACGCCTAAATCCAGGCTGGACGTACAGACCACGGCTTTCAGTCGGCCCGTATGCAGACTTTCCTCCACCCAATCCCGAATCTCCCGGCTCAGCGATCCGTGGTGCATCGCCAGTTGCCCGGCTAGCGTGGGGTCGGTTTCCAACAGTTGCTGATACCAGATTTCGCACTGGCGGCGAGTGTTGGTGAAAACGAGCGTACTCTGGCTCTGGTGGATAATTGGAATGATTTTGTCCGCGAGATTGATGCCCAAATGCCCGCTCCACGGAAACCGTTCGATGGTGTCGGGGAAAATTGTTTGAATGGCGTATTTCTTCGGCAGATGCGCTTTAATCAGTTCATAACCAGTCTTTTCTGCATCTCGGCCTAATAGTAGCAAGGCTGCTTCTTCCAGATTCCCGATGGTCGCCGAAATGCCCCAAATCCGCAAATTGGGCAGCAAAGTTTTGATCCGCGACAAAGCCAATTCGACCAGCACCGCCCGCTTGGAACCGACCAGTTCGTGCCATTCATCGCAGACTACCACTTTCAGATTCTGGAAAAAATCGGCGTAGCCTTTGGTCGCCAGCATCAAATGCAAACTCTCCGGCGTGGTCACCAGCATCTGCGGCGCGTTCTTTTTCTGGCGCGTGCGGTCTCGGGCGGAGGTGTCGCCCGTGCGCATGGCGATCTCCCAGCCCAGCCCCAGTTCATCGGCGGCGCGTTGCGTACTCTGCTGGATTTCCTTGGCCAGCGCGCGGACGGGCGTGATCCACAAAACGCGAAGCCCCACCTTCGGGACGTGTTTCTTGGTGGTTTTCTTTACGGATTTTAACTGTGGCACACTTTCAAAGTGTGCCACAGTTTTCGCCTTTTCGTTTTTCTCCGCCAAAAACTCCAACGCGGGGCCGAAGAACAGCGAATAGGTCTTTCCACTTCCCGTTGGAGCATTTACCAGCCCCGATTTCCCCGCTAAATATGCCGTCCAAGCCTCTTGCTGGAAAGGGAAAGGCTTCCAGTTGCGCTGGCGAAACCATTGGAGAGCGGGTTGTAATGTTTTGTTGGCAGTAGACATAAATAGTAGAAGTGAAAAGAAAGATTTTTTTAATTACTGCTATTGAAAATATTTTGTTATGTATTTTTGCGCAAAACTGTTTTTTATGGCATACCACGAACCACTTGATCACTTTTCGCACTCGGTGAACGCTTTAACCGCCCAGGAAATAATACGGCGGCTACAAAAACATGGTTTTAATGAAGTCTATGAAGTAGCCGACGGAAGTGTGGAAATCAAAGGACAAGCCTCGCTAAAATGCCAGATAAAAAAATTTGCCAATGATTCATGGGCACCTGAGGTTGGCATAGAACGGTTCAGCGTGTATGCACTTATACCTGCGGTTATCCTAGGAGTGCTTGCTCAAGTTGCTGGTTTTAGTGGTACATTTCCAACGGTCGTCAGTGCTTCCTTGGGAGTCGGTATAGGCAGTTTAATACTTGATGCAAGAAAAAAGGCTACAGTCCAGCGTCTTGAAATAGCCGTATTTGAGATGGAGTAACTATTAAATTAGTTTACTCACCCACCCAAAAACCCCTTCAAATCCTCCAAAGTATTAGCCTCCTCCGCCTTCTTGTCCGTCCGCCAGCGATTCATGCGCGGAAAACGTAAAGCAATGCCCGATTTGTGGCGTTTACTCTCCTGAATCCCTTCAAAAGCAATCTCAAAGACCTGTTCGGGCTTCACGGAGCGCACCGGGCCGAAGCGTTCGAGGGTATTTTTACGAATCCAGGCGTCTATTTTGCGAAATTCCACGTCGGTGAGGCCGGAATAGGCTTTGGTGAAAGGCACTAATTCCTCGCCGTTCCAGACCGCGAACGTAAAGTCGGTGTAGAGATTGGCGCGGCGTCCGGCACCCTGTTGGGCATAGATCATCACGGCGTCGATCATGCGCGGTTCCAGTTTCCATTTCCACCAGTCGCCGCGTTTGCGCCCGGTTTTGTAGACGGAATCGGCCTTTTTGAGCATCAAACCTTCGGCTTTTACGTCGGCAGCATTGGCGCGTTTTTCGGCGAGTTCGTCCCAGGAAATGCTTTCAATAATGGTCGATAAAACCAGACATTCGGCGCGGGCTTGGGCGACTATTTCTTCCAAAATTCTTCGACGTTCGGTAAAAGGTAAGTCGCGAATGTCCTTGTTTTCAAATTCCAAAACGTCATAAGCCACAAAAACGACCGGCGTATCAGTGAGGTGTTTTTTAGCAATCGTCTTGCGGCCAATACGGGTCTGAATAGACGCAAAAGGCAGCGGCAGACCATCTTTCCAGCCGATGATTTCGCCATCCAATACTACGCCGTCGGGCAGATTGGCGCGGAGAATTTGGTATTCGGGGTATTTATCAGTCACTAGTTCCTCGCCGCGCGACCACACGTACAGTTCGCCCGCCCGCTTGATGATCTGGCCCCGAATGCCGTCCCATTTGTACTCCGCCACCCAGTCGGACACTGGCCCCAGCGATTCCGGTTCTTGTTCTAATGGATAAGCCAGACAAAAAGGGTAGGGTTTGGAGAAATCGTCATGCGCATTTTCACCCAAAATTAATTCCTCAAAAGTGCTGTGATCGGGCGACCAGGCACCGGAAAGGCGATGCAGCACCGTATTTTCTGGCAGGCTGGTAAACTTTGCAATAGCCCGCGCCACTAATTTATCCGATACGCCGATGCGCCAATTACCAGTAATTAATTTATTAAAAATGAAGCGTTGGCCGTAATCCAGTTGGTTCCAGGCGGCAAGGATCGCGTCCCTTTTTTCGCCCTCGCTCAATTGATCTAACGAACGAATATAATCAATCCAGTAACGTAAATTATGATCTGTTTCTAGTTCTTTTTCTGGTAATACCAGGGCAATTGTTTCCGCCAGATCACCGACAATATGGTAACTTTCCTCAAACAACCAGAGCGGCAAACCCGCCACCTCCGCCGCCCAGGTACGCAGCAGATTCATATTCACCGTGCGCTTGGGCCGACGATGCGACAGGATCGCAATACCCCAAAGTTGCTCCTCCGCCGGGGCTTCGCGCAGGTAGTCCACCAAGGCGTCCACCTTGTCGTTGGTCTTGTTGGACTGGTCCATGCGGATGAATAAGTCGGCGAATTGGCGCAAGGGAAGAAAGTTATGAGTTATGAGTTATTTTAGTAGACAGGAGTCAGGAATTAGGCTCTTGCTGTTCTGTATTCTGATTACTAGTTCCTGTCTCCTCAGTTTCTGTTTTTTCTTCCACTACCTGATCCAAAGATTCCCCTTCATATTGCGTCTCCACTTTTTTCGCATCCAGACCTTGCCCGCGTAGCCATTGCGCGAAAGTATCGGTGTAGCCATGCGTTACGAAGACTTTTTCTGCGCCCGTAGCCTGAATCGCGGCGTTTAATCCTTCCCAATCAGCGTGATCGCTCAACACAAAACCCCGATCAGCGGCACGGCGGCGACGAGCACCTCGCAAAGCCATCCAGCCGGAAGCAATGCCCAGCGACATGGGTTTGAAACGATTGATCCATGGGGTGCCGAAAGCCGAGGGTGGCGCGATCACCAGACTGCCAGGGAAAGTTTTTTTATCCATCGATGACATGACACGTTGGGTTTCTGGTAGTACAATCCCTTGTTCGCGTAGCACATTATTAATATTTTCTACTGCGCCGTGAGTAAAAATCGGGCCGATACTAGTGTCCACATTGGCCATAATGCGTTGGGCTTTTCCGAGAGAATAAGCGACTAACACGCTGGTTTTTCCTTCGGCCTTATTTTTTCTCCACCAGGTATTGATTTCGGCCATAATATCCGGCTGGTCTTGCCAGCGATAAATAGGCAGTCCAAAGGTGCTTTCGGTAATAAAAGCGTGGCAACTGATTGGTTCAAAAGGCTCAGACAAATTATCTGGTTCCACTTTATAATCGCCGGAAGCCACCCACACTTCGCCTTTATGTTCCACCCGAATCTGGGCGGAGCCGGGAACATGACCCGCCGGATGAAAGGAAAAACGTACGCCATTAATATAAATCGGTGTCTGATAATCAATGCCCTGAATGGCAATATCACCCAACCGATACTTGATGACGGGCAGTGCGGCATGAGTACACAAGTATTTCTGGTTTCCCCAACGGGCATGGTCGCTGTGGCCATGGGTGATCAGGGCGTTTTCCACGGGTTTCCAGGGATCAATGTATACATTTGCTGCCGGACAATAAATGCCTTTGGCTACGAATTCTAATAGAGCCATTAATAAATGTGGTCAATATGATTAATGTGGTCAAATCCTCGAATTTTCAAATCCTCCAATTTTTCAATAAACTATGTTGATTCAATTAGCGGGACAAGAGGTGTTATTGTTGCCGCAAAAAGCATTGTTTCTAATAAAAAATCGCACGCTGCTTATTGCGGATATGCACATTGGCAAAGCGATGCACTTTCGGAAAAGTGGTATGCCGCTTCCCGCCGATGCTTCGGAGCGCGATTTTGAAGTGCTTTCTCAACTTATTCATACGCATCAACCCAGCGAAGTGATTTTTTTGGGCGATTTATTTCACAGTCATCAAAACGTTGAATGGGGTGCGTTAGAGATTTTCCTAAATAATCATTCCACCGTTCGATTTGCCTTGGTGCCGGGCAATCATGATCGTTTTTCGGCGCGTTTTACGACGAGTTTGCGTTTGGAAATTTTACCCGAACATTATGAGTGTGGTGCTTTCCTATTGTCCCATGCGCCTTCGGAAGTGCCTTTTCCCGGATTTTATCAGCTCTGCGGACATTTGCATCCGGGCGTGGCATTACAGGGCAAAGGTCGGATGCAGGTGACTTTGCCGTGTTTTTGGTTGGGGGAACATACTGGGGTGCTGCCCGCTTTTGGTAATCTGACTGGTTTTGTGGCAATTACGCCGCGACCTGGCGACCGGGTGATCGCCGTGGTGGAAGGGGAATGCGTGGAGGTTTAAAGTGCTTTTATAAGAGCTAATTATTTGTTTTCCCAAATCCCTTAGTACCCGTACGTCCGCTTCCCGCCAGCGTGATGCGCACAAAATAAGTGCCGGGAATCAAATCGCCGACTTCCAGCGATAATGTACCTTCTGCCTGCGCTGAATACAGTTGCGCCAGCACCACGCGGCCCAAAGCGTCTACTATCTGCGCCTGGAAGCCACCATCTGCGAGCGAAGGGTTGCTTATAGTCAGTACGCCAGTGCGCGGATGGAGCAACAAACTAATTTCTAACGTACTACTTGTCTCCGTTATACTAGTATCTGTCAAGTGATTTGGCTCGAAATAGGCGATGAGCGAGTGGATATTTTCTACTAGTACATTCGTAGAATCCGTAGTACCCAGGCTGGGATCCGACCATTTGAGAAAACGGAAACCAGGTCGGGCGATGGCCTTGACGGGTACTGCCACGCCTTTAAAATAAATACCTGGCCAGGGAAAATACGCGCTGTCCAGATGCACCGTGCTGATGATTAGCGAACCGGCCTGGCGTGGAGAAACATCGGCGGTCAAAATGGCCAGACCAGTGGCTTCCGGCAAGGCGGTTGTGATTTCTTTGCGCACGTAGGAGGGTCGCTGCTTGGCGAAAGAGCGCGTTTTGGCGATATTATCCAACCAAATTTGCGGAATGTAGGCCCCCCACCAGCGGTGGTAATGTGCCGCCATCTCCGGCTCGTAGCGCGCGCGAAACTGTTCCAGGCGTTTGTAGATGCGTGCAGGAGCTAGATTGGTATTAAGCATATCTGCCATGCGATTGGCGAAATCCCGGCGAAAAGTGGCGTTTTGCCAGCAGCGACGGAAGAGCAGGGTCGACCAGTCGGGATTGGGCCAGGCCAAAGCCGTGGAGTCGAGTAAACGTCCCAAAGTATTGGGCGAAGCATCGCCGGTATTCCAGCCACCGTTGGATTGGTAGAGACCAAAGGTAAAATCGAGATCGTAGGTCATCCATTGCCACTTGCCTTCCGGGCTGTGCTGCTTGAATCGGCGCACATTATTGCCCGGCCAGTCTTCATTTTCCAGATACACATTATAAACACAATAATCCAGATAATTTTGATAATCAATCTGTTGTTTTAATTCTTCCCACTGGGCATTGCTGGAAAAATCATTGTGCTGTAGAAACTCCACCAGTTGAAACCAGGCAACAGAATCGCCAATAATAACTTCATGGTAATTCTCAAGCAAGTCATATTCGTCGTCTTCCCAATCAAAATGCTGGCGAATATAGAACTGTTTCATGCGTTCCCGAATGTTGTGAATGCCCCAGTATTGACCATTCAGATAGACTACCGAAGGTCGCCAGGCCTGTAGGAAAAGATGGGGCGGGGTCAGTAAACCATTCAAATCCGACAGGTCGCCGACCAAACTGGTAGCGAACTCATCGCGAAATTGCATCACACACCAATCCTGTCCGCCATTGCGTAGTACCAGTCGTTTGTAATTGGTGTAGGGTAAATCGGGAAACATGGGGTAATCCAGATTTTCTTTGCCAAGACTCTTTTTAGCCTTGATTTCCAGCGACTTCTGGGCCTGGATGACACTACTGGTGCCTTGTATGTCTACTTCCACCAGTTGGTTCAGGACAGCGGTGGAATCCTCCGGTTCAAAAAATTCAATATTGGATACGGCACTCAATCCGTTGGTGTAATTGGTATAAATCCCGGTCAGCGAATCAAAGAAAGCGGGCGGTGGAAATGCCAGCGAGACCACGGGAAAAGTATGTTGTAAACCAATGAAATAACTGTGCGTCACCACCGGAGGATGCGCAAAACCCGGTGCAAAAGCCCGTACTCGCAATATGGTCGTCGAGTCTATTGACAATGGCCCCGCGTACAACGTTGTATTCGTACCCGGTTCTGAACCATCGAGCGTGTAATACAGCAGCGTATTAGGGGTCTCACTGCTCAAAGTCACGTGTAGCGGCCCATGGAACAAGCCGCCAACAGGAGAGAAATGGGTGGTAGGGGCGGTTTGCGCTAATGCGTAAAAAGGCAGCAAAAGGGCATAGGTCAGTGCTGCAGCTAAGCGCAGACTACCAAAGAGGCAGGACGGGAAACTCATTAAGATTATATTTAATAATTAACAGGGTAAGGTCTGAAGGCGGGTAAAAGTAGGCAGCACGATCTGCCCATCCAAAGGTTGTGGAGCGGTTTGCAAAAAATGTAGAAAAATACCGATTTTGGTTTAGTTATAGGCGCGCCAACACGACTTATAAGAGACTAGTATCTCTTAAATTTCGGGCATAAACCTCAACCCATTAGCCGGATTGCGCACGAAGTCGAGTTCTGCCGGGGAAATGTCTAAGATTAGATAATACCGAATGCCACAAATACGCATTTCGTCGAGCACGTCTACGATGTTGCCGTAAGTAGCGGAGGGTAAGGCTTTGATGACGATGTTGAGGTAAGAGCCTTTTTTGATAGATCCGGTTTTGATGGCCGTATATTCTTCTAGCCCCACTTGGGCGGCCACTTTGCGTTTTTTAGCAGAATAATCTGTCGCAAGCCAGCCGCAGAATAATCGGTGGAGTCCAGTTTAGGTTCCGTAAGACCAGCATAAGCGCATACCTTCTCTTTAGCACAAAGTAAGGTGAAAACCTTTGATTCTTTCACTGACTCACATTCACAGCAACCATGGGGTTTATTATCCGGCATTATCACTGGCATCACCTGCGGTTTTTGCCACATCATTTGCAGCATAAAAAAATTAACCAGCATCAGGCCGAGCGCAGCCATTGGCGAGAAATCAAGTGGTGGAGTAGAACGATGGCGTAGGGAACGTTTGGAAGACATGGCAGTAGTATTTATTAGATAGATGCTGCTGAATAGGAAAGTGGCGGGTTAATATCCTAATTTTGATGCCATTCTAAAAATATAAGACTATGAAAAGTACGTTTTTACTCATCATTGCTATCAGTTGTTTCTTTATCGCCTGCCAGAGCAATCGCTATTATAGTCAAATTGGATACTTATTAGGCCCTGAAAAACAACAATTTACTATAACTATTGGAAAAGACACTATCATCAAAGGCAAAAGCGGCATGGTGCTTCGATTTTGCCCAAATACATTTATCTGTACTGAAAATACATTTGTGCTGGAAGTACAAGAAGTACGCGATCGGGGAGATGCTTTTTTATTGGGAATAAGTACCCTCGCCTCTGACGGTCGTCTATTAGAAACCGAAAGTATGCTATATCTCAATGCTATTACGAAAGATGGTAGTGTGGTCTCTATTGACCAGAATTGCCCGATTCAGTTGGAAATACCTGTAAAAGGTCGGCGAGCAGGCGCGAAATGGTTTAAAGGTAATTCGACTAAAAACGGCGTAAACTGGGATGAAATACCGAATGGTTTCGTTAACCAAACCAATATCAGCAATTTAGCAACGGGACAACAACTTTTCCGATCACTATGCACGCCTTGTCACTGTCCCGGTTTGACCGAATATTGGACTGGCCCACCTTTGTCTAATATCACGCAGTTTCGGGATAAAAACTGGCTGCAGCAATTTACCCGCAATTCGCAGGCATTAATTGCATCGGGCGATTCATTATCTATTTGTCTTTGGGATAAATGGAAACCTGCTATAATGACTAGTTTTCCTCAACTTTCAGCTACGCAAATAGATGAAATTTACCAATTTATATCTGAAGAAAGTGCGCGGTTGGATATACGTTTAGATTCTAGCTATTACCTTTGTTTACCTAGTCCAAAATCTATCAAAAAGCCAGAAATACATCCTAATAGTGACACTAGTGCTTTTTCCACTGTTTATTACCACAAACCATTTAATCGCTACTTTGCAAAAATATATAGTTTGGGTTGGCATAATTGCGATCTTTTCGTAGACGATACCACTGCACAACCCGCTGTAGTAAAAGTAAATATTTCTGATTTTAATAAATATGAAGAATTGCTGGGCGGAATACTATTCGATCAGCTTAATGCGAATATTCAACTGGAAGATTATGGTAATGGACAATTCGAGACAGTAAGAGACTGGCCAGTGCGACTTCCACAAACACCCGCTCGTATAGTTGTTATTGGCATAAAAGACAAAAAATGGTTTTTATCTGAGCAGCAATTCTTTGTCGGCAGCAGCAATGTTTTTAATGCTACTATGCAGGCTATATCATCTAAGGAAATGCAGGCCTTTATTGCAACAAATCAATTTAGACAGCCCCAGGTAGAGGCTATCAAAGAACAATGCAAAGTCAGTTGGTAAGAGTAGTAGTAAATCTAAAACAACGTCCCTTCCCGTCTCGGCGGTACCGCCCCAATATGCTTGTACGCCTTTTCCGTAGCTGTCCGCCCGCGCGGTGTCCGCTGGATATAACCTTCCATAATCAGGAAGGGCTCGTGTACTTCTTCGATGGTGCCAGATTCTTCGCCCACCGCCGTGCCGATAGTAGTCAATCCGACCGGCCCACCTTTGAACTTGTGAATAATAGTAGTCAGAATACGGATGTCCATTTCATCCAGGCCACTTTCGTCCACGTCCAGCGCGGCCAGTCCGTAGCGGGCAATGTCCTGATTCACGGTTCCATCCCCTTTGATCTGCGCGAAATCACGGATCCGGCGGAGCAAAGCATTGGCAATCCGGGGTGTACCCCGGCTGCGACGCGCAATTTCGTAGGCACCATCCTCCGAAATAGGAATGTCCAGAATAGCCGCCGAGCGATGCAAAATACCTTCCAATGTGGCGACATCATAGTAGTCCAGGTGGCAATTAATGCCAAAACGTGCTCGCAGCGGCGACGTAAGCAAGCCCATGCGCGTAGTAGCCCCCACCAGCGTAAAAGGATTGAGGGTGATCTGGATGCTGCGCGCGTTCGGCCCGGAATCAATCATAATATCAATCCGGTAATCTTCCATCGCCGAGTAGAGATATTCTTCGACCACGGTATTCAGGCGGTGAATTTCGTCGATGAACAGTACGTCGCCAGCATCCAGATTGGTCAGTAAACCGGCCAGATCGCCGGCTTTTTCGAGCACTGGCCCGGAGGTCATTTTTAGCGAAGCCCCCAATTCATTGGCGACGATATGCGAGAGTGTGGTTTTGCCGAGACCGGGTGGGCCATGCAGCAGCACGTGGTCGAGTGCTTCACCACGTTGTTTGGCCGCCTGGATAAAAACCTGTAGGTTGTCCACTAGTTTCTGCTGCCCGCTGAATTCGCTCAACAGTTTGGGGCGGAGGGCTTTCTCCACCAGTTTTTCTTCGCCGACTGGCTCGTTGGTAAGTTCTTTTGACAAAATAAGGAGGGCGAGCGTATGGTTCGCCCGGCAAAAATCAAATTTTTTGTGTTAAAAACCAAACATAAATCCGTCTAACGCTAAACCTTTTTACCCGCCGAAGCCTTTTTAGGCGAAGGAGGGAACTCATTCCCCTCTAAACCCTTTCCTTTGCCACATGGAAGAAACACATTACTTAGAGCCTGATCTGTACTTTGGCGGCATTCGTGTCACCGAATTTTCCATTGCGCTGACTTCGGTGCTGATTACGGCGATTTGCTGGTATGCGTGGGTACGTTTGGGTCGGCAGGCCCGTACCGATGAAAACCAGCTGTTCCGTATTTTTCTGTTGCTAATGGGTTTTTCCACCTTGATTGGTGGCCTCGCGGGACACGCTTTTTTGTCGTATTTGCCCTTTATTTTTAAAGTGCCGGGCTGGGGATTGGGGATGCTCGCGGTATCAGCTTTGGAACAGGCATCCATCCAAAGAGCGAAGCCTTACATCGGCCTGCGTTGGGCGCGTATTTTATTCATTATCAACGTGGCAGAATTCGCAGTGGTGTTGAGTTTTGTGTTGATTACGCTGTGGTTTCCATTGGTAGAAATCCACTCTGCTTTCGGCATGGTGCTGATTGTCGGCACGCTGGAAGGGTGGATGTTTTACAAAACCCGTCAGCGCAGCAGTTTATACCTACTTTATGCTATCCTGTTTGCGGCAGGCGCAGCGGGGGCGCACGTGGCTAAACTTTCGCTCAACACGTGGTTTACTTTTTTCGATATTGGTCACGTACTGATGTGCGGCAGCATGTGGATGATTATGCGCGCTGCCGAAGAAAGTGCTACGCAAGAATCAACGGTGCCTCTCCAGGTTTAAAATTTCGGACAAGTGACCCGCGAACGATGCGTTTCGGGGTGGAAATAAGTGACCGAGACTTCAAAAGCACCGCGCGAATTATTCGCCTGGGTCAGCCCGGAGACGGTGATGTCGTAACTCAGGCCGAGCATCCAGCGGTTCAGTTCGAGCATCCCAACGACGGTGATAGCATCCATTTGGAATCCTTTATCCAGCTTATTGCCGACGCGCGCCCAGGCTCCAAAACGCATGGCCAGTTCATCCACATCGTTGTTGGAATAACGCAGATTGAGGCCCAGATCGGTTTCCATCGCCGGTCCTTGTTTCATTATTTGCGCACCGGGTAAGAGCGAAAAATTTTCCGTTACCGGCAATTGTCCGCCAGCATGAGCTGCATAGCGGGTGTAGAGCGTCTCGCCGTCGTCGCCGAGCAGCGATATTTTTGGTCTATTCAGGTGATGAACGGCTCCGCCTGCATAGAAAAAGCCATCATTATTGTCGCCAAAGACGGTGTACCACAGCAACCCAGCGTTGAAATCCAGGTATAAATTGGTTTGGCCATTCATGGTAGCTTCCCCGTTGATCGCATTGGGATCGGGCAGCTCGGTCGCGCTATCGAATTGGCGACTAAACCACAAACGACCCCAATCCAGCGAATTTTGCCCGAAACCGACCTGTGCGCCCGCCGAGAGGTAATTTTCTGATCGGTTGTAGCCACCGGAAAGTTGTTTCAGAAAAGCCCCGCCAAGTTGAACTTTGTTTTGCGAATAGCGAGCCGTACCTGCTTCATCGTGCATGGCACCGAGCCCAAAGGCGGCGTAGTCGTTATTGGCGACATTAAAACGCGTCTCGAAGGCTGCCGAATAAGTGCGAAACGGCACCGGAGCCAGGAAGCTATTCCATTGATCGCGGTAATTGCCAGTCACGCGCCAGCTCCCGTTGAAAACCCCGGTCATCGCCGGATTCAGGTTCCAGGGGGAAGCGTAGTACTGGGAGAAACGAGGGTCTTGCGCGGCAAGTTCAGGCAAGACGATCAGGCAAAAGAGAAAACAGAAAATCGGTTGGGTAAATGATTTCGCCATGGTTAGTGCTTTAAAAATCAATCGATTAAGGGGGAAAGCCGGAGCGAAATGGATTAAAGAAAACAGATTGAAAAAATTAGAACGAAAGGCCATCTTTGCATTCGTCGTCACGAAGATAAAACAGGTTTGTTAGAAAGCGAAGCAAGCTGCAAAAAAGGGTTAGGCTTTAACCAACGCAAGTGGTTTTTGGGTAAACAAAGCCTAAAGCCCAAGTAAATCACTCAACTCTTTCAACATCCTCAACTCTCTCAACATATTATCTTATCAACATTACTTCCCCCTTCAGGGCCTCTTCATAGCCATCGGGGTATTCGGCTTCCAAATACCAGACATATATGCCGGGATCGCAGGCTTCGCCGCGCCATTGGCCGTCCCAGCCACGCGTCAGGTCATTCACATTGAAATCCTTGTCTTCATATACCAGTTCTCCCCAACGGTCGTACACCCGGAACGTGCGAATATTGCGCACCTGCTGGCTCTTGCCATGTACCACCAGACGGTCATTTTCCGAGTCGCCGTTTGGGGTAAAACCCGTGGGTACATAGACTCCACGCGGCTTTTCTACGGATACTTTAACGCTGGTTCGGCCTACGCAACCATGCGCATCCGTGACGGTGACGAAGTAGGTATTGGTAAATAGAGGCTGCACTATAATATCGTCGCAAGCGGGGGCATCCACGCAGGTCAGCTGTTCGAGCAGCGCGCTCCGCCAGCTATTGCTTGTCAAGCCAAAAGCATTATTTACCTCCGGCGAAAGCGTAACCGACTGTCCCAATACAATGGTCGTATCCGGACCCAGGGTAGCCATCAGCGCGGGTGGGTTGGTCAGTGCTGCCGTGGTACTGGCTAAGCAGCCTTTGGCATCGCGCACTTGTAACGCGTAATCGCCAGCTTTCAAAGCAATAAAGGTGCTGCTTCCTCCAAATGCACCGCCGTTCAGGCTGTAGCGGTAAGGAATATGGCCCCCGCTGACTAATAAATGCAGGCGACCATTGTCTGCTCCAAAACACTGTGGATCAGTGGTTTGCAGTTGGATCGCTATGGAGTCTGGAAAGGGGATATTCACCGAATCGGCGATCATACAGTCATTGCTATCGCGTACCATGAGCGCATATTCTCCGGCACTCAATCCGTTCAGGTCAGGCGTGATTTCGCCGGTATTCCATTGCAATACATAGCCCGGAACACCCCCCTGCACAATAGTATGGATAGTTGCATTAGTATCGCTACTACATACGGGCAGGGTAGTGGCAAATTCTACGGTGAGCGGCGGTGGTTGCTGAACAGTGATGGTTTTCACCGTGGAGCATTGTTTTGCGTCGGTGGCAGTGACTCGGTATACGCCCGCATTCAGATTCTGTATAGCACTATCGGTACTATTATTACTCCATAAATAACGCAATGGTGCGTTCGCGCCAGTGCTGCCAGTGATAGTAAGTGCGCCATTGCTTTGTCCAAAACAAATTACGTTCTGAGCGGTGGTCTGTAGGATAATTTCCGGTGCTTCATGCACTTCGACGCTGAATGCACCCATGCAACCCCGTACATCCGTGACAGTGAGGCCATACGATTGGCCACCCGCCAGTCCGGTAATGGAAGGTGCATCAGGTGCTCCTGGCACACTCCAATGATAGTGATATTGGGTCGTGTCGCCCATACCGGCTCCCCCTTCTACCCGCGTCAGTCCAGCAATACCGGTCAATGCCTGAAAGCAAACCGGCGGAATACCTAAAGTAAATACTTTAATACTGTCCAACTGCTCTATATCAAGCACTTGCGAGCTATAACAGCCTTGCTGATCGGTGGCAGTGACGGTAATATTGCCCATTGGCAGTCCGCTCACTTGCGCCCCCGTCTGGCCATCGCTCCAGGTGAAAATATAAGGCGGGCCATTGTTGCCCATAGCGGTGGCCAATGCTTCGCCATCCGGGCTGCCAGCACAAGCCAATTTGGTTTGCGTAGCGTTTATCTGCACAGACGTAGTGGGCTGGGTGATAGTTGTACTGGCTGTAGCCGAGCAGGCATTGGCATCGTGTATCGTTACGGAATAGGTACCAGCTACAAGGTGCAACAGGGTAGAATCTGTGGCAGCTGCACTGTCCCAGGTATAACTATAAGGCGCCGTACCGCCACTGACAAGTACGGTAGCTTCGCCGTCATTTCCACCAAAACAACGCACATCGGCGTGGGTTAAATTAGCCTGCAGAATGGTCGGCTCTGGCACCGTGGCGGTAGCAGTATTGGAACAGTTGTTAGCATCCGTAATCGTAACCGTGTAAGCACCGGGCAGCAGGTTTTGTGCCAGCGAATCGGTTGGTGTACCGCTGCCGCTCCATTGGTAGGTCAGATTTCCTGCGCCTCCCGTGGCTTCTACGGTAAGGCTACCGTCGGACAATCCAAAGCAGCTCACCGACTGAACCGCGATATTGATGACCCGAATAGAGTCCGGGCAATCTACCTGCACCGTTTTAGTTTTTACACAACCCACTGCATCGGTGAGTGTTACCGAATAGCTGCCACATAGTAGATTCGTTTGAGAGGGCGTAGCACTGCCATTATTCCATTGGAAAATGTAGGGCGCGCTTCCGCCTGCGACCGTAGTATTGATGGCTCCATTGGGCTGACCGGCGCAAGCGGGTGCGACCGGATCGTAATGTACATCAATCGCTACGGCAGCATCTATCGTCAATTTATTGGTCTGCGTACAACCGCGTGCATCTTGCACCGTCACGGTATAAATGCCCGGACAAAGCGAGTTTAAAGTATCGGAAGAAGGAAGCGCGGCACTATCCCAGGCGTAAGTGTAAGGCGACGAGCCACCAGTCGTCAGTACTTTAGCACTTCCCTGGCAATCACTAGCGCATTTTTCGGCAGTAATATTGGTAAAATTAACCTCCAACGCATCCGGGGTGCCGACAGTGACGCTGGCTTCTACGGTACAATTATTGGCATCTGTGACCGTGACGGTATAAGTACCAGCCAACAATTCCGTAGCCTTCTTGGTGTTTTGCGCGTCGCTCCAGGTATATTGATAGGGCAGGGTACCGCCTACGGCAAATATAGTAGCTGTGCCGTTATTGCCTCCAAAACAGGATACCTGGCGAGTAGCAGTACTATCAATTTCAAGCACGGATGGCTGAAGTACTTCTACCAGCGTAGCCGCTTGACAACCTGCTGCGTCCGTGACGGTTACGACATGAAAACCGGCCGCAAAATTGACGGCTACCGGGGTTGTTTGACCATCTTCCCAGTTATAGGTGTAGGGGGGCGTACTACCAGTGACGGTAATGCTGGCCCCGCCGTTTGCGCCCCCAAAACAGGAAACGGAATCCTGCAAAATATTAAATTCGTAAGCAGCTGGTTCATTGATTGTTACGCTGTCTGTGGTGGTGCAACCATTGGCATCCGTAGCCGTTACGGCGTAACATCCAGCATAAAGGTCGGTGATAGTAGCGGTATGAATAACCGTACCATTCAGGCAACTTTGCCAGGCAAAATCAATCGCCCCGGTACCGCCAGTCGCTACTGCGGCAACCTGCCCGGAATTGTCTGCATTGCAAATAGCATTGGTAGCCGTGGCAGTCAAAACAAGCGAATCCGGTTGGGTCAAAGTAAAAAAGACGCTATCCCGACAGCCAGTATTATCACTTACTACTACAAAATGGTCGCCAGCGGGAAATATTTGCATTAAGTCACCAGTGGTCAGGGCTGGCCCCAGGCCATCGGGGAAAAATTGCAAGGGCCCATTGACAAAAGAAACGGACACCGATGCCGACCCGGTAGCAGTACCGAAGCACTGTACTGGCAGCGTAGCATTGAGCACCGCATCCAGAATGCAAGCCACATAGGTAGAGGTGCCGGTACTGATTTCTGGCAGGCAGCTCGTACTGCCGCTCAATGCCCGTACCTCGATATTGACTACCTCGCCGACGACTAAACCCGTCACTTGGTGACTAAGTGTTCCGCTGGAGGGTTGCCACGCGCCATTATTTATCCGCACTTCATAGCCCAGGGCACCGGGCACGGCATCCCACCCCCAGGTCATGCTACCGGCTCCTATATTGATGACCTGCAGATTGGCCGGAGCGGGAAAAACATTGCCGACCGTCACGGTGGCGGTGTCGCGGTGTTGGCAGTTGAATTTATCAGTTGCCGTGACGATGTAGTCGGTCGTTACGCTGGGTGTTGCGATAGGTGCAGGGCAATCAGCGCAAGACAGCGAAGCGGAATTTGTCCAGCTATAAGTGACCGTGTTGACAAAATTAAACCCAATACTCCACCACTTGACTTTACCGAATTGGTTGGGGCCAAATCCGTCGGAGACCATAAGTTTCCAGTCGCCATTTACTACGGCATTGGTCAGGTCGCTCCAGTTACCTTCCGGTTTGTAAGTACCATTAAAAGGAGCGGCACTGCCTTTCACCGGCACGGTGGCGGTGGGCGTGAAACAAGTGACTTTATAGTTATCGCCGGCACCTCCATTGCCCGTACTGAGTTCGAGTTGCTTACCGTCTGGTGATCGCAGATAGATGTTCAGGTCGGCATCAAAGTCGGTTTCTATATCCATACAAACCGAGGTGATCTGGGCGGTCGGAATACCTACGAAGGGATAACCAACGCTGTTTACGGCGATCGGGGAGCCATACGGATTGGCGGGCGGGTGATTGGCAAATCCCAGTGCATAGTCCGGGTACGCTTCAAAACGAACTTCCAGAGTGTCAGGCTGGAGCGAATGGGCATCGAGCACCACCGGCGTTCCAGTGCAGACTGTGGTGTCAGGTATAGGATTGTAATTTTCTACACAATGAAAACAATCCGGGTGGGTAAAAGGCAGCACGGTTACGCTGAGCAAAGTATCCCAGGAGCAACCAAAATCATCATTTACCGTAAAAGTATAAGCCGCCGTACCGGCATTTTGCGGAGAAGCAGCAATAGAATCGGCAGTGGAATAGAAAATGGATGGATGATTGTTCCAGCCCCAACTGGTTAGCTGAGGCGTGAATTTTTCAATATTCGGATACAGTTCGTCCTTGAATTTTATAGCCCACGAGAACAGATAGCCATTGTCAATAGGCCAGCCGTCGGTGGCGGTGAATACCCATTCGCCGTTCAGCGGACAACCGATAAAATTGTTGAAAGATTGAAAAGGCCGATAATCGCCCGCTGGCAGGGTACCATTGCCGCCGAGCACGGTGTTGGCGTATTGCAGCCACGGCGGATTGACCGCGTTTAATTTCCAGCAATAATCATAGCCCACGCCGGGAATGGGATTAAAACCGTCATTGTCATTAGGCTCACCCAGGAACACCTCCGAGCCGGTTTGTCCGCCAAAATTGTGCAAAATGGCCGTCTGACCGTTTGGACAGGTCAGTTTTATTTCCAGATCCCGCATCCAGGAATGCTCCATATTTACACAAACGCTCTCCAGATCGCTGCCACTGGTCAGTACCTGGCCCGGAGAAAATTCGGTCAAATAAATAGTGGTTTGGTAAGGAACGCCCGTCCCGTCGGGAATGGCCAGCGAATCGGAGCGCGAACCCTCCACGTCAAAAGATGCTCCATTGGGAGTCACCGCCAGCGTACTACCGTTTACGGTATTGACCGATGCGCCGAGGTGAAGCGTATCGCCAGCGCAAATAGAATTGTCCAGCAACCCGGTTATAGCAAAATTAGGCCGTGGTGCCACCCGGACGCGCTGGCTAATAAGATTGGTACTTCGGCAACCTTGTACATCCGTCAAAAAAAGCTGCACATAGTAGCCGCCCGGCTGTTCATAGCGGTGCGAAGCATTCGGGCCATAAGAAATGCTACCGTCGCCAAAGTTCCATTCAAACTTGGTCGTCAGGTCGCTCTGGGGATAAATAAAACCATTTTGCGGGTACACTCCCTGGCCGGTCAGGAAAATTCGCTCATTCGGGCAAATATCAATCCAGCCAGTATCAGCCGGTACAGCCGCCGGATTGGTGGACACCAAATCCACCAGCACCTGCTGACAGGAAGCCACACAGGAAATGACAGCCGCAAAACCTGCTGCATTGCCGCTGCCATCCGACAGAAAAGAAACCGTCAGGCAACCGCTGGGATTCACCGCCGAGGCTTGCACAATAAAGGGCTGGCCCGGCGGAAAATCACTGGCACAGGCGAGCAAGGGCGCATTGATGTCGGTACCATCATAAAAACAAAGCTCATCGCCAGCGTCCAACGCCACACCCGAAAAACTGAGTCGGATATGCGTACCGCCACTACCATCCGAACAGATGGTACTAACCACGTTCTGATTGTCGCTGTAGTTGCCTGCCGCCCCACCGTCGTCATACAGGGTGCCGTTACAATCGGTGATTTGCTGGCCGTTGGTCAGCAGATACGATTGGCCGAATAGCTGCGCAGTAGCGAAAAAGAGCAGGAGTAAAATGGGGAGTAGCAGACGAGTCATAGCATTGAGTCAGTATGGATGCAAAAAAACACAATTTGCGGGATACCAACACAGGGTATTTCGCTGCCTCTGGGCGAATGTAGAATAAATGAATACAGAATGCAGAATTTTTTGCTGCAACACTATACATTCCGTACTGCGCCCGCCACATTTCGCATTTTATCGGCTGGCCGGGTGTTTCTGCCGGGCAGAAAATTCTTCCTGGCGGCGCACCTGTTCGGCTTGCAGGGTACTGAAAGCTTTGCTCATGTTACTCAAACTGGATGTTACCGCCTTGCTTTCCATTTGCAGGGCTTCCTTAGTGGCGGTGCCAGCCTTATATTCAGCCAGGCGATTGGTCAGCGTCGTGACGCTCTCTTTATAAGTAACAATAGCCGCTTTAGCCTTGGTAGTCATGGTGTTAGTGGATATTTTCAAAGAATCCGCCGGTGTGCCAGGTTGGCTGGGAATGGCCTTATCCACGTCATTTTGAAAATTTTCAAGGGTGGTCGCTATGGCTTCATACTGACCAAGGCCGGCCTGCCAGGTCTGGATTTCAGTCTCAATTCTATTGATCAATTTTTGATCTTGTGGCTGTAGTTTTTTGCAGGCCACTGTCCATAGCAGACCGCTGCTCAGCAAACCAAGAAGGAGAAATTTCATGTGCATCAGATAATTTTTTAAATGTGATGGATGAGAAAATGTGGTGCACCCGTAGTTTAGCATTATATGCCAGGTGGGGCCACCATAAAGCCGAAAGGGCGGCGCAAAAGTATTTCATTTGAAAAAAATCCCGGCAATCATGATCGGAATGATGAATCCGAACGGTTTGCTACCTTTGCCCACTTAGCAACAGCCGGGAAAAATGTCGAACGAAAAGAAAAATACGCCCCTTCGGGAAAAAAAGGCCGCAGCACCACGCGAAAGAAAGGCTGCCCCGCCAGCAGCCCGCCAGAAAAAATACGACGAGGACAGCGAAAAAAGTGGGCCACCTCGCGAAAAGCGGTCTGCGCCGCCCGCCACTCGCCGAGGCGGGGACTTCTCGCCACGGGATAAAAGGAATGACTCTGCTCCTCCCCGTAGCAGGCGCACGGAAGATAGCACCTCGCCGATTCGGGAAAAACGTCCTGCGTCTCCCACTGATCGGCCTAAGCGTAGCGAAGATCGTAGCGAACGCAGCACCGCGCCGATTCGGGAAAAGCGAACAGCATCTCCATCCGCTCGCAGCAAACGCCCCGAAGAAGGAGATGACAAAAGACCGGATTCGACGAAGGAGCGAAAAGTGCCTTACACCCGAGGCAAAAAAACGGAGGCCCCCGCTGGCGAAAAAAATCTTCAATTTCCCCGCGAAGCGCGCCGTTATATCAATGTATACCTGGGCCTGGGCAGCAATGTCGGTGATCGCCGGGCGAAAATAACGTCCGCCATCAATATGATTTCTGACCAGGTTGGAAAAATTGCCAAAAAAAGCCACCTCTACGAAACCCAGCCGTGGGGCAATACGCAGCAGGATTCCTTTCTGAATCAAGTGATTATGATCAATACTATGCTGGATCCGCGCGGCTTATTGCAAGCCATTGCCGACATCGAGCAGGAACTGGGCCGTGATCGCCGCGACAAAGAGAAATGGGGTCCGCGCACGATTGATATTGATATTCTTTTCTACGGAAAACGTGTTGTGCGGGACAAGGGCCTGGAAGTGCCGCATCCGGAACTGCATTTACGCGCCTTTGTGCTCGTGCCGCTCATGGAAATCGCCCCCGATCTGGAACACCCGATTTTGAAGCAGCAAATAGATGAACTCTATATGATCTGCGAAGACCAGTCGGAAGTCATTATGCTGGACGCCTAAAACAAATAAGCAAAATGGCAAATGGCAAGCTGGCAAACTGATTTCGTTACTTTGCTTAATGCAAATTTGCTCTTTTGCCTGCTGTTTGCATCTTAAATTTCTTGCACATTCATTCAGGGGCGTGGCATTATCTTATCCATTCATCGCCATCGAAGGCAATATCGGTGCAGGCAAAACCACGCTCTGTCATCGTATGGCTGCCCGCACGGGTTGTTCGCTTATTTTGGAACAATTTACGGACAATCCTTTTCTGCCATTTTTTTACGAACAACCTGCCCGCTATGCCTTTCCGGTCGAGCTGTTTTTTATGACCGAGCGGCACAAGCAGTTGCTGGAACATTTCGCCCGTCCCGATCTGTTTCGCACCTGTACGGTAGCGGATTATTTTTTTGTCAAAACCCTGCTTTTTGCTAAAAATAACTTGCAGGAAGAGGAGTTTCGACTATTCCAACGACTATTTACGGTACTGAATAGCACTTTTCCCAAACCTGATCTGCTGTTGTATTTGCATCGTCCGGTGCCAGTCTTGGTAGAACATATTCGCCGCCGTGGACGCGAGATGGAGCAGCAAATCGCACCCTCCTATCTCGAACAAATTCAACAGGCGTACTTTGATTATCTGAGAACGGAAACGGAAACACCGGTGGTCATCCTCGATCTCGGCGAGCTGGATTTTCAGCAGCAGGACGCGCCTTTGGATGCTATTCTACTGTTACTGGAGCGTCCTTTTCCGAAAGGGATGACTTTTTTAAATCTACAAACCGTCCCCGTATGAGTGCTTTTCAACGCCCGGTCACTTTGCGTTGGGCCGATCTTGACCCTAATTATCATGTGCGACATTCCGTGTATTACGATTGGGGGGCGACTGTACGTCTGGAATTTATGGCCGAGTATGGGCTAACTTACGCCGTGATGCAGGAGCAGCATTTTGGCCCGATCTTATTCCGCGAAGAGGCTATTTTTAGGCGTGAGGTGCGTCCCGGTGATGTGATGGCGATGAATGTGCTGGTCACCAAACTGCGCCGCGATTATTCCCGCTTTTCTTTCCGTCATGAACTAACCCGCGCCGATGGTACGCTCTGTGCTATTCTGAATGTGGATGGGTCGTGGATAGATACGCAGATTCGTAAGCTGACGGTGCCGCCCGCTATCGTGGGGCGGATGGTGGAGGAAGGGCCTAAGGCGGAGGATTTTGAGTGGGCGTAAGGCTTCGCCCTACGTTAGCGATATCGCCCTTACATGGCTACTAGTATCATAATAGCCTTGAAAGGGCATCATCACTAGCATAGGACACCGTCCTATGAAACGTAGATTAATATCATCCATAACCCGTAGCATCATGTCGCAACCCCTATCCAAAGTATACGTACACATAACATTCAGCACCAAATACCGGCAACCCCTCATCGACGATGCCATCAAACCAGAATTATTCGCCTACTTGGGCGGCGTTTGCCAGGCACTCGAATGCCACCCCGTACAAGTAGGCGGATACCATGACCACGTACATATTCTATGTATCCTCTCCAAAAAGGTGGCGTTAATGGATTTACTAGAAGAAGTCAAGAAAAGATCATCCAAATGGATAAAAACAAAAGGATTAGCCTATAAGAATTTCTATTGGCAAGATGGATACGGAGCCTTTTCCGTGAATCCGGCACAAATAGAAGTAGTCGTAAATTACATTAAAAATCAGGCAGTACATCATCAAAAACGAGATTTTCAAAGAGAGTTTCGGGCATTCCTGCATAAATACAGAGTAGAATTCGATGAACGCTATGTCTGGAATTAACCTATAAATCAGCAGGTTGCCATTTACTCCTTTTTTGCTCATTGCCCTTTACTCTTTACCATGACCCAAGTCCGTCATTCTTTCATCTCCATAGTAGGCGTTATACAATCCTACCAGCACATCCGCTTGTTGTCGGGTTGGCTGACGGGCTTATTCGAGGAGTTGCGGACGCATTTTAGTGACTATGAATTTGTGCTAGTCAATAACCATTGTGAGCAGGCGGCTATTGATGAAGTGATTCGGCCATTGCCAGAAGAGTTGCGCAAAAACATTTTCCTGCTCAACCTAAGCACACCCGTGAGTCGCGACAACGCGCTGCTCGCCGGTTTGGACCGCGCCAACGGCGACTATACCGTTATCTTTGAATTTGATTTTACGGAGAAACCCAGCTTAGTTACGCAACTCTGGGAGTACAGTCAGCAAGGCCATGATGTCGTGTACTTACGCGCGCGCGAACGCCGATTGCCATTGGCTAATCGCTTGTTATACAAGGTGTTCTACGGCATTATGCAAAAATATTCCGGCCTCCGGCTGGACCCTTACGCGCATCATAGTCGCCTGATCAGCCGTCGGGCACTCAATTCCCTGCTGCGCCTCCGCGAAAATAGTCGGTATCTAAAAGCCAACTACGCGCTGGTCGGTTACAACACCGCCTGGCTCGATGTGCCGGAGCCACTCCTGACTGATCCAGCTACTAATTTTGGCGAACAATTCCGCACTTCCCTGGTGGCCATCACGTCGTTCACGACATTTCTACGCTCCCTATTATTGTGGATTTTTCTACTTTCGGTGGGCGTGGCCGGGGTAGCAATGGTCAATGCCATCAAAGTTAAGCTTACCCAGATAGATATTTTTGGTGAACACGTAGAAACGGTATCGGGCTGGGCATTTTTAGTGGTGCTGATGTCCATATTTTTTGCTATTACTTGTCTCAATCTTTATATAATATCTATTTATTTATCCAATATTTACAGTGAGATCAAGAATCGTCCGCTGTATATTATTGAATCAGTAAAACGCTACTAATTGCATTGAGTTTGTTGGGTATACGATCAAATACTCGCATCCTCAAATACTCAACATTGTCACACAATAACTACTTGCTAATGGTCAAACTGTACTCGCTACTAATTTCTGTCTTTGTTTTTTCCCAGTTCTCCTTTGCCCAAACCTTTACGGCAACCGGTAGTGCTATTCCCGACGACGGCACTACTATTGTCTATGATCTGCCAGTGAGCGGGCTTTCCGCCAATGCAGTGGATACGACGAATTTTGGCCTGGTGAGCGTATGTCTTAATCTCACCCACACGTGGGATTCTGATTTGGCGATTAGTCTGCGCGCACCAGATGGCACTATTATTCCATTGTTTTCTAATATTGGCGGCGATCAGGATGGATTTATTAATACCTGCCTGAGTGGAAATGAAATGGAGTCTATTTTTAACGCAGCCTACCCTTATACCGGCACTTTTCGGCCTTTTGGCGACATGGGTGCGTTGAATAATGGCCAAAATCCGAATGGTATCTGGCAACTAGTTATTCTAGATACCTATGCTTTTGCCGATACAGGTGAACTCTTTGATTGGAGCATTACGTTTGGCACAAATCCCTGCAAACCATTCCCTTTTACGTCGAGTAATTTGCCTATTTTAATTATTGATAGCGATGGGCAACCAATTGTGGATGACCCCAAAATTAATGCCCAAATGCGCATTATTGATAATGGATCGGGCCAAAGAAACTATATTCACCAGTTGACATCTGCTTATACGGGTTTAATTGGAATAGAATTGCATGGCAACAGTACACAGAGTTTTCCTAAAAAATCTTATGGCATCGAAACCCGCGATGTTGCCGGAGAAGAAATAGACACGGTGCTCCTGCATTTGCCCGCCACCAGTGATTTTGTATTGTCAGCCAATTTTTCGGATAAAACCTTGATGCGCAACCCATTGACTTATGAGCTGGCGCGCCGCACTGGACACTACGCTACCCGTACTCGTTTCTGCGAGGTAGTAGTAGATCACACTTATCAGGGGGTGTATGTGTTGACGGAAAAGATCAAGCGCGGTAAGAATCAAGTAGATATCAGCAAGATGAGCGAGGCCGATACGACGGGTAAAAAACTGACTGGCGGCTATATTGTCAAAATAGACAGAGATGACTCGCCAGGTTGGTTTTCGCAGTTTTCGACCCCGAATCATCCGAGCACTTTTCCTTATTATCAAAACGAATATCCGAAGCCGGATAAGATTGATCCACTCCAAAAGGCTTACATCCAATCTTACCTGGATAGCTTTGAAGTGGCCTTGCATAGTGTTGATTTTCAGGATAGTACGGTGGGCTGGCGGCACTTCGCCAAGGAGAAATCCTTTATAGATTATATGTATATGAACGAAATGAGCCGCAATGTGGATGGCTATCGGCTTAGTACTTATTTCCATAAAAACCGGAACGAAAAACTTGCGATGGGGCCAGTCTGGGACTATGATCTGGCGTGGTATAATGCCGATTATTGCGAAGCATTCCAGCCACAGGGATGGGCTTATAATCTTAATTATATTTGTGAGGATGCCGGTGTGCCTTTCTGGTGGGAACGCCTTTTTGCCGACACTGCTTTTAGTCAGAATGCCGCTTGTCGCTGGCACTTATTGCGGGAAACTACCCTGAGCCAGGATAGTATTTTCGCCACAATGGACTCTATGGCTGCCGTAATTCAAGAAGCACAAGTGCGTAATTTCAATTACTGGCCTATTCTGGGTGTGTATGTATGGCCCAATCCGGGTGCTTTGCCCACTACTTATGCGGGCGAAGTGCAGAAGATGAAAAACTGGATTGCTGATCGCCTCAATTGGCTGGATTACGCTTTCGGAGAACAAGCACCAGTTTTAAATGCTGAATTTTTAGCAACTGCGACGGATGCACTGGATTGGCAGTTTCTGGCTAATACTAATAGCGGACTGCATTTTGCCTGGGATTTTGACGATGGTTCTACTTCCGATCTTGCCAATCCGCCACACCATTTTACTAGTACGGGTACTTACTATATTCATTTGACGGTGTCTACTGAATATGGGTGCAGCGCGACAACCGAACAAGTCATTCATATTGTAAACACTAATACGCGCGAATTGGTGGCGGGTAATTTGCAAGTATTCCCTAATCCAACTTCCGGGCGTTTACAAGTAACGCTGCCGAATGAATTAGCAGGGCCTTTCAGTGTACAAGTGAGCAATTCACTAGGGGAAATAGTACAACGTCGCGATTTTAATACCACTGAAAAATCGGTTTCACTCGCATTAGATGGCTTGCCGACGGGAATGTATGCCGTGGAAATGCGCAGTCAAGGGAGCCGCTGGGCAACACGGGTGATGGTCAGTCAATAAAGATCATATTTTGTCTTGTCGAGCGAAGTTGAGCCATTTGCGTGGTTTTTATCAGATGTCTCGGCTTCGCTCGGCATGACAAAATTTAATACCTGTAAATTGATTTTTCTATACATTTTTCTAGTTCTTCTATTAATAATAGCCGTGTTTACGCGCTATATAGATATTGATCGCTTACTACGTTATTATGAGCCACGGGCGCGGCTGGCGCACATTGTTTGGAGTCAGTTATCTCCACCAGTTTATCAATTATCTGATGGCGCATATATTTTACAAGACTGGCTTTTTCGGGTTGGCAGCACCAAAAATCCACAGATGACGCTCCAAACCAACCTATATTCCAACAACATATTGAGCGTAGTAGATGGCCAGGGCCGGGAGTTCTTTTTAGGAAAAGCAGTAGCTAATGTATCAGATAGTATTAACCAGGGGTATGAAGTGATTATTGACTCGAACGATCAGGCTGTTTTCCAGGTGTCTCGCAGTATTATTCCTTATTATTATGGCTGGAATTTCTTTTCTACCACCCATTTATTCCGGTACTTTCGGTATTACACTTTATCTATCCGGCAGGCGAATGGCGCGACGCTGCGAGCAAAATGGCAACTTACTACTTACCAGCTACCAGACGGCAGTTGGGTACCTGATCATTTTGGTTTACGAGATAAAGGCTTGATACAACTGAATATAGAACCAAAACAATAAAAAAGCACTATTATAGTAGACGTTGAGAGGTTGAGAATGTTGAGATATTTGATTGCCAGCACTTTGCATTTTCTTTCGTTCAAAACCACTCTGCGTTAACTATAATTCCATAAGAAAGAAATCCTTCCAACGATTGTACCTTTACCGCCAACCATCCTGGCCTTTCACCTACCACCTTTTTCCTTTATATGAAGCACTTTTTTCTGCTGCTCAGTCTTTGTCTGACTACGGCTTGTTCCTTATTGGCTCAAACTGCAACTCTTTTGACCCCCGTTGCCTCTCCCAATGGCCGGATCAAAGTCCAGTTCGGTCTGACTACAAACGGCGAACCATTCTATTCGACTACTTTCAATGGCAAAGCAGTGGTTGGAAAATCGAGATTGGGCTTCGTCATGCAAGGCATGAATTTGCAGGATAAATTCAAGATAAAGACTAATAAAACCGCCACTTTCGATGAAACCTGGAAGCCGGTTTGGGGGGAAGTCGCGCAGATTCGCAATCATTACAACGAACTGTTCGTTACGCTACAAACTGCCAACGCTACAACGCTACTACTCACTTTTCGGGTTTTCGACGACGGGTTTGGCTTTCGTTACACCTTCCCCGATATGAAAGGGCAGGATATGCCGCTGATGGTGCAGGAAGAATTGACGGAATTTCAAATGCTCGGCGACCACACAACCTGGTGGATACCAGGCGATTATGATAGCAATGAATATCGCTACACTACTTCCAGGATCAGCACAATAGATGCCACACCTTATTTGAAAGAAGAAACGGCCATCGCGACGATGCACGTGATTGACATGAAAAATGTTGCCACGCCGATTACTTTCAAAACGACGGAAGGCGTGCATTTGGCCATTCACGAAGCCGCGTTGGTGAATTTCCCGGCCATGCAACTACACGTGGACAATGCGACGCGCAAGTTTACAGCCAATCTGGTGCCCTCGCCCAATCCTCCTGTTAAAGCCAAGGTGCCAGCTGGTTTTGCTACGCCGTGGCGCGTTGTGCTTATTTCTTCCAATGCCGCCGGTTTATTGAATTCCAGGATGATCCTGAACCTCAACGAACCAAATAAAATCGCAGATGTCAGCTGGATCAAACCGACTAAATACGTGGGTATTTGGTGGGAAATGCAGATCGGTAAAGCGACCTGGAGTTATGCCGATAGCATCGGTGGTAAACCGCACGGCAAGCACGGTGCTACTACCGCAAATACTAGAAAATATATTGATTTTGCAGCAGCTAATGGCTTCAACGGCGTGTTGGTGGAGGGCTGGGACACTGGCTGGGAAGATTGGTTTGGCAAATGGAAAGAAGACGTTTTTGATTTTCAAACGCCTTATCCCGACTATGATTTGCCGGGTTTGGCGAAATACAGTATTGAAAAAGGCACCCCAATCATTGTGCACCACGAGACTTCCGGCGCAGCCACGAGTTACGAAAAATACAATGATAAAGCCTACGCGCTGATGACGGGATTGGGATTGCACGCTATTAAAACGGGCTATGTCGGCAAAATCATTCCGCGCGGCGAATGGCACGATGGTCAATGGATGGTAAACCACTACAATCGCGTTATAGAAAAAGCCGCTAAAGATAAAGTTATGGTGGATGCTCACGAACCCGTGCGTCCGACTGGCTTACATCGCACTTACCCGAATTTCATGGCTTGCGAAGCCGCCCGTGGCAATGAATTCAATGCTTTCAGCCGTGGGAACTTACCCGAACACGAGACTATTTTGCCTTTCACCCGCTTGCTGGGCGGCCCGATGGACTATACACCGGGTATTTTTGATATTAAATTTGCCAAATACAGCCGGGAAGGTCATCAGGTACACACGACGGTCGCTAAGCAGCTGGCCTTGTATGTAACCATGTATTCGCCATTGCAAATGGCGGCAGATTTGCCTGAAAACTACGCCAATCAGCCTGCTTTCCAGTTCATTCGCGACGTGGCCGTGGATTGGGACGACACGAAAGTACTGAACGCAGCCGTCGGTGATTACGTGACTATTGCTCGCAAAGCGAAGGGCACCCAGAATTGGTTTCTCGGCAGCATTACTGATGAAAAAGCGCGCGTGCTGACCGTTAAATTGAATTTCCTGGAAACAGGCAAACAGTACGAGGCCACCATTTATGAAGATGCAAAAGGTGCCGATTGGGAAACAAATCCGACTGCAGTAAATATTCGCAAAGTAACCGTTACCAAAGCATCCCTGCTGAAATTAACGCTGGCTCCCGGCGGCGGCTGCGCTGTATCGCTGATGCGGAAATAACTGCATTACAATGTCACCGCTATGCGGTTCTACCACTATCTTAACCTCTCAACTTTACTATCTTACCACCACCAGGGTACATCATAAACCGCACCTTTTAATAGTAAACAGTTATCGCATTCTGGATGATTCACGGGTGGTCGTCCGAAACTATAGTCTATATCGCAATAAGGCGTGTTATGCAACAAGAACTCGCTGCCCAATTGTCCATTGACCGTAAAAACGCGCACTGTATCAGCGGCCCCTACCTCAAATAAACCCAGTGCCGGGGAATTCGGGTGGGTGATATTTTCCACGTTACCGGGCACGGCGGCTGGTGGAGCGTCGAAGATCGTACCATCAGCGGTAAGCAGTTTATTGATCTTATTCCAGTATTCGTAAGCCTCCCGACCAATGGTCCGCTGATAAACAGCAAAGGCAATTCGCTGCTCAAAAGCCTGGTCAATTTTCCGTTTACCTACATTTTCATAGACCACGCTGCCGGGCGTGTATTTGCTCAGGTCAGCTATGGCCACCACTTGGTCGCTGAGGCGGTTACTAATAAAACACTGGTAGGAGTGTGGGAAAATTTCGTAGGTTTTAGGCACGATTTCACTAAAAACATAGATTGCCTCACACTCCCAGTGCAGGTAGCGGTTTTTGGTGATGGCGGGGGCAGCCGTGCGAGCATAAGCAAAAGCAAAAGGCGTACGCGTTACGTCTCCATTGGCGGTAGTAGTGGTGTACCATTCGCCATGTACCTCCGCTGTATCCAGTCCAACTGGCTCGGGCATGATCTGCGGATGAGAGCGGTATTGCTCGCCATTGGCTAATTGAATATCCAGCGTGTATGTCCGTCCAATCTCGCCTTTCACACCGCGCAGTTCGTAATAGGCTGGTTGGTCAGTGGGGATCACTGGCTGATAATTATAAGTATTCCCTACATCGTCGGTTAGCCGAATTTCGGCATTTAGGACGGGCTGAAAAACTTGTCTGTCGTAATTGCCAGGCCGGGTCAGATGAAGAATGTGTGGTCCGTTGCCGTCGGTGAAGGCACCACTTACCACCAGCGAAGACTGGTCGGCATCGGCTTCCTGAAAGTCAATTTCGCGGACGCAATTGGCTAACATCAACATGGAGACCAACATATACATGAGCGGCAGACTATATTTTTTCATGGTAACTGGTTTGTACCGGCGGGTTTAGCCGCCGTATGGTTATTTAGCGGCTACACCCGCCAGTACAGTTAATTTAATCACCACCACCACGGCACCTCATACGAAGCCCCGGGTATTAGTAAGCAATTATCGCATTCGGGATAGCTGACGGGCGGCCATCCTTTGGTGTAATCAATTTGGCAATAAGGATAATTTTGCAAGAGAAATTCGTCGCCCAACTGCCCGTTGCCAGTAAAAACGCGTACGGTGTCAGCAGCACCTACTTCAAATAGACCCAAAGCGGGCTGATTCGGGTGGGTGAGATTTTCCACATTGCCGGGTACTGTAGCAGGCGGCGCATCGAAGATTGTACCAGTGGCATTGAGCAATTTGTTGACTTTGTTCCAGTATTCGTAGGCCTCGCGGCCTATTGATCGCTGATAGACGGCAAAAGAAATCCGCTTTTCAAAAGCCTGATCAAGTTTTCGTTTGCCTACATTTTCATAAACCACGCTGCCGGGATTGTATTTGTTTAAATCGGCGATGGCTACTAACTGGTCATTAATAGGATTACTAAGAAAACACTGATGAGAAGCTGGAATGGGGGCGTAAGTTTTAGGATTAATTTCATCAAATATATAAATCACCTCGGACTCCCAGTGCAGATAGTGATCCTTTGGTTGGGCAGGGGCTTTAGTGCGGGCGTAAGCGTAGGCAAAGGGTGCGCGCACGACGATCCCGTTGGCAGTCGTGGAATAATACCATTTACCATGTACTTCGACGGTATCCAGCGGAAATGGTTCGGGCATAATCTGTGGATGCGAGCGGTATTGTTCGCCATTAGGAAGATCAATTTCCAGGGTATAAGTCCGTCCAGTTTCACCTTTTACATTACTTAATTGATAAAATGGAGCCTTGCCATCCAGTATAACTTCCTGATAATAAAATGTATGCCCTTGATCGTCAGATAAGCGCACCGATGCACCCGTAATTTTTGGAAAAACCTGTCTATTATAGTTGCCAGGGCGACTAAGACGCAGAATATGTGGTCCATTGCCGTCGGTGAATACGCCACTCACCACCAGTAAAGACTGGTCTGCATCGTCTTCCTGAAAGTCGATTTCGCGGACGCAATTGGCTAATATTAGTACTATAACCAAAAGGTACGCCACAGATAAACTATATTTTCCCATAGTTCATGGTTTATCGTTTATAGTTCATCGTTTGTTAAACTTACCAGTAAAAAACCAGATTCGCTGCCGGAATAATGCTGCCCACTACCGCCAATTGATAAGCCTTCGGCAATCCTCTTGAGTCGCGTTTGAAATACACCGAGAAGGCGTTTTTCCGCCCGTATACGTTATACAGCGACAGATTTAAAGTCCATTTTAGTCCCTTCAATTTGGACTTGGTTTTATCCAGCGTCAGCCCAACATCCAGGCGATGGTAATCGGGGATACGCAAGTTGTTGCGGCTGGCATAGTTAGGCACGACCACTGTGCCGACCTGATAACCGCTGAGTGGCGCGGTGACGGGCCGACCAGTGCGGTAGGTGAAATTGAAAGTCCAGTAAAGGGCCGGATTAATGGCATATTTAGCAAACAAAATGACCTGGTGCGGCTGATCAAAATTAGCTGGAAACCATTCCCCATGATTCACCGAAAGGACGGGGTAGGGCGACTTGGCCTGTTGCCACACCCGCGAAAAAGTGTAACCCAGCCAGCCCGTCCAGCGGCCTTCGTTTTTGCGGTATAAAAATTCCGAACCGTAACTTTTTTGTTTTCCTTCAATCAATTCCGTCTCTAAGTGATTGTTTAACAGCAAAGTAGCAAAATCCTCGTACGCGGGTACGTGTTCGGTGGTACGATAAAAAAGTTCGACAGACGTTTCCCAGCGGTGGCTTTCGGGCGTGAGAAACCAACCTGCGGAATAGCTATCACTCACCTGCGGCTGGATATAGCGATTGCTGGGCTGCCAAATGTCGGCAGGCGTAGCAGCCGTCGTATTAGAAATCAGGTGCAAATATTGGCGCAACCGATTGTAACTCAACTTGATATTTTGCGCGTCGGTGAGTTTGAAATTCAAGGAAACGCGCGGCTCCAGTCCGCCATACGTTTGACCAGCCTGGTTGGCACCGATGGTCAGCGTGTCGGTAATAGTTTCGGGAGAAAATGGCACATTTGGCTCATATTCAAACACTTGATTAGGACCAAGGCTGCGAAAATAGGAATAGCGAAGTCCAGCGTCCAGCGAAAGCCGATTACTAATTTTCATTTCGTCGCTAACAAACCCGGCCCATTCTTCGCCGCTTTCCAGCTGCACGGATTCCGGGACGATACCCGAATCCGGCCCGCGCGGAGCCAGGGTTTGGGCCAGCGGACTGTTGCGGTTCCACTGTACGCCAGCCATAATTTCGTGGCCTTCTATGCTGAGCAACGAAGCCTGAAAATTGACCGTCGAATAAGCCAGTCCATTGTGCAACTCGAAGGCATCAGTACCCGAAGGTTGGAAAAAGGTGTTCTTCAATTGGCCCGTCGCGGCGGTCAAACTGGTGAGAATACCGCCATTCCAGCTTTGCCGCCAGGCGAGATTCCCGCCGGTAGTTTGCCATTCGTAGCCAAATTCCTGGGCAAAACGAAAGTAATCCTGACTGCGGTGCATCCCCAGATTGAGTGTGCCGTTCTTATTGAGTCGCCAGGCCAGTTTACCATTAAAATCGTTGAACCACGCGCTACTGCTTTTCACCTCTGGCAATTTGGCGCGTTTCAGCATCCAGTCGGAATAGGAAGCGCGCGCACCGACGATAATAGAGATTTTATCTTTCCACAATGGCCCTTCCAGCGTTACTTTGCCAGCCGCCAGCCCAGCACCCGCCGAGCCATGCCATTCGCGAAAATTGCCTTCTTTCAATTTTACTTCCAACGCCGAGGCAATTTTACCGCCCAATCTAGCCGGAATGTGGCCTTTATACAACGTCGTAGTGCGGACCAGATCGGGATTGAAGACGGAGAAAAAACCGAGTACGTGGGAGGTATTGAAAAACGGCAATTCGTCCTGAATGACCAGGTTTTGGTCAATATTGCCGCCACGAACATTAAAACCTGATGCTCCTTCGCCAACGGTACTCACGCCGGGCAGCACCAGCAGGCTTTTCAGTACGTCGGATTCCCCCATGAAAGTTGGTAACTCTTTGATTTTCTGCGCACTGAGCATTTCCACACCCGTCGCCACAGCAGTTTGTTTACTCGCCGATTTGTTGCCCTGTATTTCTACTGTGGCCAGTTCCAATGCACTTACTTGCAAGGGGATTTCTACTTCTCCGGCCTGATTGACGTGCATTTGCACCGCTGTTTCGCGGTAGCCAATGTAGCCTACCAGCAGCTGATGATCGCCGGGTGCCAGCTCTATACTAAAATGTCCCAGCGCATTCGTACTGGCTCCTCTCGTTTCATTCACGACTTGCACCGAAGCACCCACGATGGGGTCGCGGGTTTGCTCATCGCGCACGATGCCCTTTACTTCCACGGTTTCCGCCGTGCTAACGGGTAGTTCGCCCACTCGTACATCAAGTTCATAGGAGGTCAAAAAATCGGGCAGTTCAATTTTTTTCTCATCCCATTTCTCCAATAACTTGTTGATATAGTCGCGATTGAGATCAGTTTTGCGCAGGATCATCACGCCGTTTTCGCGCGCCCCAATACAGACCAGACCGTTGGCAGGCAGTGTCGTTTGCAGCGCATTGAACAGCGTTTGGCCCGTGTATTCGTAGTTGACCTTATAATAAGGCAGCACGTCCGGATCATAGTAAAATTTGACCGGGTAGCGTTGTTCCAGGTCAAGGAACATCTCAATGAGCGTGGAATTGCGATAGTCGCCGGTGATGGCAATGTCGAATACTTTTTGGCCAAAACTGAGGAGGGGCAACAACAGCCAGCCAGCCAAAACCAGCCAGCGAAGAGAGCGAAAACGGTAGTGCATGTGTCTATAAAAGTCCGAAAAGTAAAGGTAGGATTTTCTAATGGTCAGTACGCAGAAAAGAGCCAAAGAGTTGGGTGGCTGCTCGTGTGCGACTAAACATATCAACTTCGTTAATTCAAAAATAAGTAAAACGGTCGCTTTCCGCATCTTTGCACCGCCATGCTCCACCAGACACCGTTACAACTCAACGAAGATTTTAAGTACGCGCTCGATGTGCTGGAAAAGACCCAGCGCAGTATTTTCATTACCGGGCGCGCTGGCACGGGCAAGAGTACATTGCTGCAACTTTTTCGCAGCACTACCCGCAAAAAGATCGCCGTGCTGGCTCCCACTGGCGTGGCGGCTTTGAATGTGCAAGGCCAGACGATCCACTCGTTTTTTGGCTTTCCGCCACGCATTATTACGCCTTCGGAATCGGGTCGCAAAACCACGCGCAAAGACCTGCTACGGTTGTATAAAAATCTGGAAGTGCTGGTGATCGACGAAATCTCGATGGTACGCGCCGACGTGCTCGATGGCATGGATCGTTTTCTGCGGGTGAATCGCGAAAATATTCAACCGTTTGGCGGCGTGCAAGTCGTGCTTTTTGGGGATTTATTCCAGTTGCCGCCCGTGGTGAATCGCGATCCGGTAGAGCAGTCATTGTTTCAGGATTATTATAAGACGCCTTACTTTTTTTCAGCGCACGTTTGCCAAGAGCCTGATTTTCAATTTGATATGCTGGAATTGCGCAAGGTGTATCGCCAGGAATCGCGGCATTTCTTGCGCTTGTTGGAAGCCATTCGCATCAATGAACTGGACCACGACGATCTGGAAGATTTGAATGAACGGCGAGTCCTAAACTTCCAGGCAACCGAAGGTTACATCACGCTTTGCGCCCGCAACGCCACCGCCGATAGCATTAATCGCAAGGAACTTTCGCTGTTGACGACACCCGAATTCGAGTTCGTAGCCGAAGTAAAAGGCACTTTCGATCCGAATTTATATCCAACCGAGGAGCGACTGCGACTGCGTAAAGGCGCGCAGGTGATGTTTGTAAAAAACGATCCCGTCGAGCGAATGTACGTCAACGGCACCATTGGCAAAGTCGTCGCTTTGGATGCGAAAACTATTTTGGTAGAAGTAGAAGAGGGCAACGGAAAGACCCGCCGAATCGAAGTGGCACTGATGGACTGGGAAATCCTGCGCTACAAATCTGGCCCCACGGGTGCCATCGAGGCGGAAAGCATTGGCTCGTTCCGGCAATATCCGCTACGGCTGGCCTGGGCCATTACCATCCATAAAAGTCAGGGTAAAACCTTTGATCGGGTGCTGCTTGATCTTGGTAGCGGCGCCTTTGAACATGGACAACTCTACGTGGCACTGAGCCGCTGTCGCACGCTGGAAGGCATTGTTTTGCGCCAATTAATTCGTCCGCAGGATGTAATTACGGACGAACGGGTGGTGGATTTTTATAGTGAGCGATTTAGATGATAAATGATGTTACGCACAATTTACAAGACGACGTTTACGAAACTCTTGAAAGTTTCGCAAACGAGTTGATCGTGTGGCGTTTGCGAAACCTCCAAGGTTTCGTAAACGTAATTCGTGTATAAAATCAGGTGATAAAAGACTGCTGGATATCTATATTCCAGACTTCATCTAATGTCCAGTGTTAAAATATCCAGCAGTCTAAATATTATTCTAATTCTTTATGAAGCGACTAACTTCTATTTCTTCTTTTGATTTCTGAAACAAGATGATGTATTGACCACTAGATAAACCCGTTAAGTCTACATTTTTTCCAGGATTTTCTATCGTCATTATAGTCTTGCCGAGTAAATCCTGAATAGTAATTCTTTCTATGGAAGATTTACTTTCCACAAACAACGTATTGGCTACTGGATTTGGATAAAATTGTACATCAACACTATTATAAGAAACGACAAGTAGGGGCGTATAAGTGAATTTTCCATCTAAATCTACTTGTTTCAAGCGGTAATAATTTGTTTCCCGCGCCGGTTTGGTATCTATGGTGGAATAATGATGAATGGTATGGGAATTTATTTGAGCCGCTATCGAAGCAATTTTTCTAAAATTAATTCCATCCACGCTGCGCTCAATGTCAAAATGGCTGCTATTGGTTTCGTTAGCAGTAGTCCATTCAATTTTAACGCCCGCTTCTACCTTCGTGGCTTGATACGGTTCTATAAAATTGACCGCCAATGGAGCGATTTGGCTTTCATAAGCACCCACATCTATTCGGCTATTATATACTCTTTTATTTTTTGCAAAATCCAGGGTATCCGAAAAAATTATTGAGTACGCCGTATCACCTTTATCAATAGCAAAAGCAGTAGAAGTAAGGCTAAAATTGAAAGTAGCAGTATCCACGAAACCCGGCTCTGCAAAGAAAGAATGCGCTTCCAGCGAGGTAGCGGCAGTAAAATCAGTCAGCGTGCTATAACTTTCTTGCAGCGTCAGTCCATTAAAACTTAATCCCGTTAAATCAATCAATGGAGCCGCATCCTCCCGAAAGTAGATGTTGTAATCTGACACGAAATTATTCACGGTATAACCTTCCAGCGCGACCACCGCTCTTTTATTAGTCAGCGGATAGATAATGTTGTTTTTGAATTTGACATCTTCAATGTTTTGCAATAAAACATCGCCGCCGAAATCATCCGCGAAACTGCTCGCCGTTTCTCCCCCGATTATACTGACGCCATTGATAGCAGCACCAGTTCTATTTTTAAAAATAGTATTATTATAAACGGTCGTATTTAGAACAGCGTTGGCAGGATTATTACTGCCGATGTAAATCCCGGTAACCGAATTGTTATAAATCAGGTTATTAAATACCCTATGCCCATTACTAGTAAACGCCCCTGCACCCACTGCTTCTTCACCGCCAACGGAGATACCGACAGCATTGTCATGTATTCTGTTTCTACTTACGGTACAATTTATTGAGCCATCCAGATAAATACCCGCTGAATTGGCAATAGGCGACATACAATGATAGATATTATTACCACGTATAAGTCCATTTCTGGCCTGATTCACGGCCGGAGGAGCACCAGTGTAGGCGTAATTGCCCGCCGCTACAATACCAATGTTGGAAATTTCGTGCACCATATTGTTTTCTACCTGAAAACCATCTATGTTTCCAACTATGCTAATGGCTTCTCCCCAGCCAGTAGCACAATTATGAACATCATTATTTAAGATGTAGATAGCAGACAGTGCCGTAGGCTTGGTGCCTTCTATTCTTATTGCATTGGCCACAGTATTATTATTGGGCGGTATTTGCGTAAGATTATTACTCACCCATCCAATGTTGGAAATAGAACAATTTTTAATGGTAATAATGCTGCCACTTCCTAACACCCAAATACCTTTGGAACCATTGCCAGTACAGTTTTTTAAAGTCAAACCATCAATAGTTACCAGATTTGCATTAACTATACCAATCATGTATTTATTTTCGGTCGGTGAGGTTCGCCCGATGGCATCAATAATTACTTCTCCATTACCATTTTTAACCAGATTCAGGGGTTTATTAATGTATATTTCCCTTGTTTCATTATAGGTACCGGGGGAGATATACACTATCGAACCAGGGGGAGCCTGTTCCACTGCAAATGCAATCGTCAAATATGGGTGGTCTATATCACCATTTCCAAAAACGTCTGCGCCGGTAGTAGAAACATAAACTTCGACTTGTGCTATCAAATTAGCAGAAAATAACAGCAGCAAAAGCGAGGTAAAGAAGGATTGAAACTTCATGAGAAAAAGATTATATGAGTGGTGGAAAAGTTTACTTGTCTTTTTACTGATATTACACAGCATATTACGGTGCGCTGCACCTCTATCCATCATTCATCCATTTTTGCTACCAATATTCTGGTGCGCTGCACCTGCTTTTCATATAGTCAACGCAGAGTGGTTTTGAACAGAGGTCGACTGTATATTATTCACTATCAATACCTCAACCCCTCAACTTTCACTATACATGTTTTCCCGCTGTCCAGCCCTGTTTTCCCAGCCATTGTCGTCCACTTTCCGTAGCGGGTTCTTCGAGGACGGTGCCCATGCTGTCGTTCCAGCGGTTAAGGTAGCCGAATAGCGAGATTACGCCGAGTATTTCTACAATTTCACCTTCCTCCCAGTGTTTTCGCAGTTCTGCGCTGATGTTTTCATCCACGCTGTTCGGCACGGCGGAGGCCGCCACCGCGAAATCTAATGCAGCGCGTTCTGCTTCCGTGAAAGCCGGATGGGTTTTGTAAGACCAGACATTTTCCATTTGACCATCGGCAGCCCCGTAGCGTTCGGCGGCGCGGATGGTGTGGGCCTGACAATATTGGCAACCAGCAGTTAAACTGGCCACATAACCAATGAGTCGTTTGAGCGCGCTGGTTACGCGGCCCTGATTTTCCATCACCGCTTTATTTAACTCAATGAAAGCCTTGGCAATGGCAGGCCGACGCTGCATGGTCAGCACGCTATTTGGACAAAAGCCGAGTGTTTCCTGAAAGAATTGGGCCAGTTCGGCTACTTCTGGATTGTGGTCGGCGGGTAGGGGAGCGATAAAGAGGCATAAAGTAGTTATGAGTTATAAGTTATGAGTTATACCATTTAGATTGCCGTCGAAATACTTCACCGAAGTAACTAGTTTTTCCCCTTCAAAATCAATAATCCGTAAAGCAATGCGTGTATGTTCTACAGCAGGTTTTTCCGATTCAGAATCCAGTTGAAAGTACAGCGACGGCGTAATGTGTACGCTCACATTATCAGCATAAGCCACGCGTTCGGTATGATAATGTCCGCAGAAAACATATATAGGGGCGGGGTAGCGTGACAAAACGGCCATCAAATCTTCGGAGCGACGAAATGGCCAATTCTCATCCATAAAAGGCGTACCCATGAGAAACGTTGGATGGTGCATAAACAACAAAAGCGGGCCTTTCAGGGTATTCAGCTGTTCCTCCACCCACGCCAGTTGGGCATCGCTAATCGTCGCTACGGCGGTATCCAGAAACAGGATTTGCTGTCGATTAACTTGTTGGGTAAAGTAGACTTCCTTTTGTTGCACTAATAATCCAAAAGCTGCACCCAGCAGCGAAGAATCGTCGTGATTGCCAGCAATTACTGCATAACGCAGGCCCAAAGCGTCCATGTGTTCCCGCACCCAATCATAAGTCGGCGTATCGGCAGTATCGTAACAGAGATCGCCGCTTAGTACAATGAGGTCTGGTTGCAAGGCAACCACGCGGGGCAACATTTCCAGAAAATTGCGTCGCGTATCAACGCCGAGATCGGTTTTGACATCGGTGGGAGGCAAGTGTAAATCAGTCAGCTGGACGATGCGCATGGTAGAAGGAAGTTTTAGCGAACAAAACTATCTATTTTTCAAAAACTTCACCTAATTTGATTTTTAATAAATTATAAATAATTGAAAAGCAACTATTTAAAGAATATGACATTCGTTTGACACGAGAATACTGAATTGTGTAGAACCAATCCAAATAGAAACGTGACTTTTGAGCCGTTTATAATTTTTCGCTCGCGGGGGTACTCAGCGGCTATTCTAATCACATTCAAAAACACTTCCTTACACATGAAACAACTACTTACCCTTTCGCTGGCACTTTCACTGAGTGCCGCTCTTTTTGCCCAGGATGTTCAGGAAATTGCCACGGGCGCGGGTTATCAAAAACAAAGTTTCGTCAACCTGTCGACTGGCATCGAAAAGCTGGTTGACAACACGGCCTGGGATATGGCTTTCACCGTCTTTGGCCAGCAGGATGCGGGCGTGTTTGTCAATGAAAGTTCGGGTACCAGCGCGGGCCAACCAGTGGCATCAACCGAAGTGTATCAGGCACTTACTGATAACTTTGATGACGTAATTGATGCTACTTCGCTGACCGATTTTCGATTATATAACAGTGAAAAATCGTGGAGTTATGGCGCGTTCAATGAAGTGCGCGACACGCTCAACGCCTTTGATTACGGTTGGGGCCAATACAATTTCCAGACGAATCAAGTGATTGGCAACCAGGTGTACGTCGTAAAACTGCATAATGGCCAATATCGCAAACTCAAAATTGAGTCGCTCATTGGCACTACTTACACTTTCAAATATGCTAATCTGGACGGCACGGATTTGCAAACCAAGACCATTAATAAAGCCGATCACGCCGGCAAAACGCTGGCTTATTTCAGTTTCGACACCGGCTCTACCGTCGATGTAGAACCAGCGGGCGGCTTCGATCTGCTCTATTGCCGCTACACTACCTGGCTGTATGATCCGGGTTCCATGACCCTTATTCCTTATAACGTAACGGGCGTTTTGCATGGGCGCGGCGCAAAAGTGGCCGAAGCAAACGGCGTAGACCCGACTACCGTCACGTATGCTGAGTATAAAGACAGCCTGCGTAGCGAGTTGGATGCGATTGGTTACGACTGGAAGACTTTTAGTGGCACTGCCTGGAGCATTGATGAAGACCGGGTTTTCTTTTTAAAAACCGCCGAAGATCGTGTCTGGAAAATACAATTTATTGACTTTGAAGGCAGTAGCACGGGTAAAGCCGTGTTTGAAAAAACAGATTTAGGCATTATTACCGCCGTGAAAGACCCCGCTGCCTTGGGTTTGAAAGTGGCTACTTATCCGAATCCAGTGCAAGATCAACTGACTGTCGTGTTGGATGTTCCGGCTGCTTTGGCAAAAACTGGTCAACTGGAAGTCGTGGATTTGCAGGGCCGTCTGGTTGCTCGCCAATCGGTGACATTGAGCGAAGGTTTTCAGGCCATTCAACTTTCGGCTGGCAATTGGAGTGCTGGCATGTTGACTTTGCGGCTGATCTTACCGCAGCAAGAAGTGAATTTGGGTAAAATCATTAAATTGTAATTAGCAATAGTGCTGCGAGTCTCCTTTCCAGGGGGGACTCGCGCTATTTTTGCCGAAATCTTCCAGCAATGCCTCTACGTGCCGCTCTCGCCGTCTCCTTTCTTTTCTGCCAATTACTAATAATTGCGCAATCTCAGCCCGATTCTTTAAAGGGGCAGCAGTTGGAGCAGGTCGTTATCACCGCCCAGTTCGCGCCTACCGATGTCCGCCAAACTGTCAATTCCGTGCGCGTCATCAATCGCGCGACCATTGAAAACCGGGCGGCGGTTAATCTGGAAGAATTACTGCAAACCGAACCCAATATTCGGCTCAGTCAGGATGCCATACTCGGCAGCGCATTGAGTATCAACGGCTTGCGCGGTGAAAACGTAAAGGTGCTAGTGGACGGCGTTCCCGTGGTAGGAAGACTAAATGGTAGCGTAGATGCTGGTCAATTACCGCTCGGCGCAGTACAGCAGGTAGAAATTATTGAAGGCGCACAATCATTGCTGTACGGTTCGGAAGCCTCGGCGGGGGTTATTAATTTAGTAACCCGCAAAAGCCAGGCCCACCGTTTTGAGGCCGAAGCCAACACACAACTGGAAAGCAATGGCTTCCGCAATTTGCAGGGCCGCCTCGGTGCGCACATGGGCAAATTCCTGCTTCAAATCACCGGCAATCAACTTGATTTTCAGCCAAAGGCCGACACCTCCTTGGGGCGCGACCAACTCTGGAATCCCAAGACCCAAACCGCTGGCCGCGCGGTGCTGCGCTTCTCGCCCTCCGAGAAATTCGATATTAGTCTCTCCGGCGGGCTTTTTTCTGAAAAAGTAGACAACCTCGGCGACCTCCGCCGTCCGCAGTACAAGCCCTACGCTTTCGACGATTATTATAATACCGATCGCTCCGATGCCACGCTGCACGGCGAAGGTTGGCTAAAAAATCGCACGTTCTGGCAAACTACTGTCGGTTGGAATCGCTTTGCCCGCATCAAAAACTCCTATCGTTTCGATTTTAATGAAGAAGTAAAAACCCTGCTCGAAGGCCAACAAGACACTTCATCCGCCGACGGGTTGCTCGCTCGCGCCACGCTGGCCACTGACCGCCAGGATCGCCGCTGGAACTTTTTGATTGGTGCAGAAAACTACGCCGAAACCGCCGAAGGCGTGCGCATCGTCGATTCCACTGCCGCCGAAACGGGTCGCGCTACGGGCAATGATTTCGGCCTTTTTGCCAGTGCCAAAGTCAACTTTTTTCAAAAAAAACTGACCCTGCAAGGCGGTGCGCGCTGGACGCAAAATAAACTCTACGGCGCGGCAGTCACGCCTTCCGTCTGGTTACTCTGGCAACCCGCCACTCGTTGGCAAGTACGCTTCTCTTATGCCAATGGTTTTCGTTCGCCGGGACTTAAAGAATTGTATTTCAACTTCATAGACATCAATCACTACATTGTTGGTAGCCCTGATCTGCTGCCGGAGCGGTCGAATAACTTGCGCGGTGAAGTGAAGTGGAATATTTTGTCAGCCCCCCCCGTCCCCCCTATGAAGGGGGGGAGTACATCGAGCGGTCTTAAAGATTCGTGGTTTTTGCAGGGTCAATTATCCGGCTTTTACAACACCGTCCGCGACCGCATTATTCTCTCCGAATTTGCTCCGGTACAGTACACCTACGCCAACCTGAAACGCTGGGAAACGATGGGTGGCAGCCTGGGCTTTACGGCCACTTTCCGCGACTGGCTGCGCTTCCGCTCGGACTTGGTCGTGACCGGCTTCTTCAATTCGTATTCAGAAGATGATGCTGCACTGCGCACCCTCAACTGGTCGCCCGATTGGGCGAATGATCTGACCATTTCCTTTTTCAAGCAGAAAGCCAACCTCAACGTCTGGCACAAAATGACCGGCAAGACACCATTCTTTTTTGAAGACGCGGGCGAAGTAAAACAGGGCGAATCAGAAGGCTGGCACTTACTAAATGCTTCGCTCGGCAGCAGTTTTTTCCAACGTAAAATTCGCCTCAACGTGGGTGTGAAAAACATCCTTGACAAACGCCAGATCCGCTCCGGGGGCAGCGATGAACTTGGTCATATGGAAGGCGACTTACGGCCCGTGCATTGGGGGCGTACTTTCTTCGTGTCGGCGATATTTCTAGGCTGTACGAAAGGGTAAGTGCTGGCTATGTGGTGTAGGATGCATGGGGCAACCACAGATTGCAGTGGTTTTCATTTGCTCAATGATTTTCTAGTTAGGTTTTAATAACAATTTAATTACAAGTACATTAATTGCGCTATCCAGCCTGTTATTTTGTAGCGGGAATGAGTGCTTTTGCTGCTCTCCCATTCCTATATATTTACCTTTCCGTTGAGCAAGTGTAGCGTTTTTCCGTCTTCCAACATCTTTATTACCAAGGACGGTCCAAACAAGCCTTTTTACTACGCTACAAACTTGCTAAAATGTTGAATATACGCCTATTTTCCCTGCTTGCCTTAGTGTTGCTTTTTGGCTGCCGCAAGAATGAATTAATTGATAAAGTGACTATTAAAGAAGCACCGCCGATAGTACTGGTGGTCAGCTCCTTCCAGGGCAAAGTGCTCGATGAAAATGGTCAGCCTGTATCTGGTGCCCGCGTAAGTATTTATAATTCTAATACGACGACCGACTCGAAGGGGCTTTTTGAATTTAAAAATGTGAAAGCACCCAAAGCTGCCGCACTGGTAAAGGTAGAAAAAGCGGGCTATTTTATTGGTTCCTCGATGAGTGGCAACCGCGCCAATGGGAAACAATATGTACGGATTACTTTAATGGAAAAAGGCGCGTCACAGACGGTGAATAGTGGCTTCAACGCAACCCTTAGCTGGGCTGGCGGCTTAAAAACGACCATTGCTCCCAATAGTCTGCAGCGCACCAATGGGGAAGACTACACAGGTTTGGTACAGGTATCTGCGCGCTGGCTCGATCCGACTGATCCTAATCTGGGTGCTACCATGCCTGGCTCCCTGATGGCACGTAATGAAGATGGTCAGGAAAGGGTGCTGGCTACTTACGGCATGGTCGCCCTCGACCTGAAAACGGACGCTGGACAAGAACTGGTGTTGAAAGATAACAAAGTTGTAGAGGTCGAGATTCCCATTCCTGCCGCCCTCGCGGCCGCCGCACCGCAGGAAATTCCCCTCTGGTATTTCGATCTGGAAGAAGAACGCTGGTTGCAGAAAGGCACCTGTCACAAGTCGGGCGGAAGTTACCAATGTGGCGTTGGTCAGGGCGGCTACTGGAATTGTGACGTTGCATTAGAATCAATTTGTTTATCGGGGACTTTTTTTCAAAGCGATAGCACGCCAGCATTGTACACTAAAGTAATTGTAGAAGACCTCACCGACAATTTTATTTATTGGGGTTATACCGATATCAACGGATTTTTCTGCGGTTCGGTGCCAAAAGGTGCGCCGTTGAAAATAACGGTTAAAGACCTCTGCGACAACATTCTATACACAGCGAATATCGGCCCTTATTCGATGGACACTAACTTGGGAAATATTTATCTGAACGAGACTTTGCAGCAGTATTTTATCCACGTATCTGGTCAATTAAATGATTGTCTGGGTTCGCCAGTGACGCAGGGACAGATTGAGGTGCAATACCCCGGAAAAATTCGCCTGTTTCCGCTCAGTGCGCCCGGTGCATTCAGTTTTGATTTGGCTTTGAACTGCATCCAATTTCCGGAATTACAAATTACTGGCTATGATTTGACTACCTTTAAATCAACTTCGGTGCAATTGCATAGCGACGATAGCGCAGCAAATTTGGGCACCTTGGTAGCCTGTGAAGACCCAGGCGATTATATCCATCTTACTGCCGACGCTATGGTGTATAATGCCGCACCAACGCGCTTTTATCTGAAAAATAACGTCACCACTAATTGGATGGTGTTAGAAGGACTTACCGTCGGCGGCACATTTAGTATTGAGTTGCGCGAATATGCAGGTGTAGGTCAATATAGCGTGAATACATTTTTTCACTTAATTGATAATCCTGATGCGCCGATATATCTGACCTTGGATGCTTCTAGCCCGGATATTACCGTCCATATAACTACCGACGATGGCCAGTTTATTAGTGGAACTATTTTCGGTACGGCCTACGACGCTTTTAGTAATGCACACTCTATTAGTGGTGATTTCAAGGTCAAAAAGGAACTATAAGGAATAAGCGATTTGGTAGAGTCAATGTAGAATGGTTTGAACAAAGGTAAAGTGCTGACAATGAAATATCTCAACCTCTCAACGTCTGCTCCAAACCGACTATAACAGTGATCAATGAGTTATGCTAATTTAATATTTAATTTTTGTACACCTACTTAGATGCAGCCCGATTTCAACCAACTATTAAAATTTTGCAGAAACTTCGAGCGGAAGGCGCAACGGCAGATGGTTGATCTGCTGGCACCTTTCCTGTCGTCGGTCTGCAAACGCTATGAGAAATCTGATGTACAGGATAGTGTACAAGAGGCATTGATCCTAATTTTTAATAACATAGACCAGTTTCGCGGCGGTGAAAAGGAATTCAGGTATTGGTGCCAGCGCATTGCGGTCAATGTTTGTTTGCAAAAATTCCGAAAAAAGAGTGTCGTTTTGGAGTCACTGGAAAATGGCCCTGATCCCGGCGAATTTCCCGACGTATACAGTAAAATGGGGGTCGAAGAAATCCTGAAGGTGCTTGACCGCCTGCCCGATAATCAGCGTATTGTCTTCAATATGAACGTATTGGATGGCTACACGCATGCAGAGGTTGGGCGGGAACTAAACATTGCGGCGAGCCACTCTCGCACCCTGTTGACGCGCGCCAGAGTCACATTGCAGGATATTATTTTAAAAAAAGAAGCATTGAATAACTGAATCATGGATATTAATAACTTTGAGGAGCGGATTAAGATCGCGTTCGAGCAGCATCGTCTGGAAGCAGATACCGATACTATTTGGGAAAATATAGAGCCACAGCTCAAAAAGAAAAAAAAACGCCGGGCTATCATCTGGTTTTTCTCGGGCTTGGGTCTGGCTTTCCTGTTGCTCTTTGTTGGAAGACACGAATGGCAACATACTAGTTCTTCTATTCATCAGACTAGTACTTCATTGCCCCTTGAAAAAGTCGGGCAGGGTAGGGCAGCGAAAGCTCCAGCTCAGGAAAAAACGGTTGCTGCGCCGTCTGTTTCTACTAAACAAGCGAATGTGCAGCATATAAATCTTAAGAAGACAGTCCTGCCTCCTTCTACTATAACAGCCGGGTCGGCTAATAGTATAGCCAAGAAATTGACGGAGCTAGAAACAATCAATTCAAAAGAAATTACTTTAAATAATAGCAATATTATAAATACTAATACAGAATTAGTTATCAGGGAAACAAACGCGCTTTTGCCACTGGCTAGCCTGCCATTGGCAGTAATACACCGTGATTCAGTTCCAGATACTTCGATCCTGCAAGAATTAGGACGAAATTTAGAAGATAATAATAAAATAGATAAAGATAAAAAAGAGAAAATAGCCGATAGAGATGAGCAAACAACACCGGAAAAGCCGGTCCATCGCAAAAAATCGAAAAAACTCAAGTCTCCGTGGACCTATAATCTGGGTATGCAAGCTGGGCCTGCCTTAGCAATCAAACACCTTAGTGAGCGCAGTGACGCGACGGCTCCAGTCGGTCATTTGAAAAAGCGGCAAACAACGGAACACACGCTGGAATCTTACACCATTGGGATGTTCTATTCTGCTACTCATCGGAGACTAGTATTAAAAACAGGGCTGAATTATAGACAATCAAATGAGAAATTCCGCCTGGCCTATAACAAAACGGAAACGGAAAACATCAATGGCGTTCTAAGCGTAACGGTTGATAATGCTGGCACCATCATTGAACAAACTACGGGTAATAAAACGGTTATTAAAACCACAGAATATTCCAATACCGCTTATAACCACTATCATTTTATTAATTGGCCGGTTGGTGTTGGGTATCGGCACACTAGTACAAGAAGCGGTTGGGAACTCTCTGGTGGTATGGATATAAACCTGCTTTTCCGTGCTGATGGCACCATGTACAACAGATATAATCTCCTGACGACCATTAAGCCTGGTAGCACTACTTATGGCAGCATCTTCCGCAGCCATAATGGCGTAGGTCTCTGGGCGGAATATGCTTATGATTGGCGGATGACCGATCAGTTATGCTGGCAGTTGTCGGCCAATGCGCAGGTGCCTCTACATCCGGTTTCTGCTGCTGACTATGTATTGGTACAGCGCTACTTTAATTTCGGTGTGCAAGTGGGAGTAGTATATGAAATTAAGAAGCCTAAAAAAGGGAAATAGAGTGATACTGGATGAAATGCCTTTTATGCTGCTAATAAGATATAGTGAACACTATATCCTTTGGCTCCTGTTTCTTTCTTACTGATGTAGTTTATGTTGGATGTTTTTGTACTTCGCAAGCCATTTTTCAGACGCTCTGAAGGCAATTTTTCTATGGACGGCTATAAAATGGGGGCACCTGTTTGGTATTCCAGGCATCTTCAAGTTGCTCCATATTATATTTTTTTGCGGCTTTGTTTTCTACGTTTGAATAATAGTCTTTTGATTTTTGGTAAGATTTCAGGGCCTCTTCATAGGCTTGTATATCGCATTCATTGACAAATTTCATTTGATAAGTATACCCATTCATAATATTATCCGTATCGCCCTGAACTTGCAATATGGCTGATTCATATTGCTTCGCTCCATCGCTGTAGCGGTTATTACGGTATAAAAAATCGGCATAACTACGGATAATATAGAGTTTGCTAAAAGCAGAATCTGTGTATTCATCAATATTCTCAATGCCGCGCTTGAAATATTGCTCTGCTTTGAGCATATCCAGCACACTGCTATAAGCGAGTGCTATCGCCATATACTCTGCTCCGGCTACGGAAATGTTATTTGATTCAATCAGTCTAACGATTTGGCTGAGGATGATATGGCGTTTATGATTCAAAATAGAGGCAATATAAGCGTTGCCTATTTGATTTTCCTGAATATTGATGTCCAGAATATCTCTAATTAAAGTAGAAACCTGTAGGCGAAGTTGATCTGTGATGACCGACGTTTTATCAACTCGAAGTTCGCTTTCACTGCTTTCTTCAAAATACTGATTAGGCAGATCATCAATGATCTTCAGTAAGTTCAGGTTAATTTTGTTCAATCCTCTACGGTACTCGTCGTAATCACTAACCTGGACTTGATACATACGCTCAATATCCACCAGATCGCCACGTATAACAATCAATGTGTTGGCGAGTTGAGCTTCTTCTTGATGCTTATTTACTAAGCCTACTAAGGAATCCAGTGTTTCCATAGAACTGGAAGTGATCATTCTCTTGAGCTCTGCTTTGTTGAGTCCCATATTTTACTTTATTTTGCTGCTGATGATATATACAGTTTAGAGTGGTTTAGAAGGTTTATAGTAGACGTTGAGAATGTTGAGGCTGTTGAGACATTTGATTGTCAGCACGTTGCATTTATTTTTTATTCATAACCACTTTGCGTTGACTATAGTTATTGATCGTGAATACCTTACATTCGGTCTTTGTTCAAAACCACTCTGCGTTGACAATGATTCTTTTTAAAACTTCCGTCCTGACCGATCTACCACGGTAGCACTAGCCTGCTGCGTTCCAAACATTACCACATCCTGTACATTCACGTGGGGTGGGCGAGTCGTCATAAAATAAATTACTTCTGCTACATCGGTGGCGCGTAGCGGCTGGAAATCCTCATACATCCTGGCTCGTTCCTGATCGCCGTCGAAGCGATTTAGCGCAAATTCTGTCTCTTCCACGTGCCCGGGACTCACCTGACTAACGCGAATGTTATATTTATGCAAATCCAGTCGCATGGCCTGGGTGAGTGCATCCACCGCGAATTTAGTAGCGCAATAGACATTACCATTCGGATAAACTTCTTTTCCAGCAATAGAGCCAATATTGATAATATGACCGCGCCGACGCTGCACCATCCCGGGCGATATAGCGCGTGTCACATAGAGTAGCCCTTTCACGTTGGTATCAATCATCGTCTCCCAATGATCGAGCGCGCCCTCCTGGATGGGCGAAAATCCTTTGGCCAGACCCGCATTATTGACCAGAATATCTACATTTTGCCAGCCTTCCGGTAGATTTGTCAATGCCGCTTCCACTGCGCCAGCATCGCGTACATCGAAAGGCAGCATCAGCACATCACTGTGTAATTCAGTTTCCAGTTCGGTCTTCAATAGCACCAGGCGTTCCAGGCGACGACCCGTGATGATGAGGCGATGCCCTTGCCGGGCAAATAGCTCCGCCGTAGCACGGCCAATGCCCGAAGTAGCACCCGTAATGAGTACGGTAAGCACCTCGCGCGGCTCCCGCACGGGCTGTTGCACCGGAGTTGGCTCGACGGGTATGGGCTCTATTGGCTTTTCTGCCGCCAGCGTCGGCAGGGCTAATGGCTCGGAAGAAAACTGCTGATCATATTCATCGGTGCGCAGGCTGGGCTGAATGGAAACGGCGCGATGATACCAGCCTTCGGCTTGAGCAGGCTGGCCGCTTTGCGCGCTGGTTTTAGCCAAAGCCAAATGTACTTCGGCATCATTTGGATTGATTTCCAGGGCTTTCTGCAAATAATGCACCGCCGTTTCGCGGTAGTCGCGCAGGTGTTCGGTGGTCATCAAGCCGAGTTTTCGGTAGATGTCCGGGTAAGCAGGGTCCAGTTCGGCAGCGCGATCCCAGCAGTATTTGGCAAAAAGATAATCGCCTTTTTCAACCGCCATTTCACCCATCAATTCATACGAACGGGCTTCGCCAGTCTCGGTGACCGGCATTTCTTCCAGCTCATCGGAGTATGTTTCATCAAAAGGGATAAACTCTTCCGTCTCAGGAACAGTCGCAGGCAACACTTCCGGTTGCGCGGTCGACTCTTCGGCGGAGGGGCTGTATTTTTCCAAAGCCAACGCATATTCTTGCTGCAAACCCTCATGGTCGGGTTGTTGTTCCAAGGCTAATTGGAAGAGTTCCAGGCCGCGTTCGGTGTAGCCGCGTTCTAGCCAGAACCAGGCATCGCGGATGGTGATTTCCATTTCCGCCCGTTCTTCTGGTGTTTCCACAGCAGTATTTTCACTTGTCCAAGGCGTATCCGGGGCTTCGGCTTCCGGGGCAAGAGTGGACGATTCGGGCGCGGCAGGCGGCGTTTCATCCCTTACTTCGTCTACCTGTTCTATTTCTTCCACCGCTTTGGCAGGTGCTTCTACCGTTTCGGCGGGTGTAGGCGTGAGCGGCCCAGTCAATACAGGCACTTCGGTTAAAGTAGTGGGCGCAACTTCCCCAGTAGTCTGTGCAGTCTGTTGATCGAGGGCAGCCAGACGCCGATACTGGCCGTGCCAATCGGACAGGCCAAATTTTTGAAAAAACAGCGCAAAATCATTAGATTCCAACTCTTCGGTGGTACTGTATCCAGCATCACGCAGGGCACCGATCAGGTCGCCCATTTGGTTGGCAATGCCGCGTACCTGATCCAATTCCTGGTTGAGGGCTTCCTTATCGGCTTCTTCGGAAGTATTTTGGTGGGCGGTACTAAGCGTCAACCAGATATTTTGCCAGTAATTCATATACTGCATGGCATTCACCATCCGGTCAATATGCGTTGGCTGCGGCTGGCCGTCCTCATCCTTACCGTCGCTTAATACCAGCAGTAGCCGATCCTCGCGTACCAATTGTTGTACGGTCGGCAACAGACCGATCATGCAGGGCAGATTTTTCAGCAGGTTGTCGGTCACGAGCATCAGCACTGGCTCATTATTGGCCCGCAAGTACTCGTTGAAAGCACCAATAGGCAGATTAGGCAAGTCGGTAACGTGCTCGAACGGAATGCCGATACGGCTTAATTTATGGTCGAGGTGGGAAGCCAGATCAGCGTTGTCGTGGCAATAGGCAAGGAGAATACGATTCATTTATCGGGTTGGGTATGGATTTGTAGGGCAGCCCTAGTGATTGCCCTGAATGTTAAAAGCGTTTCTTGGTGCTCGCTTTTACAAATTTTGAATTGATAGTCAACAAGTTAGTATTTTATCTTTTTGCACAATAAGATTGCAAAGAATATACAACGACTTCTGGGGTGGTTTATCGTTCATCACTTATCGTTTTTATTAACGCCTCAAACTCTTGTTTGAAAGCCCCGTATTTGCTGGTAGCTGGTCCGTCAAAACCAGTATGAATACGCCGAATCCGATTGTTTTTATCCAGAATCATCATCGTCGGGAAAGCCATCACGTGCTCAAGATTGGGTAAAACCCGCTCTGCCTCGGCGGTGGTGGCTGCTCCGGCGTAGACTATTTCAAATGGTATGCCCATTTTCTTTTTGTATTCCTTCAGGATGGCATTTATGCGGGTCGTATCCTTGCCGCGCTCAAACGACAGGCCCACAATCGCCAAGTTTTTAGCAATCGCAGGGTTGTTTTTTAAGTATTCAGTGAGAAAAACCTGCTCATCGCGGCAATTTGGGCACCACGTACCCATAATGGTAAAAATTTTAATTTTTCCATCAAAGGCCGGTCCTGGAAAGGTCACGTTGGTGCCTTGGGGATTAGGCAACGAAAAAGCAATGTTGCCAGCATTGGTTTTCATGCGGGTCAGCGAGTCGGCATTACCGAGGTGGAAATTGGGGTCGCGCCAGCTCGTAAATAAGGTACGTGAGTGGGTGCCAGAGCGAAACTCTCCCTGTAAACTATCGCCCTGCACACTGCCGGAAAATAAAAAGGCATGAGAACCATCGAAGCAGGAAAGCCAGAATTTGTGGCCTTGCATGGTGCCTTCCAGATAGCGATAATCGCCGGTTTCGGTGCGAAAAGTACCTTCCAAATGATTGCCCTGCTGCTGAAATTCGCCGATGGCTTTTTCCTGCGTGGGCTTTTCAATGCCAAATAAAGTGGCCCATTCGCCGGATAACTGGGTGGATGGCGGCACGTTCAGGGAGGTAAACCGGTAATTGCGACCCGCGTTGGCATAAAAAGGAATGCGATAATTCTCGCGGGTAGTGACGACCCATTCGCCCTGCATCACGCCGCCGCGAATCTCCGCATGGAGGTAAGACGCATATTCCGGGAAATAAACGTTCATCGTGTCGCGGGCCTGCGTGCGGTCGCGTCCGTAGCGAATACTATCGCAGCGAATGCGTTCGGTGCCATTCATGAACTCGATGACAAAGCGTTCCTCGTCCAGGTATTTTACCTCAAAGTTGAAAGGCAGCTCGCCGGAGTTGAACTGGTCGGTGAGCAGCACCACGGTATCTTTTTTATTCACTGCCATCCGGAATTTTTCCAGCACCAGCACACCGCGCCAGATGCCAGGGGCGACCCGCGTGAAGGAGGAATTGGCCGTAACGCAACCAGCCAGAATAAGGATCAACGTGCTGAAAAACAAGTATTTGTGCATGAAAATTAATTTATTTTTCGCGTCTTTTGACCCGCGTGGCCCTTTTTTATATTTTGATTAGCCAGACCGTACCTCTGGTATATTTCCTACGGAATGTTCCCTTCCGTACCTTCGGCCCGCCTTTTTTGACCAACAAAAGTAGCGTATCGAAAACGGGAAAAGCAGTTCGTAGTTTAAAAAAACGCTGGCGAGAAAAGTGTGGATAGTAGCGAATTACCGCCAGCACCGCTTATATTTGTTCTGTGTTCCATAAAAAATCAGCCTCTACAGCGATGCTTCAAAATTGGTTTAAGGATCTGGTCGAGCGTCATGCATTTGGCGTATGTCAATATTTGGGAAACAAAATGCACATTGCGCCGACCGCAGTGCGCAAATATTTCATTTATATCTCTTTCATTGGTATGGGATCGCCCCTGATTATTTATTTGATGGTGGCTTTTTGGGTCAATATCCGCCATTATATTCGACGTGGCAGTAGTGCCATTTGGGAATAATACCGACGTACCGGCGGGTTCAGCCGCCGCACACAGTTATTGGCGGCTAAACCCGCTGGTACAATATGGGCATAAAATTCCCCAATAAAGTTCGGCTTATTTTTTTCTGGTTTTCGGGCGAACTAAAACATCTACCAACTATGCAAGGTCCTTTTCGCTCCCTATTGGCTGGAGTCGCTGCCTGGAAACTCGGCGGCGGCTGCCTCTCCACCCTGGTTATTTTCTTTATTGTGTATTGGATGCTTGGCTACGCCAACTGTCAGTAAAAATTTTGTTACATAGCGCGGCCCGCTTCCGAGTATTCGGGAGCGGGCCGTTGACGTTTTAGAAATGTTTTAAAACCCTTGGCAATTATCCATATGACATTTATTATCTTGTAACCCCCCGAACTCTAGTCGGGGGGCAAGGTAAAACATAAAATCGCACTTAACTTCTCTACAAAACATCAGTATCAATCCTAAAAGATGGAAAACGTAGTATTCTCTACTTCGCTGATTAAAAGTCGACGGTTACAGTCAACGCAGAGTGGTTTGAACAGAGGTCCAATGTAAAGTATTCAATATCAATATCTCAACCCCTCTCAACATTCTCAACTTTATCCGCCGAAGCCTTTTTCAGGCGTAGGAGGCCTCTCAACTTTTACTATACAAGATAATAAATATCCAATTACTTTATGTTGCTGCACTCTTCTCCCACAATAATTTCTTCTTCAACCAAGCCCTGACTGGTTCATCATATAATTTCAGCGATACATAGGCTAGTACCATTAAAAATACAAACAAAGCACAGGCAACAGGAGCAATTTGTTCTGGGGCAGGTTTCTTTTCGGAGACCCAGGCAGTATAAATATAAATAAAGGGATAATGCGTAATATAAATAGGATAGGAGATGTCACCGGAAAACTTACACAATTTAGCCCAGCGTCCTTTTATTGCTCCACCGGCACCTGCTGATACAATGATGGGAAAAGCAATAATAATACAGGCGGCTTCATACAAACCGTTGTATTTAAAGGTTGGTAAAAAGAAAAGGAACATTAATAATAGGGAACAGACTACGTAGGCATTTGGTATGCTGATCAATTTACCTGTACGAAATAATAACAGGCCGGCAAAAAAAGGAAACATCATGCGGGTGACAGCAATCCAGAAAGTATCGTAGCCCCATCCGGTTCCAACATCCCCATGCCATACAGCCGCTCCAATAAGGGCAATAGCACTAATCAATACAATTATAGTGAGAATTAGACGGCTCATCTTGCGTCCAAATAATCCATAGATAAGATTAGCCAGATATTCCTGGAATAAAGACCACGCCGGCCCATTAATAGAGTGGGTTTCACCCCAGCCACGAATGTCGGGGGTTGGTAATAAAGTAAAACTTAGCAGTGTAACGCCGATAAGTTTTAATGCACCAACCGAGTCAAAGCGATTAGTATATGGATCAAGCCAGAAACCAATGGCGCCAATGATAGCACCTAATATAACCAGTGGATGCAGGCGAATTAATCTTATAGTAAAAAACTCCTTCATACTCATGCGTCCCCAACGGTCATCGTACGCATAACCTACTACAAAACCAGACAATAAATAGAAAAAGTCTACTGCCAAATACCCATGATGCATAGGGTGATTGGCTGGCACTGGATAATAGGCTTCAAATAGATGGAATATAACGACTAAAATAGCCGCCGTGCCCCGCAGCCCGTCGAGGATTGGGTAGTGTGGTTTCGTCATTGTTTTGATTCATGGAAAGTAGTAGTCTGACTTTGAGTCAGACTACTACTATTGTTTATACCTCCAACGCCTTCAAATTATCCAAGCTCTTTTGCACGCCTTTCATCGGCGTAGTCAGGTAATTTTCCAGCTCAATGATGACGTATTTGATGCCAGCCTTGGAACGCTGCGCGAGGATGCTCTTGAAATCAATGGTGCCATCGCCAAACTCAATGGACGGATGCTTGTCAGCCGCAGACATATCTTTGGCATGACAGAGCTCGAAGCGACCCGGATATTTTTTGAAATAATCCAGTGCTTGGAAGCCCGCAAACTGTACCCAGTAAATATCCATTTCCATAGTCATCAGTTTCGGGTCCACTTCTGTCAACAGCCAATCATACATCAGCCGTCCGTCCGTACCTTTGGTCTTGAACTCAAAATCGTGGTTGTGGTAGCCGAATTTCATTCCCGCTTTTTTGACATACTCTCCGGCAGCGGTGAATGCCTTCATCAGTTCGGGCAATTTCTTGCGGTCCTCTTCCAGCGTCCACGGATTGATAAAGTATTTCTGACCCGCCGCAGCCGCTTTATCAATCGCTTTTTTGCTTAGATCGGAAAGCATTTTGGTAGCCGGATCGTAGTCGGATACATGGATAGGGGAGTGGCTGCTGGGCATTTTTAAGCCATTATCTTTCAACAACTTAGTAAAATCGCTGAAAGCAATGCCAAATATTTTGTCCGTTTTGGCATCGTAACCGAAACTTTCTACTTCCTTGTAGCCCATAGCAGCCAGCGCTTTGAGCGTGCCAGCGGCATCTTTGTTCATGTCCTCACGGACGCTCCAGAGCTGGAGGCCAATGTGCTTGGTTTTGAAATAATTTTCGGCAGCTGCCAGCAGGTTGGGGGATAGTGCTGTGCCTGCCAGTGCCAGGCTGGAGGCTTGCATAAAACGGCGTCGGGAAAAATGATTGTTCATAATTGAGCGAATGTGAAGGTGAATGTGAATACGTAGGCACGAAAGTCCAAATTTTTTTTGGAAAGAACGGAGGCATTGTCTGTATTTTGCCCGCGCTTCCCATCGGGAGGCTTTTTAATAGGCAAAAGGCAGAAAAAGCAACCGGCAATTGGGACTGAACCAGCAAAAACAAATCCTTTGTTTGGCTTTTGGTCGGTACGTTGCCCTTGTATGTCATATTTGCTTTTTTGCCAATTGCTTTTTGATATACTATGATTCAAGTCCTGCACATTTCCGCCGAATGTTATCCAGCCGCCAAGACGGGCGGCCTCGCCGACGTGGTCGGTTCTCTGCCCAAGTACATGAGCGAAGCCGGTACGCTGTCGGCGGCCATCATCCCGAAGTACGATCTGAAATGGATTCGCAACCAGGAATGGGTCACTGTATATGGAGGCGAAGTCTGGGTCAATTGGCAGCGTCGCTCTTTCACGATTCAGCAGGAGAGCACGAATAAACTCGGCTACCCGTTTTTCGTGGTCGATATTCCGGGGGTGTACGACCGGCCGGGTATTTACAGCGACCCTTCCGGCACGCCCTACGGCGACGAGGTGGAGCGATATATTACTTTCCAGCAAGCGGTGCTGGATTGGTTATTATCGTTCCCATGGATGAATCGTCCGCGCATACTGCATTGCCACGATCACCACACGGCTCTCATTCCGTGGATGCTCAAATTTTGTCCGGCTTACCGGGAATTGGCACCGATCCCTACGGTATTTACCATCCATAATGCCCAATATCAGGGTACTTTTAGCTGGAAGAACGAACAATTATTACCGCCTTATGAATCCGCTGGTGCTTCATTATTAGACTGGAAGGACGCGATCAATCCGTTGGCTTCGGCAGTGCGCTGCGCCTGGGCGGTCACGACGGTTTCGCAGTCGTATTTATATGAATTACATGAAAGCAGCCTTGGTTTGGAGCAATTATTTCGCTCCGAATGGGCGAAAGAATATGGTATTTTAAACGGTATTGATGCCGAAGTCTGGGATCCGGCTACCGACCCGATGATTCATTACCGCTTGCAAGGCGACGATATTGTCACTTTCAAGGCCGAGAATAAACGAAAACTCTGCGAGTGGTTCCAGCTGCCGGAAGATCGGCCCTTGATCAGTTTTATCGGGCGTATTGTCGGCGAAAAAGGGGTGGATTTTCTGCCCGATGCAATCCGCAATTTCCTCAATATTGGTGGTCGAGCCAGTTTCCTGGTGCTGGGTAGCGGCGAAGCCTGGACGGAGAATCAGTTCCGCAATATGGCCTATCATTATGCTGGTCGCTTCAATGCGGTGATTGATTATAATGAGGCTCTGTCGCACCAGATTTATGCTGGCTCGGATTATTTGATTATGCCTTCACGCGTAGAACCATGCGGCCTGAACCAGATGTATTCCATGCGTTATGGTACCGTTCCCATTGTGCGGTCGGTGGGTGGATTGAAGGATACGGTGTCTGATATTGGCGATCCAAGCGGCATGGGGCGTGGTATTCGCTTCGACCAGTTATCGCTCAATGACATTGGCTTCGCCCTGCATCGGGCCGCCACCATGTATCAGAATCACCCGGATATTATGATGGCTGCTGCGTCAGCGCATCATGGCAATAGATTTTTCGTGGGAAAATGCGGTACAACAATATTTTGATGTGTACCGGCGGGTGGGGGCGAAAATAGAAGCGGTTCGGCCTGCGGTGGCGGCTTTTTTGGCGAATTTGCTGGATGAGGAGCCGCCGGTGGTGGAGGTAGTGCCGGAGGAGGTTTTGGTGGTGAAAAAGAGAAATACTAGGAAAAAATGACGCTTAGACCCCACCCCTAGCCCTTCCCCCGAAAAGGAGGGGGACTTGATCGTGGTTATTCGCTTTTGATTATCATTACCTTAATAAAGTGGATTTTTAGAGGTTAAACAGGGGAATTATTAAAAAACGCTAAACTAGTATATTTAATAATTTTTATCTATGTTTTAAATTTATTTAAAACTTCAATAATTACACTTTTTAACTTAAAAAGTGTAATTATTGAAGTTTTATAGTGCAATACATTGATTTTGAATATTTTAAATATAATTCCACAAGATAATAAAAACCACTAGAAAACAAATAGATCAAGTCCCCCTCCCTTTCGGGGGAGGGGTTAAGGAGTGGGGTCTAACAAACAAACATCACGTAATTAAAAGCAACAATTCTAATAACCAATATTAACACAACAATCCGCACTTAACTCTCTCTCCTATGGCGAATATGATTTCCATCATCCTGGGCGGCGGCGCTGGTTCGCGCCTTTTTCCCCTCACCGAAAAACGCTCCAAACCCGCCGTACCAATCGGCGGCAAATACCGACTGATCGACATCCCGATCTCCAATTGCATCAATTCCGGCGTGAAGCGGATGTTTGTGGTGACGCAGTACAACTCTGCTTCGCTCAATGCGCACATCAAGAACACCTATAATTTCGATGTTTTTTCCAGCGGCTTTGTAGATATTCTAGCTGCCGAACAGACACCCGGCAATAAAGACTGGTTCCAGGGTACTGCCGACGCGGTGCGCCAAAGTCGCCAGCACTACGAACGCCAGGATTTTGACCTGATCCTCATTCTATCGGGCGACCAGTTGTACCAGATGGATTTTGATGCGATGGCGGAAGCGCATATCCAATCGGGCGCAGAGATCAGCATTGCCTGCCTGCCCGTGGATGCCCGCGATGCGCCCGGATTCGGGATCATGAAAGTAGACGAACAGGGCTACATTCCGCGCTTCATTGAGAAGCCGCACGATGATTTGTTGCCTGGTTGGGTCAGTGAGGTCAGTCCAGCCAACAAAAAACATGGGCGGCATTACCTGGCTTCGATGGGGATTTACATTTTCAATCGCCAGACTTTGAGTGACTTGTTTGAGCAGTATCCAGACGCGATGGATTTTGGCAAGGAAATCCTGCCTGCCGCCATTGAAACCGGACGTAAAGTGGCTGCTTACCAATATGAAGGTTATTGGACGGACATTGGTACCATCCGCTCGTTTTTTGATGCCAATATTGAACTGACCGATCACATTCCGGCCTTCAATCTTTTCTCGCATACCCAGCGCATTTATACGCGCGGTCGGATGCTGCCGCCCGCCAAATTTTACGGCGGCACCCAGCTGAATCGGGCCCTGATTGCCGAAGGCTGCATCATTCACGCCCGCATTATTGAAGGTTCTATTTGTTGGTTTGCGTTCGCGCATCGGCGAAAACACGGTCATCAAGGACACCATCGTCATGGGTAACGATTACTACCAGACGCTGGAAGAAATTGCCAATAATCCAGACGATGTGCCGATGGGCGTGGGCCATTATTGCCACATCGAACACGCTATTTTAGATAAAGACTGCCGCGTCGGCAATAACGTAGTCATCAAAGGCGGCGATCATTTGGCCGATATGGACGATGCTAATTACTGCATTCGTGATGGGGTAGTGGTGGTGAAAAAAGGTGGTGTGATCGTGGAAGGGACGCGGATCATGTGATTGGTTGAGTGGTATATTGGTTAATAGTTATTGGGAGTGTGGTAAGTATTGATTGCCCTTAGTTATTACCAGGTTCATCTGAAAATACGGTTGTCAGGCCGCTGCTTCACACAAATTGTTAAGTGTGAAGCAGCGGCCTTTTATTTTAAACAAGATTGTTTTTAATCAATCCAATGTTTATTTCGATTAAAAACATACTTTGCAGTCAAATTAGTATTTGCTATGAAATACGATCTGCTGCAAACGCTCCTGCCTCACTTGGAGGCCTACGAACGCACTTATCCCAAAGAACAGAGTCCGCAACATTTCGCTGTGTGGCTGGTGCGCCAAACGACGGATGGCGAGCAAGTCAATGAGCGTCCTGTCGCGCAGACGGAAAAGGAGCGGATTGATAATAACATTGGTAAATTACTGATCTACCTGAATCGCTATATGCGCATCTACGCGCGCAAAGCCCTCGAAAATTCGCCATTGGGTACGATGGATGAATTCGTGTATTTGGTCATGCTGACCGAACAAGGCGCACTCACCAAAAGCGACCTCATCCAGCGCAATCGCCACGAAAAACCAACGGGCATGGAGATCATCCGGCGGCTGCTCGCCCTGGGCCTGATCGCCCAAACCGATGACCTCGACGACCGCCGAAGCAAGCGGCTAACCATTACACCAAAGGGAACCGAAGTATCTGCCCAAGTGGCCGGACAAATGACCAAAGTATCCACCTTGCTGACCGGAAATCTTACTATCGCCGAAAAAGTTTTGCTATTGCAATTGCTGGATAAACTGGAAAATTTTCATCAGGTGGTGCTGGCTAAGATGAAAAAAGGCGGGTGATTGTACCAGCGTGTTCGTCTGCCTGAATCTTTTAGGAATCTCTTTTATTCCAGAAAATGATTAATAAAATCGGGACGATATGAAAGCACTATTGAAGTACAAGCAGGCCATATTGAGAAGAGCCGAGAAATGACTTTAATAGTGTGGCTTCTCTTTCCAGGATTTCAGCAATGAATTGCGTGGTGGCATTACCGCAGTTAAGTTTAACCACTTTTGGTGGAAATCCGCGCAGATAAAGCAGATCAACAAAATCACGGTCTTTGGTCAGAATATGCAAGTTATTAGTTTCTGCAAATGCCCACACGGTCTGGTCATCAGCGGCTTCCAAACCAAAATCAAAAACGTGAGCAGTATCAGGGAAAATCTACTTTAAGCACCTTGACCAAACGTGGCGAAAGATTGTTGTCGATTAAAAACATAGCAAACAGTTCAGACTGCGACCAACTTAGCTCTTTCTCCTTCGGCAGCGTAAGCCAAAACAGGCCAATATATCCTGCCGGGTGAGCATGGGAAAATCAGTCAAGATTTCCTCCACCGTCATACCTGCCGCCAGGTAACTGAGTACATCATAGACGGTAATACGTAAGCCGCGAATACAAGGCTGCCCCGCTGCGTTTACCAGGTTCAATAGTGATGATTTGTTTATAGTTGGCTGTCATTAGTGGTCATATTTTGCAACAAAAGTAAACAATTTTATCCATAAATTATGCACGTAATCCTCTGTTTCAAATCTTCCAACTGGTTGATTTTTCGCCGTTGGCATGGTATATACACGGGCCGAAACAGGGTTTCGGTTTACATAAAATAAAACAGGAGTTGTCCCGAACATTCGAGACAACTCCTGTTTGCATAAATAGTAACGATGACGAAGTCAAAAATTACTCTTCATCGTCGTCAAATTTATTATTGCGATTGGTGTAGCCTGCCTCTTCCGTAGGCTCGCTATCGGCTTCCCAATCTTCGCTGGTATTAGTGGTGCGCTTGGTATTGGGCAGGCGCAACTTGTCGCTCACGGGTTTGCCCGCCGGACGATCATTTTCCAGCGTCGGGAACGATTCACTGCTGATGACATTATCGTTGTGGTTCTCCCGAGTGGCATTGGCCATGTTCTTGCCGTCAATACTTTTGGTGGCGTGTGGCACGAGCCGCAAACGTTCCTTGCTGATGAGTTGGCCGGTCACGCTACAAATGCCGTAGGTCTTGTTTTGGATGCGCAGCCCGGCATTGCGCAGGTCTTGCACATAGCGTTGCTGGCGCGTGAGCATACGTTGGAGCATTTCCAGGTCGGTGTGCGCCGTCGAGTCATCATACCAGTCGCCCCCTTGTTGATTGAACCCGTTTTCGTTCAAATCGGAAATTTGCCGCTCCGTCGTATTCAATTCTTCTTGCGCGACATTTAATTTTTCTTCGATCAGCACCTTGAATTCCTGCAAGTCCTCATCGCTGTAGCGTACTTTCGGTTCGTGTGACATAAGTCGGAATGGGTAGGTTAAATGCTTAAATGTGAGTTGGGGTGATTTTTGAAGCGGCAAAATTAGGTCAAAAAATCGCCGACTTTGCCTGAAACTGGAAAATTAAATAATTGTGAAGCTACTTATTGCCCAATTTTTTCTTTCAACATAATAGTTGCGAACAAGGAAAAATCAAACGATTAAAAACAAATTACTTGCCAGCGAATTGGAATGGCCTAACCTATCAAGCGCGTTCGCAAGAGGGGGTGCGCTGTAACAATCGTTTTCAAAATTGGTTTAATCGTCGAATACAGGAAATCAGCGCAGGGCGTAAATCGAGAATCTTGATGTACTTTTGTGCGCCTTTTTGCCTGATAAAGTGTTTATGACTAAAATATTTGTCATTGTTTTTATGGCAATATGTTGAATATTAGCACATTAGCAAATTGGTAGATTTTGTTTACGCCGACTGCTCACCGAACGCTGTTTTCTTAAAAAATGGTTGAATCAAAAATGCCTCCCCGCACACGAAAATCGGACGAACCGCCCACTGCCGCTTACCGACAGGAAGTGCTGCAAGATTTTCGCGTATGCTGCCTGAGTCGGGAGGCCAGCGTGATTGCCCGTAAAGAAGTGCTCAGCGGTCGCGCCAACTTCGGCATCATCGGCGACGGCAAGGAGGTGGCCCAAGTGGCTCTCGCCAAAGCCTGGCGTAAAGGCGATTTCCGCGCGGGTTATTATCGGGATCAGACGTTGATCTTTGCGCTGGGGTTGAGTACCCTCGAAGAATTTTTTGCCCAACTTTATGGCGATCCCTACGGCGATCCTTTTTCCGGCGGTCGCCAAATGAACTGTCATTTTTCCACGCCGCTCGTGGACGAAAAAGGCCGCTGGACCGAGCATAAAAATCGCTACAATATTACTGCCGATACCGCTCCCACTGCTGGTCAAATGGCACGCGGGTTGGGCCTGGCTTTTGCTTCCAAAAAATACCGCGAGCAGCCGTCTATTGGCGGCAATTTTTCCAATAATGGCGACGAAATAACTTTCCTCACGATTGGCGATGCCTCCACTTCGGAAGGTGCTTTTTGGGAAACTATGAATGCCGCCGGAGTGCTGCAAGTGCCGCTGGCGGTCAGCGTTTGGGACGATGGGTATGGTATTTCGGTGCCAAAAAAGTACCAGACGGTCAAGGAGAGTATTTCTGCGGCGCTGGCGGGCATGCAGACCGAAGGCGACGATACGGGCATGGAAATCTATCATGGCAAGGGCTGGGACTATGCCGGACTATGCCAGCTCTACCGCGATGGCGTTGATAAAATGCGGGTGACGCACCGGCCCGCCCTTTTCCATATTCAGGAAATAACGCAGCAACTCGGCCACTCCACTTCCGGTGATCATCGTCGCTATAAATCGTCGGAGCGACTGGCTTTTGAAGAAGAATTCGACTGCAACCGGCGCATGGCAAATTGGATGGTGGAAACGGGTTTGGCCACGCGCGAAGAACTTGAAACGATCAAGTCCGACGCCAAACGGGAAGCCGTGGCTGCTGCAAAACGTGCCTATAAAGCCTACCACGACCGGGTGGCTGGCCTGCGTACTGCTTTGATAAGTCACTTGCATGAGGCGCAATCTGCCCACGACGAGGTGTCTGTTTTGGGAGAAATTATTCAGGACTTAGGGGAAAGACGCGACTCTTTGCGCTACGATCTGGTGCAAACTGCCCGTCGTGCGCTATTTGCCTTGCATAAAAAAGACAGTGCTGCCAAAGAAAAACTGGCTGCTTTTATCAATTCCGAAATGACGGAAGGCGACCGTATTTACAGTCGCTATCTGATGAGCGAGACACCTTTGTCTCCTTTGAAAGTACCCGCAGTGGCGGCGGAATATTCCGATAATTCGCCGGTCAAAGACGGGTACGAAGTGCTCAATGCCTGTTTCGACCACAATTTTGCAACGCGGCCCAATTTGTATGCCTTTGGGCGAAGATGTAGGCCAAATTGGCGACGTGAACCAGGGCTTGCGCGGGATGCAACTGAAATACGGTACGGAGCACATTTTTGACACTGGCATTCGCGAATGGACAATTATGGGGCAGGCCATTGGTATGGCTATGCGTGGTTTGCGGCCCATTGCGGAGATACAATACCTTGATTATCTGCTATATGGCCTCGCGCCGCTCTCCGACGACCTCTGCACGTTGCGCTGGCGTTCCAATAATCAGCAGGCCGCGCCTGCCATTATCCGTACCCGTGGTCACCGTTTGGTAGGCGTGTGGCATGCTGGTTCGCCAATGGGCATGATGCTCGGTTCCCTGCGTGGTATGTGGATTTGTGTGCCACGCAACATGACGCAGGCCGCCGGAATGTATAATACGCTGCTGCAAGGCGACGACCCGGCCATTGTGGTAGAAGTATTAAATGGTTATCGACTGAAAGAACGTCTGCCGGATAATATTGGCACTTTTACGGTGCCGCTTGGTGTGCCGGAAGTGATACGTGCTGGCTCGGATTTAACGCTCATCACTTATGGAGCTTCGGTGCGCATTGCCGACGATGCCTGCGCTATTTTAGCACAACAGGGCATGGAGGTAGAAATTATTGATGTGCAGACGCTGCTGCCCTTTGATTTCCCCCAAATTTGTCTGGAAAGTTTGAAAAAAACCAATCGCGTCTTATTCCTGGATGAAGATTTCGAGGGTGGCGCATCGGCTTATCTGATGCAGCAATTACTGGAAAAACAGGGTGGTTATCGCTATCTGGATGCAAAGCCAGTAAGTTTGTATGCCAAGCCGCATCGTCCCGGTTATGGACAGGATGGGGATTATCATAGTAAGCCACAGGTGGAAGACGTGATAGAAGCGGTGTATAAAATGATGCAAGAAGTGGAGTTATGAAACGTGTAAGAAATAAGTTGTGAACATGCCTCACCAGAGATGTCATCCTGACGAAGGAAGGAACTGGCCGGGCTTAGTTGACCGTCAACCACTTAACCACTTCCTTCCTTCGTCAGGATGACAACATGGAGCGAGAATATTCTACTCACCTTATTTTTTGCTCGTTTCTATAACCCAAAAGAACAATGGAATACTAGACTAAAACAACATCCAACGCTTCTTTTTTCACCTCGCTTTTAATGGGCTAAATTATCATGGCTGGCAGCGGCAGCCGTCTGCCGTAAGTGTGCAGGAAGTAATAGAAAATGTATTAAAAAAAGTAGTAAAAACGCCAGTTATTATTAATGGCTGCGGGCGCACCGATGCGCAGGTCCATGCTTCTCAATACATTTTTCATGTTGATCTGGCCGAAACCTATGATTTCGATCTATTAACGCGATTGAATCACGCTTTGCCTCCCGATATTGCGATTTTTGCTATATTACCTGTACACGATAAAGCGCACGCTCGTTTCGATGCTACCCAGCGCACATACGACTATTTTATTCATACACAAAAAGACCCCTTTTTGCATGGATGCAGTGCATTATATGACTATAAAAACCTGGATTTGCAGAGCATGAAACGTGCAGTAGATTTACTGGCTCAATACAATGATTATTATGCTTTTTGTAAATCACCAGCCAGTTATGAGCATACCGTTTGTCAAGTTAGTTCGGCGCATTTATGGGTAGATAAAAGTGGTGAACGACTGCGGTTTCAAGTGACTTCCAATCGCTTTTTGCGCGGTATGATCCGCATCATTGTAGGCCGTCTATTAGAAATTGGTCTGGGAAAACTAAGTGTCGAGGCATTTGAGCAGCACTTACGCGCCAGACAAACGCCGCGCATTATTACTTCGGCTTATCCGCAGGGACTTTATTTGTCAAAGATAGTGTATCCCTATCTTGATCTACCCCAACGCACGGAGTTTGCGGCGATATTTCAGTATGAGCGGGAGGGTTACTGGCTGGATATTTAGAGTATTAAGATAGACAACATATTAATCAAGCCTATTTATATGAAAAACATCTTTCTATTTAGTGGACTAGGTGCTGATGAAAGAGCATTCCAATTCTTGGATCTTCCAGGTTATAATTTGATTTTTATAGCTTGGATAAAACCCAATGATCAGGAAACTATTGAAAGTTATGCCAATCGCTTAATCGCACAAATCACTTCTGAGAAACCAATATTAATTGGGCTTTCTTTTGGTGGGCTTATAGCCATCGAGGTGGGAAAAATTATTGATACAGACCAAATTATCTTGATCTCGTCGGCAAAAAATCAACGCGAAATTCCATTTTATTATCGGCTTATTGGACTACTGCATATTTCCAGCATTTTGCCTGCCAACTTATTAACTCGACCGAATAAATTAGTATACTGGTTCTTTGGCGCGGCAAATTTGGCAGACAAGAAATTATTGGCAGAAATCCTGCGCACTACCGATCCAGTTTTCCTGAAATGGGCGATTAAAAAATTAGTATCCTGGAAAAGCAATACTCAGCACGAGCACTTGACTCACCTTCATGGAACAGCGGATAGGATGTTCCCTTTTTATTTCATAAAAAATGCCCGACCGATTATTGGCGGCGGGCATTTTATGGTAGTAAATAAACCAGACGAAATAAGTGAAATGATTATTGGGTTGCTTTGATTGCTAAGCCATTTACTTCCCAAACCCAATTCCCCGCCGTACAAACAAATTCAATTTATCTTTCTCAAACGTAAACGTAGCTACGTCGTCGAGTGTAATAGTGTGCATCGGCTCTGGTTCGGTGGGTTTCAGTACGGCAATACGCAAATTCTGGTTCTTAATAGTATCCATCACTACCTGGCGTACCGTGCGGGCATTGCCGAAATACTTGTCGCGGAACTGGTGCAAAAAAGTCATGTATTTGCCCAAATGTTCGCGGGCATCTTCCTCCACCCGATAATGCTCCTGCTGAAACATATACAGCGCGATTTCCAGCAATTCTTCCGGCGCATAATCCTCAAAACGCAACACCTTATCGAAGCGGCTGGCCAAACCAGGATTGGCTTTCAGAAAATTATCCATATTTTCTGGATAGCCCGCCACGAACACGTAGAACTCGCCGCGACGATCTTCCATGCGTTTCAACAACGTCTGAATGGCCTCGTCGCCAAAGTCGCCCTGCGAGCCACGTCCACTGGAAGTAAGTGCGTAGGCTTCATCAATGAAAAGCACGCCGCCCATCGCTTCGTCCACCCGTTCGCTGGTTTTCATGGCCGTTTGGCCCACATAGCCAGCTACGAGACCCTGGCGGTCGGTTTCCACCATGTGGCCGCGTTCGAGTACGCCCAGCGCCTTGTATATTTTGGTTAAAATGCGCGCCATGGTGGTTTTGCCAGTGCCAGGATTGCCGACAAACACGGTATGCAGGAAAAAACGCCCCAGCACATCGCGGCCCGATTCGCGGTTGAAACGCACCAAATTGACCAGTTCCCGAATATCTTTTTTGATGTTTTGCATCCCGACCAGCGCGTCCATTTCATGCAAAGCATTCATTAACAGCACTTCATCTACCGGAATATTGGGTAGCGGACGTTTGTAAATCAATTTCACTTTTTCCACATCTTCGCGCAAAATGATGGACAGCTCCTCAGAGGCCATGCCACGCACGTCGGGATTGGCCATCAGGCGCAGGCCGAGCTGGATTTTCGCTTTATCAATCAAATGATGGACAAAACGGGCATTGCCAAAAGCGCGGTCACGCGAACGGAATGCCTCTGTAATCAGTTCATCCACCATTTTCTTGGCCTCCAAAGCCAGGATGACTTCCTTTTCACGGGTCGCGTAGTCGGCGATGCGGCTGAGTTCCTGCGGCAGGTAGTCGGCGAACTCAAAGGTCATTTTGAAACGGCTGCGCAAACCAGGATTGGAATCCAGAAAAGTCTTCATTTCCTTCGGATAACCCGCCACAATAATGGCCAGATCGCCGGGCCCGTTCGACAGTTCCTTGACCAGAATCTCGATCACTTCGCGGCCAAAATCCTTGCTGTCTTCGGCGGAGCGGGCCAGCGAGTAAGCCTCGTCAATGAACAGCACGCCGCCACGCGCCATTTCGATGGCATCTTTCACTTTGGGAGCCGTCTGGCCGATGTATTCCCCCACCAGATCGGTGCGATCCACCTCATGGACGTGGCCTTTGGTAAGCAAACCCATTTTTTTATACAGGCGGCCCATCATTTTGGCCACCGTAGTTTTGCCGGTGCCGGGATTGCCGATGAACACAGAGTGTACGTCAATACCTTCTTTTTCGGCGAAGCCTTTTTCCTTGCGCAATTGCAAAAACTGGATGTATTGGGCATGTTCGCGTACCTTGCTTTTGATCTCGCTCAGGCCAATCAGTGCATCCAGATTGACCAACACTTCCTCAAAAGTGTCCATGTCTTCGACTTCCGGCGTGAGGAAGACCTGTTGACCCTTGTCGGGTAGCCACACGCCATTGATACCTTCCTCGAAGGCCGTGCCGACCTCGAAGGGCATCACTGCCAGAAGTTGATCCATGAAAATGATCTCGGCGGTGTAACGGTCGTTGCGCCACGAGCCTTTCACATTGCTGCCCCAACCGGCGGTAATTTTCACGCCGTCGTCGCTCTTTTCCACACGGTGCAGACGCACGACCTGGCCTTTTAGTTCGCGGGCATCGTTGTAGAATTTGATGAACAGTTCGCACTGCCACTGCTTGCTGAGAAGCAGGTTTTTAAGCGTCACTTCAGCATAAATATAGCGCGTCTCTTCGCCGTGAAAGCGACGCATATACTGGCGCTCAAACTCCGGTGTGTCGTCGTAAGGGCCTTCATACATCCGCAACGTGCTGATCTGGCAGTAGGGATTGTCCGTTTTGGTGAGCGGGCGTGTGGCATCTTCGATGTAGAAATATTTGCTCGACACCTTTTCTCCTTCAATCCAGGCCTCCCAATAATAAGAGCCTTTTTTCCAAAAAACGCCTTCCTGTTTGTTGCCCCAACCTTCGCGAATATAGCCTACGGGATCGTATTTGCTTACTTTTCGGCGAAAAGGCAGGACACAAATCTCTTTTTTCTGCTTTTTTACGGCATAACAACGTAACTCCACATTAACTTCCCAATCCTCGATGTCGAAATGCTTATTGTGAAAAGACAGTTCGGCATAGATATAGGTCGTCTCGTGGCGGTCAAAGACCTGCCGATATTTTTTCTTGTTGTCAGCCAACCATTCGGTGGAAGCATATATCTTCAATTCGCGAAACTTCCAGCGGACGGGCGCGGGGTCTTCGTGCGGGGGCTGGGATTGATGTGTACCGTATTGCATGAGTGGGTGCGTCCTGATGAGAGGAATACGAAGGGGCGATTTCGCATTCGCAAATTTGCAAAAATAAACGCAAGAACTGCGTTTTAGTGAAAATAGTGCGCTCTTTTTTTATCAACAATGACCTAACTAAATCGGTTCATTGCGTAGTCTAATGCAAAAGATGAAATATATTTACCGGCCAAAACCTCTAACACTATGCCAAACAAACTATTGTGTGTCCTGATGATGTGTATTGCCTGCTGCGGAAACGGTCGACTTTATGCGCAGGAACGTTCCATTGACCTGCCCGATCCCGCGTTGGCACCCCGTCCTCACGTGATTGTGTTAAGTGGGATTGCTGCCGAAGCGAGCAGTGATGTCTTTCAAACTTTTTTCATGTCGGCCGAACATCCCGTTGGTCCCTACCAAAATATAGGCTTGCAATATATAGCCTATTTGTCGCAAAGTAGCGACAGCTATTCTTACTATTCTACCTTGCGCAAAGGCGGCTATGAGGTAGGGCTATTCAGCAAATTCTTTCTGCATGGTCGACTTTCAGGCCGCCGCAGCCACTTGTACTATGGGCCACAAGTATACTTTGGTACGCGAAAAATGACTTATAAAAACGTTTATAATACTAATAATCTGGAATACAATTATCAGGTGACTACTACTAAAATAATGTTTTGTCTGGGCGGTCAGTACAGTATGGGTCACGCGGTTTTTGAGTGGTCGCTGCCCATTGGCATGGCATACGAACGCTCTAACCTACCCACCGACATAGATCCCTATAATAATTATAACAGTGGAAATTCGCGCAATTTCTCCTCCATTCCCAGTATAGCCATCGGTTTCCGGCTGTGAGGCAAAGGGTAATAAGCAAAAGGCAAAATAGCAAATGGAGCAACGCTACGTAGAGTGGTTTTGAACAAAGATGAAACGTAAACTATGGAGGATCAAGAACTAAACTTTTTTAAACGTTATAAACCATTCTAAACCGATTATAAATACAGGCAGAGAATTAATTGCTATTATAGACTTGTATAGTAAAAGCTGAGAGGTTGAGAATGTTGAGAGAGGTTGAGTTATTGATCGTGAATACTTTATGTCTGGTCTTCTTTCAAAACCACTTTGCGTTGAGTATAAAAAGCGTTTGATTAATAATAATCTAAAACTGACTACTATCTCCTGACTACTGCCTCCTACTTATTACATTGTAAATTAAATTTCTTGAAGATACGAGTATTTGAGTATTAGATTAAAACATTTGATAATCAAGTAATTGATCGAATACTCAAATCTTCAAATACTCAAAACAACTTAATTTACAGGGTACTTATCATCATTCATCATTAACTCCCCTAAGCGTGCATCACCTTCGTTCCCAAAGTCGGCCCATCACCTGGTTGCTCCTATTGATCGTCATGAGCTGGCAAGCCAGCTGTGCTTACTATCAGCGCTATCCTATGTCGAAGGCTCGAATGCCCAAAATAGATACACGTGGCCTGACTTTCTACCTGATTGATGCGGCGCACCCTCTGTCAAAAGTCTGGTACATAACAGATTATACCATCAGTGAAAAGTCCATGTCGGCCTTTATCGTCCGGATGTCCGAGACGGAGGCAACCCAGGTCAGCACGGTACGCAACAACCGCGATGCCCGTGCCAGCAAAAATGAGGTGCTGCTTTTTGCCAAGCCCCAATATGCCCTGAGCCTGCCCGATACGCTAACGACCCGCATTGATTTCGAGCAGTTGGAAAAAATCGAAGTGCATGAGATCAATTATGGCAAAACGCTGGCTTTCAACTTCCTCGGATACATCGGTGTCAGCCTGATTATCAGCGTGATTGCCCTGGCCGCCAAAGGCTCTTGTCCTTTCGTATATGCCAATAATCCCGACGCAACCTGTTTTCAGGGAGAATTGTATTCCGGTTCTACCTATCCGCAGCTCGAACGTCCCGACTGGTTGCCTTTGCCCGATTTGGTGCCCAATAATGGCAGCTACCAAATTCGACTGGCCAACAAAGCCAAAGAGATCCAACATACTAATTTACTCGAACTGATCGCCGTAGATCATCCAGCGGGTACGGAGGTGTTGTTTGACAAAAATGGCCAATTACAGACTTTGCAAAAACTGCAAGCACCACTGCAAGCCATTGATTATGAAGGACATGATGCACTGGCTGCTCTCTCCAAACAGGATTCTCTGCTTTGGCACGGCGATCCCGCCAATGCGCGCGCCCGTGCCGACGAAGGGGTGGTGTTGACCTTTCAAAAACCAAAAAATGCGCGCTCCGCGAAATTGGTAATCCGGGCCAAAAACACGTTTTGGATGGATTATATGTACGGACTTTTTCTCGACGAATTTGGGGAATACAGTCCGCAGGTGCGCAGCCAGTATTTGAAAAAAAGCAGCGCGGAAATCCGTCAATGGATGGACGAGCAAAACGTGCCGCTCAGCGTCGCGATAGAAACCGCGCCCGACCACTGGCAAAAAGTCGGCTTCTTTCACGTCGCTGGCCCGATGGCTTTGAAAAAAGACGTACTGGCCCTCGATCTGTCGGCAGTTTCTGGCGACGAGGTACGCATTCGGCTGGAATCGGGATTCATGTTTTGGGAAATAGACTGGGTCGCGCTGGACTTTTCAGCAAACATATCCGTCGCGGTGCAAACGCTACTCCCCACTTCCGCACCCACCCAAACTGGCCAGGATGTAGCCGCATCGCTCGCCTATGACGACGACCAATATTACACTCAACCTAATCTGGACGACGAAGCGATGGTGCATTATGCCGTTCCTGCGCAGGCATCCGGTACGGTGCGTTCGCTGCTGCTGCACGCCAAGGGGCATTATGAAATACTGCGCGACCCGGTGGCCGGGAAGCCGAGTTTGTTGTATTTGCATCATTTTCAGGAGCCGGATGCTTTGGGGAATTATTCGCGATGGCGATGGCGGGAGGTAATGGAGGGGAAAGACAGGAAGGATTTGGAGTAAGAATCAGGCAACAGCCCAATTTTCCGCCGATCTCCGCCGACGTGCTATCTTCGCCCTCGGCAAAAACCATTTGCCTTATCTCCACATGGTCATTCTATTACTAATTCTTTTAATTCTCCTCAACGGCATCTTCTCGATGTCGGAAATTGCGCTGGTCTCTTCCCGCAAATTCAAACTCGAAGCCCTGGCCAAACGCGGCAGCAAAGGCGCGAAGAAAGCCCTCGCGCTGTCGGAATCGCCCAGCCGCTTTTTATCTACCGTGCAGATTGGCATTACGCTGGTCAGTTTGGTAGTCGGTATTTATTCCGGCGATGCGCTGGCCGAACCAGTAGAGCAATTTATAGTCGCCAAGCTGCCAAATTTACCCTATAAACACGAAATCAGCCTCGGTTCTGTGCTGATTTTGACCACTTATCTGTCTATTGTACTCGGCGAACTATTTCCTAAGCGCATCGGGCTGACTTTTCCAGAAACCATTGCCAGCATGGTGGCGACACCGATGTATATATTGTCGCGCATCACGGCACCGTTTGTTTGGCTATTGACCAAAAGTAACGACCTGCTGGTGAGCCTTTTCGGCGTGAAGGCCAAGACCGATGGCGCGGTTACGGAAGCTGAAATCAAGAGCCTGATTTCTGATAGTACTGAAAATGGAGAAATTCAGGAGATCGAACAGGATATTGTGGAGCGCGTTTTTGCCCTCGGCGACCGCAAGGTGAGTTCGCTGATGACACACCGCAGCGATATTATCTGGCTGGATTTGAACGATAGCCCGGCGGCTATTCGCGAAAAAATCGGGGGAGAAATTTATAATGTGTATCCCGTGGCCGACGGCGATCTGGACGATATTCTGGGCATTGTTTCCGTTAAAGACCTGTTTTTACAGATGGATGCACCCAATTTTCATCTGCGTAGCAGTCTGCAAGAACCGGTCTATACCCCTGGCTCTTCTTCGGCCTACAAATTACTGGATGACTTTCGCCACCGCCGCTTTCACTACGGTATTGTGGTGGATGAGTTCGGCACTATTCAGGGCATTATCACGATGGACGATATTCTTGATGCGCTGGTAGGCGACGTAAGCGAACACGATCAGGATGAATACAAAATGGTGCAACAGGACGAAAATACCTGGCTGGCCGATGGACAATATCCATTTTTTGAGTTTTTACGTGCGCTGGAAATCGAAGACGAGGAGTTCACAGATAGTGATTTTTCCACGCTCGGCGGCTTCGTCATCGCTCGTCTTGATGCGATGCCAAAGCAGGGCGACCAGTTTGAATGGCATGACCTGCATTTTGAAGTGACTAAAATGGATGGGCGACGTATTGACAAGATTTTGGTGAAGCGGATGTGAACTTCGCGCCAGCGTGGGTGACTGCTCTAAAAAATAATGAAACCAATCTAATTCGGGCTATTGTATAATCTCTACTTTAGCCATGCTGTACTTTCCTTACTCTTGTAAATCGGTTGATGAAGTATTATTTTATAATTTTCTTCATTTTCAAAAATGAAAATGTGAGAGAAATTAATGGAAGAACCTGTCGTTCCTGCGCCTATTACATTTAAAATAGCTAAATTGCCAGATTTAACAATGCTCTCAACAACCCACTCGTCAACTTGGTCTGAACCTACGGACGCATAGCCGGTATTGGGAAAGGAAATCAAAAGTTGATTATAATTATTGAACAAGTTAAGCGAATCGGCTGGCTTATTAAAACATAGGTCATTGCAAAGTCTCATAGTTGAGTCGGGTTCTTCATCCTCGCGTCTTAATAAGAAGACATTTAAAGAATCTAACACGAACATTGACTTACTCAAGACCAAACCATTGTAAGAAACCAATTCCGTTGAAACCATTTTGAAGACAGAAAATGGAGTGCTTTTTTTATTAGCCGAATGGTATAATTTCTCCGAATGATCAATGCTTGTGTCTAAAACGATAGGATTAAAAATTAGCCCAGAGCAAATGTTATTTGCCTGTTCAGGTATTTTTGAAACACTATTTTTATTGCCACAAGCCACATGTGTGCAAATTGCTAATACACCAACTAAATGTGAAACATATTTTCTCATAGACCGCCAGATTTTAATGAAGCGGATTTAAATTATTGCTACTTCTCCAGCTCCAGCACCACCGCCGAATTTTTCCCCAACACCAATTTCGACAAATCGCCCACCTTCGCGCCAGTCACCACATCATGCGCGCCACTAAAGCCCTGCATCCGCTCGGCGAAACGTTCCGTCGTGATTGTTCTTTCCTGATTCGCCGTGTTTAGCACCACCATCACCGTCTTGGCATCGTCGTAGCGAAAGTAAGTATACACGCTATTTTCCGGCACGAACTGCATCAACTTGCCACGTTGCAAAGCCGAAGTATTTCGATGGTAACGAATAAGAGCGCGAGCGTAGTTATAGGCCTCGTTTTCCTGCGGCGTACGTCCTGCTTCGACGAATTTATTGGCTGGATCGCCCGGCCAGCCGCCTGGAAAATCCTTCCGAATATTGCCGTGCGACGGTGCCGCATTGCCCGTGCCGAGTATTTCTGTGGCGTAATAAATTTGCGGAATACCGCGCATCGTCAGCAAGAACGCCATACCGCTTTTGTATTTATCAAAATTCTCGCCGACAGTAGTATAAAACCTTGTAAAATCATGATTATCAAGCATAATCAGATTTCTAAAGGGGTCTTTATAAAAGTAATCCTGCGCCAGCGTATAATAAATCCTGGACACGCCTTCCGTCCAGCCCTGCTCGCGGGTCAGGGCTTCCTGAATGGCAAAACAGAGCTGAAAGTCCACTACGCCGGGCAGATTGGAATCAAAATTCGCCCGGCTCATCGGCTGATCGTTGGCGAAAAAGCCTTGAATCGGTACGGCATTTTCCCATACTTCACCAAACATCCCCAATTTGGGGTATTCTACCAAAAGCTCCTGGCACCAGCGGCTGCAAAACGCTTGATCGGAATACGTGTAAGTATCAATGCGCAAATCATCAAAACCCGCGTATTCTATCCACCAAATAGCTTGTTGAATTAAGTAATTGGCTACGTGTGGATTACGCTGATTTAGGTCGGGCATCCGCTTGTCGAACCAGCCATCCTGAAATTGGCGAAGATCAGCCTTGGAGGCGTAAGGGTCTACCAGCGTCGGGGCACGATAGGTCGTGCGAGTGAAAGTTGGCCACTGATTAATCCAGTCTTGCATCGGCAAATCCTTCATCCAGTAGTGACCGTCGCCGATGTGGTTCAGCACCACGTCGCGGATGACCTTGATGCCGCGTCGGTGACAATCCATAATTAAGGTGCGGAGTTGCTCATTGCTGCCAAAACGCCGATCCACGCGGTAGTGATCGGTGACCGCATAGCCGTGGTAGGAGGCTTGGGCCTGGTCGTTTTCGAGCTCCGGGTTGAGCCAAATGGCGGATACGCCTAAATCAGTCAAGTAATCCAGGTGATCGGCGATGCCTTTCAGGTCGCCGCCATGCCGCCCCGTCAGCGAATCGCGTTCCAGACCTTGCAGCATCCCCGGCACGTTGTCATTGCTGGGATCGCCATTGGCAAAGCGATCAGGAAAAATTAAATATACTACATCCTGGGTTCCAACGCCTTGTGCCTTCGATAGAGAGTTACGGGCCAATAGTGGAAACTCGTGGGTAAAAGTAGTCGCCCCTTTGGTAAAGATCAGCGGCACAGCTTGCGGCAATGCTTTAGGGCCAATATCAAGGGTTGCAAACAAGTAGTTCGGACTGTCGCCTTTTTCTACTTTGATCAATTTTACATTTTTCACCGGCCCTAAAGTCAGCGTATAAGCCGCCAAATCGGGGTAATGAAGCAATATTTCTACCTGGTGGTGCTGCATACCTACCCACCAGTTAGCTGGCTCTACGCGCAGATCGGCGTTGTTCAATGCAGGTACGGTGCGGGCACTCATCACCCGCGAATGCGGATTGCCAATATAATTTTTGCAGGCCAGTAAATTTAGTAGCAGCAGGAGGGATAAAAGGCGCATCGCTATAGATTGGTTAATTAGTTATTAGTCAATTGGTTATTAGTTATTGAGACTCCCGGGCGTGTTATAGTTCATACTTTATCGTTCATCGTTCCTTTCAGTCCGGGCATAAAAAAAACTTTCCGAAGGCAGAACGCCTCCGGAAAGTTCAGGCAAAAAAATCATTTGGAATGACAATTAAGTCGCTCTCCGCACTAATCCGATGAGGAAAAGTAACACCAGTGCTCCGATGACGGCCGTAATGATCGTACCACCCAAACCACCAGCGATTCCGATGCCCAGCACCCGAAACAACCAGCCGCCAACAAATGCGCCGACAATGCCGACGACGATGTTGCCAAGTAATCCAAAGCCGTAGCCTTGACGAATGACACCGGCCAGCCAGCCGCAGACGGCGCCGATGATAAGGGTAAAAATTAACGAGTTGGTATCCATTTTATAAAGATTTAGGTGAAAAATCAAATCAGATAATGACATCAGCGGTTTTAACCGCCTACTATTCAACCCAGTTACTGATCAACAATCCGATACCACTTCATCAAAAAAGTATGCCACCAGGTATGCCAAATTGCTTTTCGCTAAAATTTGGGATGGCCTCCCATACTGTTTGCTTCCTACAATTTGCCCTTTATTTACAGCGGTGCATTCAGGTTGGCCACCGCTGGTACTGTTACCAGGTCGTCTTTATCTTCCACAAAACGCACCGAAGCCGCCGCCAGCAGCAGGAAGACACCGGCCATCACAATAGCGTAAATGGCATGGTTGCCAAACAGATATTTCACAATCGGCCGATTGATCACTCCGCTGACGATCTGTGGAATAGTAATGAAGAAATTGAAAATACCCATATAAACCCCCATTTTATGCGCTGGTAAAGCCCCCGCCAACATGGCATAAGGCATAGCCAAAATGCTGGCCCAGGCGATCCCAACCCCGACCATCGAAAAGAGCAGAAAAGTGGGCGAGGTGACAAAATAGATGGAAATCAATCCCAGCCCGCCACAAATGAGGGCGATAGTGTGAGTCCGCTTACGGCCCAGGCGATTGGCGATGGTCGGCATCAGCAGGGCAAATACCATAGACACAGCATTATACACCCCGAAAATAATGCCGGTCCAGTTTTGTGCATCGCTGTATTGCTGCGACGTGGTATCGTCTATAGCGCAGCCGTACACGTGATTCGCGATGGCCGGTGTCGTAAATACCCACATGGAAAACAGACCAAACCAGGAGAAAAACTGTACTGCTCCCAATTGGCGCATGGTTTTTGGCATAGCGGCCAAGTCCTTGAAAATCAAACCTAAACCATCTTTTTCCACGGGCAATACTGGCTCGCCCATGAAGCGTGAATGCCGGTCTGGCGGGTATTCTTTAGTGGTCAGTACTGTCCATAAAATGGCGACCAAGAAAATACCCGCGCCGATATAAAAGGCCAGTTTGACGTTTTCCGGCACCAGGCCCTTGGCCGCTGTATCGGCAATACCGAACTGTTTGGCTAAAACCCACGGTAGCCACGAGCCAAGCACCGCTCCAAAACCGATCAAAGCGGTCTGTACAGAAAATCCCAGGGTACGTTGTTGCGCAGGCAGCTTATCGGCCACCAGGGCCCGGAACGGCTCCATTGCCACATTGAACGAAGCATCCATAATCATCAGCATCCCTGCGCCCATCAGTACAGCGGGCAAAGCCACGGCCAGCAGCCCAGCATTGGGCATCAGGATCATACCGATGCAGGCGGCCAAGGCCCCGGCCAGAAAAAATGGCTTCCGTCGGCCAAAGCGACCCCAGGTACGGTCGGAATAATAGCCAATGATGGGCTGCACGATCATCCCAATAATGGGAGCTACCAGCCAGAAATTGGGTAGTTCATCTACGTTGGCCCCAAAACGTTGCAAAATGCCGCTGGCGTTGCTGTTTTGCAAAGGCAAATCCCGCTTGAATACCCAGGAAACCAACACTCATGTTCCAGATTTCGCGGGTTTTGAGCAGCGGTTTTTGGAAATTATTATTGCTGGTTACAATGTTTGTAGCCACACTCATGTCGGTTCAGATTAGAATGGATAGAAGATAAGTTCGTGAATCATTTTTTACAGGAAATAATATTTCCGATTGGCAAAGGTGTTAAAAAAATGGAACTGCCGCATCGTTGGCAAAAAAAAAGAACCCGGTGCAAAGCACAGCGGGTTCTTTTTTGAAAAAAAGCAATAGGAAATTGGCAATAGGCAACAAGCAAAGGGCAAAAAGGCAAAGAAAAGACTATAGGTTTTTGCTCCCGCTCCATATACCCTTTCCCTTCATGGGGAGTAGGAAGGGACTAAGTTGCAAAAGGCAACGATCCATCATGGCAGACATATACTGCTGATTGCTCTCTAGCCTTTTGCTTTTTAAAATCAATATTCCGTGTCGTCGGGAATATCTTCCCCGTCTTCATCGCGGCGGCGGGTCACAATGATGTGATCATCTTCGTCAGACAAGCCTTCGGATATATCGTCATCATCTTCGCCGTTGCCGTCAAATTCGTCATCTACCTCCACGTCGGCGAAATTCTCCCGCAACTGGCCATCGTCGTCGTAGTCTTCATCCTCTTTTACGAGCCTTTTAGCCTCCAGTATGGTCATGCGGATGAGATAGTGCGCATCGTCCGTTTCGAAAGGCAAAGCGGATACTTTTTTGCCTTCTTTATTGGAATACGTCACTAGATAATCGGCATACCCACTGTGGTATTTCATTTTTATTAATCGGATGATGTCCTCTGGGAGGGCATCATAGTCTTTGACAATGCGTTTTTTAGACAAAGTGCAGGTATAATTTGGTTTTAATAATCAGCGCGCCAACCGTGACATGGGTAGTCTGTTGCCAGAGCACTATGCTTCGTTAGCGGCAAATTTAAAAGAATGAGGTTTGAAACAGCAAAATTTTTTTAATCAGTTTTTTCTACGGATTTCTACAATCTCTACACGACGCTCGCGGGCAGCATCTGGATGGTACACAGAGTTGCGCTCATCGGTCAGATTATCGCTGATATCGTGGCGGGCGGTGGTCTCTCCAAAGCTGGTTTGGGTAACTTTCAACTGGCCGGAATGCAGGTAGGGCCGTAGCGCGCCGTCAGCATAGGCGGCGAATTGGTTGCGCACACTACTGACCCGGCGTTTGCCCAGATTGAGGTTATAATCCGTCTCCGCGCGTGGACTGGTAAAGCCTTTAATCATCACTTCTAGGTGTTGGCCTTGTTGTAAGTGGGTCAGCAGGACATCACAAAGTTGTCCCAGGCGGTCGTAACCTCGCCGGACTTCATTCTCAAAAAAATCGTCCACTAAAGTTTCAGCCTGATCTTGTTTGGGGCCAGTCAGTCCGGCGGCAAAATGATCATCATATTCGCGTTGGCGTTCCAGATAATCTATTGCGGTTTCTTCGTAGGTCTTTTGTGTAGTGATGCGGCGGGTGCGTTTGTCCGGTTCATCATTGTCGAAATAAAGCGGCAATCCTTTAAAATCTTCCAGTTCGGGCGGTTTGGGGGTCAGTGCTACGGTCGGCGGCGGAGTTTCCAGGGAAGTTTTGGCCGTGAGGGAAGTGAGTGGGTCCACTTCGGGTTGCTTCGCCACTGGCGGCTGAACTGGCTCCGGCAATTGGAAGGAAAAAATGTCGTTGCAGCAGGCTTTGTTTTCCTCATCCAAATAGAAAGAGCCGGGGCGATTGCTGCTCAAAAAGCCGTTTTGCCCGTCATTTTTCAGGTAAAAATACAGGTCATTATAGCTGGTGTTCAGCCCTGGTCCGGCATTCTCCGGCGTGGCCATGTCGTTATCCTTTTTTTGCGACGAAAAAATATCGTAGCCACCCAGTCCCGGCCAGCCTTCCGAACTGAAATACAACTTTTGGGTTTTGGAATAAAAGAAAGGCGTACCATCGTTTTCAGCAGTATTCAGGTCGCTGGCATTCACCGGAGCATCGAAAGCGGGCAGATGGATGATCTTTTTGCCGGGCAAGGGCAGGTTGCAGGGGCAAAAGAAATTGGTATCCAGTGGCATATACCACAGGTCGAGTTTGCCGCGTCCACCGGGTCGGTCGCTAGCGAACCACAGTACCGGCCCCTCAAAATGTTTGTCGTAGCCAATAGAGGGCTGGGTGCTGGTGTAGCCCGGCATATTTACGGGTTCGGGCAGCTTGACTGGCGGGAGCCAGCGGTTGCGCCGATCCAGCACGGTGAGCCACAGCTCGCAGCGGATGTCGTGGGCATTGATGTTTTTACAAACCGTAAAAAAGATATAATGCCCATCGGGAGAGAATGCCGTATGCGCTACGTGGGCCGTGTCGGCAGTAGGAAATCCCCGTCCCGGTTCACGGGCGCGGCCCCCTTTCGACGAAATCATGACCCGCGTGAGTTTGCTTTTTTCGCCATTACGGCTCCCTTTTTGATCGAAGCGATAGGACGAAAAAAACATCGTATCACCCACCATCACGGGCGCAAAATCGCTGTACGGACTGTTGATTTCTTTGCCTAAATGCTTGATAGTCACCGTCCCGGAGGAGGGAGCCATCGCTTGGGCATAGCGGCAGTCTTCCAGTTCCTGCTGGACTTTTTTTGCCAGATTACCGACGTTTTGTGGCGGCTGGTGCAGGAATCTTTCAAAATAGCCTGCCGCAGATTCATAATCGCCCAGGCTCCTTTTTACTTCTCCGAGGCGGTAGTCCACCATCGGAAATTCATCATGGGCCTTGGGAGAATCACTGATTTTGCTGTAGGCTTTTTCAGCCTCGGGATAAGCCGAGTACAGCCGGGCGCTCTCTCCGTATTTCCACCAGACATTGAGGTTAGCGTCTTCGCGCTCCAGCACGACGCTGTAGTGCTGCACGGCTGCCGCATAATCTTTTTGTTCAAAAGCATTGTCGCCAGCGCGTTCGTACGAGCGGAGATTCTGCGCCGAGACGACGGAAAGGGAGAGCAGGAAAAGTAGAGTGATGTAAGGTTTGATTAGCATAGCCACCGGTTGCAGGTTTTCAGATTAGGTTTTTCAGAACCCATGAAACGCAAACAACCTTTCTTTCAGTTTACAATTTTGGCACCAATGTTGAAAAAATATGCCTTGTAGCACTAAATATTTTGGAAAAGTTGTCGAAAATTACAAAAAACTACCTTTTAGTCGAAAAAGAGACCGTTTCCTTTTGCAAGTCTGTAATTCGACAGAACTGGCAATTGTAATTTTTTTTGCGTGTGTCGATGCTCTATGTGAGAAAAAAGAAAAATGTGAACATGGAAATCAAAAAATCGGGCAAGATTTGAGCACTTTGATCGGCGGCACCGACAAATGGCGATACACGGCAGCGATTTCGATGCCGCCCTGATGTTGCGTCACCGTTCGGAAACCCGACATATTAAAGTCATAACTTAGCCCCACCGTCCAGCCGTTGCGTTCCAGCTGAATGGCCGGGATGATCGCATCGGCCAGGCGAAGGGCCAGGCTGAATTGTATGGCGGTCGCATTGACTGGCCCGGAAATGAGCATTCGGCGAAGTCCGGCTCCGGCGACTATTTCATGGCTGGTCGCGAGCTGCTGGGCGGAAGCAAAGCCAACGAGATCGAAATAATCACTGAGCTGCCAGGCACCATTTAGCAGCACATTGAAACGCATGGGAAGTTTGGCCTGGGCATCGTCGTGGAAGCTTATTACTGGGCGATTAATATGCGCCATGCCCAGCCCAGCATCCACATAAGTGCGGGTATCGGCGGGACCGTAGTGCCAGAGTATGCCCGCCGAAAAGGTAGGCACGAAGCCAGAGGAAGACCCCGGATTCTCTCCGGTAGATAAAGCGGAATCGTAAATATCACCTGTCCATTGATTTTTGAAGCTCAATTTTCCAATATCGAACGCCCGTTGCACAAAAGCCAGGCTTGCACCCACCACCAACGCCTGATCTTCGTTCAACGCTCGCGCAACGCTTCCGGTCAGGCCCGCCTGCGTCCAGCTAAGGCCCGCATCGCCTGCCTGGTCACGGGCCAGCAGCAGCCCGCCATTTATGGAGTAGCTGCCGCGCCGGACTACTTTGGTATCGAAAGCCACAGCAAACGTGCGGTAATTCACTGGCACGCTGGCCCATTGGCTGCGGTAGATGCCTGCTACGCGCCAGTCGCCTTTAAAAATGCCTGTTGCTGCCGGATTAGATTGCAGCGGAAGGTGATAAAATTGCGAAAAATGCAGGTCCTGCGCCTGCAGCGGTGCGAACGCCGATAAAAAGGCTGCTAAAATCAGTAAACGGGGGAGCATTTGGGTAGTGTTTTTGTTCAATGCCCGAAGATAGAAATATTTGGATGATCGGACATTGGATTTTTGGACGCTGGACTGCCAGATGTAAAGACTTGACCAATTCTTTGCAGATGGTATTTCTATTGCAAAACAACCCTATATTATTGATAGCCAGAGCACTCAAGATCGAATATCAAATACTCTAACCTCCAATGTCTATTTTTGAAATTTGTGTCACTAACCTAAACTCAGTCATGGCCGCCCAACGTGCTGGAGCGCACCGCGTCGAGTTATGTGCTGCGCTGGATGTGGGTGGCGTAACGCCTTCTCTCGGGCTGGTGCGCACGGCGGTACAAGTGGGCATTCCCGTTTATGTGCTTATCCGTCCACGGGAAGGCAATTTCTGCTATACCGAGGCTGAATTGGGCATCATGCTCGATGATGTTGGTGCCTGTCGTGAAGCAGGTGCGAAAGGGGTGGTGATTGGGGCGTTGCATCGGGACGGGCAGTTGCATTTGCCGCAGTTGCGGGCATTGCGTGAAGCTGCTGGTCCGCTGGATGTGACATGTCATCGTGCTTTTGATTCTACGCCTGATCCGTTTTTGGCCCTGGAGCAGTTGGCTGATCTGGGCATTCGCCGAGTACTGAGTTCCGGGCAGGCGGAAACGGCGTATGCGGGACGTTTTCTGCTACAAAAGCTGGTGGACTACTCCGCCGGTCGCGTGGTAGTGATGCCGGGGTCGGGTATTTCAGCGGCCAATATTCACGAGATTATCGAAGTGAGTGGCGCTACGGAGGTGCATTTTACGGCTAAAAAGAAGGTGGCTCTGGAAATGGAGGGTGGGTTGCCGGGTTTGGAAAACTGGTGGTGGGAGAGTGATGAGGAAAGGATTCGGGAGGTGATGGAAAAATGTAGGCAGTAATCTATACTAACCTAAAAATATGCCCAGCCCTTTTCTATTTTTATTGATTTTGAGGTATCAAATGGCAAATAAATGCTCTTACTTGGAAAACCCTTATAAAGGGTGTGTCTATCCTTTTTAAAGTAGAAATCCATACGGACAAAACTATCCTTAGACATTAAATAATAACAATTTAAATGCTTAAATCTGCGAACAAAATTGATGTCAATTGTATCTTCTATAAAATTTTTTTCGATTTCTGTCTTTGGGTTTAGTTTTATTATCGCATAGTCTGAAAAAGTATCAAACCGGGTTGCTTTAAAACTTG